>NZ_NPMN01000023.1 GCF_002266425.1 Tissierella sp. P1
TTAATAGATAAATTTTTAAACGGGGAAATTTATCAGCGAAAAAATGATGGACAGAAATCTAAAATATTTAAAAAGAGTCATAGCAAGGAATACAGACAAAACCCCCGTTCTCCCGTTGGAGATTTGTTTGAGAGAGAATATAGTGAAAGAAAAAATAGATATTAATCTGAAATTCCTAATTAAAGGGTTAGAAAATATTTTTAGGAGTATTTAAGAATATAAGGAATATTAACAGGTATAGATGTGAATAAAAATACTTTCTAACCCTTCTATATTCTAAGTAATTATTATTTAACTAGATATATGCATAGTATTTAGAGTAAAGTTAATAGTTAACATCAAAACCAAAATTCATATGTCACAAGATTTTTCTTTTCGGAAAAACGGGATTTTATATATTTTTTCTTGAAATTCCAACAAACAAAAATCCCGTCTCAAATCCCGATACTCCGTTCCCAAGAAAATTTTCCCGTTTATATATTGGCTCTAGATACTATTTTGTATGTCCTATTATTTATGAATGATTTTGTAAGCTGATATTTGCATTAGATAATATGCTAGATATAAATGATAATACCAAGAGATTAATAAAAAGATTAAGAATATCTTTTAGAAAAAGATATTGCATAGTAAGCGATGAATTTGAAGTAAGAATATAAACTAATAACCTAAAGTAATTTCATTAATAATAAGATACTTATAAGGTAGGAGAAGATATGAGAAAAGATAATAACTATGAATTGATAGTGAACTTAATAGGTTCAATAATATATAAAGCTGTAAAAGAAGATAATAAAAATAAGGAGACTTGTAACGAGAATATATTAGAAAAACAGATGGATAATTATATAGTGAATTAAAGAAGTCTTCAAAGATATATTATATAAATGAGTTATGATATACAAATTATAAGAGGTGAGACAGAGAAATGGAAAAGATAAGGGTTGCTATATATGCTCGTGTTTCGACTGCAGAACAGGCAGAAGAAGGATTTTCAATAGATGCTCAATTAGAGACTGTTAGAAAAATTTGTGAAAGTCAAGGAAAGGAAGTAGTAAAGGAATATGTTGATAGAGGTATAAGTGGAAAGTCTATAAAAAATCGATTGGCACTACAAGAAATGTTAGAAGATTCATCTAAAGGAATATTCGATGAGGTAGCTGTATGGAAGACTAATAGATTGGCTAGAAATCATTTAGACCTATTGAAGATGGTTGAAAGGTTTGAAAAGAATGATGTTTCATTTCGTTCAGTAACAGAGCCTTTTGAAACATCGACACCAGCAGGTAAATTATTAATGAATATGCTAGCGAGTATAGGAGAATTTGAGAGAGATACTATAGTAGACAATGTAAAATTAGGAATGAAACAAAGGGCTAAACAAGGTAAATGGAATGGAGGGAAAGTATTAGGATACAAATCTATAAAAGATTCAAGCAATAGTGAAACAAGATTAGAAGTCGTACAAGAAGAAGCAATTATAATTAAAGAAATATTTGAGTTATATTCTCAAGGTAAGGGGTTAAAAGCAATAACTAATGAAATCAATCATAAAGGTTATAAGACGAAAAGAGGGAACTTCTTTAGTGTTAGCGGAGTTAAAGAAATACTTAAAAATCCTTTATATATTGGGAGAATAAGATTTAACAGATATGTTGATTGGGGAACAAAAAGGAGGGAAGGGAAAAATGAAGATTATGTGTTAGTAGATGGTGGTCATGAACCAATAATAAGTAAAGAAACATGGGACAAGGTTCAAAAGCTATATGAAATTAAAGGGAAAAGGTCACCTAAAATTTTTGATGGAGCATATCCACTTACAGGGATATTGAAATGCCCAAAATGTGGGGCTTCAATGGTAAGTTCAAAGTCAGTCAATATATTGAAAGATGGCACTAAGAGAATAATTAGATATTATTATTGTGGTAACTTTACAAATAAAGGATCAGCAGTATGTAAGTCAAATAGTATAAGAGCAGATTATGCCGAGGAGTATGTATTTTCTAGAATAAATGAAATATTAGATAATGAAAAGATATTAAAAGATATAGTTGAAAATATTAATAGGACAAGGACAGATAAAGTAAGACCATTAAAGGAACAATTATCTAATTTCAAGATAAATCTAAAGGGTTTAAGCGACAAGAGAAATAAAATATTTGAATTATACGAGGATGGAATAATAGACAAAAAAGTATTAGTAGAAAGACTAGAAACAATAGATGATGACATACAGTTAAGTCAGAATATGATAAATAGAATATCCAAAGAGTTAGAATATAATGATTCAGAAGAAATACCATATGAATACGTGAGGAATGTTATGATGAATTTCAATAATCTACTTGACCAAGCACAATCTGAAGAAAAGAAATTATTACTTCAACTAATGATAAACAAGATAACGATAAAGGATAGGAAACATATAGATACAATAGAAATTCTATTTGACGAAAATGTAAGAAAAATATTGGATAATAATTTGAAGGAGGAACCCTTGAATGATGAGGGTTCCTCTTCTTTTGTTTTTGCTATTGCTATATAAAAAAATTAATAGAAATACCTTGGATACATAAATACAAAGTTAAACATTAAGATAGGCACTTATTGTATAATGAACAGCCATAAATATATTGAATAAACTGCATGAGATAACATATAAACCGAACAATCTTGAAAACATCTCACTAATATGGAGAAATATCTAAAAATAAAGTATAATTGATATTTATTAGTATAAGTTATCAATAACACTTAACAAAAAACCGCAGTTATATCCGTTACGGTGAACCGTATCATAAGTAACCCTAAAACCAAATCTAATAGATTTAAGTAAAAGGATAGAATTTATTTTATATCTAAAGGATAGGGAAATAGAGAAGATAAGAAGAGTAGTTTAGTTAAAGGCGATCTAATAGTAGGTTGTCTTTTTATATATCTAAAATAAGGTAGAATAAGAGACATAAATCATTAATGGACAAAAATAATGGATAGTAGGGATATGAATATATAGAGAAATACTTTAATTGTAATATAGAAAACAATAATAATAAGGGAAAGAAGGAATATAGCATGAAATTAAGTGTAGAGAAAGAGTTAATAGAAGTACAAACTAAGTATATTCAGCGGGAAATATCAAGAATTGAAATGGTATTAAGGAATAAAGATTATGATACCATGGATTTTATAATACTTCAAAGTAATAATGAAGTAGATTTAGAAGATGCTGCAACATTAGAAGAAAAATTAGATATATATAAGACTTGGTATCAGCAAGTATTATGTTTGCTATTTGAATATCAAGAAGAGAATGAATCATTAGATGATAATATTCTTTTAGCAGGGATTGATTATTAATGATTAAGGGGTAGCATTTTTCCACGAATCAAAATGTTGATTTAAATAAAATTAAATGTTATATTGAATGTAATTCAGAAAATGGATATTAAAGGATTAAACAAACGAATATCCTTAGTAGAAAATTGCGACACAAAAGTTACTTGTTCAGCACCTAATAAATAGTAATTTCATGGAGGAATTTGATATGGATGTTTTTGGGCTAAATGAGATGCAAAAAATTCAAAAGCAATTACAGGAAAAGTATAAGGATAAATGGGGTATATTGTCACCAGATAAAGGTCGTAATCAATTATTATGGATGATGATTGAGGCAGGTGAAGTTGCAGATATAATCAAGAAAAAAGGTGATAATCAGATTGTGGATAATGAAGAGACAAGGAAGCATTTTGTAGAGGAATTGTGCGATGTTCTAATGTACTTTAATGACATAATGCTTTGTTATTCTATTTCACCTGAAGAATTAGAGAAAGTATATTTAGAAAAACATTGTAAAAATATGGAGCGTTGGTAAATTCCAATCTATTAAGGAGGTTATATGATAGGTTATAGTGAACAAAATAAAAAGGCTTGGGAATATAGTGCATATGATTTTTGGGTAAATACTTCGGGAAAACCATCTGATAGAGCTAAGAAAGATTTAGAAAATCCGATGAGAATGTTAAAAAGATATGTGCGCTATTTTGATACGTATGAAGGTGTTAAAATTGCTAATATTTGCGGGGCATGTGGTAAAAAAGCAATTCCATTAGCAATTTTAGGTTCAGAAGTTACAATCTTTGATATTTCAGAGGATAATAAAAGGTATGCACTTGAAGTTGCGGATGAAGTTAATGTTGATGTTGATTTTGTAGTTGGTGATGTACTGGAAATTGACATGAACAAATATGAAGAATATTTTGATGTGGTTTTTATGGAAGGAGGCATTCTACATTATTTTCATGATATTGACCAATTTATGAAAATAATGTATCAGCTTTTAAAGCTAAATGGAAGAATGATTTGCAGTGATTTTCATCCATTTCAAAAGGTATCGGATATTCTAGAGTTAGAACAACCAACAATGAGTTATTTTTCAACAGATGTATTTGAAGGTGAAATGGCTCATGCAAGATTTTTTCCCGATGAGATTCGCAGACATATGCCTTTATGTAGTTATAGGAAATATACCATTAGTGAAATCATTAATGCAGTTATTGAAAATGGATTTATTCTTAATAGATTTGATGAACATCCATCTTGGACAAATGAGAATGTACCAGGAGAGTTCACAATTATAGCAAAGAAGAATTAGTTAATTTTATTTATGTAGTTGAGTAAAACAAACATTGCATCAAGTTAAGTTGGCTCGCATCCTATAAATTTTACGGCTTAATGCTATCATGGGTATTGGAAAATATCTATAATCTAAATTTAAATTTATGATAAGTCTTTTGAGGATAATGCAATATAAGGGTGAATATTTATGGAAAAGAGTATTAACATATTAGATATTAGAGACTTAGTTGATTATCCAAAGAAGGAAGAAGTTATATCTGCAATCAATAGGAACTTATGCTGTAAAAACAGACCAAAGCTTATATTCGGCAGGCTGGATGTTAGATATAGCTAGATGTTTATATACATTAGAAACTGGGAAAATTATTGGGAAAACATCAGCTGGCGAGTAGGCTTTAGAAAATAATTTATGTTCAGATTCTAGTGTTTTAGAAAAAGTTATAGAAATAAGAAAAGAACCCTTGCATTTTAAAAATGATGAATCTACTAAACAATGGTTAGAAACTCTTGGTCCATCTATTCAATGTTTTGCAGATGTATTAGAAAAAGGTATTAAAATTTATAGCTAGAAAACTAATGTCTTGAATAAATTAATTAAAAAATTAACATATAATTTTTATAAAATAAAAGTTATATTAAATTATCTTTAAGTTTAAAATTTTTTGCGCAAGTACGTCAATATTACAATTATCGGATGGTTAAACATTAGTGCATGAAATGATGATATAATAATAGATGTTGATGAGAAGTTACGACACCATATAATGCTTTAAGCATTTATTTTGTTGGCGATGGTGGTTGGTGGTAATAAATATCTTTAAACATTATAAATAATTATCTTGCTATATTAGGCAAGGTTTATTAAGGTGTCTTTTAACCAGGACGCCTTATTTTTATGAAAAAAAATAAGGTGTGTATCATAAAAAATTGAGTTTGGAGGCATGGAATCATATCTATGCATAAATGAGTCATGAGAGACTAATAAGAGTAGAAAAGAAATTTTAATAAATATAATAGAGGTTGAAAGAATGAAAGCTATACGACTGAAATAGATGTTCAAGCTAGACGTAGAATATAGATATGAAAGGAACTGGAAAGCAATTATTTGGTAAGTGTATCATAAGGGATGGTAAAGAATTCATTGAGGAACTTCTGCAAGCTACTAGAAATTACTGTTCCAAAAGGATATAGTTGAAAACTACATTTAATTATTAGGTGTAGTTTTCTAAATTATGATATAATTGCCGTATATCAGTAGACTGGTTATGACGAACTAGTAAACAATGTTGAAGTAATGATTATTTATATTAGGTGAGGTGATTACATGTCACAAAATAACTATAGATTATTTGATTTTGAATCTGTAGACACAGAAAATATTCATTCTATTTTTTCTAAATATAATAACCGACTTCTAATTCAAAATATAGTCCCAATTATAGCTGGAATGAGTACAAGCAATTATATAATTGAATCTAGAAACAAAAAGTATTTACTTAAAGTTTATCCTAAAGACAATGACCATAGCGATATTGAAATAGCCGCTTATAAGTACGCTCACAATATTATTAAAGTTCCCGAGGTACTACATTTTGATAACAGTAAGGGCATAATTGATAATACTTATGCGATTTTTCAATACATTGACGGATTTACATTAAGAGAATATGTGTCCAAAAACAAAGGTTTCTCAAGCAATGTTGCCTATGAAATCGGAAGCATGCTTGCGTTACTACATGGAAAGGAATACACTTATACGGCATTATTAAATGTTGATTTATGTATTAAGAATCAAATAACACAATTTAAAAATCAATATGAATTTTTTCTTGATGGAATGCCAGGAAAACATTTGAATGAAAAGGTAAAGCGAGATTTAGGACATTTCATAGACACTAATCGCCACTTAATAGAACGAATATCTGAAAAAAATGTATTCTGTCATGGGGATTTTATCCCCTCCAATATTCTTATAGATGTATATGAATCACCATGGTTTATTGATTTTGAATATTGTTTTTCTGTACCATGTTATTATGATATTGGGAAACTTTTTAGAAGCAGAGAGAATTATTCTCAATATATAGATGATAAAATGAAAGGTAATTTTGCTAAGGGCTATAACGCTATGAGCCAAAGGACATTACCTGATGATTGGTATAAACTATCAAAAATAGCAGATATAGCAGTAATGTTGGCATTGATAAACAAGGAAAATATTCCACGTGATTGGATCGAAAGAATTGAAGAAGAAATCATCGAGACAATGAATTTATAGTGATGTAAGCCTCATCAAATGTGCTGAAATACCAGAATCAAAGTGGGAAAGGGAAAGGGTTTTAAATATTATAAAGTGGGTTCTAAAGGGGCTTAATGAAAAATTTATTAAAGAGGCAGACCAATATACTAATATTAATGATATTAAGGACTGTTATATGGAAGAACTTAGGAAGTATGTTGAAATCCTAAAAAAGGGATTATATTATTAAATGAGGGGGATATTATAATGTTTTATGGAGCAGAAGAGGGGAAGGTAAAGGTCGGTAGAACGGATATGGATTATATCGCATTTGGTAGGGGACAAAAATCTTTTATTATTATACCAGGATTAGGAGATGGATTAAAAACTGTCAAAGGAACAAAAATATTGCTTGCAATGATGTATAAACTATTTGCTAAGGAATATAAAGTATATGTTTTTAGTAGAAAGAATCATATTGAAGAAGGATATTCAACTAGAGATATGGCAGAAGATCAAAAGATTGCCATGAAGAACTTAGGCATAAAAAATGCTTATATAATGGGTATTTCACAAGGAGGGATGATATCTCAATACTTTGCTATTGATTACCCTGAAATGGTAGATAAACTCGTTATAGGGGTATCTGTTTCGAAGCAGAATGATATTATGCAGAAAGCTATAAAAAATTGGATAACATTGGCTGAGAATAGTGATTATAGAAATCTAATTATAGATACTATGGAAAAAACCTTTACAGAGGATAAACTTAAAAAATATAGAGTGTTTTATCCCATTGTCACAAAATTTGGGAAACCAAAAAATTTTAACAGATTCATTGTTCAGGCGAATGCGTGTCTTCATCATAATGCTTATGATGAATTAGATAAAATCAAATGTTCTACTTTAGTAATAGGCGGTGATAGCGATAAAATTGTAGGAGAAAGTGCAAGCAAGGAAATGGCTGAGAGAATAGATAAAAGCAGACTGATTTTGTATAAAGGTCTTGGACATGGGGCATATGAAGAGGCTAAGGATTTTAATCAGCAAGTACTAAAATTTCTCATATCTTAGAAATATTTCTTAAATAAGTTTTGCGAGTCAAACTGATATGATTTCTCTTACAGAAACCATTAAAACAGAATAGGTTGATTTATGGGTAAAAAACAAAGGCAGCTTTTCTTTAACTTGATTATTCTTCATGATATAATAAAGAAAATCGTGCAAGGGAGGATGTATCATGACCAAACATAATATATATACAATGAGTGTAGCGAGGGTCTATCCCCTTTATGTTACTAAGGCAGAGAAAAAAGGACGTACGAAAACAGAAGTTGATGAAATCATTCGTTGGTTGACAGGATATAGCCAGAAAGAGTTAGAAATGCAACTGGAAAAACAGATAGACCTTGAGACATTCTTTGCGGAAGCACCCCAACTGAATCCTTCCCGGGATTTAATCAAAGGTGTGGTCTGCGGTATCCGAGTGGAAGATATCCAAGAACCAACTATGCAGGAAATTCGCTATTTAGATAAACTGATTGATGAATTAGCAAAGGGAAAAGCAATGGATAAGATTTTGCGAAAATAATTAAAACCGATTTTGCAAATTCAATAGGAGTTCCAATCTCACCCCAATGAAATTTCGAAGCATGAGCTATGCGTATCATTTTTATATTATCTTCTCTAGTCCTATGAGTTTTATCAATTAAATCCCATGTAGCATTAAAATTATTGATTGCTTGTTTTTTATGCAATTCCTGTACACTTAGCTTAATTTCATCCATCTTATTCCTCCTATATCTTGAATATAGCATAGAGAATTTTGCTGTTCAATAGAAATTATTACTCTAAGTTACTTTAGATAAGGTATAATCATTATTAAATAGGTTTTTTAGCATTA
This sequence comes from Tissierella sp. P1, assembly GCF_002266425.1. Taxonomy (GTDB): domain Bacteria; phylum Bacillota; class Clostridia; order Tissierellales; family Tissierellaceae; genus Tissierella; species Tissierella carlieri. The sequence goes on from NZ_NPMN01000023.1 coordinate 8,778, forward strand.
ATTCTATTAATATAGTAAGTTAAAGTAATATAGATAAAAATACTTGAATGTTAGGAGATGGCTAAATGAAAGCTAAAGTCGAAAAAATTACTCTTTATAAAAATAGGAGAATTATCGTCATAAGTGATATACATGGGAATCTAAAGCTCTTTAAAAAGCTATTAGAGAAAGTTAATTATACAAAAGATGATGTTTTGATTTTGGTTGGAGATTTAATTGAAAAAGGTGAAAATAGTTTAGAAACTTTAAGATATATTATTCAGCTATCTAATGAACAAGAGGTTTATGTAGTCACAGGAAACTGTGATGTTTTGTGGGAAGATATAAAGTATGAAGTTGATAATGACAGTCTCCTAAAATATATGTTGTTTAGAAAGAACAGCCTATTAAATGAGATGTGTAATGCTCTTTCTATTGAAGTTAATGAAAAATCAGACATGGCTTTTATCAATGAACAATTAAGATTGAATTTCGTTATGGAGTTAGATTACTTAGAGAAATTACCACATATAATTGAAACAGAAGATTATATATTTGCTCACGCTGGCATTACAACTGAAGATTTAGAAAAGAATGAGATAAATAAGGTCATAAAACGAGATGCCTTTATGAATGAAAATTTATTTTTTTCAAAATATGTTGTGGTAGGGCATTGGCCAACAGCAAACTATGGAATAGAAAAAGGTTGCTGTAATCCCATTATAAATGAAGAGCAAAAGATTATAAGTATAGATGCGGAAATGCCATAAAGACAGAGGGGCAGTTAAATGCACTAATTATAGATGGTGATAATATTACTTTTGATTCGGTGGATGATTTATTAAAAGGAGAGATAATAAAAACTCAATATTCAAATAAGAATACTATTCAAATTACTTGGATTGATAATCTAATTGATATACTTAAAGAAGGAGAAGAATTTAGCCTTTGCAAGCATGTATCTTCAGGTCATAATCTTTTAATTAAGAATGATAAAATTTTTAAAGCTAAAGATGGTATAAGGTGCTATGATTGTACAGATTACTTTATCGATGCAGAAAAAGGCAGTATAGTTTCAATCATAGAAAAGGCTAATGAAATAACTCTAGTAAAAAATGATGGAGTAATTGGATGGGTGCGAAACGAGAATCTTAAACTTTAAAATGTATAAAGGAGGAGAGATAGGAGTGGACTATAACAATTTTTACGATATAATCTTCAAAAGGAAATCTATTAGAAAATATGACTTATCATCACTTGATAATAATATTATTCAAGAACTTTTAGATTATATTAGTAATCTAAAGCCTATGTATGAAAATATAGAAGTTCAAATGAAAATTGTAACAGGAGAAGTAGTTAGAAATTTATTTCCCATTAAAGCACCTTACTATCTCCTAGTATATTCTGAAGAGAAAGAAAAGCATATAACAAATGCAGGATTTATGCTTCAACAAGTAGACTTGTTTTTATCAGCTAATGGAATAGGGAGCTGTTGGGCAGGGTTGACACAACCTAAGAAGGAAATAGCAAATGAATCTAAATTAAATTATATTATTGCTTTAGCATTTGGGAAACCAGCAGAGAATATACATAGAGATAATCTATCAGAGTTTAAGCGAAAAGCAATTGCAGAAATAAGAAATAATGGAGAAAAAGATGAATTGCTAGAGGCAGTTCGTCTAGCACCATCTGCAGTAAATAGCCAACCTTGGTATTTTAAAGTAGATGAAAATAAGATTCATGCATATTGTGTTAAATCAAATTTAATCAAAGGAATTATATATAATAGGCTGAATCAAATAGATATGGGTATAGGAATTTGCCATTTATGTATAGCAGCTAAGTATTTAGGAGAAGACTATATATTTATTTCTGATAAAGATGCTTTAGATAATCCTCCTAAAGGATATTATTATATAACATCTATAGAAATTTTAGAGAAGGGAATATGAGAAGAAAGTTCACCAAATATCATTGTTAGGAGACAAATATATGAAAATATCACGTGAATGTATTAGCTGTCTTGCTAGACAAGCAGTAGAAATAGCTGAGGAATCAACGAGCAATATTGCAATGCAAGAAGAAATAATAAAAAGATCTTTAAAAGAATTAGGAGAAATGGATTTCAATGAAACAGCACCTGAAATAGCTTTTAGGATGCATCAACATGCTAAGAATATTACTGGGATTAATGATCCATATAAAAGATTGAAGGAACAATACAATGAAATTGCTAAAGAGATTTATGATAGGATTATTGGAGAAAAATGGTTAGATAAGGCAGAAAATCCCTTCGATATGGCCTGTAGGTTGGCTATTGCAGGAAATATTATAGATTTTTCAGCTGGATTAAAGCTAGAGCCTTCAGATATTGTTAAATCTGTTGAGGATAGTATTAAACATAGTATATTTGGTACGGGAACAGCAGCTCTTCGGGAAGCCGTAAAAAAGGCAGATAATATTATGTACATTGCTGATAACTCAGGTGAAATCATATTTGATAAATTTCTATTAGAGAGACTTCCAACAAGCAAAGTTACTTATGTGGTGAAAGGAGGTCCAATAGTTAATGATGCGACTATGGATGATGCAATAAGCACAGGAGTTGTAGATTTAGTAAAAGTTATTGATAATGGTCATTCTGCCCAAGGAACGATTTTAAAAGATTGTTCAAGTACATTTAAGAGGGAATTTAGTAAGGCAGATCTTATTATAAGTAAAGGACAAGCAAATTTTGAAACATTGAGTGATATTAAAGATAAGAATATTTTTTATCTATTGAGAGCAAAATGTAGTTCAGTTGCTTTTGCTATTGGGTGTAAACGAATGGATTATGTTCTTACAAATTATTAGAATAAAGAATATTTTTATCCTTTATAGAAATGGATAGTACATAAGAAAAAGACATTTGCTTAGCGACAAATGTCTTTTTTATTGACATAACAAAACAAAAGTGATAATATAAATCTATATTGGCACTTTTAATAAATATTTACTTATACCCAATTATATTATATATCTTTTTAAAAGCAATGTCAATAGTTTTTTAAAAAATTTATTAAATTATCTATTATAAGGAGGTTATACTGTGAATAGAGATGATTTTGAATGGAAGATTGAAGAGGAATGGTTGAAGGATGTGCTTGTTGAGATTCATAAACAGTATGATAAAAATAGAGATTTTAAAGAAAAAATTAAAGAGGATGCAATTAGGACGCAAAAGGAGCTATGGGATGAAATAGGCTCAGTTTCTATAGCAAATGGATTAGATCAAATTGCAGATTTTATGCAATTTATCAGTTTTATGAAAACACAAAAGATAAGCCATGAATCAACCAGAAGGCTTCAAGAGAAATACGAAAGAATGCTTTCTTCACCCTATTTTGGAAGAATTGATTTTATTGAAAAGGAAGACAGCAAAGCAGAGAAGTGTTATATTGGAATTTCAAATCTTATCAATGATAATATTGACTTCCTTATATATGATTGGAGAGCTCCTATTTCTAGTATGTTTTATGATTGTGAAATCGGAGAAGCTGGTTATACATGCCCTGAAGGAATTATAGAAGGGGAGCTTACTCTGAAAAGACAATATAAAATCAATAATGGAAAAATTGAATACATGTTTGACAGTAATCTCAAAATAGACGATGAGATACTTCAGAATATATTGAGTAAGAGTACTGATAGTAAGATGAAGACCATAGTGACAACAATTCAAAGAGAACAGAATAGAGTAATCCGTGATGAAGAATATAAAATTCTCATTGTTCAAGGTCCTGCGGGGAGTGGAAAAACCTCCATCGCTCTTCATAGAATTGCATATTTATTATATAGATATAGAGAGAAGATAACCCCTCAAAACATAGTGATTTTCTCACCTAATGAAATCTTTAATGATTATATTTCTAATGTATTGCCAGAGCTTGGAGAAGATAATATGTATCAGACAACATTTAAGGAATATATGCATAAAGCTCTAGGTAATGAATTTTCAAAGGAAGATTATTGTGAAATGATGGAATATATTTTGGATGTAAAGGAGACGCCAAATTATCAAAATAGAATTGATAATATACGGTATAAATCTACTGTAGAATTTATGAATATATTAAAATATTATGTATTATATGCGGAAAGGAAAAATAGAGATTTTAGAGATATATTTTTCAGGGATCAATTGATAGCCTCTGCTGATGCCTTAGAAGAGCTTTTTTTCCAAGAGGATATAAAGCTTCCTCTAAAAAGGAGGCTTAAAAAGATAAAAAATAGAATATTTTTTCTTATGGAACCATATAAAAAACATAGATCGGAAGAAATCATGGAGGAATTAAAAGGTACTGGAAATTATATAAATCATGTGGAGCTTTTAAGAGATAGTATAACTTTAGTAAATGAGGAAATGGCGGATATATATAATGAAATCAATAGAATAACTGAGTTAAATTTAGAAAATATCTATAGAGATTTATTTGAAAATCTAGAATTTTTTTATAGAAGTTTAAATATTGAATATGCTGAGGATAAGATTGAGAAAATCAGAAGATATACATTAGAAAACTTGAATGCTAATAGATTATACTACGAAGATCAGATTATACTTTTATATCTGAAAATTGCATTAGGAGACATTCCTAAAACCTCAGAAATTAAATATGTTATTATTGATGAGGCTCAGGACTATACACCACTTCAGTATGAAATCTTTTATCAGCTTTTTGAGTCTGCAAATATGACTATATTGGGTGATTTAAATCAATCCATTAATCCGTTTATGAATGTAGGAAATTATAATAATATCTCTCATATATTTTCTCAGAGTAATACTTGTATAATGAATTTAACCAAAAGCTATAGGTCCACAAAGGAAATCACTGAATTTTCCAGAAAGCTGCTAAATAATGAAATTATAGACGAAGGCATACAAAGAAGTGGAGAGAGACCTTTATTTCTTGGATTCCCAGATGAAGAGGCCATAAAAGAAAGGATTCTTGAGGATATAAGGACATATAAGGATAAAGGTTATAAATCCATTGGAATAATAACAAGAACTATAAAGGAAACATCTGAGGTATATAATTTTTTAAAAGAGAAGATTCATATTAAAGCCATAAGGAAAGACGATGATGGATATGTTAGTGATACTTTGGTAATACCGGCATATCTTGCTAAGGGATTAGAATTTGATGTTGTGCTTATTTATAATGTAGGAAATGGGAATTACTACTGTGAGGAGGAAAGGCTGCTTCTCTATACCGCTTGTACCAGAGCACTTCATATTTTATGTATATACTATTCTGGAGAGTGTACGCCATTGCTAGAAGAAGTCATCACGCAATAGTTATTTATATTAAAACTATATTTCTCTAATAAATAGTATGATTATATATGTAATGTATAATAAGAGAGATATCACTTTTAATAGGGATATCTCTCTTATTATGGGATTCTTCTTCTTTTTATCTCCTTTTTATTGGAATATAAATATCCATACATATTTTTTCATATTCCCAAGAATGACAACGCTCATCATAGAATTCAAAATCTAGCTTTGAGTCATCAATTTCATAGCCAGAATTTGGGAACCATTCTTCAAGTATATATTTCCAGGTGCCTTTGATTGAATTTACAAAGCTATCATCATTTGAATCTACAGCAGGAGTTGTGAAAACAGCATAGGTTGCGGCTGGTACTTCAAGTGTACACATTTCATTAGTTACATGATTAAAGTTAGTGACTTCTATGCCTAGTACATAAGAAAATTCATCGGTTTCCATATTGGTATTTACACAAATTCCGTATTCTCCGTGTCTAGGGGGGTTTTGTGTTCTATATAAATGTGCTTCCTTACCTTCTATATTACATTGATCCCAAAAGGCAGGAATATCTCTGGAATGAGCATTATTTCTCAGGGTTGTTTTAAACTCATATCCTACTATTTTAAAAGAATCTCTATTTATTATTTTAGGTTGCATTATGATACCTCCAATTTTATTTACTTTAATTTTCTTTAAATCTACTTTTTGGGGAAAACCTATTGGTGCATGTATTCTATAAAAGCTTGGTGTATATCCAAAACATTTCTTAAAGGCCTTTGTAAATCCTGCATGGGTTTCAAATCCTAAATCCAAGGCGATATCAAATACCTTTTTATTATTACTAAGTTCAGAAAGAGCATATTGAAGCTTTCGCCTTGTTACATATTCCATAACGGGAATCCCAACAAAACTATGGAATACCCTATAATAATGATAGGTAGAAAAGCCCGCAATTTCTGCCAGCTTATTAACTGTTATTTTTTCATTAATGTTGTTGTCAATATAATCTATGGTATTTTGGATTAAATCTACATAGTCCAAGAGGATCCCTCCTTTAAAAAGTTAATTTTCGTACGATAATTATATGTTAACATATTTACCGATAAAATCCTTTTCCTACTTTGCTAAGATAGTGAATAATTAAGATAAATGATAGTATCTGATTTTTAGTTAGATTTTATCTAGGATAGAAGCTTTTCTTATTGTACTTGACAATCTGTCATGTGAAAATTAAACTGACTATAAAGAAGGTTATTCAGTGATAAAAATATAATGAATAAAGGGGATGTAGATTATGTTTAGAAAATTACATAAAGAAGCCAATAATTATATGGAAAGTGATAAACCCCTAAAAGAATCAACTGTAAATAAGACACTAAATATAAAAGGATCTAAAAAGATTTTTAAAATTGCTGCAATAATCGTAGTTATAGGGATAATTCTATCTAAATTTCTCTTGAGAGATAATAGAATAAATATTAATACCATAGCAAAACCAATATATCCAAAAAAAATTGGATTTGAAGATTTTGATGAACAAGTAAAAAGGAGAGAAGATATAGACGAGAACTTTCTAAAAGAACTTGGTAAGTTTTCAATTAAATCATCCTCATTAGTACTGAGTAGGACAGATAAGGATATAAATAGCCTATACTCTCCAATAAGCTTATATATGGCTTTATCTATGGCTGCTGAAACAGCCAATGGAGAGACTCAAGAAGAGATTTTACGAGTGTTGAACATGGATAGTATTGATATGGTAAGAAGTGAAACTGGTAAATTATTTAGAAAACTTTATTATCATAATGAAATAGGGAAATTAAGTCTTGGCAATTCTATATGGTTAAATAAGGATGTGAGGTTTAACATTAATACACTAGATTTATTGGCAAAAGATTACTATGCTAGCTCTTTTAGTCTTGATTTTAATGATAATGAAAGTTCTAAAAAGATTAGTAAATGGGTATCAAATCAAATAGGTGGAAAACTTAAAAATCGTTATGATGACTTTTCTTTAAATCAAGATGATGTTATGACATTAGTAAGCACCATATATTTTTATGATGAGTGGGTAGATCGATTTAATATTAATGATACAAAAGAAGATGAATTTTACCTTGAAGATGGAAATATAGTTAAATCTGACTTTATGAATATGAAATACGGAAGTCATAGTTTTGTAGGAGTTGATGGTTATACTGTTTCTCATCTTAATTTAAAAAACAACGGCAGAATGATATTTATTTTACCTGATGAGGGATTATCTCCATTTGATATCATATCAGACCCGCAGTTATTAGATGAAGCTATTAACTCATTATCAACAGATAAGAGGAAGATGGGAGAGGTTATATTTAAAATTCCTAAATTTTAAGTTTTTATCGAAGCTTAAATTAAAAGATATTTGTGAAGAATTGGGAATAAAAGAGATTTTTCAAGAGATTTCTGATTTTACTTCTCTTTCTGATACCAAACCGTTATTTATTTCAGATATCAATCAAAGTTCAACTATATCTATTGATGAAAAGGGTGTAGAGGCAACAGCCTATACAAAAATAGACTATGATGGAGCAGCCCAGCCAAATGGAAGAGCTGAAATGATATTAAATAGACCCTTTATATTTGCAATAACAGATGTAGAAGTTTCACCTTTATTTATCGGAATTATAAACAACCCAAATATAGAGTAAGATTTATTTAGTTATAATATGTTTTTTGAGAGGAGTATATTTAATGGTGATTAATAAATTAAGTTCAATCAAAATATTAAATAATCAATTAATTCTATTTCACTCTGACGACCACATTGCTTTTGTTACAGATAAGGTAGATACTTCTTATCATAGCCATAATTATATCCAGATAACTATTGGACTTGAACAAGATTTCTACATTACTACAGAAGAAGATTCTTTTTATACAAAAGGAATTATTTTAGATTCTAATATTAGTCATAAGTTACACGGATATAATGAGTGGCAATTGTACCTATTAATTAATCCAGAATCTATATTTGGAGAGTCAATAAAAAGAAAATTTTTACATGAAAAAGAAGTATATTTAGTAGGTGAGGAAGAAATAAATGATATTGTTAAACTTGATATTCAATCAACCTCAGAGAAATCTGGTTTGATTGAATATAATGAGTTTATAAAAAAGTTTAGAGAAATTCTGGGATTATCAAATTTTTATTTGGATCATACAATAGATAGTCGCATACAGGAAATTTTAAAATATATAGAAACTTATCCATTAGATAGATTATCAGTTAAAGAATTAAGCAATGTAATTTTTTTATCAGAAAGTAGATTATCTCATTTGTTTAAAGAGGAAATAGGTATATCCTTAACTAGTTATATTCTCCATAAAAAAGTAGAAAGGGCTTTTTACCTAATACTTAATGGAATGAGTATCACTGATGCAGCAATAGAAGCTGGATTTAGTAGTTCTTCTCATTTTACTAATAGTGTTCGTGATAAATTAGGAATGAGTCCAAGAATAATAATAAAAAATAGCAGATATATGCAAGTATAGTTATGAAAAACACCTTATAATAAAAGAAAAAAGGTGATTATATGGATATATATTTAAAACAAACAAAATTACTAGATTTTAATACACCATCTATTCAAAACTTAATTGTAGAGAAAGGATGGAAGCAACTAGAAGAAAAAGAAAAGATAGCAGCGGTTTATAGCTTCGTACGAAATGAAATTAAGTTTGGTTATAATAGAAGTGATGATATACCTGCTTCGGAAGTTCTAAGGGATGGATATGGACAATGTAATACAAAAAGTATACTTCTAATGGCTTTATTAAGGGCTTTAAATATTCCGTGCAGAATTCATGGCTTTTATATTGATAAAAAAATGCAGAAAGGAGCATTGACAGGAATTACCTATTTATTTGCCCCTAATAAAATAGTTCATGCTTGGTCTGAAGTATATTTCAATAATGAATGGATAGCTTTAGAAGGTGTAATCATCGATGAAGAATATCTTAATCAAGTAAAAGATAAGCTTTATAATTTTAATAATGGATATATAGGTTATGGGATTTCTGTAGAGGATAAAGAAAAAATAAATATCTGCTGGCAGGGGAAAAGCACATATATTCAAAGTTTTTCTATTACAGATGATTTAGGAATTTTTAATAGTCCAGATGATTTTTTTCTTAAATATAATAATACAAGCAGCAAATTAAAAAGATTTTTATTTGATGTTTTAAGAAGAAGAATTAATAAGAAATTAGACTTAATCAGAGGCGGGATTTGTAACTAAACTAGAATCAAGAGATTTTTACTAATATATTTCTAAAAACATAGAAATGGATAATATTTAACTGTAAAAGTTATATATTATCCATTTTTCATATATCGCTTTATTTACGATAGGCTTCAAAAGTAATGACCTGGTTATTATCTGTAGGATAGATACCAAATTTATAATCAGAAGAAATAGTAATATCACTAAATCCAACCTTCTCTAAAATCAGTCTAAATTCTTCTACTCCATACCATTTTAATGGAAAACGCTCTAATTCAGTTTGTATTAATTGACTCTTATGCCATTTTTCATATCGAAAATGAGAAACTGTATATTGGTTAATAAAATTAACTTCTACAAGTGACTCATTTAAGGTGATTAAATCCCCATTAGGAGTCTCCCAGGTTCTCGTTGAAGTATGTCCAATATTAAAATCTGATTGCATAAATATATCAACAATAAGACGCCCACCTACGGAAAGATGTTCATAGAAGCATTTTAATCCATTAATGGCATCTATTGAATTTTCAAGCAATAGAAAAGAACCTGTAGGAATAATAATTGCTTCATATTTGTGAGGTAGAGAAAAAGATTGCATGTTTTCCTCATAGAGATCAGCTCTAAGATTTCTTTCTTTACAATGGAGCTTACATAAATCCAACATCTCAGGAGAAGAATCGATACCGTCTACAATAAATCCTTTCTCCAGCAGGGGAATCAAGATACGGCCTGTTCCTACTGCTGGTTCAAGAATCCTTCCTTTGATACCCTTAAGTCTTTCCATATAAAATTCCACATCTCCAAATGAATGTCCAATAGGTTTATCTATGTTGTATACCTCTGTAGAAAGCTTACTATAAAAACTAAACATATTATTTTGCCTCCTTATGATTGTTATAAAGAAATGCTTTATTTTAATTTAAGCATATAGTAGAAATATCTTCTTTTTAGATGATATGCCTTAAATTAATAATACCATTTAAGAGAATTATTTTCTTATCCTATCTTGCTAATTAAAAAAATTAAAGCAAAATCTCTTAATTAGAGGGGATAAATACTTATTATATTATTGATTTGGCTGAATAGTCATCTTAGTATTAAGTTATTAAATTTAAAGGAGCATCATATTTTGATGCAAAGTTTATAGAACAAAATAATAATAAGCAAAGAGGATTAATATTCAAGTTGTCAAAAGCTATAGCCTTAAATTGAATATAGAGAATTTATAGTATAAGAAGAAATGATTTTAAGTTATCATAATTATGAAATATTAATATGTATTTCTTGGAAAGCATGGATTTTGCATTATTTAGGCTTATTTGTTATGCTTTTAATGAAATTAACAATTTAGAAGGTTACCTACTTAACTATAAATAATTATTATAATGAATTAAAATCGTTGTATAGTATAATGTATTGTTTTGATTTTAAAGCTATATATTTATCTTTGCATGATTTTAATATAATACTTTATGCTTGATATTAGGCTATAAGTAGATTATTTCTTCTTATGGCTTTTTTGTTGTTTAAAATTAGATATTATGAATAAGGTAGCTTACTAGCTAAATTTTCATATGGCATATCAAATAAATGTAAAAGGATATTATTAATAGGGGATATGTACAATTAAAGTATAGATAAAATTCTGTGTCTTGAATATAGCCAAAGGAGGAATATCTATTATGAGAGATATAGTATATAATAATTATTATTGGTAAAATGATTTAGTGAGGTTAAGAGCTTGGAGTACAGACGATTGGAAATGAGATTATCAAAATAATTTTGATAGTAAATCCTTAATGCTGGCAGATTATGAAATTTCATTACCACCAATGGTTGCAGCTTATGTATATATACTGCCTATGCTTGTTATTCTTCTTTAAAATACCCAATATCCTTATGAGGGCATGTCATTTAAAAAAATAAAGTTGCTATCCAGCCAGTACATAAAATGAGATGAAACCATACTTGATAAATGATAAGATATGAATATCTCTAAGGAAAGGACCAGTAATATGGAATGGAATGAAAAACTACAAAAAATTATTGATTATGTGGAAAATCATTTACAAAGAAAAGAGGAACCTATTGACGCTGAAAAAATCATTGAAATTGCAGGTTGTTCCTATAATTTTTTCCAAAAAGTATTTTCATATATGAATGGAATAAGTTTGGCTGAATATATTCGATTCAGGAAATTGACTTTAGCTGGATATGATCTTAAAAGCACTGATATTAAAGTTATTGATTTAAGTTATAAATATGGGTACGATTCCCCTACATCATTTACGAAAGCATTTCAACAATTTCATGGTATTTCTCCAAAAGAAGCACGAAATACAACAGTTGAATTACAAGTTTTTCCTAAAATGCAGGTTTCAAAAAAGCAGAGATATTCGTGGAGGATTGAACACAAATCATCACTGAGGCTAATAGGAAAAAGTATTAGGATTTCATGTGAAGATGGAATACATCATATAAAGATACCTGAGTTTTGGAATGAATGTCAAAGAAATGGTATTTTTTCTAAACTAATTTTCATGGATACAGGTATACCTAATGGAATATTTGGTTTATTTGGAAACTATGATGAAATAACTAAGGAGATTGAATATGCAATCATGGTAAATTCGAACCTTAAGATACCAGAGGAATTTCAGGAAATCATTATTCCAGAAGCTACATGGGCTACTTTTGATTGTAAAGGTGCTGTTCCACAGGCAATTCAAAATGGATGGAAATACCTTAATGAAGAATGGCTGATAAAATATCCATTTAGGCACGCCCTATGTCCAGAGTTGGAATGGTATAGTGCAGGTAATTCTTATGATAAAGACTATTTAAGTCAAATATGGATACCGATTATTGAGGAGGAATAGAGAATGGTACATTTAGTTTATTGTGATAATATTGGAAAAAAAGGCGAAAGGATTCTCGATAAGATTTTGGCAGGAACAAAAACTATGATTGTCCGAGGTGCAGCAGGTAGAAAAATACCACACAGCAGAGTATTTGCAGGAGAAACCCTTTATTTTATGGAAAAAGGAACTGCTAAGATTACTGCTAAAGGTATTGTAAAGAATGTAGAAAATTATATTAAATTATCAGATGAGGAAATTTTAAAAATTTTAGGAGAAAATCAATCTAAGTTAAATTTATCTGAGAAACAAAAAAGTCGTTGGCATAAAAAATGTTTATGTTTAGTTGAATTTGAAAATGTTCAGGAAATTCCTGCTTTAGACTTTGACCACCAAGGAAATATGGATGATTGGTTGATTATCGAAAAAATTGAAGATGTTGTAGTTGGTACAAGTATTCCATACAATTATGATAAATCAAAATTTTAGGTGATAATATATGGCAATATGGAACTCAGGGCGTGGCATAGTATCGGCTACAAATATTGTTATATCCATAAAGATGATTCTAAAAAATAAATAGATAAGATAGTCTTAGTTAGATGGATAAAGTTTATGCTCACGTAGAAATGAAAAAGTTTAATGTTTTTAGGAATAACCTTTTAACTAAAACTACGAGAAATAGCTGAATAAAGCTATCTTCATTTTAACCTTCTTTATAATAATTACGGTGAGCCTTATCATAAATGATGCAGACTTTACTTAAAAGTATTGATTGATATGTAAAGTAATAGTAAAATTTAAAAGACTTTAAAGTATATTGATGTGGAAAATGATGATTAGAGATTGGAAGTGTGAAAATATGTATACAAAAACTGAAATACTTAGCATAGCAAAAAGACAATTGGCCCTTGATTATAATTGTCAACTCTCAGACTTTGAAAAAGAAGGAAATACAATTACTGAAAATAAGCTTCTAGAGGGTAGACGTATCTATGAAAGTGATGGATGTTTCCTAAAGATAATTAGTATAGGGGGAAGGGCAATAATCTGTGCTGATGAAAAAATAAGACCTTGGCTTGAAGAAAAGATTCTAAAGCGAGATGCTAACTGGTTGTTTGACTATGATAAACTTAGGGCTATAGATAATAAATTAAGAGAATTTGGTCATGAAATTGATCAGATGCCCCACTTTTATCTACCTAATCCTGTTACTTGTGATATAAAGCCCATTGCTCCAATAAAATGGTTTGAAAAGCAAGAGATATTACAATTTGGGGATGATAGCAGGTTTGATGAAGCTTTTGTTTTTAGTGAGAGTTATCCAGATGTTCTTGGAGTTGCCGCTTTTGATGGTGATATTATAATGGGTATGGCAGGAGCTAGTGAAGATAGTAAAACCTTATATCAAATTGGCATTAATGTGTTGCCTAAATATAGGGGAAAAGGTATTGGTATAAATCTAGTTGCATTACTAAAACAGGAACTCTTAAAGCGTGGGAAGGTACCTTTTTATGGAACCGCAGTGTCTCATATAATCTCTAAAAATATTGCTATAAGTGCTGGATTTTTTCCTGCATGGGCAGAAGTATATTCAAAAAAATTAGAGGATTAAGTAAGATAGATTTAAAATATATCCAAATTTAATTTATTTGACATATTTATTAGTAGCTATTATACTATATTGAGAAAAAACTAAATAAGACAGTTCGAAACCATCCTGTCTATAAATAAAACTAAGGGTCTGTAAATAAGAATATTCTATTTTTATAAGGCACTTTGTGCCTTTTTTTATTTGTATAAAATATATTAATAATTTCTTAGTCTATTGTTTAAGGGATATGAAGAACCTTTCTTATTTAGAATTTACTAAAATTAAGGAGTGATAAGAATGAATATCAAATCGTCAGCAATAGGGGAAGAAACTATGGCTAAGAAGGCAGCTATATCAGGGGTTACAGTAGGGCTTTATGTTGTATTGATGTATTTAACCCAAGGGTTTGCCTTTGGACAATATCAGATAAGAATAGCAACATCATTTTACGTTTTAAGTGGAATCTACCCATTTCTAGTACTTCCATTAGCGGTAGGGAATATGGTAAGTAATATACTTATGGGGGGACTAGGAATTCTTGATGCATTAGGAGGTTTCATAGTAGGGTTCGTTACCTCAGGAGCAATTTATTTGATAAAGAAATTTAAGTTAAATGATTGGCTTATGGCCATTCCAATAATCTTTGGACCAGGATTAATAGTTCCTATATGGCTTTCAGTTATACTAAATATACCTTATAAGGTGTTGGCAGCCAGTCTATGTATTGGACAAATTATTCCGGGAATAGTGGGAGTTATTCTTTTTAAACAATTACGAAACAGAATATAAACTTAATAGAAATGGAGGATATAAATATGTCTGGAAGAAAAGAACAAGAATTAGAAGGTATAACATTATTAGGAAATCAAGGGACAAGCTATAATTATAATTACAATCCATCTGTTTTAGAAACATTTGAGAACAAACACAAGGAAAATGATTATTTTGTAAAGTTTAATTGTCCGGAATTTACAAGTCTTTGTCCCAAAACAGGACAACCTGACTTCGCATCAGTGTATATATCCTATGTTCCAGAAAGACTCATGGTAGAGAGCAAGTCTTTAAAGCTTTATCTTTTTAGCTTTAGAAACCATGGAGATTTTCATGAAGACTGTATGAACATAATAATGAAAGATTTAATAAGTCTTTTAGATCCAAAGTATATTGAAGTGTGGGGAAAGTTTACTCCAAGGGGAGGAATTTCTATTGACCCATACTGTAATTATGGTAAGGAAGGAACAAAGTGGAAAGATGTAGCTGAAAAAAGATTATTTTACCATGATATGAATCCGGAGAATATCAATAACAGGTAAAATTACTAAATTGAAATAAGACGAAAACTTTACATTAAGCAGTTCCCATAGGATAATATCATCCGACAGGATATAGTAAAGACTATTTTTTCAACTAATATGGGAATTAATTCGCATATCACGTTATTGGTTTAACCGGATGGTTATGTTAGCATTAAGTTATTAAACTCAAGGGGGCCATTATATGAGAACAGTTAAACTTAAGATTGCACAATTGAGAAAGGATAAGGGAATAGGGCAGCAGGAACTAGCAGATGTATTAGGAGTATCTTTTCAGTCAGTTAGTAAATGGGAGACTGGTATAACAATGCCTGATATAACCTTATTACCAAGTATAGCTGAGTATTTTGACGTTTCTGTAGATGAATTATTAGGTTTAAAAC
The DNA here is from genome assembly GCF_002266425.1 of Tissierella sp. P1. GTDB lineage: Bacteria > Bacillota > Clostridia > Tissierellales > Tissierellaceae > Tissierella > Tissierella carlieri. Next base: position 24,491 of record NZ_NPMN01000023.1, read on the forward strand.
CATTACGCCAGCAAGAATATGTGCCAAGAGATACAGATAACCGAGATAATTGGAATGGAAAGACTGACAAACTTTATAAAAATAGAAAGTATTTCTGGAATGATGACTATCTAAGATTTCTTGTAAGAAATGTTTGGCATATAGAATCTCCAAAGGATATTATTGAATTTAGATGTGGAGATGGTTACTTAGGAATGAAATTACTTGAGATTTTACCTAAGGGAAGTACTTATACAGGAGTTGATAGTGAATATTTTATTAATAAAGCTAAATTAAATTTTAACAATACTAAATTTGATGTAAAGTTCATTCCATCAGATATATATTCTCTCGAGTCAAATGAAAAATATGATATGGCTATTTGTCAAGCTGGATTACGCCATATGAATAAGCCTATGGAAGTATTAAGAAAAATGGTGGATTTAGTTAAGGAAGAAGGATTTATCGTCTGTGTAGATGTTAATAGGGAATTTGAAAATGACGGGTTATATATTGATGATATTAGTTATGATTATCTATGTACAGCATTTGATTTTCATAAAGTATGGAAGAAAGAATTAGAGTATGAAGGTAGAGACTATGCAATTGGAATGAGGCTGCCATTTTATATGCAACAATTAGGTTTATATGATATTGACATTCGTATGAATGATAGGGTAATGTATGTAAATTCTGAAATGGAAGATTATGAAGAAAAAGTGCAAGATTTTATTGAAATCAACGGATTGGATGAATCTTTTGATATTGGCAGTCAAGAAAATACTATTGAACTATTCATGAATCGAGGAATTGATAGAGTTGAGGCAGAGAATTATATAAAAATGAAAGATAAGATAGCAGAATATTTTAGAAATCCTGAGAATAAAAAATCATTTTTAAAAGTACAAGGACTATTAATTACCTATGGGAGAAAATAAATATAATATGTAGATGCACAATTGCTAGTAATAGTATTTTTTATAGAGACTACTATTTAAGTAATAGCGAGATAAAATATTTTAATATCAGACCATTAGTATATCTAAATTATATATGGTGGCTTACAGTATACGAGGTCCTACTTTTCCTTGATTTATAAGGAGATGTAGGACTTCTCTTTGTATTTGCTAATTATGACATCAAAGCTTTAAATTCAGTATTATAGAGGTTTTATACACAATTCTCGAAGGTTATTTTCATCTAATATATACTGATTTTATAATGGATTGAGATTCAAATTCTTTAAAAGCTCTATTTAGGTGTTCATAAGTTGTTCCTAAAAATAGAGGAATTTGAGCTTGAGATGATATAATTTTTATTTGTTATATGCTCAGCTAAATAACTAGATAATCTATTTATAAAGGGATAAAATTGTAAGAATTATTATTAAGTGTATAAATCATAAAAATTTGTATGTTATAATTATAAAAGATAAACATATGGAGGAGATTATTATGAAGTATGAAGTTATAATATTTGATGCAGATGAGACTTTATTTGATTTCAAAAAATCTGAAAGAGAGGCTCTTAGGTGTACTATGATTGAATTTGATATAGAATATGATGAAGAATATCATTTAAATGTATATAAGGATATAAATACGGCTATATGGAAAGAGTTTGAAGATGGACTTATTACTCAGAAAGAATTAAAGGCTGAGAGATTTAAGAGATTATCAGATAGACTAAATGCTGGATTTGATGAATTTAAATTTGCAAAATCATATATGAAGAGTCTATCTTATGGATCATTTCTATATGATGATAGTATGGACCTTGTGGAAAGTTTGCATAAAGATTATAGACTCATCATAATCACTAATGGTCTTAGTGATGTCCAAGATAATAGAATAAGAAAATCTATTATAGCAAGATACTTTGCAGATATAGTAGTATCTGAGGAAGTTCAGGTATCAAAACCAGATTCCAGAATATTTGAACACGCTTTAAATAATATAAAGTATACTGATAAAAGCAAGGTGTTGATGGTAGGAGATAGCTTAACATCTGATATACAAGGTGGAATAAATTTTGGTATAGATACATGTTGGTTTAATCCTAATAAGATTGTGAATGAAACAGAAATAAAACCTACCTATGAGATTTCTAATTTGATGGAACTTAAGGATATTCTTAAAAAATAGATAATAATCAAGAAATAACTTGAATTGACATGACAGCAATATTATTATATGATTTACTTGTAACAATATGATGGTGAAAGGTGGAGTGCTATCCAAGGAAGAATATAATGAATTAGTTGGAATTATAAATATGTTTTTAAAATTATCCTATTGGAGTTAAAAGACTAAAAATATTTTTAGTCTTTTTTACTAATTATAATATCTGCTTATGGCTTTTTCTACGGGCTAAGCATAATTATTGTATTTAGCATAATATTTAATCTATTATACAAATGGGTAAAATATATTTAGTGAAATTATTCGAAAGGAGGATATATTTATGTTTTCTAGAAATTTAGATAAAGCTAAGGAGGCTTTTAAAAATAGAGATATTGAAGCTACAATTAAGGCACATAAACAAAATTATGAACCTCATAACTCAGGTGAAGGAAAGTATATTAAAAATCTTATCTATGGTGGATTAGATGGAATAATTACTACATTTGCAGTAGTTGCTGGTGTTGCAGGTGCGTCTCTTAATGGTGGTATAGTACTAATTATGGGGTTTGCCAATTTAATAGCTGATGGTTTGTCTATGGCAATTGGAGATTATTTATCTACAAAAGCAGAGATAGAATATCAACAACTTGAAAGAGAAAGAGAAAGTTGGGAAGTAGAACATTATCCCGAAGGAGAAAAACAAGAGATGATAGAGCTTTACAAGGCCAAAGGATTGAGTGAAGAAGATGCTATTAAAATAACAGATATAATTTCAAAAAACAAAGAGACATGGATTAGTGTTATGATGGTAGAAGAATTAGGAATTGTAGAAGAAAAGGAATCTCCGATTAAAAATGCATTAGTTACCTTTGTTTCCTTTTTAATTTTTGGATTTGTTCCTTTAATAGCATATGTATCATCAACATTTATACCAGGCATGGGTGATATAACCTTCATATTAGCTTGCATATTAACTGGGGTAACCCTATTTGTTTTAGGTGCTCTAAAGGTGAAAGTAACTGTGAAAAATTGGTTTACTTCTGGACTAGAGATGCTTATAGTTGGAGGAATAGCAGCTATAGCGGCATTCCTCATAGGTAAACTATTGGCTGGTCTTGCATAAACTTAAAAGAGACAAATCATTTCATGGAGTTTTAAAATTAAGGTTTTGATGAAGACGAATTAGAGCAGTAGATTATTTTTATAAAAACAATCTGCTGCTTTTAATTTTATCCATTCTGCTTAGGATGTTTAACTTCCAATTTAGTTTTTATTGCAGGTTTATGATTTCCAGATTAAGTTCTTGCAAATACTCAATTATTCTTGGCAAGGCATCAATAACGGCTTGGGATTCATGGAGAAGAATGATGGATCCTGATACATTGGAGTTCTCAATAGAATAAAATATCTTATCTGCATCGCGGGTTTTCCAATCTTCTGGATCATTATTCCAAAGTACTATTTTATATTCCTGATTGTATATTAAATCTTTTATCTGTTTATTAAGAGAGCCATAAGGTGGTCTAAAGAGATTTATCTTTTGATTGGTTACTTCTTCCAGTAATTCAATAGAGTCTATAAGTTCACTTTTTTGTTTATCATAAGAAAGAGTAGGCATATTAATATGATTCATAGAATGACTACCAATAGAGTAGCCGTTAGATTGAATACACTGAACGTAATCGGGATATTTCTTCACATTAAGTCCAGTAAAAAAGAATGTTCCACCAACTTCATATTTTTTTAGTACATCCATAATCCCTATAGAATATTGAGAAGGACCATCATCGAAGGTAAGAGCAACACTTCCTTCTGGAACGCTATATGTTATTGATTCTTCAAGTTTTATAAAAGGAATAGCGGGTTCAATAGAAGAGAGGTCTTCAATTGTTATACTATTCTCTGATTCCAAACTTTCACTTTCTTTCTCGGTTAATTCATTATTTAATTGAATTGACTGAGCCAGTGCCTTTTCATCAAATGCGGTTTTATTCAGATAAAGACGGCTTAAATATCCAAATAATATGACGAATATTACACTCATAATAGCAATAGATGTCATTTTAAATTTACCAATGTAATTCTTTGATATCTTTTCCTTATCTTTATGCGGTTCATCATTTGATTCTAATTTTATAGGTATGAAGATTGGCTTGTCCAAAGCAGCAATGTCTTGACAACGTTTAATAGTATTTAATTTACTTATATAATCTTCTGAGCATGAAAAACTTATTATCTCACTTTGATCACAATATGTTCGTGTCAATACACTTTTATGTTGTTTTTGGATTGCGTCCCATGAGCTATTAAAGGATAATCTATATTTATGTTTTTCATCAAGCTGAATAAGGTCTTTTAAATTCTCAGCTGTATATTTATCAACTTCCCAAAACATTTCAATATCTTGTTCAAATGAGAGCCTTACTTGTAAAAAATATTTATCATATTCATTTTTAATTTCTTTTAATTCAAGTAGTTTTCCGCTATAAATTGACATAGTTGGCCCCCTTTCTTTAGGTTTAAATAAAGTTCTGGTAATTGTTTACCTTGAATCAGATATATTAGAATTAATTGCCTTTGAAGAAAAAGAGGAAGACATTCGTTCTGTAAAATCATTTATGGTTTTCATCAATTGAGATTTCTCATGAAGTATTTTTTCATATTGCTGTGCATATTGTTGGTTTTCCGTTTCCAGCCTTCTAATATTTTCTTCAAGCTCATTGATTTTTAGCATATTTTGATATTGAGCATTCATAGACTCCTCGTTAAGTTTATTGTATTTATTAATTTCAGTTTCAAGTTGATTTGAAATCTTTTCATATTCCATATTTGAATTGTTTTGATACTCTTTATAATCTTCCAGCAATTGATCGTAGTTCATTTGTTTGTTTGTTAAGCTATTTTCTAGTCCGCGAATTTCTTTATTCTTCTCCTGTAAAAGCTGATCTTTTTTCATTAAATCTTGCTTAATACGACTAATTGCTTCATTAGCAGCATATAATTGTTCCTCAAGGCCTTTATTTTTATAGAATATCAATTGACGATCTTTTATGATATTTTCCATGGAAACAATTAAATCTAGAACTACTTTGTCTTGATTATCTTTTGAAAATAGGGGATTATTGTTTTGTGTACTTATTTGTTCAGACTCTTTCAAATTAAGAAATTTCTCTTCTTTAATAACTTCCGTTACTTCTACTTGTTGTTCTATATTGTTTAGATCTAAAAGGTTTTGATTAGGATTAGTAGTTTTAAACCAACTAATGCCTTTTTTTTTAGTACTCTCTTTGGTCACAATATCATCCTCCTATATAAATGGCTTAATAAAAAACTTCTATCCATTTAATTATAGGCAAAAAGTAGAGGTAACAAAATAGTACAAAACTCCTATAATATTTTCAATATTGAAGTAAATTCATAGGGAGAAATGTAGGATAAAGAGATATGTAATACTTTAATGTCAAATAGTATATGAATATTCTTCTTATTTTTCTTGACCTTAGCCTTAGGATAAGGTTTATAGTGTATATAGAATGATAAACAATGGAGGTTATATAATGGAGAGACTTTATTCTGTAAAAGAAGTATCTGAGATATTTAATATATCTACAAATAAAATTAGATTCTATGAGAAAAAAGGATTAATTAATCCTAAGAGGAACGTTGAAAATGATTATAGGTATTTCAATGAAAATGATTTAATAAAACTCCATACAATTTTAATGTATAGGGAATTAAATTTACCAATTGAAAGCATTAGAGATATATTTAAGGATGAGAGTAAAAACAATTTATTAAATCATTTCTATACTCAATGGGAAGTTGTGAATAACCAAATCCATAAGATGCAGCTGATAAAAGGATCTTTGGAAGACATTATGGATAATGTATATGAGAGTGAAAATGAGAGTTATAAGGCAGAAATAATAAAAGTAATAGAATCAATGAATGAAATATGGAAGGTTAAAAATGAATGGAAGGATAAATGGGATTTCAATAGTTGGGCTAAAACTTATGATGAATCAATAAGAAAAGATTATAGCACATTAAACTTTTATAAAAACTATGATAAGTTATTAGACACTGTTTTTGAAGAAGCGGTAGCAGATAAGAAAATGACAATTAAAGTATTGGAAATAGGTGTGGGGACAGGGAATCTATCAAGAAGATTTTTAGATAAAAATTATGATATAATTGGTATTGATCAATCAAGAGAAATGTTAAATATATCGAAGGAAAAGTTTCCAAAATTAAAGTTAAGATTAGGTGATTTTCTAAAGATTCCTTTTGAAAATAATAAATTTGATGTGATAGTATCAACCTATGCATTTCACCATCTAGATGAAGAGGAAAAAATTATTGCAATCAATGAAATGCTTAGGGTTTTAAAATTAGATGGCAAGATAATCATAGGAGATCTAATGTTTGAAAGTCAAAAAGATAAAGGAGAAATTATGAAAACTTTAACTAAAGATGAAATTGAAGAAATAGAGGATGAATATTATTCAAATATTGATTTTTTAAGAGAACAATTTGAAATTCATAGGAAGAAATTAGAAGTAACTAGAATAGATAAATTAGTCTTTGTGGTTGAGGTGAATTAAAATTTGAATTATAATATATATAATTTTAGGGGAGAGTGACCATAAAAATAAGGGAGGGATTTTATGAAGGAAATGAGAAGGAAAGATAGAGAAATGGACGAGAATTTTGCCTATTCCATCATAGACAAAGCTAAATTTGGAACCTTAGCCACTATTGATGAAGAAGGAAATCCTTATTGCATTCCAGTTTCTATTGCTAGATGTGATAATAAAATATATATCCATTCTGCATATCAGGGTAGTAAAATAGAAAATATAAAAAGAAATTCTAAAATATGTATATCTTTTGTTGGAGATGTGAATGTTCCACCACCAGGACCTGCTGGAGAATTAGAAAAAGCTATGGAAGACCCCAAAACCTTTAGAAAGATAGCCAGTCAAAAATTTACCACTGAATTTGAATCAACAGTAGTTTTTGGTAGGGCTAATATTGTTGAAGATGAGAAGGAAAAAATCTTAGGGCTAAGGCTGTTATCAGAAAAATATAGTCCTTGGAATATGCCATATTTTGAAGCAGCTATTGAAGGTTCTTTAAAGATTACTTGTGTAATACGTATTGATATCGAAAGAATTACTGGAAAAAGAAAGAAGTATGATAAAGGCGGCGTAGAGATGAAATGGGGTAGAATGGAATAGTGTAGTTAAAGTTATGAATATTTTTTGAGATCATTTTATTGCCATAAAAATGCTAAATATATATTTAGCATTTTTATTTTTATATAAAGGTATTATTCTTTGAGTAATAATAATATTAATTAAAGATTTTCCTGACTTATAGTTAGATTAGTCTTATAAGTTTAATATATTATATTGACTTCTAATGCATATAGCTATATGATATATATCGACGCGATATATTAATATTAAGAAAGGTTGATGCTAATGATAAAATTTATAATTTTAGGTTTTTTAACATATAAAAACCTCACAGGGTATGATATAAAGCAAATTATGATTCAAAGTACATCAAATTTTGCTAATGCAAGTTTTGGAAGTATTTACCCTGCACTAAATAAATTAGAAAAAGATGGTTTAATAAACTCTACTAAGGTTATAGAGGATGGAAAATACAAGAAGGTATATTGTATCAATGAAGCTGGAAATGATGCATTTATTAAATGGCTAGAAGAGCCTATAGATTTTATGAGATCTTATGAGGATATTCTTACCAAAATATTTTTCTATGAAAAACTTCCAAAGAAAAAGGCTTCACAGCTTGTGGAGCAGTTAATTGGAGATATTAATAAAAAGTTAGAGGAGCTTGAAAGTCTTGAGGCTGAGATTAGGGATAAGGCAGGGTATTTTGAAATGTCAACACTTTATTTTGGTATAGATCATTTGAAATTTATGACTAGTTGGTATGAAAAATTCTTAAAGGATTTAAATAATAGATAAGGGAGGTATGTATAGGTGAAAGCATTAATACTTAACGGTGCATTAGAAAACGACCAAAGTATGGAAAGAATAAACAAGCTTACTGAAGAGACACTTATTGAACATGGTTATGAAGTAGAATCTATTGTACTCAATGAAAAGAAAATAGGAGAATGTATGGGGTGTTTTGGCTGCTGGGTAAAGACTCCTGGAATTTGTGTAATAGATGATTATGGACGAGTGCTTACAGAAACTATAATTAATATGGATTTAGTAGTATATCTTACGCCTGTAGTCTATGGAGGATATTCATCTGAACTTAAAAAGGCTTTAGATAGAATAATTCCTTTATTACTTCCATTCTTTAAAAAGATTAGTGGAGAAGTGCATCATAAGGAGAGATATAAAACATATCCAGAGGTAGTAGTGTTAGGATTGATGTCAGAAGAAGACAATGAAATGGAAGAAGTATTTAATAATCTTCTCAAGAGAAACTCTTTAAATTGGTATAATTCTTTCAGCGGAGGAACTATACATAATAAATCAGAAGAACAGATAAAATATCAATTAAAAGAGAAGTTAAGTCATAGAAAGGGGATATAATATGTTAAATGAGAAAAAGGCATTGTTATTAATTGGAAGTCCTAAAAAGAAAAACAGTACCTCCGAATCCCTAGGAAATTATTTACTTGAAGGGCTGAATAAAAAAGGATATATTTCTGAGAAACTTCATATAATTTCTATTCTAAAAGATGATGTAGAAGGTCTATTTGCCAAGGTAAATGATGCTGATATAGTTATAGTTTCTGCCCCTTTATACGTGGACAGTTTACCATCTCCTTTGATTAAAGCTTTTGAGCTTATAGGACAAAATAGAAAAGGAATGTCAAATTCTAAAAGCCAAAGGTTTATTTCTATTGTAAATAATGGTTTTCCAGAATCATTTCATAGTAATACAGCTCTTAAAATATGTAAAATATTTGCAGATAATGCTGGATTTCAATGGCTTGGTGGTCTTGCAATAGGATGCAGTCCTGCAATAAATGGCATGCCAATTAAAAACTTAGGCGGCATGACTAGGAATATAGTAAAATCTTTAGATATAACTATAGATAAAATAGCTAAGAATGAAAGTATCCCTTTAGAGGCAATAAATTTAGTATCAAAAGAAATAATACCTAGTTGGTTATATACATTAATTGCTAATAGAGGATGGAAGATTCAGGCTAGGAAGTTTAATGCTCATAAAAGCTTATATATAAAGCCTTATATAAAATAAATATAATTCACCTAAAAATCTTCTTATAAGGGGATTTTTAATATTGTTTTAATATGATAGACAGCTTAAGATATCTTTGTTTCTATATATAAGGTATAATTATTCTATAATTACAGATCCATAAAGGAGAAAAAGTCCAATGAAGTTATATAATCTAATATTCATCACATTAGGAATTATTTCTATGGTAATTGGAATGATAGGAGTCATTATACCTGTATTACCAACAACACCATTTTTGATATTAGCATCTATGTTTTTTGTAAAGGGATCTGAGAAATTTGACTTATGGCTTAAAAGCACAAAATTATACAAAGATTATGCAGAAGATTTTATTAGAGATAGGTCAATGACATTAAAGAGAAAAATAACAATAATGTTGATCTCTGATTTAATGTTATTATTTCCATTAATAATTGTAGGAAAGGTATTTATTAAATTGTTTATAATATTGATAGCAATTTTCAAGTATTATTATTTTATCTTTGAGATAAAGACTAAGAAAGAATAATTGATTCACAAAACATTTAATATTTTGTAGCTCTAAGTTATTTGATATAAATTATATTTTCCTGTATTATTTCTAATAAAATTTGCAGAATCAGTTTAAATACAGCATGAGATGTGCCAGTATCTGTCTTTTCTAATTTTTCCCCAATATAATTGTCTATTGTTTTTATTGTTTTTTCATTTGCCCTAAATTTATACCACTTGCAACTATTAATATAGGTTTTGAAATGTTTATCCTTTAAAAATTAAAGATTTATCTATTTGAGATACATTATGTCCTACTGCATCTGCCGCCTCTTGAGCAGTTCTAGTTGAAGCACAAAATTCAATTACATTTAAATTTGACCCAACTTATTCCAAAAATGTTTTGAATTTTTCAGTACTTTTACTCAAATCATATGACATATGCTTCTCTCCTTATTTGATTAAATTATTATAAATAATATAAAGATGAACTTTGAAATATGTGAATTATAATAAAGTCAGTAAATATTTATCTTATACTTTCATTAAATTACCTAGTATTTAAAATCGTTAAAACATACAAAATAATAAAGAATAAAACTTTGATATAGAGGTGAGAATTTTGGCAAAAAGACCATTGAATTCTAATGCTGTAAGAGCTTTAGAAGAAATGAAAATGGAGATAGCCAATGAAATGGGCTTATCAAATAATCTTTCAAATTTAGATCCCATAGAGAATATATTTACTGCTGGTACAGTAGGTGGAATGATGACTAAGAAATTAGTTGAAATGGGACAAAAACAGCTTATAGATAAATAATAAGATTGTGGTCATCTTTAGATGAAAAAATTATTAAAAATAAGGAGGTGCAGATTATGAATAATAAACCAAAACCAGATGATAGAAGAGATAATGTTGAGAAGATACAATTTAATATTGACAATACAATTAAAAATTACAATCTTGCAGAAGAAGTGATTGCAAAAACAGATGATGAAAAGACTAAAGAAGCATTAATGGAGAAAAATAAAAGGAGAGAAGAATCTCTAAAGGGAATGAAAGAAGAAATTAAAGATGAGGCAATAGCAAGAGAAAATAATTACAAGTAAATGAAATTGAATGTAAAATAAGGCATGGGTAGAATGATACCCATGTTTTTTTCTATTACTTATTTTTCTCCGGAAGTATATAGGTGATGTAATTGGCAATAGGTATTATTACTCCACCGCCTAAAATATTGCCCAATGTCACTGGAATTAAGTTTGAAAACCATATATTAGACCAAGTAGTATTAAGTCCCGAGTACTTTGCTAATGGTAAAAAAAACATATTAGCCACACTATGTTCATATCCAGATAAAACAAACAACATTATGGGAAACCATATAACAAATATCCTTGAAATTATATCTTGTGCTGCTGCAGCCATCCATACTGCAAGGCAGACTAATATATTACACAGTACTCCTCGTATAAGTGCGGTTTGAAAACTTAAAGACATTTTAGAACTACCTATATTAAGTGTAACATCTAGCACACTTTGACTTACCAGGTATGATTTGTGTATAAGGTAAGCCAGAGTTAAAGAGCCTATGAAGTTTCCCAAATATACTAAGAACCAATTTCTCAATAATCCATATACAGATATTTTTTTATCCATTATAGCCATAGTCATTAAATTATTTCCAGTGAAAAGCTCGGAACCTGAAAAAACTACAAGCATTAGACCGACAGGAAAAACTAAACCACCTGCGAATTTCATTAGTCCAACATCTATATTACCTAAGGTTTGCATGATTACAATATCACCAAAGGCTCCAAAACCAATATAGGCTCCAGCCATTATTCCAAGGATTAGTAGCCTAGTTACTGATAAACTTGCTTTTGTTTCTGCTGAGGCAATGATTGATTTTGCTACTTCAGAGGGTGCAAGAAATTTCTTCTCCATGTGCATTACCTACCTTCATATTTTGTGATATAAATTATTCTGTATTAATATTTTCTCTATATATTAAAAAATAATACAGTAATGAAAATTAAGGATTATAATAAAAAAATAGATTAGTTTTCAAGAATATGATTATAATTAAGTACTATGTTATAATAGAAGCAAATTTATTAACAAAATACATTTGGGAGAGTTTTATATGGCTAGAGATTATTTTCTCTTATATCTAATTTATGGATTTGCATTTATCAATATGGGGATATTTTCCATTCAAGGAAAAGATGCAGAAGTGACTGATTTACCACTGGTAAAATCATTGAAATATTTAGGATACTTTGGCATTAGTCATGGTATAACAGAATGGATTACAATGATTGAAATCCTAGATATTTATTCCCATCTACATACTTTTTTATTTATTATAAAATATTTTTTAAAAGCAGTTTCATTTGCCTATTTGATGATTTTTGGAATTAGTTTATTACCATTAAAACATAGATATCGAAAGATTATTCTTAAAGTTCCTATTATATTGTTTTTAGTGTGGCTGACGGGTTTTATTTTATTATCTGTTTATTATGGACAAGATTATCTTATGTTAAATCCAAAATATAACATTATAGTACTAAGATATATAATGGCACTTTCGGGCGGTGCAGTATCGGCTATTGCCTTGTACTTAAATGGTAAAATCATAGAGAAAAGAAAATCTAATAGTATGGCTAAAAGATATAAAGGATTAGCATGTATATTTTTAATCTATGGCTTTTTAGATGGACTTATTGTAAAAAAGATGGATTTTTTCCCTGCTAATATTATTAATGATAATTTATTTCTAGAAATTTTTCAATTTCCCATTCAAATATTTAAAGCATCTGTTGGAATAACTATTAATTTTCTATTAATTAAGGTAATAGATACATTTGGTTGGGAACAGAAAGAAAAGATAAATAGATTGGAAGAACGTAGAATAGCCTCTGAAGAAAGAAGAAAGCTGGGACTAGAGATACATGACAGTATAATACAAAGCCTATATGCAGCAGGACTAAAGGTAGAATATTTGATAAAAAATAAATCGGAAGATAGTATAGAGCCTATGTTGAAGGAAATAAAAATTGACTTAAATAATACAATAGATAAGACTCGTGAATTTTTGTCATCAAGTACATTGGAAATTATAGAAATGGAGGATTTAAACTATAGTCTTCAACAATTAGTAAGGAAGTTCAATGAAAATCAGGATATCCCAATAGAGTTCAAAAGTAATACATCTCAAACAAACTATGGGCATTTATCTCCAGAGAAATCTACGCAAATTTATTATATAGTTCAGGAGGCTATTAGCAATGTAATTAAGCATTCTAAGGCTATTTATGCAGAAGTTTTATTAGAGAGTAAGTATGATTTTCTATATATTAAAGTAATAGATAACGGTTTAGGAATTTCTATGAAGGGTATGAATGTTGAAAAACATTTTGGGATTAGTTCCATGGAAGAAAGGGCTAAGAGAATTGGAGGAACACTTAATATTGATAAAATAGGGAATGGTACAAAAGTGGAGATTATGATACCTTGGGGGGATACAAGACATGAATGATAAGATAAAGGTCTTATTAGTAGATGATCATAGTGTGGTTAGAGACGGATTAAGACTATTGTTGCAATTAAATGATGGTTTAGAGGTATGTGGAGAGGCAGCAACATTAAAAGAGGCTATTATGATGGCTATTAATACTAATCCAGATGTTATCCTATTAGATTTTAAGCTTCCTGATGGTGACGGAGTAAGTGGTTGTATTAGTATCAAGAATTTATTTCCAAATATCAAAATTATTATTTTAACAGCTTATGCAGAGGAGCATATAGTTATGGAAACCATTAGGGCGGGGGCTGATGGATATTTATTAAAAAATATTGAATCAGAAGAGTTAATAAAAACTATATTGTCTGTATATAATGGGGATTCAGTGCTGGACCTTCTGTTACAGAGGGAGTTTTTAATAGTATAAAGCTAGACAATCAGAAAATAGAAGAAAGTTCGGAGTTCAGTCCGAGAGAAACGAAAATATTACAAGCTCTTAGTTTAGGTAAAACCAATAAGGAGATAGCAGAATCATTGTCAATTTCAGATAAAACTGTTCGAAATTATATTAGTAATATTTTTAAAAAGATAAATGTTTCAAATAGAACAGAGGCAGCTAGTTATTGGATTAGAAAAAGGAACTTAAGATAGGACAAATGTACCTAGCTTAGGGACAAAATTCAGAATATGAAATCCTTTTTTTACATGGTAAATTATTAATATGAAGTTTTTACACTTACACAAAAGATAAAGAACAATTTAAGCACAAAAGATGAAGAAGTCAGTTTACTATTAACGTAGACTGGCTTTTAAGCTTTATAAGTATTTAGAAAGATATTGACTGTTATATAATCTTTCTGTATAATTTATTATGTAAATTTAATCAAATATATAATAAATATAAAGGCAGATGGGCGGCTTCCAATACCCATTTGCTTTTTTGTGTTAAAAAATAGGAGGATGACGTAAATGAAAAAGACATTAAAAGACAAGAGGTTCTTCCTTGCAATTCTTACATTAGTTATACCTATAACTTTACAGAACTTAATTAGTTCATCTCTAAATATGGTTGATAATTTAATGATAGGAAGACTTGGAGAAAGTTCCATTGCAGCTGTAGGTTTAGTTAATCAATATTTTTTTATATTCATGTTATGTTTAACAGGAATTAATGCAGGAGCAGGCATATTTATGTCCCAATTTTGGGGTAAAAAGGATATTTCAAATATAAGAAAGATGTTAGGATTAGATATGATTTTGAGCCTTATAGTTTCATTTTTATTTTTTATTCCAGCATCTTTATTTCCTAGAGAAATAATAAAAGTATTTACTAAGGATACTGAAGTTATAAATTTAGGAGTTCAGTATATTAGAATTATTTCAGTAACCTTTGTACTTACTAGTATTACTCAAGCCTATTCTACAACATTAAGATGTATTGGTATTGCAAGATTACCAATGTTTGGAAGTCTAATAGGTGTACTAACAAATGCTTTTCTTAACTGGGTTTTTATATTTGGACATTTTGGATTTCCTGCAATGGGCGTAGTAGGGGCAGCCATAGCTACTAGTATAGCTAGATTTGTAGAGATGATGTTTATAATTGTCTGTGCCTATAAGTCTAACTCAGTTATTCCTAGTAAACTAAAAAATATTATAGGATTTGACCATGAATTCGTTAAGATGTATTTTAAAACATCTTCATCGGTAATAATTAACGAGTTGGTATGGTCCATAGGATTATCTGTATATTCAATAATATATGCTAAAATAGGTATTCGTGAGGTAGCTAGTATGCAGATAGCGAGTACTATCAATAATTTGTTTATGGTTTTTTCCATAGGACTTGCTAATGCAGCAGCTATTATGATAGGAAATAAAATTGGAGCAGGTGAAGAAAAGATAGCAATTAATTATGCAATAAAGTTAGGTATATTTGCTCCAATTGTAGGATTAATAACAGGAATATCATTATGGATTGCATCTCCTGCAGTTGTAGGATTATTTAAGATCAATAAGGATACATTAGATATTACAATTACAGTACTTAAAATCATGGCCTTTTTTGCACCACTTAGGTTTTTCAATGTCCTTATGATAGTAGGAATATTTAGAGGAGGGGGAGATACGACATATTCCATGTTAGTACAACTTGGAACAATTTGGTGTTTTGCTATTCCAGCAGGATTTATTGCAGCAACATATTTTAAATTACCGTTGGAAAAAGTATTTTTTATAATATCCTTGGAGGAGGTTGTAAAAATATTTTTTTGAGGCTAAACGACTTCGCTCTAAAAAATGGATAAGAAATGTTGTGGAAGAATTAAATAGTATAAATATAGCTGCATAAGAAAAATACTCCTTTGGGAGTATTTTTTAATATAGATTGTCATCTAGTCTGGAGATAGCCTTTTCTAAATCAACCTCAGCAGTAGATATAGCTTTTTCTCTACTAACATTTGGATCACCTAAATATCCGCCATTACTCTTAAGAATATCTCTAGCCTTCTGAGAATCCTCACTATTAGCATCTACACTAACAACGTAATTTATACTTGCAACTTCTTCAAAAGAACCCATTCCACTAACCATAGGGCTAGCAGCAGCTAAGGGAGAATTTCCTTCATTTAAGCCAGTCGAACCAGAGTTTAAAACTAATTGAGAGAGGCTAGGTGCTGTACTTGTTCCTGGATTATTTGTTTTAATATTTCTATTTCCAATATAATGATCGTTAATATCTACAAAAGCACCACTAAAACCTGCATTTTTAAGTTCTTTAACAGCATCATTTGCGGCACTTATTTCTCCAAAATAACCTTTTACTGTCATTTTTATTCCTCCAGTATGAATTATAGTATATATATACTTTTCCACAAATTTATTTTATTATTATAGTTATAATTTTCAACAATAACCAAAAGAGAGTTATTAATATACAGAGTATATTATATTATTAATTTGTGCAAAATACTCTAGAGGTGATAAATATGAAAAAAATTGGTGTGGAAAAAGGATTAAATAATATAGCAGGTTACCTAATTAAGGAAGGTTATTCTGTAGAAGCATTAAGTGAGTCAATAGATAACAATATATCAAAATTAAGTGGCCTTGATGCTATTGTAACAGCAGGATACAATACGGATATGCTAGGGATTAGTGACACAGAAACTAAAGCACCGGTAATAAATGCTAAAGGATTAACTCCACAAGAAGTAAAAGATAGACTTGAACAACAACTCCGTTAGATTTTTTATAAATCAGCCTGTATAGTATTTAATATTTATGCTATACAGGCTATTTGTTAGGAGGTTCTAAATTATAATCATACATATTATAATTGTTTAGCAACACTTTAATAGGGTAATTTAAAAATGATAAAAAAAATAACGGGAGGTATTAAATATGAGCGAATATCATGAACCAGTCGGGAAGTTGGACGAAAAAACTTTAAACATATCAAGGGCTATAAATAGTCTGAAGGAAGAGATAGAGGCTGTTGATTGGTACAATCAAAGAGTTGATGCTTCAAGGGACATGGAACTGAAGGCTATAATGGCACATAACAGAGATGAAGAGATAGAACATGCTTGTATGCTTTTAGAATGGTTAAGAAGGAATATGGATAAATGGGATGAAGAGCTTAGAGCCTACTTATTTACAGAAGGACCTATATCACATTTAGAGGAGCAAATTAAATCAGTGTTTGAGGATGAATCAAATCTAAATATCGGGGATTTAAAATAGGAGGGATAATATATGTTATATAGAGAATTAGCACCTATATCTAATGAAGCTTGGAATGAAATAGATAAAAGGGCAAAAGAAGTTCTAAAATCCTACTTGTCTGCTAGAAAAGTGGTGAAGGTAAATGGGCCAAAGGGCTTGATTACAACGTAATTACAGAAGGTAGATTAACTAATATTCAAGACTCGGAAGGTGTTTATTACGGTAATTATGAGGTTTTACCCTTGACAGAGGCAAGAGTAGAATTTGAAATGCATAGATGGGAATTAGATAATATCGCACGAGGAGCTAAAGATATTAACTATGAACCACTGGAGAAAGCAATGAAAAGCATTGCATTATTTGAAGACAATGCAATATATAATGGGTTAAAAAGTGCTTCAATAAATGGAATAAATGATTCAGTTGAATTGCAGGAAATACCATTTGGAAAAGATCCTACAGCTATAATGGAAGCAATAACTAAGGGGTTAATTGAACTAAAAAAATCCTATGTAGAAAGACCTTTTACTTTAGTTGTAAATGAAGAAGCATATAAAAGAATTATAGCTAAAGAAACAGCATATCCATTAGATGAGAGAATTGAAAAATTAATTGGTGGCAAAATTGTATTTAGCCATGTAGTAGATGGTGCATATTTATTACCATATAATCATGATGACCTAGAACTTACTATTGGTAGAGACTTTACAATAGGATATCAAACTCACACTAGTGAAATGGTAAGATTATTTGCTACAGAGTCTTTTACTTTTAGAGTGTTAGACCCATCTATAATAGTTAAATATACATTGAAATAAGGTTTTCCAATATAAAAGAATCTGTCTCAAAATGATTATTTTAATCATTTTGAGACAGATTCTTTTTTTCAATACTTATTTTTTTATTACGATATTTTAATTAAATGAAGAATACCTTTCTTATAGCATAAAATTAGTATAAAATATAATTAATTATATTAATTGAGGGGGAGAATATATATGTCAAGACGGCTAATATCTTTAATATTATCATTTATCTTAATTTTAGGTATACCATTTAATGCATTAAGTGAAACGAGTTCTAAAATCCGAATAATATTAAATGAAGAAGTAATTGAATTAGAGAACAATGCCTTTTTAAATCAAGATGGAAAGCTTATGTATCCATTACGTGACATTGCTGAGAAGTTGGGACATTCTATAACTTGGAATGGTAATCAAAACATCACTCTTTCTAATGGAAACAGTAATATTCAGCTCAATATAGGAAAATCTATTATTGTACTTAATCAAAAAGAGATTGATTTGAAGACGAATATAATAGCCGTAGACGGTAAAACTTTTGTTCCACTATCATTTTTGAGCGATGCATTGGATTTAGTTGTGGGATGGGATGCAAAAACACAGAGTTTAAGAATAAATCAGATAAAAAAGAATAATGAAGATTATTTTCAATCCTATGTTGGAGTCAATAATGAATTAAATAATTATATGGAACTATTGCATAAATATGAAAACTTTAATGGAAGCATACTTATAGCTAAGAAAGGAAATATAATTTTAGATAAAGGCTATGGATTTGCAGATATAGATCAAAATATTAGAAATAAAACTCAGACAAGATTTGCAATTGGTTCTGTTACAAAGCAGTTTACAGCTATGGCAATTATGCAGCTTGATGAAAAGCAAATGTTAAATATAGAAGATAAAATATCGAAATACTTACCAGATTTCCCAAATGGGGATGGGATAACAATACATAATTTATTGACCCATACATCTGGATTAGTCAACTACACAGAGTTGCCAGAATTTTATGCTTTGGAGTCAGAAGATCCTAAGGTAGAGGATGTGCTTAACCTTATTAAGGATAAGCCATTAGAGTTTGAGCCAGGGACTCAATTTAAATACTGCAATACAGGATATGCATTGTTAAGTGAGATAATAGAAAAGGTAAGCGGAGTGACATTTGAAGAGTATTTACATGAAAATATATTTAGACCATTGAATATGAAGGATACTGGAGTATGTTACGGAAAAAATAAAGAAATTCATCATGCCACTGCATATTCAGGACATCTGGATTTGATTCCTGTAGATGATGAAATTTTATTGAGTCAAGCTTATGGTGCAGGAAATATGTATTCCACAGTTGAAGACTTATATAGATGGGATAGGGCATTAGATACAGAACAACTTGTAAAAAAAGAAGGTCTAGATAGGATATTTAAAGGATATATAGATATGCAAGGTATGGGAGATTATGGATATGGATGGCTTATCAGAGATACGGAACTTGGAAAAGAAATTTTTCATACTGGGGGAACCCTTGGATTTTCAGCTAATATAGCAAGATATATAGATGAAGACTTGACAGTTATTGTACTGACAAATAAAAGTGGTTATGATACCATGAGTTTGGCATATACATTAGCTTCTATTACGCTAGATAAGGAATATACTACACCAGAACCTATTAAAGAAATAGAAATAAAGGATAAGGCTTTATATGATAACTATGTAGGAGAATATGTAATATTCCCGGGATTTACTATTACCATTACAGCAGAAGAAGGAAAGATATATGCTATGGTTACAGGACAAGATAAATATGAAATATTCCCTGAATCAGAGGAAAGCTATTTTTATAAAATAGTAAAAGCCAAGATTACCTTTGTAAAAGGTGAGGACGGAAAAGTAACTAGTCTAATATTAGATCAAAATGGACAGAATCTAACTGGAATTAAGATGAAATAAATATAAATAAATTTCTAAAACCCACCTCTGATATTTCAAAGGTGGGTTTTAAATTGATGTTAGTTAGTCATTTTATTATTATAAGCGCTTTCCCATCCAGATGTCTGGTTTTCCTATGCCGTTAGCATCAGGTACAACTCCAATGATTTTATAGCCGACTTTCATATAGAAGCCAGTTTGGTGAGTGGCAGGATTAAAGTTTTCAATACGCATAGGTAAATTATCGTATAGGTCAACATTGGCAAAGGAAGTTTCTCCATCATTAACTTCGTCATCTGCACCTAGTTGCATTGTTATTCCTCCACGACTGCGTGCTGCATCTTCTAAAGCTCTAACAATTGCAGCTCCAACACCATTCCTTCGCATATTTTCTTTAACCGCCAATGGATGAAGTTCAAAAACATTACCATTGTATTGGGGAATTATTCCACCCCAGCCTATAATCTCATTATCCTCTACAGCAGCAAGTAAAACGTTTTCAGGGATCAATCTTTCTTTAATCTCATCAATTGCATCATCAAGGGTTGGCCATCCGATGGGGAGACTATCAGTAAGAATTTGTGCAGCCTGAAGAATTAAATCCTCTTTAATTTCATTCATATTTATAATTTTCAAAATAACACCTCCAAATATTATAGAAAAAACTTGAAACTATAAATCTTAAGAGGAGGTGCTCGCAACCTTTGTAATAAAGGATATTAACAAGGGAGTCTAATATATCTCATAAGGTTCACCTTCTTTTTTAAATAATAAACAGAATTTTCCTTATATTTTTTATTATAACAGAGAAGTAAAACCTATAGCGATAAAGTTATCAATTATATTTAAGCTTATATATAATTAATCCACTATATGTTTTCTATATAGTGGATTAATCTATTACTATAGAATATGCTTAATTATTTGTTATCTATACATTAAATCTAAATAATACTACATCTCCATCTTTCATTATATAATCTTTTCCTTCAATTCTCACAAGTCCTTTTTCTCTAGCAGAAGCTAAATTACCCCCATGAGCCATAATATCATCAAATGATATTACCTCTGCTCTGATAAATCCTCTTTCCATATCTGAGTGAATTTTGCCAGCCGCTTGAGGAGCCAATGTACCTTTCTTTATGGTCCAAGCTCTTGTTTCCATAGGTCCTGCTGTTAAGAAGCTCATAAGTCCTAGTAAGCTATAAGATGCTTGTATCAATTTATCAAGACCAGATTTATCAACACCTAAGTCTTTCAAGAATTCTACTTTTTCTTCGTCATCTAGTAATGAAATTTCTGCCTCTATCTGTGCACTTACTACGACTACTTCTGCATTTTCTGTAGAAGCAAATTCTTTTACTTTAGCTACATAAGGATTTGAGCTTCCACCATCAGCTAAGTCATTTTCTGAAACATTTGCTGCATAGATAACAGGCTTTGAACTTAGAAGATTAAAAGATTTCACGATTTCATTTTCTTCAGGTGATAAGTCCAATGTTCTCACGGATTTTCCTTCTTCTAAGGCTTTAATTGTTCTTTGAATGAGTTCGATTTCTGTAGAAAGACTCTTATCTCCTTTAGCTGCTTTTCTGGATCTTTCCAACCTTCTTTCCAATTGCTCCATGTCAGAGAACATTAGCTCTAGATTTATAGTTTCGATATCTCTTAGGGGATCAATGTTTCCTTCTACATGGACTACATCCACGTTTTCAAAACATCTAACTACATGCACTATAGCCTCCACCTCACGAATATGAGATAAAAACTTATTTCCAAGACCTTCTCCATTACTTGCTCCCTTTACAAGTCCAGCTATATCATAAAATTCAATAGCAGTTGGAAGAATTCTCTTTGATGAGTAGATTTCTGCTAGTTTTTCTAGTCTCTCATCTGGTACTGCAACTACACCTACATTTGGCTCTATAGTGCAAAAAGGATAGTTAGCAGATTCCGCACCAGCTTGAGTTATTGCATTAAAAAGTGTACTTTTCCCTACATTTGGTAGGCCTACAATTCCAAGTTTCATTTTCTATGTCCTTTCTATGATAAAAATATTACATTAAACTTTAACTAAATTAAAAAAATACCACACAAAAAGAAATTATACAGTATATAAGCTATAAGTGCAATGACAACATTATGGTAGATGACTGTTAAGAAATTTGTGGGCTATTTTTTATATATAAAATTTAGATATAATATTGCATCTTACAATTATTTAACATATAATAAAATTAAAAAACCGACTAGTCGGTTTGTGGGAGGTAATATGTCAAAAACAAGCAACGAAGGGGTAGAAACTAAAAAGGAAAAGATAATTAAACATGCATTTGATCTGTTTGCAGAAAAAGGTTATTCTGAAACATCTGTAGATGATATTGTCAGAGCATCAGGTATAAGTAAAGGGGGGATATATTATTATTTTAAAAGTAAGGAAGACATATTTTTAGAGATTGCAGAAGAACGATTAAGACAGAGAAAGAATCTTATGGATAATAATCAGGATGTGAAATCAAGTAAAGAGAAAATTATTAGTTATATAAATTGGACTTTAACAGGTTTTTTTGATGAAAATATTCAAAAGATGTCTCGCTTTACTTTTGAATTTTGGTCTGTACTTTCTAGAAATCCAAATATGGCAGACAAAGCTAAAGAAAGGTATAAGATGTTTTACACTATTTTAGCAGAGATTCTACAGCAAGGAATTAATAATGGGGAATTTAAAGAAGATATAGATATAGAATCTATGGTCTATATTATTTTATCCTCAATGGATGGTATCGGATTTGTGAATTCTGTAATGGGGATTAGTATGACTCATGATATAGTTAAAAATTATATAGATATGATATTGAAAAAAATCGAAAAAGGAGATTAAGATGATCATATACGACTATTGTAGTAATATTGAATTTGAAAAAGTGTACAATGCCTTTAGAATCGGTTTTTCAGATTATATAATAAAACTTGAGATCTCTAAGGAGGATTTTATGAAGCGTTTCTTTGGACCAGAAGGAAATCAATTAGAACATTCATTTATAGCATTAGATGAAGGGAATCCAATAGGATTAATTTTAGGAGGTGTTAAAGATTATGAAGGAATCAGAACTATTCGCTGCGGAGCCCTTTGTGTTCATCCTGACTACCGTGGAAAAGAAGTTAGTAAAAATCTATTTCAGCTGCATAGGCGGGCTGCAGTAGACAATAAATGTAAACAGCTGTTTTTAGAAGTTATAGTAGGGAATGATAGAGCTATCAAATTTTATAGTAAATTGGGTTATGAAAAAGTCTATGATATAAAATATTATTCTATTAAAGATATTGATAAACTACAGGGAGAAGCAGATGAAGCTATAGATATAGAGGAAGTAACCTTCGATACTATTTTGAACTTATCAGAAGAGATAAAGGATATTCATATTAATTGGCAAAATGATTTTGATATATGAAAAAACTTGAAGGATTGAATTATTATGGAGTTTATGAGGAAAACAAATTAATAGGAGCTATGAGTATAAGTAAAAATGGAAAGGTTTTTTTCATTTGGGTTAATCCACAGTATCGCCAAAAAGGAATAGGAAGAAGTCTTATTCTAAAAGCAACTAATGATCTAAATCTAAATAGTGTGAGTATAAATTTCCCTAATAATGCTAGTATAGAAGGTTTTATAAAACATATGAATTTCAAAAAAGATAGTATATCACAATATGAAATGTATTTAACTATTTAATAAAATGAAAGCGGGGTATATGGATGAAGGCAATTAGAAAATTATCAAGTGAAGGAGAGTTTATTGCTTTTGTAGATATAGTAGGGAATGCTTATCCGGGATTTAATATAGAGACAGAGGAACAGAAGAAAAAATTTGTTGAGAATTCCATGAAAGTACAGGAAGAAAATCCTTTCGTTACATTTTATGGAGTATTTGAAGAGGATAACCTCCTTGGTGGTATGAGATATCATGATTTTAAAATGAATCTGCTGTCAACAAAGATTAAAGTCGGAGGAGTAGGCTTAATAGGAGTAGATTTATTGCATAAAAAGGAAAAGGTAGCTAAAGCAATAATGACTAAATTTATAGAGGATTATAGGAGCCAAGGAATATCTATGGCAATCCTTTATCCATTTAATCCCGAATTTTATAAGAAGATGGGTTTTGGGTTTGGAACCAGTATAAGTCAATATAGAGTAAAGCCTTCTAATCTTCCTAAGGGTAAGTCTAAATCAAATATAAAGCATATTAGAGGGAATGACGCCAAAAAATTATTGGATTGTTATACTAGAATCTATGAAAAAACTAATGGACTTATAGAAAAATATGAAAGGGAATTCCAATTACTATTTAACAATCAAAAGATGAAAGTAGTAGGATATAAGAAGAACAATGAGATTAAGGGATACATGGTATTCGAATTTAAACCAAGTCATGATAAAAATATTTTTGTAAATGATATTATAGTGAATCAATTGTTATTTGAAGATCAGGAATCACTTATGGAATTAATGACTTTTTTAAATTAGTCAAAGTGATCAAATAAATAATGTTATTTTTAATATACAGGATGAAAACTTTAGATTTATATTAGAAGATCCTAGAAATGATTCTAGCAATATTTTAACACCAGTATATCATGAATCTAGCATGCAGGGAACGGGAATAATGTATAGAGTAATTGATTTAAAGGGAATTATAAATGAACTAAGGAATCATAATTTTAATAATGAGAGGTGCAAATTGAAGATTACTATAAGAGATAACTTTATACCAGATAATGATGGCAGTATAATAGTGGATTTCAATAATGGATTTCCTACCATTGTAGATAATAAAGAATATGATGTTGAAATAAATTTGGATATAGCAGATTTTTCTTCCTTAATTACTTGTACAGTTAATTTTAAAAGCTTATATAAATATGGAAGAGCATTGATTTCAGATGAGTCTTACTTGAAAAAAGTAAATAATATATTTGCATCGGATGAAAAACCAATTTGCATGACTATGTTTTAATGAAAAGGAGCTGATTCTATCAGCTCTTTTTCATTAAAATTGCCATTTTCTGTTGGTTGACATAATAAATGAAATTCTATAATATATCCACATAGGTTATTTTGTAATGAGGAGAGGATTTCGTGAATATGAATTCTATATATAAAAAAAAGCTGGTATTTTCAATTCTTACCTGTTTCTTGGCATTTACTTTGCTATCTACAACCCCTAAGGCTATGGCCAATATAGTTTCAAAGGAACAACTGAAGAATGTAGGTTATTATACATCTTGGTCAGCTTATTCAAATTTTACTCCAGATAAAATCGATGCAACTAAATTGACTCATATCAATTATGCTTTTGCAAATGTAAATGAAGAGTTGAAGATAACTTTAGGGGATTCATATATAGATCCTTCTAATATAAAAAAGTTAAATGAACTTAAAAAAATTAATCCAAATCTCAAAATATTGATATCCGTTGGAGGATGGTCATGGTCTGATAAGTTTTCTGATGCAGCTTTAACGGACAAGTCTAGAACTATTTTTGCAAATAGCTGTGTAGACTTCATAAAGAAATATGGATTTGATGGAATAGATATAGATTGGGAGTTTCCAGTGAGCGGAGGACCTCCAACCAATAAATATAGGAAAGAAGATAAACAAAATTTTACCCTTTTACTTAAAGCCATACGAGAAAAACTAGATATACAGTGCAAAAAAGATGGTAAACATTATTTATTAACTATTGCAGGGGGAGCAGGTTCTATGGGTATTGATAATGTTGAGCTGTGGAATATCCATAGGTACTTAGATTTTGCAAATATTATGACTTACGATATGCATGGAACATGGGATAAATATACGGATTTCAATGCTCCTTTATATGGAGGTAATTCCCCTAATTACGTTAAATCCAGTGTAGATACGGCAGTCAAATCTTGGATAAATGCTGGATTTCCTAAAGAAAAAATTGTTATGGGAATTCCTTTCTTTGGAAAGCAATATAATATGGTGAATGTATGGAATAATGGTTTGTATCAGACTTTTAATGGTGGCTTATCCCTTAGCTATGCTGATATTGTTTCCAAATATTTAAATAAGCAAGGCTTTATAAGATACTATCATTCAGAATATATGGTGCCATGGCTTTATAATGGTACAACTTTTATATCCTATGAAGATGAGGAGTCCATAGGTCATAAAGCAGAATATATTAAGTTAAATGGCTTAGGTGGAGCATGATTTGGGAACTAAAGCAAGATCCAAATAGCATTTTGTTGGACAAGCTATATAAAAGTTTACAATAAAAAATTGATTATAAAACCTAGGTCTAGAATAAGACCTAGGTTTTCCTATGCTTGCAGTTAAATATGAAAATATGATATATTATTGGAAGTAAATAAGTTTATATCTATTATTTTAAAAAGAGAGGATGTTATTTTTGAAGAATAAAAAATATCTGCCTATAATCTCCGCAATTATATATTCTACTATATTTGGATTTTCTTTTATGTTTTCTAAGATAGGATTAGAGGTTATGACACCAATAGAACTTATTGCCTTTAGATTTTTATTAGCAGCATTAACTATGACTACACTAAAGGTATTTAAAATTATTAAGGTAGATTTAAAAGGAAAGAATATAAAAATGGTTTTATTAACATCTTTTTGTGAGCCTGTATTATATTTTTTCTTTGAATCCATGGGCATAAGCATGACTTCTTCATCAGAGGCAGGTCTTATGATATCATTGATACCTGTATTTGTAGCTATTTTTAGTATGATATTCTTACACGAGAAACTTAAATCATCCCAACTAGGATTTATAGTTTTATCTGTAGGTGGAGTTGTTTTTATCAATATGATGAAGAATAGCTTAAGTTTGTCTGGAAATTTTCTAGGAATTATATTTTTATTTTTAGCCATAATTGCATCTTCTTTTTATAACATTGGATCAAAAAAATCATCAGCAAATTTTACTCCTATTGAAATAACTTATGTAATGATGTGGGTAGGAGCTATTTCATTTAATATAATATTGATTGCTACTAATTTAATAAAAGGTACAATGGGAAGCTATTTTGCACCTCTAGCTTATAATCAGGCCATAATTCCTCTATTGTATTTAGGTATTTTATCATCAATAATTGCATTCTTTATGGTTAATTATACTATATCAAAAATTCCAGTATCCCAATCCGCAGTTTTTGCTAATCTTTGTACTATAGTATCAATTTTGGCTGGGGTATTTATATTAAAAGAAGATTTTTTCTGGTATGATTTTGTTGGAGCTCTTATGATCCTTATAGGAGTATGGGGAACTGTATATTTTGGAGAAAGAGATAATTATGAGGTTTTAATCCACACTGAATTATTAGAAGAATAACTTTTGGTATAAACTATAATAATCAATAGAATTAGATGGAGTGATAATAATGGATGAAAAAGATAATGGCATAAAAGGATCAGGATGTGAAATACTAGTCCCTTTTAATGAAAGAAGACCATTAGCTGATATAGAGAGAAGTATTATAAAGACTTATAGAAAGCATATATGGGCTAAATTTATTAAAGCAATAAAAGAATATAATCTTATACAAGATGGAGATAAAATAGCAGTGGCCATATCAGGAGGAAAGGATAGCCTTCTTATGGCGAAACTTTTTCAAGAATTATATAGGAATGGAAATAAAAATTTTGAATTAGAGTTTATAGCCATGGACCCAGGGTATCATTCAGAAATAAGAGAGCTTCTAGAGGATAATTGTAAATATTTAAATATACCAGTCCATATATATGATGCGGATATATTTGCAGTTGCAGATAAAATAGCTAAGGATTATCCTTGCTATATGTGTGCAAGGATGAGAAGAGGCTCACTATATGGTAAGGCAAAGGAGTTAGGCTGTAATAAGCTTGCCTTAGGCCATCATTTCAATGATGTTATAGAAACTACAATGTTAAATCTATTATGTGCTGGTAATTTTAAGACTATGTTACCTAAATTAAAGGCTCAAAATTTTGAGGGTCTTGAATTAATAAGACCTTTATACCTAATAGAAGAAATTTATATTCAAAGGTTTATTCAAAATGCAGGAATCTGGCCTTTAAATTGTGCTTGTATGGTTGCAGCTAAAAAAATTGGTAATAAAAGATATGAGATAAAGGATTTACTTGAAATATTAAGGAAAGATTTCGTAAATGTTGATATTAATATTTTTAGAGCAGCTGAAAATGTCAATATGGACGGAATATTAGGATGGCAAGAAGATGGAGAAAAGCATTCATTTTTAGATGAATATTAAAAAGAGTTGACAAGGGGGAATTTGAGATGAAATTGATTTCTTGGAATGTAAACGGGCTTCGTGCTTGTGTGGGAAAAGGATTCTTAGATTTTTTCAATGAAGTTAATGCAGATATATTTTGTATACAGGAGACTAAACTACAAGAGGGACAAATTGATTTGGAACTAGAGGGATATCATCAATATTGGAATTATGCAGAGAAAAAAGGATATTCAGGAACAGCAGTATTTACAAAGGTTGAGCCAATGTCTGTATCCTACGGTATAGACATAGAAGAGCATGACAATGAAGGTAGAGTTATTACTTTAGAGTATGATGAATTCTACTTAGTAAATGTCTATACTCCCAATTCTCAAAGAGAATTAGCAAGATTAGATTATAGAATGAAATGGGAAGATGAGTTTAAATCTTATCTCAAAAAATTAGAAGATAAAAAGCCTGTAATCTTATGTGGTGATTTAAATGTTGCTCACAAGGAAATAGATTTAAAAAATCCTAGTACCAATAGAAAAAATGCAGGATTTACTGATGAAGAAAGAGAAAAGATGACAGCATTAATAAAATCAGGGTTTGTTGATACCTTTAGACATTTCTATCCAGATAAAGAAGATGCTTATACTTGGTGGTCTTATATGAGACAAGCAAGAGATAGAAATGTGGGCTGGAGAATTGACTATTTTATAGTATCAGAGACTCTTTTAGACAATGTGAAGTCAGCAGCTATACATTCAGATGTAATGGGTTCTGATCATTGTCCAGTGGAATTAATTATATGAAAAAAATAATTCTAAGAATTATTAGACTTTTTATAGGATATTTTGTATGTGCCGTAGGGATGGTCATGACTATTAATGCTAATATAGGGGTTTCTCCATGGGATGTATTTCATCAGGGATTAGGAAATATATTTAATCTACCTATAGGAAGAGCAAGCATAATTGCTGGACTTATAATAACTATAATAGATATATTCTTAGGACAAAATATAGGCTGGGGAACTATATTTAATATGATAGTTATTGGTATTTTCGTTGACTTTCTAATGTTCAATAAATTAATCCCTATTTTTAATTCTTTTTTTCCAAGTTTACTGATGATGCTTTTGGGGATGTTAGTTCTAGGATATGGATGCTATATTTATATTGGAGCAGGTTTTGGAGCGGGACCTAGGGATGGACTTATGGTTGCACTGACTAAGAAGACAAAGAGGTCTGTAAGATTTGTGAAAAATTCTGTGGAAATTTTAGCTACAGTAGTAGGGTATTTATTAGGTGGTTCAGTTGGTATAGGAACTGCTATAATGTCTATAGCTGGAGGATATTTTTTCCAATTTGCTTTCAAAACTGTTAATTTTGATGTATCTCAGGTAGAGCATAGATATATATCTGATGATATAAGGTTTATAAAGGAAAGATTAATAAGTGTTAAAGAGGATAAAGCCTAGACTTTATCCTCTTTATTATATTAATTAGTTTTTAATTCTTGTACTCCTGAAATTGAGTAAGTTCCTTCTGGGCTAAATGTATCTTTAGCTTCTTGAGTAGTGAAGTATACATTACCTTCAACCTTTGTATTTATTAATCTAACTCCAGGTGCTGAAATATAAAGGTCACCTTTGATAGTTCCGTTTTGTATTCTAGCTTTAGGAGTTTTGATAATTAATTTTGGTGTTGTTAAAGTAAATTCACCAGTTACATTTTTCTTATCATCTTGAGTGTAAAGAGCTATTTTACGATCAAAAGCATGTGTACCATCAGTAGCAAATTTACCATTTCTAAATTCACCTTCTAAAGCAAGCTCTTTATCAGTAGTGATATCAGATTCAAGACAAATAATCCATTTTCCATGTTTGGATATTGCTTTTTCAAAATTAGCTTCATCAGTTACCACAGAAGCTGATGCAATGGCATCTACCTCTACTAATTCTTGTTCTCCAGTAATTTCACTATTTGCATTATTGAAAGTAGACTTTGCACTTTCTGTAGTGAAATAAATACTTCCATTTACCTTAGTATTTTCTAACTTAAAGTTATCTGAGGAAACATAAAGGTTCCCGTTGAATGTGCCGTTAAGCATTCTAGGCATTGGACTTTTAATAAATAATCTTGGTGCTGTTAATGTAAAATTATGAGTAAAAACCTTAGTTTTATCTTCTAAAGTCTTTTGGCTATAAAGACCGATTTTACGGTCTGCTGTGTCGTTATTTTTAAACTCACCCTCCATAGTAAGGTCTTTATTGAAAGTTAAATCCTTTAATAAAGCGGCAATCCATGAACCATCTTTAGATATTGCTTTTTCAAAATCAGCTTCATCTCTTACTATTGAAGCAGTAGAAGTTGCATCAACATTAATTAATTCTCTTTTTCCTTTTATAGTACTCTTTTCATCGATATTGAAAGTTTCCTTAGCTTCATTATTTAAGAAATATATATTACCTTCAACTGTAGCATCTACTATTCTAAAGTTTGGTACCTCAACATATATATCACCTTTGAAAGTTCCGCCTTGGATTCTGGCATTAGGACTCTTGATAGTTAATTTTGGAGCTGTTATAGTAAATCTTTCAAGTACAACTTTGTTATCATCTTGAGTATAAGGAGCTATCTTACGTTGAATAGCATCTGTACCATCTGCATTTTTCTTGCCATTTTTAAATTCACCTTCTAGAACAAGTTCTTTGTCAAAAGTAAGGTCATTTAAAGTACAAATAATCCATTTTCCATCCTTAGATATTGCCTTTTCAAAATCGGCTGCATTATCTACTATAGAAGCTGATGTTACAGCATCTACTTTTTCTTCAGCTTCTTCTTCAACAGGCTTAGTTACTGTCTCTGTTTTTTCTGATTTAGGTTCAGTCGTTTCAGTTGGTTTTTCTGTCTCAGCTGGTACTACTGGTGTAGCAGGTTCAGCTGGTTTAACTACTTCAGCTACTACTGGAGTTAATTTTGCAAGAGTCTTTGGACCAACGATTCCGTCAACTCTAAGACTATTTTTACCTTGATAGTCTTTAACTGCTACTAAAGTTCTTTCTCCAAATATTCCGTCTGTTTTAAGTACATACCCATTGCTGTTAAGTAAAGTTTGTAGTAGCGTAACATCTCCACCTACAGAGCCTAATGCTAATAAACGAGTTATCGTTGATGATGTAGCAGTAGCTTGTGTTGTAACTGTAGTTGTTTTTGCTGGTGTTGTTGGCTTTTCTGCTGGTGTAGCTGGTTTTGCTGGCGCTGGTGCTGATGTAGTAGCCGCCGCTACAGCGTCAACTGCAACTAATTTTGTCGCTGAGTCTGCGTGGGAAACTAAGCTTGTAGAAGATAAAAGCAAAGCTGCGCAACTCACTGATGCGATTAATCTTTTGTTCATAAAAACACCTCCGTCATATTTTGGACAATATGGCTGTCCATACCATTATAGTATATATTTTTTCATAATACCTGGCAATAGTTATATGACATTTCACAAACAAAAGAATTACATTAAAGTGATATTATTTGATTTTTTCTATTTAATTCTATTATTGTGCACATATTTCCCTTAATTTTGTGGATAAAATCTGTTGTTGTGCTAAACTTATCCCCAAAATGCATTGGTATAAAATAATTTGGATTTACTTCTTTAATGAAATATTCTCCTCCTAAATCAAAGGCAGTTTCTAATCTAGGGTCTACAGGGAAAAAGGCTAAGTCAATATGGAAATCTTTAATCTTAGATATCTCTTCTTTGAAAGACCTTTCCATACTTAGTTTCTCCTCTTCAGTATCATCTTCCCAATACCACCAGTTTAAGTCACCTGCATGAAATATATTTATATTATCTACATTGACCAGGAAGGACACCCCCATATCTGTAGAGCCAAAAGTCTTTATTTTAATATCATCTAATTCTAGCTCCTCATAGGGTCTCATACTATGAATTTTTTCATCTTCAATATCTATATCTGAGCTTAGAACATAATTTATATTTTTATTTGTATTTCTCCATTTAAATATAGCAGGGTTAAAATGGTCTATATGAGAATGAGTTGCGAAGACTATAGTCTTTTTATCTTTTAGAGAAATGTCTCCTTTATAATAATCAAATACTAAATAAAAATTTTTTGTTTCCACAGTAAAACCAC
This sequence comes from Tissierella sp. P1, assembly GCF_002266425.1. GTDB lineage: Bacteria > Bacillota > Clostridia > Tissierellales > Tissierellaceae > Tissierella > Tissierella carlieri. Next base: position 56,732 of record NZ_NPMN01000023.1, read on the forward strand.
TATGGAATATGTGCTCAACAGTTATATTTAATTTATCCATATTATCACTCCTAACTAGAGATCTCTATATAAAATGATACCCCTTCTTTTTCATTTATAGCAAAGATATTAGAACTATGTGCGTTAATTATTTTATATGCTATGGCTAGACCTAATCCAAATTCGCCCTTATAACCTTTATTAAATTTATTAAACATGGTATTTAAAAGATTTTCTTCAATATGTGGACCATCATTCCATATTCTTAAGAGAGTTTTATTATCAGTTTTCTTCAAAGAAATAAGAATTTGACTATTTGCATACCGTATTTGATTATCTAATAGATTTTCAATTGCAATTTTCCATTGCTCTAAGTCACCTTCTATAGATATAGGAATAAGGTCTAGATTCCAATTAATATTTGTTCTATGCCAAGAAAATCTCTCTATTATTTCTTTAATTAAGGAATCAAGAGAAAAATTAACTTTATCTATTTCATGATTAGATAAATAATCTAACTTAGTTAGGTATAGTAAATTTTTAATCTTTTTTTCAAGTCTTTTAGCTTCATTATCTATCACATCTATAGAATCATCTAAAGTACCTTTTGGATATATACCGTCTTTAATAGCTTGAGTAAAGCTTTGAATGACCATTACTGGAGTTTTTAGCTCATGGGATACATGTTGTAGGAAAGACTGTTCAGCTTCATCTTGGCGTATAAGCTGTTTTCTAAGATGTTCAATAGAATAACCTAATTTTCCTATTTCATCTCTTCTATTTAGCTCAATAGGTTCATTCCATTCATTATTAGCTAATTTTTCTACTTTCTTTTCTAAATTTACTAATGGTTTAGATAAATACCTAGATAGTAGTATGGCTGGAATCCAGCTGAATAGAAATACCAAGCCCATGAGGTTAATAAGCCTTTTAAATAGAGTTTGAACTAGGTCTTCTCTATAAGAATCACCCATATAGGATACGAGAAAAGCATCTTGGTTTAGTACTTTACATTTTGAAATAATATAAAATACTTTTTTTCCATTTATATCGCCACTATATTCTTGACTAATGTTTCTTTGAACAATAGCTTGCTCCTGAGCTTTTTTTAAAAAGTCTTCAGAAATTGAAAAGCTTGCTATTGGTCTGTTGTCATCATATATTATAAAATGCTTTACAGTTCGAATGTTTTCTAATACTTGCTCTTCACCAAAGAAGTCTGGCCCAATATAGTCTCTATATACATTACTATCAAATTGATTAAATACTAAATCTTGAGCGGCATGAATAGAGGCATAGACCTCCCTTGTGAAAAAACTCCTTAGAGTAGAAGGAAGTATAAATGCCAACAGTATAGAGATAGATAGGGTAATAATGGCGATAACAATCCAAATTTGAACAGATAAAGGATAATTCTTCATGATTTATTCACCCTATAACCATAACCATAGACAGTTTCCACATCAAGGTCTGGCATTTTTTTTCTAAGTCTTCTAACTAAATCATCTACAACCCTATCGGAGCCAAAATAATCGTTTCCCCATACATGGTTTAATATTTGTTCTCTAGACAATGCTATGCTAGGATTTTTAGCAAAGTATATTAATAAATCATATTCTTTAGATGTAAGATCAATTATTTTTTCTCCAAGCTTAACCACCCTACTGTTATCATTTATAGCATATGGGGACAGGTTGCTTATAGTAGAAGCATTGGTATTAAATCTATCTAGAAGATTTCTAGCACGAATTACCAATTCCCTTGGTAAAAATGGTTTAGGCAGATAATCATCACTACCTAGTTCAAGTCCTACTACCCTATCAATATCAGCATCCCTAGCAGAAATAAATATAACTGGGATACTAGGTGTAGCTGATTTGATTTCTTTAATTAATTGATATCCATCAATATCAGGTAACATAATATCTAAAATCCATAAATCAGGCGGAGTTGAGATAGATCTTTCTGCATCAAGACCATTTAAAAATGAAACCACATTCCAGCCTTCTTTTTTTAGATAAGATGTAAGTACTAAATTCAAGTTTTCATCATCTTCTACTAAATATATTCTATAGGACATATAAATCACCCCATTATATAATTCCATTTATTTAAGGATATTATATCAAATATACAAAAAGAAAAACCAAATCCCACAACAAAAACATAATTTCACCATATTATTTTCATACTCTTAGATTAGAATTGAGATAATAAAAATAAAATGCACAATGCACGATACACAATGCACAATTAAAAGAATTAAAAGATTAAAAGAAACAACGTTGTTCTTGGGATTTTTTATTGTGGCGAAGATTTGAGCTTTCAATTGTGAATTTAAGTAGGGAACCAAAATCATGGTTTTTGATTTTGTGTTCATCACTTAGCTACTGATATTTGCCCCGCAGGGTATAATTCAGTAGTCCTTTAGGGTTTGTTCATCTAGTGAATTGCGAACTGTAAATTGATAAAATGGGAGGAAGTATTATGGATGAAAATAGAGATTATGGAATAGAAGAAAATGAAATCGATGAGAATCTAGAAAAGACAGAGAAGATCATAGGAGAGACAGAGGAGTTTGAGGAAGTCATAGGAAGTAAAGAAAACTATAAAATACCAGAAGATATTCATATATATAGGAGCTGTGGAGAAAAAAAGGAGCCAAAGAAGAAATCCTTTAGAGGTAGTTTAATATCCTATATAGCAATAGCATTAGCTGCTTCACTTGTGGGAGGCTTATCTTCCATATATATAGCACCAAGTCTATATGGCAGGGTATTACCTAATCCAAATAACACCGCATATACAGCAGCACCGATAAATATTACAACTAGTGATGATATAAATACAGTATCAGCTGTAGCTAAGAAGGCTATGAGTTCAGTAGTAGGTATAACTTCTGTAGAGTTACAACAGTATTTCTTCTCTCAACAAGAAGTAGAAGGTGTAGGCTCTGGAGTTATAATAGACAGTAATGGATATATTCTTACAAATTCCCATGTGGTAGCAGATGGAAATGCCAAGGAAGTTAATGTGTTATTTGAAAATGGTGATAAAAAATCAGGAACAGTACTTTGGAATGATAGTACATTGGATTTAGCTATAGTTAAAGTAGAGGCTACCGGGCTTCCAGTAGCTACTTTAGGAGATTCAGATAAACTAGAAGTTGGTGAGATAGCCGTAGCCATTGGAAATCCATTAGGATTAGAATTTCAAAGATCAGTTACCTCAGGTATAATCTCTGGACTTCATAGATCTATCCAAGTAAGTACAAATAACGTGATAGAAGATTTAATACAGACAGATGCATCCATTAACCCAGGAAACAGTGGTGGACCACTTTTAAATAGTAAAGGTGAGGTAATAGGTATCAATACAGCTAAGATAAAAACAGCAGAGGGATTAGGATTTTCTATTCCTATAAATGAAGCAAAGGCAATAGTGGAAGAAGTAGTTAAAAATGGATCATATAAGACTGTATTTATGGGAATATCAGGAGTTTCCGTTGAGGATTATCAAGCTAGACTTGGAGTTAAATTGACAACAGATAAAGGAGTAATACTAATTCAAATCTCAGAAAATACTCCTGCATCTAGAGCTGGTTTATTAAATGGAGATATTATTACAAAAATAGATAATACAGAAATAGACAATATGAGTAAACTTAAAAAAGTATTATATAAGTACAAACAAGGAGATAAAGCAACATTAACAATCATGAGGAATAATACTGAAGAAAAGATTGATATAGAGTTTACAGATATAAGATAAACTGTAAATAAGATAACCTATGAGTAGTCCCCCTTCTCATAGGTTATTTTTTATTTTTTGAAAATATTTTCACAAATTTGATTAAATAAGAAAAGTTTTTACATTGGTTTGGCATATATGAGAGTGATAAGATTTAGATAAACAACAAACTAAGGAGGAATAAATATGGACTATTTACAAATTGCAAATAGCTTTCCAATGTGGTTGGCAGCAGGACTTGCAATAACCTTGGCATTATTTCAAGCAATTATCTTTGCTAAAAAATCTTATAATACAGGAAAAGAAATAGGACTTACAGAAGGACAAATGAAAAGCGCAATGAAAAGTAGTTTTATTACATCAATAGGGCCTTCAATAGTAATCTTAACAGGACTTTTATCATTATTAGTAACAGTAGGTGGCCCTATGGCATGGATGAGATTATCTTTTATAGGCTCTGTCATGTTTGAGATGATGGCAGCAGGATTCGGAGCAGAGGCAGTAGGAGTTAAGATGGGAATAGACCCAATGACTAATATGGCATTTGCAAATGCAGTTTGGACTATGATACTTGGTTCTATTGGTTGGATAGTATTTGCTACATTGACAGCGGACAAAATGGAGAAAGTACAAGTTAAGTTTTCAAAAGGTGATAAAGGATTATTAGGTATTATATCAGTAGCAGCTATGTTAGGATCCTTTGGTTCATTAGTATCAGGACATCTAGTAGCAATGAATAAAAATACCATTGCAGCATTAGTAGGTGGAACTATAATGTTGATACTATTTCCAATAGCAGATAAAAAGAATATTAAATGGCTAAAGGAATGGGCTTTAACCTTAGCATTATTTGGTGGAATGTTAATAGCGGCATTAATATAAACAGAGATAATAGAGGAGGCTATTACAATGGAAAAAAATAATCACTATGATGGAGTGTATTTACCATATATAATCAAGTGGGGAAAGATAACTGGTTGGTTAGGCGTATTATTATCATTTGGACCAGCATTGGTACTTGCAGTAATATATAAACTTGTTCCCCCTGTAAGTGCAATAATTACAGCATTTATAGCTATAGCATCAGCGGCGGGTATAAACTGGGTAGTTGAACCAATATCATATTTTCCAATAGTTGGAGTACCGGGAACATATATGGCATTTATAACTGGAAATATTTCAAATCTTAGAATTCCAGCTGCAGCAGTATCCCAGAATGTAGCAGGGGTAGAGCCTGGTACAAAGGAAGGAACTATTATAGCAACATTAGGTATGGCTATATCAGTTATTGTAAATATCGTAATATTAGCTTTAGGAGTATTTGCTGGTGCTGCAATTTTAGAATCACTACCAGAAAGTGTAGTTGTTTCATTTAACTATTTATTACCTGCATTATTTGGAGCAATATTTGTCCAATTTGCTCTTAAAAAGTTAAAACTAGCACCAATCGCATTAGGGATAGCACTAGCACTAACCTTTGCATTAAAAGGAGGAGTATTTAGTTTCTTGCCGGGTAATCCAACATATATAGTTACATTAGGAGCAGTATTTGGAACTATTGGTATAGGTACAGCTCTATATAAGAAAAAACTTATATAAAAGTAGTTAGGGAGGGTTTAGATTGAATAAATCACATGTATTAGAATATTTAAAGGATATAAGTGAAGAAGTAAAAGAATTGAGCTTAAAGGTATGGAATAATCCAGAGACTTCAGGAAATGAAAAAGAATCATCTAATTTATATAAAGATATATTAAAATCTTATGGCTTTGAAATAAAGGAAGTAAAGGGAGTGGAGAATGCTTTTATTGGTGAATATGGCAGTGGTTCTCCTGTAATAGCAGTATTAGGAGAGTATGACGCATTACCAGGATTATCTCAGTCCTTAGATACAAAATTTAATCCAGTAGAGGTAAATGGTCCTGGTCATGGTTGTGGACATAATCTATTAGGTAGTGCAGCTATAGGGTCTGTACTTGCAATTAAAAAATATCTAGAGGAAACTAAGATAAATGGTACAATAAGATTTTATGGCTGTCCTGAAGAAGAGACTTTGATAGGTAAGGTAAAGATGATTAAGGCTGGAGCTTTTGATGGATGTGATTTGGCCCTTAGCTGGCATCCAATGAACGCAAATACAGCAATAGAAAGAGGATTTTTATCCAATAACTCAATCAAATTTAAGTTCCATGGAATATCTGCTCATGCAGCACAATCACCAGAATCTGGTAGATCTGCTTTAGATGCTGTAGAGTTAATGAATGTAGGTGCTAATTATCTAAGAGAGCATGTTATAGATTCAGCTAGAATTCACTATACCATAACGAATGCAGGAGGAGCACCAAATATTGTTCCAAAGGAAGCAGAATCTTGGTATTTTGTCAGAGCACCTTATAGAAAAGATGTGGAAGAAATAACAGAAAGATTGTTTAAAATCGCAAAGGGTGCAGCAATGATGACGGAAACAACAGTTGAATATGAGGTATTAGGTGGATGCTATGAGATGTTACCCAATAAAGTGTTATTTGATTTAACTCATAAAAATATGGTGGAAATTGGTTCACCAACATATACAGAAGAAGAACTTCAATTTGCAAAAGCTATACAAGAAACTTTAGATCCAAATATGGTAGAGGCTGAAATTAAAAAATTTATATCATCAGATAGTGATGAAAAAATATATATACATCAAGAAGTATTGGAAAAAGAAAATGTGAACTCTGTAGTAGTTTCAGGTTCCTCTGATAGTGGTGATGTGTCATGGATAATGCCAATGAATTTATTCCTAACTGCTACTTGGCCACTAGGAGTACCAGCTCATTCATGGCAAGCAACTTCAGCTTCTGGATCATCAATGGGTATGAAGGGTATGATATATGCAGCAGAGATTTTTTCAGGAATGATGTATGATTTATTAAACGACCCTAAATTAGTGGAGGAAGCAAATGCTGAGTTTAATAAAAGAACAGAAAAAAGAAAATATGTAAGCCCAATTGAGTAGTGATGATTTAAATTGTTCAATAATAACAATTTAAAGTTAACAATAAATTTAGTAAAAGATTCTTTGGAAATCTCTAGTAATTCCATAATAAGAGATGCAAAGAATCTCTTTTTTTCATACATAAAAAAATTTGTGGTATAATATTAACATTAAATAGGAACAGGTGGTACTATGGGTTTAACTATTAGAGAAATGCTTAGAGCAGAATTTTTCAAAGATTTTAAAGTCATAGCAGGACAGGGAGGTTTAGATAAGCAGATACAGGGAATTGCAATCCTCGATGCCCCAGATGGATATAAATGGACTAAAGGTAGAGAATTTGTTATATCATCAGGTTATGTATTTCAACAACATCCAAGACTGTTTGAAGAATATATTAATAGTGATATATTTAGGGAAATATCAGGTATGGGAATTAAGTTAGATAGATATTTAAAGACTATCCCAGATTATATAACAGATGTGTTTAATGAATATAATATACCTTTAATAAATATTCCCATGGGTCCTTCATGGATGGAAATTATGAACCAACTTAATGTACTTGTAATGAATAAAAATATTAGACAATTTAGGATAGGAAATATTAACCCAAAGAGTTTTTCTAATTTGAATTATCAATCAAGAAAGATAAATAAGATATTATCACAAATGGAAGGAGAAATGAATTTTCCTGCAATGCTCTATGATTTGTCATCTGAAAAGGCTTATTATAGCTCCCCTACATTTTTAGAATTGCTGGAAGACATTCAAATAGGAGATTTTTGGAATCCAACAATTGAGGTTACAAAAGAAATATTATGTGATAACCTTAAAATGATAAGATATAGGTTTTATGACGATAAATACGATAAGCCTTATAGCTGGATTACTGTACCTATTACAGTGGGAGATAAGATAAAAGCTTATTTTGTAGTAGTTGAAGCTACAGGACTTATAGATTATTTTGACCAATTTGCATTACGAATAGGTTTTTTACTTCTTCAATCTCTATATGAACAGATATTAGTAGCACAAAGTATTGGAGATATAGGTTTTGAAAAATTTATTACAGAGATTATATCAGACAACTTATCAGATGATGAAATAATAGCTAAAAGAGCTATTGATCTAGGTTTAGATATAAATTTAAATTATTATTTGATTTTGATGAAACAGGAAAGAAAAGAGGCCCATCTAGTTAGCTATAAAAATGAACTTAAGGAAGCTGTAAGTAGTAGTATATCACACATGGAAGCTAGGATGGCTATGATAGATGATAATAGGTGTGTTTTCCTACTTCCAATAGATAATAGAATTTCTAGAAAAGAAAACTTAAAGTTAAATGAAAAAATCAGCTGAGATTTTCAAAAAAAGAATAGAGTCAAAGATTGAAGATATAAATATAGTTTTTGGTCTTTCGGATAATGAAAGTACAGTATATGAAATAAAAAGAAATTATATAAGATGTGAACAAACCATAAAGATTGGTCAAATATTATATCCCGATGAATATTATATAAAGTATTCTGATTTAGGAGTTTTTGCTTGGATGGATATAAAGGAAGATGAATTAGAAATAATGTCAAAGGATATTAAAATTTTGATTGAAAATCCAGAGCATAGAGAGCTTATAGAAACTCTAAAAGTATATCTAGAGTGTAAAATGAATTATAGTCTTACAGCAAAGCAACTTTTCTTACACATAAACACAGTTAGAAAAAGAATAGAAGAAATAAATGATTTAATAAGTTTTGACATAGAGGATCCCATGAATAGATTAAAACTTGAGGTTTTATTAAAATTAATTAAATAAACTATTATTGAACAGAAAAGATAGCTATTAGCTATCTTTTTTAATGAACAAACAAAGTGTAACGATACATAGGGTGACACAATTAAAATATATCAAAAGTGTATTGCAATTAATATGAAAGTGTAGTATTCTGTAATCAATAATTTAAATTGGGGGGGAACGCAATGAAGAGAATAATTATTTTATTATTAATTGTAGCTTTAGCTACTCAAATTGTTGGTTGTACCGAAAAGAAAGAAGAAGTTATCAGAATGGGTTTTGTTCCTATGCAAGATGGAGATAAGCTAATAGAATCTGTAGAACCATTGACAGAAATGTTATCTAAGGAACTTGGAGTTAAAGTAGAAGGATTCACTGCCACTAATTATGTTGGAGTAGTAGAAGGATTAGGGTCAGGGCAAGTTGATTTTGGATTTATTCCTCCATTTGCCTATGTTCTAGCTAATCAAGAGAGTAATGCAGGCGTTATACTAACCGCATTAAATAAATCTGGAGAAGGAAAATATCGTTCTCAATTTCTAGTAAGAAAAGATAGTGAAATTAAAAGTTTCTCCGATATAAAGGGTAGAAAAGTAGCATTTGTAGATCCATCTTCTACATCAGGTTATCTATTTCCTGGAGCACATATAATCAAAGAGGGAATAGATATAGAAAAGGATATAGAATATGTATATGGTGGAGGGCATGATAAAGCTCTACAATTACTATTAAATAGTGATGTTGATGTAGCTACTACCTTTGTAGATGCGAGAGATAGATATAAGGAAGATTTCCCAGACGCTATGGAAAAAACGGAAGTGTTAGGTTATACAGATTATATTCCAAATATATCTGTAACTGTAAGAGGTAATATGGATAAAGAACTTCAAGAGAATATAAAAAATGCTTTATTGAATGTTGCAAAATCTGAAGAAGGTTCAAAGCTTTTGAAGGAATTATTTAATATGTATGGATTTGAAGAAGCAACAGATGATGATTACTATATTATAAGGACTACGGCAGAGTCTATGAATGTTGATTTAAAAGAGGGTAATTAGGAGCTGATCTAATGCTAAAACTAGAGAATATTACAGTTTCATATGATGGAAAGGCATTAGCAGTAGATAATATAAATCTAGAAATAGAGCAAGGAGAATTTATAGGGGTAATAGGCTCATCTGGCAGCGGTAAATCTAGTATATTAAAGACTATAAACCTGCTAGTTAGACCTATAAAGGGAAAGGTCTACGTAGATGATGTAGATATAATAGGGCTTAAAAATTCTCAGCTTAGAACCATAAGAAGATCCATAGGTTTTGTTTTTCAAGATTATAATTTGATTGATAGATCTTCAGTTTTAGATAATGTATTGGTAGGAAGACTTGGATATAAGTCTTCCTTTAAATCAATTTTTGGTATATTTAATGATGAAGACTATGAAAATGCAAGTAGGGCATTAGGGCAAGTGGGGCTAGATGAAAAGATGTTTGAAAGAGCAGATCAATTAAGTGGGGGACAAAAACAAAGGGTGTCGATTGCAAAAACTCTTTGCCAGAATCCTAAAATCATATTAGCTGATGAGCCTGTTGCAAGTCTCGATATATCAACTTCCAAAATTATAATGGAATATTTTAAAACCATTAATGAAAAGAACAACATTACAATATTAATTAATCTTCATGATGTAAATCTAGCCAAGAGATATTGTGATAGAATCATAGCTCTAAAAAAGGGGAAAATTTTATATGATGGAAAAGCAGGTGATTTAAGCAATGAACTCCTTAAAAAGATATATGAATAATAGAAGAATATATAAAATTTTATATTTATTGGGAGCTATTATTATTCTAATTTTTTTAGGGAATAAGGTAGAATTTAATTTTATTAGGCTGTATAAAGGTATACCAAGTATGCTTAGCCTTTTCGAAAGGATGTTAAGTCCCAATCTGTCCTATGGAACGGAGGTATTTGAAAGGTTAATTGAGACAATTCAAATTGCCATGATTTCATCTATAATGGGAGTGGTATTAGCTTTGCCATTTTCTCTATTTGTCTCCGATAATATTGCACCAAATAAGTATATAGCAGATATATTAAATGGACTATTCTCTTTTTTTAGAACCATTCCAAGCTTAATATGGGCAGCTCTATTGGTTAGTATATTCAGTATAGGCAGATTTTCAGGAATTATAGCTCTTACAATTATTGGATTTTTAATGTCTTTGAAGCTATTTCGAGAATATATTGAATCAATTAAGGAAAATCAATTGAATTCCATTAAATCTGTTGGGGCTAATTCTATGCAAGTGCTAAGGTATTGTATTCTGCCATATATCTTTGAATTATCTATTTCGGTATTTTTTATTGTATTAGAAACTAATATTAGGTCTGCAACTATATTGGGTTTAGTTGGAGCTGGCGGAATAGGACAGATTATGTGGAGAGACTTAAATCATTTAAGATATGATAATTTAGCCACTATAATATTGATTTTGGTTTTGACCATTCTATCAATAGATTTATTAAGTTTGTTTATTAGAAAGTATTTAAAAAGTCTATCTATTAACTTTAAATCAATAGAAAATTATAAGAGGTTTGAAATATCAAAGATAATCTATATTCCTATAATACTTATAGGATTGTTATCCTTAGCGTTTAAGTCATTGGATATAAATTATGATAGATTGTTAATTGGACTAAATCAAGGAGCGAATATAATAGGAAGGATGATTAAAATAGATATATCATATCTTCCTAAGCTTATAGATGGAGTAAAAGAAAGTTTTTTCATAGCTATATTTTCTACTATAGTAGGTGCATTTTTCTCTTTAGTACTTTCTTATTTAACTGCATATAATACATCTCCCAAGAAAGAAATAGCTTTATTCTTTAAAGGGAGTATAAATATATTAAGAACCTTTCCCCCGCTTATAACTGCAATAATATTTTTCCGTGGCGTGGGACCAGGTCCATTAGCCGGAGCCATGGCTCTTAGTATTTATACAACAGGTGTACTTACAAAAATGTATAGTGAAGTATTAGAAAATGCCGAAAGAAATATTCAAGATAGTATAATTGTAACAGGGGCAACGAAATTTCATAGCTATAGATATGGACTTTTACCCCATACATTTTCAACTTTTATTAGTTTAGTGTTATATAGATTAGAATCCAATATTAGAAATTCTACTATTTTAGGTGTAATTGGAGCTGGAGGTATAGGAACCACTCTAGCAATGAATATAACGTGGAGAAATTGGGAGCAGGTGGGATTTTTACTCTTAGGTATATCATTGATGATAATAGCTATTGATAGATTTAGTAATTATTTAAGGAAGAGGTTTATGTAATAGAAAATGCCCTATAGAGTAAGTAATAATTTATAGGATATTCGTATTGAAGAACTAGGTAATTAGTTCAGAGTAGTAACTATTATAGATTTTCAAGTTCTCTTTATCTATTGGCAGTGACTTTATTTTGGAATATTTGATAAAAACCTTTGGGTGGATGTTGTTTTTTCAATACCCTTTATTTAATAGCTATAGTGGATTCTACCATAATTCAATATATCTATAGAACCAAACCAAGAATAATCAAGTAAAAAAATCCCTCATAAAATGAAGGATTTTCTTACTAATAAAATTTCTCTATATATTCTTCATAAGTCATAGTTCTATCGTTAAATCCATCAGGTTTTATTTCAATTATCCTATTTGCAATAGTTTGAATAAATTGATGGTCATGAGAAGTAAATAGTACATTACTCTTAAAGTCTTTTAAGCCATTATTTACGGAAGTAATAGACTCTAAGTCTAGATGGTTTGTAGGCTGGTCAAGAATTAAAACATTTGCATTATTTAGCATCATCTTAGATAGCATACATCTTACTTTTTCTCCACCAGATAATACCTTTGCTTGTTTTAATGCTTCTTCTCCTGAGAATAACATCCTGCCTAAAAATCCTCTTAGATATATTTCAGACTGTTCAACTGAGAATTGACGTAGCCAATCCACTAGGTTTAAATCCACATCATTGAAGAACTCTGAATTGTCCTTAGGGAAATATGATTTAGTAATAGTAATTCCCCATTTATAGCTGCCACTATCTGGCTCTATTTCGCCCATTAGTATTCTAAATAAAGTAGTAATACCTATTTCATCCCCAATAAAGGCAATTTTATCACCTTTATTTACTCTAAAGCTAATATTGTCTAATACTTTTACACCATCTATTGTTTTAGATATATCTTCCACTGTTAAAATTTCATTGCCAACTTCCCTTTCCATAGTGAAGCCAACAAAAGGATATCTCCTAGTAGAAGGTATAATATCATCTAAGGTTATCTTGTCTAACAGTTTCTTACGAGAAGTCGCTTGCTTAGATTTAGAAGCATTAGCACTAAATCTGGCAACAAAGGCTTGGAGCTCTTTGATTTTATCTTCCTTCTTCTTGTTTTGATCCTTCATCATCTGAAGTGCTAATTGACTTGATTCGTACCAGAAATCATAGTTGCCTATAACCATTTTTATTTTACCAAAGTCAATATCCACCATATGAGTACATACCTCATTAAGGAAATGTCTATCATGGGATACAACTATGACTGTACCCTCAAAATCTCCTAAGAATTCTTGCAGCCATCTTACTGATTTTACATCAAGATGGTTAGTAGGCTCGTCTAGTATTAGTATACCAGGTTTTCCAAATAAGGCCTGAGCAAGCAATACCTTAACCTTATCGTTACCAGTTAAATCGGCTACTTTTTTTTCATGGAGTTCAGTACCGATGCCTAAACCTTGTAATAAAGAAGAAGCTTCAGATTCAGCGCTCCAGCCATCCATTTCAGCAAATTCTGCCTCAAGTTCAGATGCTTTGATACCATCTTCATCAGAAAAGTCCTCTTTAGCATAAATTGCGTCTTTCTCTACCATTATCTCATAGAGTCTTTTATTACCCATTATTACAGTTTGAATTACTCCACAATCATCATACTCAAAATGGTCTTGCTTGAGGACTGACATACGAACATCTTTAGCTATAGAAACATCACCAGTGTTTGGCTCAATTTCACCAGATAAGATTTTAAGGAAAGTACTTTTTCCAGCTCCATTAGCTCCAATTACACCATAACAATTACCTGGAGTAAATACCAAATTTACATCATCGAATAATTTTTGTGATCCATATCTTAAACTTACGTTATTTACACTAATCAATTTATTTCCATCCCTTACTTAAAATTTATATCATTATATTATATCATAAATTAGAAAGAAAACATAGAAAAAAGAGAAAATATTAATTTAAGACTTAGGACTTTAGAACTATGAGTCTTAGAGGAAATCCGACAAATTCTCCTTGTATTGACAACCTATATAATATACAATTAGAATATGGAAATTATTAGGGCATAGAAATAATTTTTAAATTGGACAGGGGGTAATAAAATCTATGAAAATAAGAGATAAGAAAGATTCACTGACTAAATATTTAAAAAAACTAGGAAGTAATGGTATAGGAATCATAAATGATAGGTCCATAAAAACTAAATTAATAACAGGATTTTTAATTATATCTATTTTTGTAGGTGCCGTAGGTCTGTTGGGTACAAGCAATATGAAAAAGATTAATAAAAGTGCAGAAATGATGTATAGTTATAATTTGCAAAATATTGATGACTTACATATGCTTAAATCAACGTTGCAGAAAATAACCATAATGCTTCAATATATGGCAGGAGAAGACAGTGTGTCTCGTAAAGAAGAATATGTACAGCAGGTAAAAGACATAACAGTATCTTATAGGGAAATAATGGATAGATTTGAAAGTAGAGATATGCCTGAAGATGTTAAGTTAATATGGGAAGGCTTGAAAGGTGATGTAAAATATTATGAATCAAGACGTGAAAAAATCTTAGATAAGGTTGGAGAGAGTGCAGCTTCCATAACTGTATCAGTTAGGGCATTATCAGATTTTACAAATGAAATGTTTGAAAGAATAGATCAGCTGATTTTAATCAATCAAGATATGGCAAGAGAACAAGCTAATGATAATAACATAGCGTATAAACTCGTTTCCTTTACAATGAATATAATATTTATAGGTAGCTTTGCTGTTGCAATTGTTTTAGGGATATTTTTATCCTTTGGCATATCTGGAGCTGTTAAAAAGGGTCTAGAATTTGCCGAGGCACTAGGTAATGGGGACTTAAGATTTGAAATGATAGAGTCTAAGTCTAATGATGAAATGGGTAAGCTTATGAAAGCATTAAAAGAGGCTCAATATAAGATAAAATCTACAATAATAAAAATATCATCAGAATCTCAAGATGTATCAGCTTCTTCTGAAGAGCTTTCAGCTACAGTTGAGGAAATTAGCTCAACATTTGAAACAATATCAAATAACACTTTAAATATAGTAAATGATATTCAAGAGATAAATGCTGCCACAGAGGAATTGACAGCTACAATACAGGAAGTAAACTCTGGAGTGACCCAGCTTGCATCTAGTTCATCAGATGGAAATGCAGAATCAGCAAAAATTAAGGAAAGAGCAG
>NZ_NPMN01000024.1 GCF_002266425.1 Tissierella sp. P1
ACTAATATAATTTCAATATAATTTTCTACAATAATGTATGTATGAGTAAACTATGTATAAAAAATTTATATAAATGTAAAGGATAGAGACTATTCTATCCTTTATATAATTAATAGTTTATTTAATAATTTCTATAAAAAAATACTTTTAACTATTATTTCTTTGTTTCTTTCTTCTCCCAATCCAAGCTGAAATCCATATACTTAATTCGTATAAAAAGACCATAGGTAATGCTAACAATACTTGTGATACTACATCTGGTGGTGTCAGTATAGCAGCTATAATAAATATTATTAAAATTACTATCTTTCTATATTTCTTTAATGTATTTGCTGTAATAAGATTTAACTGTGTCAATAATATAATCAGTAATGGAAGTTCGAATACAAGACCAAATGAAAACAATAGAGAGGAAATAAAACTCAGATAACTATCAAAGGAAAATAGTGGAGCTATCTGTTCTACTGAAACCTGAGTAAAAAACTCTATAGTTATTGGAATTATTGTAAAATAAGCAAATACAGATCCTACTAAGAAAAATACTATTCCCAAATATAGAGCTAATAATAAGTATTTGCGTTCGTTTTTTTTAAGTCCTGGTTTTACAAATAGCCATATTTGCATCAAACTGATTGGTGAGGAAATTATTATTCCAACTACTATGCTATCTTAATATAAGCCATAAAGAGTTCAGGAGGACTTAGATAAATGAATTCCAGCTTTTGTGCTGGTTTTACCATATATTCAATGATAATATCAATGTATTTATAACTTGCGACAGCTCCTAATATTATTGCTATGAAAATTATAATAATTCTTTTTCTTAACTCACTCAAATGCTCTACTAGAGTAAGTTGTTTATCTTCCATAGAGTACCCTCCTAAAGCTGAGTATTTAAAGCTCTATGCTATGCTTTAAATATACTTTTTTATTCCTTGTCCTTTTTATCTTCTAAGTCTATTTTTACGTCTTCAGATATTTGATTGGCATGGTTTTTAAATTCTCCTATTGCTTTGCCAAAAGCCTTTCCTATTTCCGGAAGTTTGCCCGGTCCGAAAACTACCAACGCTATTCCAAGGATTAATATTAATTCTGTTGCACCTATTTTTCCAAACATATACATTGCCTCCTTTATTCTAAATTATTCTTTCAAGAATTTCTCTTCAATAAGATTAACTATTTCTTTTACTTGTTCAAAGTTAAACTGTGGTATTTGATTTTCCAATGGAAAATCTGTAACTATACCAAATAACTCACTTTCTTTAGAAATAAGACTTAGTGAAATTTCTTTTCTTATTACTTCTAATTTTGGCTTATTCTCTTTCTTATATCCTTCAGTTATGATAATATCAACATTTTCAATTTTACTAATAATGTCATCTAATTTGTATTCTTCCCGTACCTTCTCAATCTTTGCTATTTTAACCGGGGAGGATATAACAACTATATCGGACCCTGCTTGTGAATGCTTCCAAGTATCTTTTTCTGGATGGTCTATCTCAAAATCACCCATATGATGTTTTATAGTCGCTACTCTATATCCCCTATTTTTTAATTCTTTTATTATCTTACAAAGAATCGTGGTTTTTCCTGTATTAGATTTACTTCCAATAATTGAAAACACAGGTATCATTATTCTACCTCCGGATATTCTAATATTTCAACCTCTATCTTATCTCCATTTTTAAATGGGCCATCACCAGCTCTAATATATAATAATGAGTTGGTACCTGATAAAGATGTTAAAATCCCAGAGCTATGCTTATTAGGCAATTTGGTAAAGAATTGCCCATCTTTATAATAAGTTATTGCTCTAACATATCTATTCTGATTGCTTACTTTCGTAAACTCATTTTCTAATCTTGACTCTACCTTTACTAGATTAAGTTTACTCTTTCCCATTAATCTAAGTATAGTTGGTCTCACAAATTTCTCAAAAGTTATACTGGCCGCTGCCGGATTACCCGACAAACCAAATATTAATTTATTTTCATACTTTGCTACTGCAATCGGCGTCCCAGGTTTCATATTCACCTTCCAGAATAGGATATCTCCTCCTATTTCTTGAAAAGCCTCTTTAACTAAATCTGCATCTCCTACTGAAACTCCTCCTGTGGTTATAACCATATCTGCCCATTCTAAGCTATCTTTTAACTTGCTTTTTATATCTTCTATTTCATCTCCACATATTCCTAGTATTATAGGTTGTCCACCTATTCTTTTTATCTGAGCAGCTATCGTATAAGAATTACTATTTCTTATCTTTCCTTCTCTAGGGATCTCATCAATATCGATTAATTCATCCCCTGTAGCTAAAATAGCTACTTTAGGTTTAGAATATACTTTTACTATACCTATTCCCAATGTGGCGAATATGCCAATATCGGCTGGCCCAATAAGATGACCTTTTTTGAGAACAATATCTCCTTCTTCTATGTCTTCTCCCATTTTTACAATGTTTGAATTTGGCTTAAGATAATTAAATATTTTAACATCCTTATCAGTAAATTCAGTATCCTCATATTTAATTATAATATCTGCTCCTTCAGGTATTTTAGCCCCTGTCATAATTCTTATAGCCTGCCCATTCTCTATCTTCCTAGAGCTTACATATCCTGCTGGAACATAGTCTATTACTTCTAATACTATAGGATTTTCTTTACTAGCATCTTTTATATTATCTGATTTTAAAGCATATCCATCTAGAGGTGATCTATCAAAAGGAGGCATATTAATATCTGAGATAATGTCCTCTCCTAAAACATATCCTAAACTTTCTATTATAGGTATATCTATCGTATTTATTTTAATATCCTGATTTAGAAGTATTTCCTTTGCTTCTTCTATAGATATATTTACTAACATGTTTTTCCTCCTTAATGTTTTCCAAAGTTACAATCTGGAAAAGTACAAACATTACAGCTTAGACATTGTCCTCCATAGCCCATCCTTGTAATATCCTTGCGAATAATTTTTTCACCTGCACAAATTCTAGGCAGCAACAAGTCAAATGCTGTAGTATGTGCAAACATTACACATCCTGGAAGTCCCATTACTGGAATATCCTCTAAATAAGCAAGAAGTAACATTGCACCAGGTAAAACTGGAGTTCCATAGGATACTATATTAGCTCCAGTTGCTTTAATTGCTCCAGGTGTTTTATCATCAGGGTCTACTGACATTCCACCTGTAACTATTATAAGTTCTGCTCCCATATTCTTTGATTTAAGGATCTCATCTTTAATTACTTCTAACTCATCAGGAACTATGACTTTATAAAAAATCTCTGAATCAAATGCTTTAACTTTTCTTTCTATAACTGGACCAAATTTATCCTCAATCCTACCTTTATATACCTCAGAACCAGTAATAATTAAAGCAGTCTTTAGTTTCTTAAATGGTTTAACCTCAAATATTGGTCCTTTTTCCCTAAGTATTTTTTCTGCAATATTTATTTTTTCTTTTTCAATAGTCAAAGGGATTACCCTAAATCCTCCTATTAAATGTCCTTCATCAATAGATCTATCTCCATGTATAGTAGCTAATATCATATCTCCTAAATCATTAATTTCATCCAATATCTCTCTATTTATCTTTAATAATCCTCTATACTTAGGCATAATATTAACTTTTCCCTCTTTCGTCGGTAAAATAAATACCTTCACCACAGATTAGATTTCCTATGGATACGGCAGCATCATCTTCATGTAATGTATTTTCATTTATTTCAAAGATATAAATATGTTCTTTTCCTATTCTAAGAAGTCTTTCTATATCAGCTTCCTGTATAATATGTCCTTTTTTAAATGCCACTCCTTTAAACTCTCCTGGCACTATTTCTGTTATATCATGTCCTAATACCATTCCTACTGCCTCTTCTACTCTCACTACTTTCATAATAATCACCTCTAGGATAACTTTATATTGGTATTGGTATTGCTCTTATTCTTACTTATATATGATTTTAATTTAATAATATTTTTATTATATCATAGTAGGATATTAATTGTCTTTATTTTAAAATCCATTCATTAAATTGCTATCCTAAGATTTTGATATTAATTTGTTCAAATATTAACGTTGAAAAGGGACTACTTTTGTAGTTCCCCATTCAATCAAATTAATTCTATCTCTTTTATTATTATTGCTATTATTTACATTACTTCCCAAAGTTTTTATATTCTTCTATACCGATATAATATACATTTGGTTCTAATTCTTTTTCAGGAAGTAGTACTTCATATTTATTTTCTTTTAATAACTTACTTACTAAGCTATTTGGATCATTTAAATCTCCAAAATATCTAGCTTGTGTAGTACATGTACTAATACATACAGGCAACAATCCATTCTCTAGACGATGAGCACAAAAATCGCATTTATCTACCTTTTTAGCTTCTTGGTCCTTTATACGAGCCCCATATGGACATGCTTCTACACAGGCATAACATCCAATACATTTTTCTTTATCTACAAAAACGATTCCTTCTTCATTTTTACCTGTAGCAGCTACAGGACACGCCTCTACGCAAGGTGTTTTTTCACAATGATTGCATAATTGGGCTACCTTTAGAACATGGACATTAGGATAAGCTCCGACTTCTGTTTCTATAACCCATGAGCGATTTTGATCAGTACTAAGTTTATTTTCTATACGGCAAGAAGCAGTACATGCATGACAAGCAATACATTTACTTACATCTATTACCATTCCCCACTTTATATTTTCACTCAATGTAGTCACCTCCAAAAATTATCTATTTTTCAAGTCCCATTCAATATAATTATTCAGTAATTCTGATAGACTTCTGTAAAATGGCTTTGCTTTTTCTATAGAAATTTTGTAGTAAGTATTTATAAAGCTTAAAAGATGTTCCTTTAGAAACTGAGTTTGTAAATTATACCATTTAACAGAGTTTTTAATATTGCTTTCACTATCTGACTCTTGCTCCTCATTAAACAACTCTTGTGATTCCATATTGCACAAGAATGCCATGAAAGCTAGTTCGAATCCTAAATGATCCATTTTATTTTGATGCTTTAATTCTTTTATAATGTTCATGTTTTGAGGCTGAAATCCTACTGAATCATAAGCAAGATTCACGTTATAATCAAGTAACACTGTTGAACGATTATATTTCCATCCACCTTTATTTTTTCTTCCTTCACCAGGTGCTAACTTAATAGCACCTTTTATAAAGGATTCATATGGGGGAATATAAGAACTGGCAATTGGGACTAGAAAATGATCATAGTATTCTTGCTCAAGCTCTTCTATATAATCTGGTTCCTTAGTAAGTTTTTCTTTCCTTTGTTTTGCTTCGACAATTAACTTTGAAAAATCTATGTCATGAAATATATCTTCTGCATTTATTAATGCATTCGATATTTGCTCTACATTTTCAATTGTTGGTAACTGCAAATATAAGGAAGCTATTAATTCGTATAGTCCGCCTCTATCCATTGCAGATACATTATTATTTGGCATTTAGGTTCCTCCTTTATACTGGTTTAACCTTTACTCTAATACTATTTCTATTAGGGCTACCAGTAGTCGCTTCAGATAATCCGTAAATACCATCTACTGTTGGATCTAATAAACCTAATTGGTTAGTAGCAGTACCTTCCCCTCTTATTGAATCTCCCACCACAGTTTCTCCATCTATTATGATATCCTTACTCCCATATTCCCATTTACCATATCCAAAACAAACTCCTATTGTTCCTTTTGCTACTCCTTCTCTAACCTTTAGAACTCCTTTTGTTTGATTAGCAGCACTTTCAACAATTACTTCTTGTCCATCAGTTAATCCATGTTCTTTAGCGTCTAAACTATTCATCTCAATAAAATTAGTTCTTCCGATATTTTGAAGTGTTGGAGCATTACTCATCATAGATAATCCTCTAAGCTTTGGCTTATAAGAACAGATTCTAAAAGGATATTCTGATTCAGGGAACATCTCATCTATTAAATCTCCATTAGCAAACATTTCAGGTAGCCACATAGGTGAACCTTCATGATATTTTCCAGTAATACTATTTCTAGTTGTAGCTGTATTTTCTGAATAGAAGCATATACAAGCTGTAGATTTATATTTCATAAAGTCTCCATCATAATAGCTATTATCTGGCTCAAATTTACCACCCTTAGCCATGATATTCTTTACTAACGGAAGTTCTTCAGCAGTAACAGCTTCCTTCCAATGCTTTGGTATATTATCTAGTCCTGTCAATTTTGCATCTTTATCTGTAATTGGTAAAGTAGTTTCCTCATCATATGCCATATTGGCAATAGCCTTCATCCAATAATCTTCGCGAGTGTTAATCGGCCATACTTTACCATTAGAATCTGTAACAGCATTATCTCCAAATCCTGGCATACCAATTCGTTTAGCCACTTCTATCATATATGTTTCCATACTTATATGTTGCTCGTATTCTCCTACCTTTGGAGTTGGAGGTTCTACAACTGGCCATCTTACTCCAGTAATTCTTGTTGTGTGGTTTCCTCTTGCTCCTAATATTGCCCAATGCTCATTAAAATTTGTATCTGGTATAATATAATCTGCAAATGCACTTGTTTCACCTACTACTGTATCTATTGCAATAAATAATGGGATATTAGAAGTTTTCTTTATCTCTGTTAATACTTTTTCATTAAAGGTAGATGGACCACCATAAATTGGATTTGCTGCACAATTTACTAATATCTTACATTGGTAAGGATATTTGTTTATAGCTGAAAATATAGCATGTCCATCTAAATTAAATCCATTTGGATGCCAAGGTAATTTAGAAGGATATGGATTTTTTCCTTGAGCTACTTTCTTTTTGTACTCAGTTGTATTTTCATATAGGAATTGTTCTCTACTTATTCTAGGTCCCTTAAGCCCTAGTGAACCTTCTACAGTATTTAAATTATATCTTGGTCCATCTGAATGGGCTTTATGTGTAGCCCCGCCTAAAGTCATTCCGCCTTTCATATTAAATGCTCCTAACATAGCTGGAAGCATTAATAATCCAACGGCGAAAGGTAATCCATTTATAGCTACAGTTCCACCTAATGTATCTACTCCCACCTTATATCCATGGCTAGTAAACTCTTTAGCTACATCAATTATTTGTGATGATGGTACTCCACATATTTCTGCATATTCTTCTATACTATATTTATTAGCTCCTTTTTTTAACATAGCAAGAGCAGTGGCTACTTTGATTCCTTCCACCTCTCCTTCAAAGAATATATCTGCCGTATCTACTTTATTGAAGATTTCATGTTTATTAGTAGCCTTATCTATTACTATAAATGATTCTTTTCCTTCTATAGGTTCAAATTCTAATTTAATATCTTCCGCCCTTAAGAATTTTCTATAATTAGGATGTTTTTCATCTATTATTACAAGATAAGCAGCATTGGTAAAACTCTTATATCCAATTTTTTCAGCCGCCTCTAATGTTGGGCAAGCTAAAAAATCTCCATTATATTTTTGATTTTCAAACATCCAATTCATTATTGCTAATACAAATGCAGCATCTGTAGCTGGTTTTATTGGAATCCATTTTGTTCCACCTGGAATATCTGTACCACCTTGCATCACTGGATCTACAAGTGCAAGTTTTAAGCCATTGCTTTTTACAGCCTTTACAGTCTTACGAGCTAATCCTTGATATCCCATACCACTATGTCCGGGATAAACCCCTTGATATAATGCAAATTCTGCATCATTTATATCAGGTCTATGTGTAAATTGACCTTTTTTATCATATAAGGCCTGCCACGCAGGCACCCATGCACCACCTCAAGTACCAGAGTGCACATAAACATTTGGAGATCCAAAGCTTCCGTTTACGAATCTTATTGTAAACTCTCTTCTGCCATATGAACCACCATATAACCACACTAATCCATTGCTCTTTGGTCCCATTTCTGGTGCCTCAGGATTGATTAAAGTTTCATGGTCAAACACTTGTCTAAATCCTTCTATTTTAGTGTCATCCCCTAATTCTTTAAATATCTGACCACCTTCTACTGTTTCTTCCATTAACTGTTCCCAACTAATTGGTCTCCACTTGCCGCTTCCTCTTTCGCCAGCTCTTTTTAAAGGTACTGTAATTCTTAATGGATCCTCAATTATCTCAAAGCCTGAGTTCCCAACAGCACATACTGTAGCTCTATTAGTAAGTCCTTGTTCATTATGTAAACTGAAGGCTTTATATGATTCTTCTACAGTATTATTATTGTCTAGTGCTGGCTCAGCACATACTGGATGAAAAGGGTTTCCAGTAACACCAATAACCTTATTAGTAGTTTTATCAATTTTAACTCTATTACCACAGTTATTGTAACATGACATACATACGCTATGGCGTATCATGACATTTTCATTAGGAGTTACTTCTCCTGTTTTTTTATCCACAGTTGCTTCTACTAAATTATTAGGATTCCCTTTATACACTGGAAATTCATCTACTGGATCTGTCTTACTAGTAGACTTACTACATCCTGATACGCCTAAACCTAAGGCAGCAGCACTAGCCGTAAAAGCAGAAAGCTTCAAAAACGTTCTTCGCTTCAAAATTATCACCTCGCATAATTATTTTTAATATATAAATTTAATACAAATTTATATATTAGCAATTTCTATGCCATAATTAAATTTTACCTATATATTGTCTAAAAAATTGTGAAAATGTTAATTTTTGAACATATTCTGACTGCCATTTACAAACCTTATTAAAAAAGCTCATAATATAAACTTCATTTATGACAAAAATATAGTTATAATTTTGTCATTTTGACACAAATATATCATTCTTAACTTTTACTGCTCGATTTTATATTTTTCTATCTTTCTATATAATGTTCTTAGACCAATCTTTAACATCTTTGCAGCCTCTGGCTTATCCCAATTAGTTAGTCTTAATATATCAATGATATGCTCTTTTTCTACATCATCTAATGAAATATATTTTTTGTATTGATTTTCAGTATTATTTAAGCTTGGAATTAAGTCCCAAGGATAAATTTTATTTCCTTTAGATAATAATACTGCCCTATCAATGAAGTTTGCTAATTCTCTTACATTCCCTGGGAAATCATGTTCTATTAAAAACATTTTTGTTTCTTCTGCTAATTCTTTTTTATTGTTTGGATTTTTATTAAGAAAATAATTGGCAAGAAGCAATACATCATCTCCACGCTCCCTTAATGGGGGTACTGGAATTGTAACTACACTTAATCTATAAAATAAGTCTTCTCTAAAACTACCATTATAGATTGCCTTTTCCAAATTTTTATTTGTTGCTGTTATAATTCTTACTGTAGTCTTTTTAGTCATAGTGCTGCCTACAGGTCTAAACTCTCCAGTATCTAAAAATCTTAATAATTTTACCTGCAAAGCTGGGTCCATATCACCAATTTCATCTAGAAACAAAGTTCCTTGATTTGCAATTTCAACTAATCCTTTTTTATTAGTATGAGCTCCCGTAAAAGCTCCCTTTACATGACCAAATAATTCACTTTCTAATAATTCTCCGGGTATAGCACCTGCATTTATAGGAATAAAAGGGTTGTCTCCTCTACAACTCTTATAATGTAATGCATTAGCTACTAAATCTTTGCCAGTACCACTCTCTCCAAGTATTAGTACAGGTAAATGACTATCAGCAACCTTATCAATCATATATTTTAGGTTCAACATTACTTGAGACTCACCTACAATCTCTTTTTTATCATTTATGAGCTTAATATTTTCCACGAGATTATCGTTATAACCCTTAAGTCTTTTCTTTTCCGCAGCTCTCTTTAAAACTAGTTCTAATTCAATAGGATTTACAGGTTTTGATAAATAGTCATATGCACCACTTCTCATGGCTTCTATAGCTGACTCTATAGTCCCGTATCCAGTAAGCATAATAACTTCCATGTCCGGTTGTATCTTTTTTGCTTTCTCCAGAAGTTCTAAACCATCTATTTTGTCCATCATTACATCGAATAAAGCTACGTCAAACTCTAATTCTTCGACCAATTTAATTGCTTCTATTCCTGATGTAGCAGCTTCTACATGAAGACCTTTTCTTGTTAACCTATCTTTAAGTACTTCTATAAATTTTTCTTCGTCGTCTACAATTAATAATCTAAAGCTTTCCATTTTCCTCCACTCCTCTAGATATTGGAAGTTTTATCTCTACTTCTGTACCTATATTTTCTTCACTATATATTTCAATATATCCTCTCATTCTCTCAATTATGGCCTGACTAATGGATAGTCCTAGGCCAGTTCCCTTTCCAATAGGCTTTGTTGTATAAAAGGGATCAAATATCCTTGCTTTATCTTTCTCTTTAATACCATATCCAGTATCTATTATCTTAAGTATTAAGAAACCATCATTATCTATTTCACTAATATCTATTGTCAAAATTCCTTTATTTTCCATAGAGTCTACAGCATTAGTTATTATATTTAATAACATTTGCTGCATTTGTGATTCATCCGCTAATATTATTGGCTCTGCAATGCTACATCAATTACAATATCTATATTTTGCTTTTTCAACCTATGTTCCATTAATTTTAATATGTCTTCAATAATCTTAAAAACATTAACCAGCGTAATATCAACCTTCGATTCTCTTGAAAATCTTAATAAATTTTGTGTAATGGCAGAACATCTATCAATCTGCCCTTTTATTATTTCTAAATAGTTTTGAATAACATTATTATCATATAAGTCATTTATATCTTCTGTCTCCAATCGTTCTAATAAATCCGTAGCATAAAAGCCTAAATTATTCATAGGGTTGTTAATTTCATGAGCTACTCCTGCTGCTAAAGTACCAATGGCTGCTCTTTTCTCTGCTAACATTATTAAACTTTCATTCTCTCTCCTTTTTTTATCTCTTCTGTCATACTATTAAATGCTTCTATTACCATTCCAATTTCATCATTGTTTTGCTTCGGTATTTTATAATCAAAATTCCCACTCTTTACAGAGTTTACTCCATTTGCTAATTCATTCATTGGCTTCATGAAAAGATATATTAGAAAAGAACCTACTACTCCGATTATTAATATGGTTAATAAAAAAGTAATTATAATTCTAGTTATCATTAGTCTAATAGTGGCATATGCATTATCTAATGGTTGTTCAACTACTACACCCCAATCTACTATTGGAATTAAACCGTATACACCTAATACATCTTCTCCTAAATATGATTCATAAATCATAGTTTCGAATTTTTCATATTTCAACACATTCTTTTCTTCTGCTTTTATCTTAAGTAAGCTTGTTACTCCCTTACTTTTAGTCACGTCTTGTCTCCTCGTTACCTGACTATAATCAGAATGGCCAATTAAATATCCTATATCGTCTATTAAAATAATATAGCTTCCCTCTTTTGTTTTTGTAGCATTTATCTTTTTCATTACCTGTCGTAAACTTATTTTTGCAATAATAGCTCCAGTCAGATATTCTTTATCTCCACCAACTGGAATTCCCAGTTCAAAGACAATTTGATTATCTAAATCTATTTCTGGTTTTCCAATATATAATTCTCCACATTTCAGAGTTTTGAATTTTTCGTCTGTTGAAATATTTTCTAGTTCTTTTGGAGAAATAGCATATCTTTTTGATATTTTCACTAGCTCCATACCATTAGGAGAAATCATGGATATTTCTTCTAAATGATGATACTTTTTCAACATTCTATATATTATATCTTCTCTATTGAACTTGTTGCTCCAATCAAATAATTCTGGATTTGTTATGGCTATGGTCTCTAAGGATTCTTGTGTTGTCTTTACCATTTCAACAACTGTTTGAGATATTTTTGACGCCGTTAGCTCATGTTCTTTATGTATGGACTTTTGAACTTCGGTTTTTAATGTTCTAATATTAATCAAAACTAAAAATACTAATGGGATAACAGCTACACCTATCATCATAAGAATTAATTTAGACTTTATGCTAACCAAAAATTGTTTTTTGTTATATATTCCCATGTAATTCTACCTTTCAGTTTTTTTTACGAACTTATCTACAAAAGTCATTTTAGAATAGTCTATTTCTATACCTAGAGCATTAGCAGTATCTACGTTTATATGAAGTTCTAAATTCTCTGGTGACTCTATTGGGATGATTTTTGGATCTTGTCCCTCAAGGACATTGGCTACTAGTCTAGCTGATTGAAGTCCTTCGTTGTAGTTAGTACTCCCATAAAAAGCTAGCATACCTTTTTCAACTTGAATATCATTGACTCCCATAACAGGAATCTTATACTCTAGTGATGCATCTACTATATCTTGAATAGTTGATTCAAATAATAAACTACACATTAACATTATTCCATCAAATTTATCATAATTTTTCGATATAGTCTCAATAATATCCTCTCTATTGGTAACTGGTATTAATTCTAATTCTATTTGAAGCTTATCAGCTGCCTCATATAGAAATTTTGAACTTGGACCAAATGGAGTTGTAAGTGGATTATATAATATCAATACATCTTCAGTGTCTGGAACTATTCTTTTTAGAAATTCTAGTCTTTTTCCTGATAATTGAACATAATGACTATCTACTCCTGTTATATTACATCCTGGAGAAATATTATCTTGAATAAATCCCAATTCAACAGTACATCCTACACCTATAAATACTATAGGAATACTTTCTTTATCTGCATACTTTTTTGCGGCAGATGTTTCAAAAGTTCCAGTAGTTATAATAATATCCACTCTTTCTTTCACCAGTTCTTGTACTAAAGGCTCTATCTTATCCTTATCACCGTCAGCATTCTTTATGATAATTTCTAAATCTTCTTTTTCATATCCGTAATTATATAATCCATCTATCATTGCATTAACCTTCCCTAGCCTACTATCTGTAGCGGAAATAACACCAATTTTGTATTTGGTGTTTGTATTTTTATTAACATATCTAGTAAATTTTTTTTCTATATGAAATATAAATACTGCTAGTAATATTATTGATAAAAAAACAGCTATCCTTTTTCTCATATTTACCTCCTATAAATCCTACCTAATTTTAAGCATGAGGAGCAAATTTCTACAGTATTACTAGCTGTAATTATCTGTTTGCATATACTACATCTTTGCTTAGTTCCAGTAGCAAGAATACTCGGTTCGACAAATGAAAAATCTTTAATTCTTTTAGATTTTAGCTCTAATGCACCGTAGTAACAAACTTCAACACATAAACCACAACCACTACAAGCATCTCTCAGAAGAAATAAGCTTAGCTTGTCCCCTTCTTCTATATACTTTAATGCCCCCATTGGACAAAGCATTGTACAGGCTCTACAAAAAGTACATGTCCCTACTATTGAGGGCTTTGAATAATCTATAATCTCAGAATTAATTAGTTCTTCATCTTTTATCTTACTAAAAACTTTCCCTAGTACTGGATATTTTTTAACTGTTGCATTTGCAACAATTGCATTTGACTTTTCATCCTCATCATTAACCCCTAATACATATTTAATTGCGGTGTTGGGAAGCTTTTTAACAGATTTAAAAATAGAAAATAAGAACTCTCTTCTCTCATTATCAATTTCTTCAGTAGACGTTTTTCTAGCCTTTACCTTCGGAACTTTTTCAGTATTTTTTATAGATCCTCCTAATAGGTTTAAATCTTCTTCTATTCTTTTGATCTTTTTAATATTATTTAAGTATAAGTCAATACCACTCTTTACAATACATTCCTTACATTTTGCTTCGGAGAAAATAACATTAATTTCAAATGGCAAAGTATCTATTCCCAATAAGAATTCTAAAGTCAGGCCTCCTAGACAAGGTACTTTGAAAACACTTTTTGAGATATCATCATTATGCTTGCAAGTTAAAATTACTGTATTATCTAGTTTTCCTTCTTCTTCTATGTAATTATACAGATTTAATTCAGTGGGTTCCTGAATAGATATAGCTCCTGTAGGACAAACTGATGCACATAGTCCACATTGGATACAATTATCATTTAGTTCAATTTTTGAATTTTTAATGATTATCCCTTCTACAGGACAGCACTCTATGCATTTACTACACTTACCTAGATGAGAACGTACCCTTGAGCATCGTTGATGATTCAAAGCTATTGGTTCCATTCTAGAAGTAGCAGTTTCTATTATTTTTTCAAATTTTAGCATTTTTATCTCCCCATATTAAACATAAAATGATTGTGTAATAATTTGATATATTATCTTTATCTATGATAGTATGGCATGTTATTAACTTTGTCAATAAACTAATTAATGGTTTATAAGAGCAAGGTACTATAATATAGTACCTTGCTCTTATGTTATTATTCTTTTTTATCGTTTAGGTCCACTTCTACATCTTTAGATATTTTATTTGCATGGTTTTTAAATTCTCCTATGGCTTTACCGAATGCTTTTCCTATTTCAGGAAGTTTTCCCGGCCCAAATACAACCAATGCGATACCTAGTATTAAAATTAATTCTGGAGCACCTATTTTACCAAACATCTATATCTCTCCCTTCTCTATGGCATATATACAGAATCTAATCTATTTTCCACCTCTATATCGTTCCTCTGGCTCTCCATCTTTTAAAGCCTTATCCAATCCAATATAAGTAACGCTAATATCTAATTTCAACTCATCTTTTAATCCCTTAATCTTGTTATCTGCAACCATCTTGCTAACTTCAGATTCTGGATCATTTAAATCTCCAAAAAATCTAGCATGAGATATACAAGTGCTTACACAAGCAGGTAACAATCCAACCTCTGCTCTCTGAATGCAGAAAGTACACTTCCCAACCTTCTTAGTGTCATTATTCATATATCTAGCATCATAAGGACATGCTGCTACACAAGCTCCGCAGCCTATACATTTTTCTTCATCTACTACAACTATACCTCCTTCAACTGCAAAGGTTGCATTCACAGGACAGGCTTTAACACAAGGTGCATCTACACAATGATTACATAATTTTGGAAGTTTTACTCTTGCTACTTTGGGATATTCTCCTGCATCCCACTCTTCAACCCAAGTATTAAAGCATCCTTCAGGAAGGTTGTTTTCCATTTTACAACTAATAGTACAGGCATGGCATCCAACACAACGCTCTAAATCTATGACCATTCCATATCTTTTCATTCTAAATCACCTCTTTAAATTTATTGATTTTCTCCCATCAGATATTCCAAATCTAACGCTATCCATTTGGCGGAAATATTAGTTAAGTAAGAGTACAACCCTTCTCCTCTTTCCTTACTTAGAATAGCATAAGCTTCAATCCATTTAGATAGATGTTCAACAAGAAAATCTTTTTGTAATTTCCTCCATTTATTAGCTTTTTCACTCATTCCATTTTCCAAGGCTAAAAGTTCAGAATTAGCTAAATAAACCAAAAAAGCTAATTCAAATGCAATATGATCTGGATAATGATTATCCTTGAGTGGCTTAAAAGCATTAAGTTGGTCTATTTTGAAATCTACTATCTCATAGCATGCTTTTACATGAAAAGTTTCCTGACTATCTAATTTACCATAGGATATTTTGCCATTCTTTATATCTTTGTTCCTAATTGCCGATTCATGAGGCGGGACAAATAATTTTGAAGTAGGTACAAAAAATCTATCATAATATTCTTGTATAAAATAATCTAAGTCCTTTTCCTCAATAGAGTCTATTTTATCTTCAGTTAATTCTTCAAATTGCGAAGAATTATCTTTTATTAAGTTTAATAATTCTTCTGAAGGAGTATTTAAAAAGGAAAAAGATAAAAATTCATATAGCTCTAATCGTTTTTTTGCTATAAAAATACTTTCTTTTATCATCTTTTCACTCCTATCTATGCCTTCTCTACCTTGTAAGCTCCACCATTTCTACCTGGCCCTCCAGTTGAAGACTCAGAAATACCAAATAGTCCATTCACCTTTGGATCTATTAAATTCATTAAATGTACTCCTGTACCTATGAATTCATTGCTCTCTTGGACTTTTCCTTCAATGTTATATCCTTTTGTGCCATATTCCCAATGCCCATATCCAAATGCTATACCTATGGTTCCCTTTGCTATACCAGGTCTTACTAGAGCATGTCCTATAAATTCGCCGCCTGTAGCAGGAATTACTTTTACTTTATCCATAGTTGATATTCCTAATGATTTAGCATCTTCAGTATTTAACTCAATATAATTATGTTTGCTTAAGTCTCTAAGGCTGGAACTGTTAGCAAGCATACTTATACTTCTAAATTTAGGTTTGTAATTTGCCGCCTTAAATGGCCATTCTGTTTCTGGGAATACATCATTTACTAAACTGCCATCAGAGAATGATTCAGGACTCCATGCAGCTACACCATTATAATATTCACCAGTTAATGAGTTTCTGCTAGTTGCAAACTTCTCAATATATAAATCAACAGATCCTTTATAAGCATATTTATGATTGTCACCTTCAAATCCTGCTCCATGGTCTTCAAAACGACCGCCTCTCGCCATTATGTTTAATACCTTAGGCCATTCTTCCTTTGTTAATATATCAGCCCAATCCTTAACCGCATTTTCTAAATCTTGCATTTCTATTTCTTCTTGTGAAAT
This sequence comes from Tissierella sp. P1, assembly GCF_002266425.1. Lineage (GTDB taxonomy): Bacteria > Bacillota > Clostridia > Tissierellales > Tissierellaceae > Tissierella > Tissierella carlieri. The sequence goes on from NZ_NPMN01000024.1 coordinate 16,588, forward strand.
GTCTGCCACAGGTTCTTCATCATATGCCATATTTGCAATACCAGGAATGAAATAATCTTCTCTGCTGTTTAATGGTAGCAAGTTATCATTCATATCTAATATTGCCTTATCTCCAAATCCTGGTAATCCAATCTTTTTAGCAACATCAATCACGTATGTTTCAAAGGATATATGTCTTCCATCTTCTAACTTCGGGGTTGCTGGTTCTACTATTGGCCATCTCACAGTAACTCCTCTTCCTGAGAAGTTTCCTTCAATATTAGCTAAGCCCCAACTTTCATAGGGAGTAGTATCTGGTATAATATAATCTGCTAATGCAGTCATTTCTCCCATGTATGCATCACAAGAAATAAATAGTGGAACATTATCAACACTCTTCAGTGCTTCAATCACTTCTTTTCTAGCACCAGCCGGTACTGCTAATAGAGGATTAGCCATCCAATTCAATACTATTTTTGCCTGATAAGGATATTTATTTATAATAGAGAATAATCCTTGATTATCAGAGGCACTTCCTATTGGGTGCCATGGCATCTTTGATGGATATGGATTTTTTCCTTTAGCAACCTTTTCTTTATATTCAGTCGTATCTTCATATCTAACTCCAGTACGGCTAATTCTCATACCTGATGCTTTTGGTCCATCTGGTATGACGTTTAATTGATATCTTGGTCCAGCTGAAGTAGATTTATATGAATTTCTTCTAGTAATTGCTCCACCCTTCTTATTTATACTACCTACCATGGCCATTAAAATATAATGAATCATAGTTATATCTGACCCATTTGCAGTAGCTGTACTTCCCATTCCATCTGCTGCTACTTTAGTTCCATGAGAAGTAAATTCTTTTGCTATTTCTTCTATCTTGTCCTCTGGAATACCACAAACCCTTGAATACTCATGTATCTCATATCTGAAGGCACTTTCTTTTAAAATAGCAAAGGATGTTCTTACTTGTATTTCTTTTCCATTAGGTCCTTTTACTTTTCCTTCATACAATAAATCCGCTGTGGTCGCCTTATCAAATCTAGCATACTCCTTCGTAGCATTATCGATTACAATGAATATGTCTTTTTCTTCCTTTCCAACTTCCAATCCTAAGTCTTCTGCCCTTAGCATTTTTTTATAATTTGGATGTTTTTGGTCTTCTATTACTAAATGAGTAGCATTAGTCCAACTATTAAATCCTTTAGAAACACTAGCCTCATAATTAGGTGAACTTAAGAAATCATTGTTATACCTACGATTTTCAATAATCCATCTAATCAGTGCCATACCAAATGCATTATCTGTTGTTGGCTTTATTGGAACCCATTCACTATTTTCATATAAAGGTGTGACAGCCCCTCCAGCAAGAATAGGGTCTATTACTGAATACTTAAGATTTCCTTCCTTTACTCCAAGCTTTATTTGACGTGCTATGGTTTGCATAGGTTTCCCACTATGTCCTGGGAATGCACCAGCATATAATATATACTCTGCACTATTAATATCCGGCCTTAGATTTTGCCCACTTGCTATTACCTGCGCCGCAGGTGTTTTAGAACCGCCTCAGGAATAACCATGTCCAAAGTTATTTACAGTTCCAAATGAACTCGTAAACCTTCCTGCAAATGAAGTTCTTCCATCTCCACGTCCTCCAAAAAAAACTAATTGATTTGTTTTTGGACCAAACTCCGGGGCCTTTGAATCTATAGGTGTTTCTAAATCTCTTATTTTTCTAAATCCATCTATAACAATATCTTCACCTATATCCTTAAATAATTCTCCACCCTCTACAGTTTCTTCCACCGCCTCATCCCAAGTGATAGGCTTCCACTTTCCTTCTCCCCTAGTTCCTGTTCTTTTCAGCGGAACTAATATCCTCATGGGGTCATAATGACTTTCTAAAGTAGCATTTCCTCTAGCACATAATGCACCTCTATGCATGCTGCCTTTATCTTTATAACTACTAAAAGCTAAATATGATTCTGTTAAAGGCTCTTCAAATGAAAGATGTGGCTCCGCATTATTAGGATTATATGGATTTCCATATACTCTCAATATTTTGCCAGTATTTTTATCAATCTTTACACGATTTCCACATGAGCTATAGCAGCCTAAACATGCACTATGTCTCATCAATATTGATGGTTCTACTTCAACAGCACCTGTTTCTAGATTGATCATAGCCTCTGGCTTTTGCCCTGGTAATTGAGAAAGCTTTGGGAATTCATTTGGAACATCAGTATTTACAGCGTCTTTTTTATTACATCCTATGGTTAAACCAGTCAGACTTAATGCTCCTATACCTCCTAACATTTTAAAATGTACGTCTTTTCAATTTTGTTCACCTCGCAAATTATTTTTTTATCAAACTAATATCAATTGCAATATTTATGCCATTATGCTTACTGATAGTAAATGTTCTTTTGTAATCCTATAGTTTACACATCTTGAAAAAATATTTTTTGTTAAAAATTTAATATATCCTACTTTGTCATATATGATTTTATAATTATCTTGTCATATTGACAGAGCTCTTTGTCATATTGACAAGGTTTTATCGTTAAACATACTACTTACTACTACTCCTCTACTTATAAAAAGTATTTTATTAAATTTAATTGCAATTATAATATTCTTATATTATAATGCTTTGTATCAAAGCTAATTTATGAAGAAGATTGGGAGCGATTACTGTGACCTTAGATTCTAAAGGAAATTCACATTTTAATACTAGAATAAAGATAGTCTATAATGATTCTACATTTGGCCCAGGGATTGCAAGAATTATGGAATTAGTTAAGGAAACAGGAAGTTTATCTAAAGCCTATAGAATTATGGAATTATCACCTAGCAAAGGATGGAAAATAATTAAAAATGCTGAAAAAGAACTAGGTTTTCCTTTGTTTATTAGTGTTATAGGCGGCAAAGGCGGAGGTAAATCTGAGCTTTCAAAAGAAGGTGAAGATTTATTAAATAGGTATCAATCCTTTGTTTCCGAGTTAAATGTGGAAGCAGAAAAACTTTATAAAAAATATTTTGACTAGGAGAATATTGTTAATTATCTTTCATCTATAAAACAATGTTAAAAAATAATTAAACTATGTTAAAATTTATCGCTCAAATGAGCGATAAAAAAACGCCATCGTTACTCTTGTAAAAGAGGTTCGCTTTATAATATGAATATCTAAGTTTTTCTCTGGGACAAACTTTTACCCCAGATAATATAAAAAAGGGAGGATATAAAAATGAAGTTAAAAAATTTATTTGTCATTCTATTATCATTAGTTTTGGTTTCCACCTTCATGGTTGGATGTAGTAAAGGTATAACAAGTAATCCTAATGAGGATACTGAAGTAAAAGCAGAAGATAAAAGTGAAGCAGATAAAGAGGAAAAGGTTAAACCAAAGGAGCCTGTAGAATTACTTATTTCAGCTGCAGCAAGTTTAACAGATGTATTAGGTGAATTAGCAGAAGTATATAAAACTGTAGAGCCCGAAACTACTCTTACATTTACTTTTGGAGGTTCTGGAGCATTGCAAACTCAAATAGAAGAAGGGGCACCAGTTGATGTATTTATGTCAGCAGCTCAAAAACAAATGAATGCTTTAGAAGAAGGAGGCCATATATTAGACGGTACAATTAAGACTTTATTAGTGAATAAAGTAGTACTTATTACTCCAAAGGATGGAAAGATTCATATGAAATCTTTTGAAGACTTAGCTAAAGATGAAATAAAGAAAATTGCAATAGGGGACCCAGGAAATGTTCCCGTAGGTCAATATAGTGAAGAAATATTTAATAACTTAAATATAACTGATAAGATTAATTCAAAACTTGTATTAGCAAATGACGTTAGAACAGTACTTACTTGGGTAGAAAGCGGAGAGGTTGACTGCGGCATTGTTTATGCTACTGATGCATTTACATCAGATAGTATCAATATAATTACTGAAGCTCCTGAAGGAAGCCACAAAGAAGTTAGTTATCCAGTGGCAGTAATTAAAGATAGTCAAAATCCTGATAGATCACAAGCATTCTTAGACTTCCTATCTACAGATGAGGCTATTAAATTATTTGAAAAATATGGTTTCTCAATGAAATAGAAATGAACGGAGGATAATATGAGTTATTCCCCTTTATTAATATCTTTAAAAGCTGCAATTATTGCAACTATAATAACTTTCATCTGTGGAATTTATGCAGCATATTTAACTACAAAATTAAAAAGATTTAAAGGATTAGTGGATGGGTTTTTAACCCTTCCTCTAGTATTACCCCCTACTGTTGTAGGCTTTTTTCTATTGATTTTCTTAGGAAAGAATAGCTTTATTGGTAAGTTCTTAGCATTATATGATATTTCTATTGTATTCTCTAGTACTGCTACTATTATAGCTTCTGCAGTTGTTTCTTTTCCATTAATGTATAGAACTGCAAGAGGTGCTTTTGAACAACTGGATAGAAATATGATTTATGTAGCAAGAACTTTAGGTTTATCTGAACATGAAATATTTTTAAAAATAATGCTACCTAATAGTTTCTCTAGTATTATGGCTGGAACTATTTTAGCCTTTGCAAGAGCATTAGGCGAATTTGGTGCTACGATTATGTTAGCTGGCAATATTCCAGGTAAGACTCAAACCATGGCAGTTGCAGTTTATAGTGCTGTTCAGGGAGGTAATAGAGCTCTGGCTTATAAATGGATTGCTATTATGGTTGCAATATCATTTATAGCAATATTGATAATGAACAAGTTAGAAAGTGTGAAAATCAACAAAGTAGGGAAAGGAGGTAATTAGATATTCTTTATGCTAATATAAAAAAAACATTTGGAGATTTCTTCCTAGATGTAGAATTTGAAACAAATAAAGAAACATTAGCTCTTTTAGGTGCCTCTGGTTGCGGAAAAAGTATGACACTTAAATGTATCGCTGGAATCGAGACACCAGATGAGGGCCAGATTGTATTAAATGACGCAGTGCTTTTTGATAGTAAAAAAAAGATAAATATATTACCTCAAAATAGAAAAGTAGGATTATTGTTTCAAAATTATGCTCTTTTTCCTAACATGACATTAGAAAGAAACATAGCTATTGGAACTCCAAAAAATCGCCAGAACAAATCTGGGATTATAAAAGAAATAATTAAATCTTTCTCTTTGGAAGGATTGGAAAATAATTATCCTCATCAATTGTCTGGTGGGCAGCAACAAAGAGTAGCACTGGCTAGAATGTTAGTAAACGAACCTAAAATATTAATGCTAGATGAGCCTTTTTCAGCTTTAGATGAACATTTGAGATGGCAAATGGAGCAGGAGCTTATTGATATATTAAAAAAACATAATGGCAGTGCATTATATGTATCTCACAACAAGGATGAAGTTTATCGAATATGTGACAGAATCGCAGTATTAAATAATGGAAAAATAGAAGAAACTAATTATAAGGAAAATCTATTCAACAATCCTGAAACTCTTAATACTGCAATGCTAATTGGTTGTAGAAATATTTCTAGAATAGAAAAAATTTCTGAAAATAAAATTTACGCCATAGATTGGGGTTTAGAATTAATATGCAATACTATAGTGAAGGATAATATCCGATATGTCGGTATCCATACTCAAAATATTAATCTTTGCTCTGATTATGAATTGACAATAAATACTTTTAAATTAAATATAATGGATATAATACAAAATTTACACTCTTATACCTTAGTATTAGAAAATGAAATGGATAATGACGGAATTTCTCAGTCTCCTATCTATATGAAAGCTTTTGAGGAAGAAGTTAATAAAAAGGAACTATATAAGGGGAAATCAATTTATGTTAATCTAAATGAGGATAAGCTCTTATTATTACATTAATTTAGAGTAAAATACAATAAAATGTTGGATATCCAACATTTTATTGTATTAAAAGAAATTCATCTAAGTCTTCTATTGTATTTAAGTTTTTAAATATATCTTTATTTAAACTAAATTTTACAACCTCATCTTCTTCTATATAATGAGTTTTTAATTTAGTAATTAAAGAGTTTATAGACCTCATATTGGATAATAAATGTTTTTCAATATTTTCTATTATCCTCTTAGAATAAAAGCCATGCAATGGCTCTATCTTATCTCTAATACGTGCCACACAAATATCTATATCTTTGTTCTCAATAGCTTTTTTCATATATCTTATATAATCTATATCAATATTAGGCATATCACAGGCAATTACAAAAGCATATTTAGATGAAGCCTCATTTAAACCTGAATGAATCCCACTTAAAGGTCCCATTCCTTTAATTATATCTGTTCTTATTTTTTGGTTAAACTCATTATATTCTTCAGGCTTATTTGTTACAATAATGATTTCGTCAAACTCTTCTTCAAGTTTATTAATCACTAAACTCATAAGTCTTTTTTCATCAATCTTCAAAAATTGTTTATCAAAGCCCATTCTTGAACTTTTACCGCCTGCTAATATTATTGCTGCTCCAAACTTTTTCACCGATTCACCTTCTATCGAGCACACTCTGAATCTTTTCCTGTTAGGATTTCTAAGCCATGATGAACGCTATCTAATATATAATCCAAGGCTTCTTTGACTGCCTTTGGACTACCAGGCAAATTGATTATCAAAGTTTTATTTCTTATCCCCGACACTCCCCTAGACAGCATAGCTCTAGGAGTAATGCTGAGACTATAATATCTTATAGCCTCAGCTATTCCATTTGCCATTCTATCACAAGCCTTTATCGTAGCTTCAGGAGTAACATCTCTTTCACTAAAACCTGTTCCTCCAGTAGTCAAAACTAAATCTACCTGCAAATTATCCACCATATTAATTATCTCATTATATATAGTCTCTTTTTCGTCAGGAACTATAATTTTACTTGATACAATATAACCTCTATTTTCTATTATTTCGGTTATTATTTCCCCAGATTTATCTTCTCTTGCTCCGACAGAGCCTTTGTCACTTGCTGTTATTATTCCAACCTTAAACATATTAACCACTCCAAGTATAGTCTATATATTTTCAACTTTTTCTACTCTTACTGCAGAAATCTTATATTCAGCAGTCTTAGTAACTGGATCATATGCTGAATTAGTTAATTCATTTACAGGAGATTCTTTATAATGGAATGTCATAAACATCATTCCTGGTTTAACTTTATCTGTTACTGTCACCCTACTCAATATAGACCCTCTTCTTGATGTTACCCTTACAAAATCTTCTTCTTCTACTTCTAACCTCTCAGCATCTACTGGATTCATTTCTGCAAGTTCATAAGGTCTTATATCATCTAGGTTTCTAGAATGTCTAGTCATTATGTTATAATGATATAACATCCTTCCAGTGGAAAGAAGTATTGGGTACTCTTCACATGTAAGTTCTGCCGGTGCCTCATATTCAACTGGAATCATCAATCCTTTTCCTCTTGGGAAAGTTCCCTTATGAAGATATGGAGTACCAGGGTGCTCTTCCGTTGGACATGGCCATTGTAAACCTACTTTATCTATTCTCTCATAAGTTATTCCTCTATAACTAGGTGTTGTTTCTCTTATTTCATTAAATATATCCTCAGAGTTTCTATAATCGAATCCCTTTGCTCCCAATTTTGTGGCTATTTCACTTAATATCATCCAATCTAGCCTGCATTCACCAGGTGCTTCAACAGCTTTTCTAACTCTCTGAACTCTTCTCTCAGTATTTGTAAATGTACCGTCTTTTTCAGCATAACATGTTGCTGGAAGTACAACATCGGCAAATTTAGCAGTCTCTGTTAGGAATAAATCCTGTACTACCAAGAAGTCTAAATTCTTTAAGGACTTCTTAACATGGTTCGCATCTGGATCTGTAAGTACAGGATCTTCTCCCATAATATACATTGCCTTAACGTTTCCTATCAGTGCTTCATCTAACATTTCTGGAATTCTAAGCCCATTATTAGGATTTAATTCTACATTCCAAAATTCTTCAAAGAATTTTATATTTTTTTCCTCTGATAAGTTTTGATATCCAGGGAATGTATTAGGAAGTGCCGCCATATCACAAGCTCCTTGAACATTATTCTGTCCACGCATTGGATTTATCCCTGAATTCTCTAAGCCTAAATGTCCTGTAAGCATAGCTAGGTTTGCAAGGTTCATAACATTTGCTGTTCCTGTAGTATGTTCTGTTATTCCTAGAGTGTAGAATATACCTGCCTTCTTAGTACTTGTATAGAGTTTAGCAGTTTCATATAGCATATCTTCAGATATTCCAGTAATCCTAGCCACTACTTCTGGAAAATAATTTTCTATTGTCTCTAATACATTTTCAAATCCTGTACAGCGTGTTTCTATAAATTCTTTGTCATGCCATCCTTCTTTTACTATGATATGCATCAATCCATTTATTAGGGCGGCATCTGTACCTGAATTTAAAGGCAGCCATATAGTAGCCATTTCTGCCAACTCTGTACGACGTGGATCTATTACTATAAGCTTTGATCCATTTTTAGCTGCTTTTTTCATTTTATTTCCAATTATTGGATGAGCCTCTGTAGCATTAGACCCAATAATGAATAATACTTCATTTCCCTCTACTTCTCCAATAGCATTAGTCATAGCTCCACTTCCTAATGTAGTTGCAAGACCTGCAACTGTAGGAGCATGTCAGGTTCGGGCACAATGGTCTACATTGTTAGTACCTAAAGCAACTCTCATCATCTTTTGAAATACGAAATTATCCTCATTAGTGCAACGTGCAGAACTTAATCCTGCTATAGCATCTCCGCCATGTTGTTCTTTCACATCCTTGAGGCTTTTAACTACTAATTTTATAGCTTCATCCCAGCTAGATTCAACGAATTCTCCATCTTTTTTGATCAATGGTTTAGTGATTCTATCAGGATTGTTTATAAAGTCTGTGTGATATCTTCCCTTTACACAGAGGGACTTTCCGTTTACTGGTGAGTCTGGATTAGGAGTTACTCCTACTACCTTTCCATCCTTTACGTTTAGATCAAAATTACATCCTGTTCCACAAAATGGACAAGTGGTACGAACTTTCTTAACCTCCCATGGCCTAATACCTTTCAACTGCTTGTTTATAAGAGCACCAGTAGGACATGCTGTTATACATTGACCACACATTCTACAGTTCTTATAATTAATAGGCTCATCAAAACCAGTAGTAACCTTAGAATTAAAACCTCTATTTGTAAAATCAATTGCAGATGTCACTTGAATTTCACTACATACTCTTACACATTTGCCACATAAGATGCATTTACTTTGATCTCTTTCCATAACAGGATTTAAACTATCTATTGCATACTGTTTTACTTCTCCCTTAAAAGAACCTTCTTTTATTCCGTATTTATAACATAAATCTTGAAGTCCACACTCTCCAGACTTTTCGCAAGTCAAGCAATCCTTTGGGTGATTTGAATATAATAAATCTAAAATATCTCTACGTACCTTAACTACCCTTTCAGACTCTGTATATACTACCATCCCTTCTCTTGCCTTAGCCGAACAAGATGCAACAAGGTTTTTAGAGCCCTCTACTTCTACCACACATAGCCTACATCCACCAAAGGATGAAAGCTCTTTGTCATAGCATAAAGTAGGAATATCTACTCCATTTTCTCGAGCAGCTTCTAATATAGAAATTCCCTCTTTTACTTTAACCTCTTTTCCATTCATAATAAATGTAATCATATTTTCGCCTCCACACGGTACTAAAACATTAAAAAATCATTGGCTATTTTATGCTTTTATATTGATATGCAAAATCTTCTTTTAATGAATTCTTTTGTTACCATACTTCACTATAAGCAACATTAACATAAATATCTTCTAATCTAGTCTTATGCATTTGCTCCATCTTCATAAGTCCAAGAAAAAGCTTTTTCTGATTCTCATCTAAACAAATATTAGATAAATTTTTATACATATTCATAGCTTCTTCTTCATTCTTTATTGCTAAGCCAATAGCATCTGCGAACTTCATTTCCACAGTTAACTTTGGTTTATCTATGGTTTCAGCTAGTTTATAATCGCTAACTTCACTTACTTTTATTTCATCCGCTCCACTATCCAAAAAGTCTTCTAAGAACTTCTTATGTTTTAATTCTTCTTCAGCTAATTCTTCAAAAGTCTCTTTAAGATGTTGATCTTGTACCTTTAAAGCAGCATCCCTATAGAATTCATATGCCTCAACTTCATTATTTACAGCAAACTCTATAATTGATTTAAATTCATGGATTGTCATTATATATCCCCTTCTTATAAATCATATTATTATAAATTAATAGATTTAATATTTTGCTACTAAAATCTTGAGAATTATTTTTCCTCTATCTTCTCTATTTTTTCTATAATATCTGATAATCCAAGAGTCTTAGTCCAGCTAGACTCAACAAATTTTTTACCTATCTTCCTATAAGGCTTATCTGGATTATGGAGATACATTAATTCTGTAGTAAGTCTCCCCTTCAAGCATAAAGGTCTGCCATTAGAAGGTGATTTGGCTCTTACTGCAATGTTTTTATTTTCCTTAGATAATACTTCAAATTCACATCCATATGCACATACCTTACAGCTTACAGTTTTAACCTCTGCTTCCCAAACTCTCGTCTTGCCCAGTAGTCTCTTATCTACTAAAGCTCCTACAGGACATACAGTCACACACCTATTGCAGGATACACATTTTGAGGTTTCAAAGCTTTGATCATCATCTAAAACTATCTGGGTATTATAACCTCTCTTAGCAAAGGCTAAAACTTCTCTTTCTCCCTTTATCTGAGAACAAGTTCTAACACATTTACCGCATAAGATACATTTACTGTTATCTTTCAATATATATGGACTTGAAGTATCTATAAGTCTGGGTCTCATAGCGCCATCATGTTCTCTAAACCTAACATTATATCTATAGGAATATTTCTGTAATAAACACTCTCCTGCTTTTTGGCAAGTCAAACAATCATTTGGATGACTATCTAATAAAAGTTGTAATATATCTTTCCTAGCATTTACTACTCTTTCAGTCTCCGTATTTACAACCATACCTTCTCTAACCTTGACAGAGCAGGAGGTTTCAAGTTTTTTACTGCCTTCTATTTCAACTATACATAATCTACAGGCTGATACCACTTCTAGATTAGGGTCATAGCAAAGAGCTGGAATCTCTATGTTAAGTTCTTTTGCAGCTTGGATTATAGAATAGTCTTCAGGCACCGTGATCTTTTGTCCATCTATAGTAAGTGTTACATATTTCATCACTTTACCTCCTTCTCTATCTCTTAATTACTGCTCCAACAGGACATACTGTCATGCAATTACCACATTTAATACATTTATCTGTATCTATTACATGTCTTTCCTTTACCTTTCCATCGATGCAGGAAACAGGACAGTTTCTAGCACATTTAGTACATCCAATACATTTATCTGTAATATAGTATTCTAGAAGTGCTTGACATGCACCAGCAGGACATTTCTTATCTCTTATATGAGCCTCATATTCATGTCTAAAATATTTCAATGTAGTTATTACTGGATTAGCAGCTGATTGCCCAAGTCCACATAAAGAGGCAGAGCTAATTGTTTCAGATAGGCTTTCTAGTCTTTCTATATCTCCTTCTTCTCCCTTGCCTTCAGTAATTCTTTCCAAAATCTCAAGCATTCTCTTTGTACCTTCTCTGCATGGTACGCATTTACCACAAGATTCCTCTACAGTAAAGTCAAGGAAGAACCTAGCAATATCAACCATACAATTATTTTCATCCATTACAACCATTCCGCCTGAACCCATAATGGAACCTAATGCACCTAAGGATTCAAAGTCTACTGGCACATCTAAATATTCAGCTGGTATACAACCACCTGAAGGTCCACCAGTTTGTACAGCTTTAAATTCCTTACCATTTGGTATCCCGCCGCCAATATCATATACGATTTCCCTAAGAGTCATACCCATTGGTATTTCAACTAGTCCTGTATTTTCAATCTTTCCACCTAAAGCAAAAACTTTAGTTCCTGGAGATTTTTCTGTACCAATATTTCTAAACCATTCTACTCCTTTTTGAAATATTATTGGTACATTTGCAAGAGTTTCTACATTATTTATAATAGTTGGTTTCTGCCATAAACCTTTATGAGCAGTTCTATTGATTTTAGTTCTTGGCATCCCCCTTCTTCCCTCTATGGATTCCATAAGAGCTGTACCTTCACCGCATACAAAGCTCCCGCCCCAAGTCTTAATTCAATATCAAAATTGAAATCTGTACCTAATATATTTCTACCTAATAGTCCGTATTCTCTCGCTTGCTTTATAGCTACTTCTAATCTTTGTACAGCTATTGGATACTCTGCTCTAACGTAAATAAAACCTTGTTCTGCACCTACTGCATAGCCAGCTATAGCCATAGCTTCCAGTACAGAGTGAGGGTCTCCCTCCAGTATTGATCTATCCATAAATGCACCAGGATCTCCCTCATCTGCATTACAGATTATATATTTTTGATCTGCATCATATTTATATGCTTCTTCCCACTTTCTCCCTGCTGGGAATCCTGCACCACCTCTACCACGTAAATTAGAGTCCTTCACAGTCTTTATTACTTCTTCTTGAGTCATTTCTGTTATTACTTTTGCTAGCGCTGAATATCCATCAAGTGCTATGTATTCTTCTATATCTTCTGGGGCTATAACTCCACAATTTCTAAGTGCGATTCTAGTTTGTTTTTTATAAAAGTTAACTTCGCTAACAGGTTTAATCTTATCCTCCACATAGGATTCCTTAAATAATCTTCTTTTAACTATATGACCTTTTACTATATGCTCTTCTACGATTTCCTCAACATCTTCTAATTCAACATGGCTATAAAATACACCTTCAGGGTAGACTACTATATTTGGTCCTGATTCACATAGACCAAAACAGCCTGTGAGTATTACTTGTATATCTTCAGATAACCCTTTTTCTTTTACCTTCTCTTCTATTAAATTCTTAATCTTATCTCCATTTGATGAGTGACATCCCGTCCCACCACAAACTAATACATGGTGTTTTTTGAAACCCTCTCTCTCATCAATGAACTCCTTGCCTAGCTCTGACTGACGAAGCTTAATTCTATTTAGACTTTTTTCTTTAATTTCATTTAATTCTTTAATAGTGGTCATCGTCTACACCTCCATATTATCTATATTTATCTAATATTCCTTTTACATCTTCAGGCTTCAATCTACCATATACATCATCATTCACTGATAAAACTGGTGCTAATCCACAAGCTCCAATACATCTGGTGGCCGTTAATGAGAATTTCATATCTGGTGTAGTTTGTCCTGATTCAATACCTAGCTCTTCCATAACCTTATTAAGTAATTCTTGAGATCCTTTTACATAACATGCAGTTCCTAAACAAATTCCAATTTTGAATTCACCTTTTGGTATTAATGAAAATTGGGAATAAAAAGTAGCTACTCCATATATTTCGGATAACGGTACATTTAATCCTTTTGATATCATTTCTAAAACTTCAACCGGCAAATAGCCAAATTTAGCTTGTGCCTCTTGTAGTACAGGCATTAAAGCTCCTTGCTTTTCTTTGTTGTCTTTAATAAAAATCTTAAATTCATCAAGCTTGTCCTTATTCTTCTCTAAATCAAATTTAAACTCCACTTATAGCCCTCCTTTTTATTAATATTACTAAAGAATATACAACAATCAAAAGGTACTGTCCATAGTAATATTTACTATTTTCACCATGCAATATCTGATATTAATATCTATTAAATTTATCTATGTATCCCAATTAGACAATATCATTCTATAATAGTCCATATATTTTGTCAATTTATAAATGCTCATTAATACTGGCGAAACCATCATTTTTCTGAATATATTTGAAACTTTTATATACTTTTATAATAAGTATTTTATAAAAATTATTATTTTCTACATTTCTTTCTATATTTATATAGTATAATTTATTATATATGACTAATAGGAGGTGGTTTTTTTGTTAAAAACTAACAGAGACAAACTAGTAATTCAATCGGTACAGGGTAAAATTCATAGCCCTATAATGGGACCAAGCCCTTATAGAATAAGTGGTGATGGCAGACCTATGATTTTACATGCCACTGGTGGTATTACATACAATTTTCAAATCGGAGATTGTTGTATGGATCTTGTAGGAGACCATGTAGAACCAGGTGTAAGTATTAGAAATGAAGAAGTAGCTGAAAATAGAGCCTTAATGGTTCTATCCTGTGTAGGTAACGAGGCTAGAGTAATATCTGGCGACGCAAAAGGTGCAAAGGGATTTGTTACTGGAATGCATGGTGGAATTGAACATGTTATGATATATTTCCCTCAAGAAGACCTAGAAAAAATGGCTATAAATGACAATATACTTATTAAAGCCCATGGTCAAGGCCTTGCAATTGAAGGTCATGATGATATAGTAGTAATGAATCTTGATCCTAATTTATTTGAAAAAATAGGCATTAAAGAGAATGAAAATGGAGAACTGGAAGTTCCAGTAGTAACTGAAATACCAGCACATCTAATGGGTTCAGGCATAGGTAGTGCTACTAGTTTTAGTGGAGATTATGACATAACTACAGGAGATGAAAAAGCAGTAAAAGAATATGGAATAGATAGACTTAAGTTTGGCGACTTAGTTCTTTTGAAAGACTGTGACAATACCTATGGGCGTCAATATTTAGAAGGTGCTGTAACTATTGGTGTAGTAGTACACAGTAATTGCATACTAGCAGGACATGGCCCTGGTGTTACTGGACTTTTAAGCTGCAAGACTTCTAAGATAAAGGGAATAAAAACTGAGGATGCCAACATAGCTAATTATTTAGGTGTAAAATAAAATGAATCTTATTTCAAATTTTAATAATAGGGAGATCTTTTTATTAATTTATTTAATATCCATAAACCTTATTTCTTTCATATTATTTGGTATAGATAAAAATAAAGCTGAAAAGAAAGAATGGAGAATATCTGAAGCATCTTTGCTTCTTACGTCTACCTTTGGTGGCTCTATAGGTGCTTTAATTGGCATGGTGGTTTTTAAACATAAATTAAGTAAAAAGAAATTCTATATTGGTATTCCTTGCATTCTTGTATTGAACAAGATCATTGAATTAATTATATTTAATAATATCAGATAATAATAATGACAGGGAACTATCCCTGTCATTAATTCTTATCTTCTAAAACCTCTGTTGTTACCTTTTTCTTGTTTTCTTTTTTTCCTACAATCTACACATCTTTGCGGTTCATTATCAAAACCTTTTTCCTTGTAGAATTCTTGCTCTCTTTCTGTAAAAACAAAGTCAGTACCACAGTCTTTACATTTTATTGTCTTATCTGCCATTTCAACATTCCTCCTTTACATTTATTATAAGATTTAAAACAAAATCAAAAATATTGCATAAAAGAGGAAATGTTGTTTGCTCGATTAGTAATCTTCTTAATTTTAAATCTTATTTGATACTAATAGTATAATTCTAATTTTTAAACTATGCAATAAAATTCTTTATATCTTATTTAAATATTCCAAATGGCTTACCTACAGGTAAAAAGGTTTTTCCAAAATGCTCATTTAATACTGATGCACCACAGCCATAGAATGACAATAAGGAAATTATCAATTCTGAATATGCTGCTAATTTATGTGGAAATTCCCCCATAATACCAAAGGAATCAAGAGTTAATCCAATGAATAATAGGTCTATAAAGAAGAATATTAAAAATAATACCTTATGTGTTTCCATAGCACCTATAGTCATAAAAATTGTAAATATTAGATATCCCAAAAATGCAAATCCTAATTGTTTTGTGTCTACACTTGATGCTAGGGCTTGTCCAAATACTCCCATATTTATCATCCAAGATGTAGCAACACCCATCCAAAAGAACGCATAGGCTCCAAATGCAGTCGTACCAAAAGTATTATTTCTTTTTGAATCATTGATACAAGCAAATAATTGAGCAAAAGCACCTAAAAATATTGCCCATGGTATTACAAATGATAAACCTTGTGTAAGACCTAGTTTTTGCGATGATGCCACTAATGTGACCATTGCTAATCCAAATAAGCCCATGGCCGATGGATCTGCATTAACAATTTTTACATTTTCTGTCTGAATTTTCTCCATAAAATCCTCCTTTAAATAATATAATCTCATATATAATACCATGTTTTAGATTTATATCAAGTTATTTTTTTATCATATTTAAAGGATAGATTTAAATATTTTCTATTTGCCAGTCTATGGGCTTTTTCCCTATGGATTCTAAAAATTTATTGGTCTTAGAAAAAGGTTTGGACCCAAAAAAGCCTCTGCTAGCCGATAATGGACTAGGATGAACTGAGGTTATTATATAGTGTTTTGGATTAGTTATAAAAGCTCTCTTCTTAATTGCATTGTTTCCCCAAAGAATAAATACTATAGGATCTTCTCTCTCATTTAGCAATTTAATAATATGATCTGTAAATATTTCCCAACCAATTTTACTATGGGAATTAGCATCTCCAGCTCTTACAGTTAAAGATGTATTTAGTAGCAATACTCCCTCTTTAGCCCATTTAGTTAGAGTACCATTATTTGGTATATAACAGCCTAAGTCATCTTTTAATTCCTTATAAATATTTACCAATGAAGGTGGTATCCTAACTCCTGGTTTTACTGAAAAGCTTAGTCCATATGCTTGATTAGGACCATGATAAGGATCTTGCCCTAATATAACTACTTTAACATCCTTATAAGAAGTATAATGTAATGCGTTAAATATATCATTCATATCTGGATATATAGTTCTAGTCCTATATTCATTAATCAAAAATTGTCTCAATTTTTGATAATATTCCTTTTGCATTTCTCCTTCTAATAAGTCTTGCCAATCATTATTAAATATTTTTTTCATATAGTTTCACCTCTATTTATTATCCTGAGTCAATTCCATATCCTACAATTCTAATAAATAATCCGTTACATTTATTATTTCTTTATTCTTTATATATATTCTAGGCAATCTCTTGTTAAACATACATTGCACGGCTGCTGGAATTTGACCACTTTTATTTGCAACTTCCTCTATGGTAATTTCTTTATCTAAGCTCTTACCCATAAGTATTACTTCATCTCCTCTTTTTACATCTAATCCAGTTACATCTATCATTAATTGATCCATGCAAATTCTACCTACTATAGGAACTACAGTATTATTAACTATACAATTTCCTTTATTGCTAAGTTCTCTACTAAATCCGTCTGCGTATCCTATTGGCACTGTGGCTATCTTTGTTTTCTTTTTAGCTTCATATATAAGCCCATAACTTAATTTTTCTCCACTTCCAATTTCCTTCACATGAGATATTTGAGCTTTTAATGTTAGAATATTTTTAAGTTTTAAAAGTTCTCTATCGGCATTAGGGAATGGATATACGCCATATAAAATAATTCCAGCTCTTACCATATCATAGTTTAAGTCTGGGAAATTCATTATAGCTGCACTATTGCTAATATGCTTTATTGGAATATTTATATCTAACTTCTGTAATGCGTTACAAACATAATCAAATCTTCTTACCTGCTCCATTGTATAACTAGGATCATCATCGGAAGCGGCAAAGTGAGTAAACATTCCCTCTACTTCTATATTATCCATGTTATAAATATCCTTAATATCTTTTATACCATCTTCATTAGGCATAAATCCTAACCTATTCATTCCAGTTTCAATTTTTACATGTATCTTTACTGTTCTATTTAATCTCTTTGCTAACTGAGAAAAAATCTCACCCTGTTCTTTAAGATACACAGTTAAAGTAATATCATTTAAAATAGCCTTTTCTGCTAAGTACTCTGGTGTATAACCCATGATTAATATTTCTGCATCCTTCACATATTTTCGTATATGAAGTGCCTCTGAAAGATGTGCCACACCGAACTTTTTAACACCTTCTTCCATTAGAGTCCTAACTATTTGTACAGCACCGTGCTCGTATGCGTCTGCTTTAACTACTGCCATTAGTTCAGTTTTTTCTTTCAATATACTTCTGATTTCCTTATGATTATGGATAAGATTGTCTAAATCTATTTCCATCCATGCTGGTCTTGTTAGTTTTTCCAATAAAGACACCTCCGTTATTTTAATCCTTTGTATATTAAATTATAATATATTCTATCAAAAATCTATAATTAAAGCTAAGCTTTTTCAGCTTAGCTTTAATTATAGAAACGGGACTTCCTATTCATACTATGATAAATATATAAATAATCTCATCTATAATGTGATTATTATATGTATAGGAAGTCTTAACGAAAATCTATTTGTAAATCCAGCTAATATCATTCTTTACCTCTTATAGCTAAATACTTATTTATATAAATCTATATTTAGTTTCTTATTTACCAATGTTTTTAAAATAACTCCTATTATATTCTACAGCTGGATCATTAGGCTTATATTCTGCTGCTCTATCATTATATTTTATTGCTTCCTCTATGTTTCCAAGCCTCTCATAGCACACACATAATTGTATACATGGAATATATCCCCAATAATCATGTTGAATAAATCCCCAATTATCAATTGGCTTTTCTAATTCTAAAACTAACTTATACCAAAATATGGCTTTTTCATACTCTTTATTACTAAGATAATAATATCCAAGCTGGCAACAAATTTCTGCCCTTGGAGTATCATATTCAAAGCTCTTCAGTAAAGCCCTTAGCATATTTTTTTTATCATTTTTATTATTATAGCAAATTGAAAGATTATGGCAAGCACTTATATTATCTTCTCTCCACCCTTTTTCTGTGTCTAAGAACTTATTAAAGTATTCTATTGCATCATCATATTCTTCATTATAAAACAATTCTCTAGCATAATAATATAGTCCCCTAGGTGTTAAATCTGTTCCCCTTAATATAGCTTTTTTATAGATAGCTATATTTCTACCTCCAACAGTGGGACGTTCTTTTTTGTGAGTTATACAAATATCAGAATTTATTATGTTTCCATTTAATTCTAGATATTCATGAACGGGCTCCATCCACTGATAATTATTTATTCTTTTTAGCAAGCGTTCTCTGAAATATGATAGAGTAATGTTACCATTTTCATCAAAACCTACGTTATATTTCATCATTACTATATCAACATTATGATCTAACTTTTGTTTCAGATCCTTGAACTTCTCTCTATCTCCTTCAAGAATAACATCATCAGCATCTAGCCAAAGGATAAAATCCTTTGTAGCTTTGGAAAAAGAGTAGTTTCTTGCTGCAGAAAAATCATCAATCCATTCAAAATCAAACACCTTACCTGTATATCCTTTGACAATTTCTTTTGTATTATCCTTAGATCCAGTATCTACTATTATTATTTCATCAACGATATCTTTTACGCTATCTAAGCATCTAGATATAACATCTTCTTCATCCCTGACAATCATACATAAACTTATAGTTATCATCTAATCACCTCAAAAACAATTTTCCATTATATAATATGATAAAGTATTTATTTTTGTGATTTATACTAAAATATACATAGGTAACAGCCCCCTTATAGGGACAAAACAAACCGCCGGCTAAGCCGACGGTCATGATTTATAAAGGTCTTCTTACCCAAAAGATGTCTTTTAGATAATTCCAATGCCACCACTTGCCTGACCAGTTAGTGTAGATGCTATATCAATTCCAGCTGTAATTGCAGAAGAGAATACAAGCATCAAACGCATACCTGCTGTGACAGGGAAGCCAATACCACTAATTGAACCTGTGGCAATTGCTCCTACAGGGATAACACCACTAAAGCTAGGAGAAAGTGTAACTGTTGCACCTGGAACTGGTGTAAAAGAGTTGCTTCCAGCTGGTGCAGAATATACTGTTGCAGAAACCGTAGCAGTAGAACCAATTAAACTCAAACCTAGAGTGACGTTAAAGGTAGCAGATAAGGAATCTAATGTTCCACTGCGAGGTACATTGAAGGCTAGGTCGCCTATTAGTGTAATATCAATTGCACCACCCAGACCGGTTACACCTGTTACGTTGGAACCAAACCCCACGATACTACCTGTGTTCAATACTCCACCTAATACAGTTGTCAGCACTGCAGGTGTTACACCAGAAGCGAATGGGATAATAGCCCCGCCTCCCGCTACACCTGTTGCACCTGTCGCTCCTGTTGCACCTGTCGCACCTGTTGCTCCTGTTGCTCCTGTTGCGCCTGTCGCTCCTGTTGGACCTGTTGGACCTATCAGACCTGCTGCACCTGTTGCTCCTGTTGGACCTGTTGGACCTGTCGGACCTGTTGGACCTGTCGGACCTGTCGGACCTGTTACTCCTGTTCCTACTGGACCTGTTGGGCCTGTCGGACCTGTTGGACCTGTTGGACCTGTCGGACCTGTTGGACACCTTAGAACACATTCGCATTCAAGCTTGCATTTATCATGATCTTTTCTACAACAATCATGATCTCTTCTACAGCAATCATGATCTCTTCTGCAAGGGTCACATTTTGATCCATACCAATTATTATAAGCTATATATGACATATTAAATCTCCTTTCTATATTTACAACTACAATGATTTTTTTACACTTTAATATAAAGTGTGTACAATCCAGTAAAAATAGAATTTCTATTCAGTATTTTATTTTATAACAGTTTATTAAATAATTTATCTCTATAATATAATATGAAATACAATATAAAAGGTGTACGTTTTTTTATACAAGCACATGTTATAAAAGAAAGACTAAAAAAACCAATAACAGAGTTAACTAAACTCCATTATTGGTTTTAAAATTTTCTATTGTTATGTTATACAGATTAACTTTTTATATGATAATATAATTATCATTGAGCATAAATATCTAGGCAAAAAGATGCCGATATTAGGGTTTTTAAGAGCTTCTTCCACACAGCGATTCATATATTTCCTTAGCCTGACTCAGTTTGGGCAATAGTGGTTTATAGCGTTGTTCCGAGTGAGCTAACAAATCTGCTTTCTGAAAACAAAAAAGGTATGATATAAGCTCATCTCCTACTAGATTAATAGATTCTTTCACACCTTCCACCGTGGGCAAAATTTGATAATCATGATATTTAATAAGTTTACATACCTTATTTATAAAATCTTCCTCATATCCTAGTCTTGCTAAAATTAAGTTTGCAATTATTTCACTTACCTCCTCATGTCCTTTAAAACTATCAACATTATTAATAACAATTTTTTTATAAGGTTTACCTATATCATGTAAGAGTGCCGTTACCTTCAAAATCAAATCAGAATCTACTCTGTTTACAGTCTCTAATATATGATCGAATACATTATAAATATGAGCAGGAATATTCTGTTCACAGTCAACACAAATAATAAGTTCTGGAATGATTCTAAGAATTTCATCTTTGTAATCCTTTATATCTTTGTTTGAACCAAGTATATAGTTTAATCTTTCTCTATCTACTGAATATGTCATAATATTTCCCCCTTTAATAAATGAATCAATATATTAAATATCCTTCTCTGCATTTAATAATATTAGCCTATATTATATAACCTAATAACCTAAATATATATTTTTTAAATTAAAATAAAAGTATAATTTTCATTTTTTAAGATTCCTTTAAAATGTAGACAGTTCATCTTATAAAATAGATTAACATATTTTTTAAACTTTTCATAGATAATGGGTATAATAATATAAAGGGAGGCGAGATATGCAGGGTTTTATATTTTAAATCTAGTTTATTCAAAATAATTAAAAGGAGTGGGATGTATCGAAACTGATAGTGAAGATTCAGACATTGATCATGACCCTACTATTTATCTAAGAGAAAATTTTAAATTATCTCATGAGTCTAACCCTTATACTAAAGAAATATTTATAGATATCTGCCAAGAGATAAATGGTGCAGAAATTATTATAGGTGAACTAAAGGGTCATTTTTTCAACTTATGTAAGCTTTATGATGATAAACAATTAAATAATATCATCTCTTTAATTCATCAATACGATGAAGAAACCTTTGATATTTGCAATAGTTTAATAAAAGAAACATCATGTTATAAAATGGGCTGCGAAAACATCTATCACCTAGATCGTTTTTTCATTTTTCCTCAGTATAGGGGTAGTGGAGTTGGACGGCATGTATTAGATACCTTTGAAAAAAATATAGATTTATTTATGGAGAATAATGTTAGATATATAGGACTTTTTCTTGACCCCATTACTGATAATTTAGAATATGATTCTATGGAATCAATGAGTAGAGAAGAAAGGGAAAAAGCCGTTAAGCACTTGAAACTTTTCTATTCATCTTTAGGCTTTGTAGAGATGAAGACTAATCCAAATTATATGTATTTAGATTTAAATCACCTAAATCTATACAAACGAAAACTTTCTTATGAAGTAATATATCAGTAAAACCAGCCATTCTAGCTGGTTTCACTTTTACATATCTCCTTTATTCTATCATCTTTTCTTTGATAATTTTTCTTTCTTCCTAAGATTTAACTGTTCCTTTCTAGCGGCAAACCTAGCCTCCTTCTGGAGCTTTATATAATTATTCCATCTATCATAGGAAAGTTCACCGCTTAGTAGTGCTTTTTTAATAGCACATCCCGGCTCCTTACTATGACTACAGTCTTTAAATCTACATAATCTACTTAATTCTTCTATCTCTGAAAATGTAGTGTCTAATCCATCCTCAATATTCCAAAGTGCAAGCTCTCTCATACCAGGAGTATCGATAATCATAGTTCCGTTGCTTAACATAATCAATTGTCTATGAGTTGTAGTATGTCTTCCCTTGCTATCATCTTCCCTAATATCATTGACCTTCATAATATTCTCACCAGATAAGGCATTTACCAGAGAAGATTTACCTACACCCGAAGATCCTAGAAACACTATAGTTTCTCTTGGTTTAAGATATTCCTTTAACTCTTCTATTCCTTCTCCTGTTACTGAACTAATATAGAAAATTGGTATTCCCATAGCAATATTATCTACTTGTATACTATATTCTTCAATATCATCAACTAAATCTGATTTCGTCAAGATAACTGCTGGATTCGCTCCACTCTCCCATGCAATTGAAAGATATCTCTCAATTCGTTTTATATTAAAATCATGGTTTAAAGATGAAATTATAAATACATGGTCAAAATTCGCAGCGACCATTTGCTCCTTCTCATAATGTGAATCATATCTGGAAAATTTACTTTTTCTATCTAATACATGATGGATTATATCCTCTCCATAAGGATTTTTTTTAACTAAAACAAAATCACCTACAGCAGGATATATACTATATTTATCGTTATAGAATGTTGAACCCTTGAGCCTTGCTCTTTTTTCTATATTATCATACATTATTGTATACATCTCTTTGTGTACTTCAGTTATTCTTGCTGGTACAAGATCATCTTTATCTCCATTAATTAATTCTATTTGGTTACTAAAATAATTTGTAAAACCATAGTTTTCAATACCTTTAATCATTTAATTCCTCCAATTTTATTAATTTTATACTTGTAACATTAAAGTTATATTCTTTTTCATAAAACATCACTCCTTTTAATTCCTTAAAAATGGGCATAAAAATACCGCAGACAAAACCATCCATGGATATCTACGGTAATATTATTTAATTATTATTAGATTTAAGTAGATGTGAAGGGTTGATTTCTACGGCACAAGGTAACTTTATTGCACAACAAAATAACATACCACTAATCATTAATTCCTTGGCCCATATTTGATTTTATTGAACAATCTCCATTATCAATTTTATCATATCACATCGACTCCTTACTATTTACATATTTTAAGTATATATCTGCCAAATATTGTTGTCAAGACATATTTGAAATGATATCAAAGTTTTATTATCTTTATTTTCTCATTGTTTCTATCATCATTTTGAAATCCGTATTATTATAGATAAACATAATTATATCTGCATCACTTTTCCTTATAATATCATCATATATTATTCTTCTATCTTGATTCCTTTAATATTATCAATATTAGGTTAACATAATATCTTAAGATGTTCTATTGAAAAATTCTAGAGTCTTATATTAATTAAACGAACCTGCCTAATTGTCTAAATTTAACTCAAAGTAATCTTCTAATCCATTTACTATAGAATCCACTATCTTATCTTGATAATCGTCAGTTAATAAAAGCTTTTCTTCGTTTTCATTAGATAAGAATCCACATTCAACTATTATAGCTGGCATTTTTGTTTGGTTTAATACGATTAGGTCTGGTCTATCTACTATTCCCTTATTGTCAGCTCCGGTCTCCTCTAATAATTTATCTAATATGATTTGAGCTAATGAATCACTATTTGGGTCATTTATAGTACTTTCTCTATCAGGATAATACAATACTTGAACTCCATTTACAGTATTATTATTTTCTATTGCATTACCATGGATACTAATAAATACTCTAGCTCTCTTCTTATTTGCAATATCTGCTCTAGTATTATTATCAATAAATTCATCTGTTGCTCTAGTTAAAATAACTTTGTAACCCACTGACTTAAGTTTTTTATATAATTTCTTAGATATGTCTAGATTTATATCTTTTTCATAACTATTGTTAAATCCAATAGTCCCAGAATCTTTTCCACCATGTCCCGGATCTATAACTATAACTTTCTTCGATGATATAAAGTCCTTCCTAAAAAAGGATAATCCTCTAAATGCAAAAAAAATAATAAATATTAATAATATTAATAGAAAAATAGCTCTAATCCTTCTAAGTATCATCTGTCTCCTCCATATATGCTTATATTTTTAAGTTGAAAATACCCCTTACCATATTATAACGAAAGAAAATAAAAAAAGACTGCGACTTAAAGTAACAGTCTCTGAACATATTAAAAATAATTTAAAGTTCTCCTAATAATAGATTATCACTTCTCCATCAAATGCTTCATCTTTATAACAAAAAATTTTATTTTTTAAGAATTGATATAAAATTTTTATTACATTACAGTTTACAAAAGAGGACATGAAAAGCGAGGAATAAAATTTGTAATTCAGATATGATATTCACAAGGAGGTACACACAAATGGAATGGCTGAACAATTTAAGCAATGCCATAGAGTATATAGAAAATAATTTGGATAAAGAAATATCCTATGAAGAAGCAGCCAGTATCGCTTGCTGTTCAACCTATTATTTTCAGCGTATGTTTTCTTACGTTGCGGGTATTCCCTTATCAAATTATATTCGTCGCCGTAGAATGACTCAGGCGGCTTTTGAATTACAGCAGACAGATAAAAAGGTTATAGACATTGCCCTTAAATACGGGTATACGTCTCCCACCTCTTTTAACCGGGCATTTCAGAATGTTCATGGCATTGCCCCAGCTGCTGCTAGAAATATGGGAATCACATTAAATGCGTACCCGCCAATTAAATTTTCAGTTAAAGTTACGGGAGGAAGTGCTATGTCATATTACATTGCAGAAAAAGAAGCTATGCGTATCGTTGGTATTCGTACCCCATTAGTTGAGGATATGGAGGAAAATCAGAAGTCTGTTCCTGTCTTTTGGAACAATACATTACAGGGACAACAATTTTCCCCAATATGCCAGCTTTCCAATCAAGAGCCGCAAGGAATATTAGGTGTCAGCATTTATCAAAGTCCAAAAGATATTTTCTACTACATTGCTGCGGCTACTGACAAACCTATACCAACAGGCATGTACGGGTATGAAATACCTGCCGCCACATGGGTAGTCTTTGAAAATGACGGACGTTTCAAAGAAAATGTGCAAAGTGTTTTTCAGCGTTTTTATATAGAGTGGCTGCCGTTTTCTGGTTACGAATATGCAGGGCTTCCGGACATTGAGGTATACCCTATTTATGAGAAAAAAACATTAAACGGTCATTCCGAAGTATGGATTGCCGTAAAAAAGAAAAGGAGAGTTGATTTATGAACTATCAAATCGAAATCAGAGATATTGAACCTATGAGAATAGCTTATATGAAATACAATGGAATGGCCACCGAAGCTAACAAGGTTTTCCCAAATGTTTTCAAGTCAATCCGTGGTAAAACCAGCGGCGCACCGTTTTTTAATTACTTATCCATGAACCCGGAAACCAAAGTGGGGAATATGGAATTATGCGTACCAACTGAAGAAACTCCAAATGGAAACGGGATTGAAGTAAAAGAAATGCCACGGATAAAGGCAGTATGCGTTACTCATATTGGATCTTATGAAACACTTTTTAATGCCTATAACGCCATTGATAAATATGCGGCTGATAAGAGACTCGTACTAATCCCCCCTTTTCGGGAGGTCTTTATCAAAGGACCAGGAATGCTCTTAAAAGGTAATTCCGATAAATACATTACGGAAATCCACTTCCCGATTAAGGAGGAATAACCATGTATGCCATTCAAGCAAAAAACATAGATAAGCGGTATAAGAATGGGGTACAGGCATTAAGACATCTCAACTTATCTGTAAAGACGGGCGAAATTTTTTCCCTGTTAGGGCAAAATGGTGCAGGAAAATCTACGCTTATCCGCATATTAACCACTTACTTAAAACCTACTTCTGGAACAATTATGATGTTAGGGAAAGACATTTTTAGGGAAGCGGCGGCTATCCGTTCAGAAATCGCTTGTGTTGCACAGCAGACCTCTATTGATACGCATTTATCTTTAGTGGAAAATATGATGTTTCAAAGCCGACTATACAGAATTCCGAAAACAGAAGCAAAAAAGCGCATGGAAACCCTTATTTCTGATTTCGGCTTAAAACAGTATATGGAATATCCTGTATCTTCCTATTCCGGCGGTATCAAAAGGCGGCTTGATATTGCGCTTAATATGATGTCAAAACCAAAAATCTTGTTTTTAGACGAGCCTACTGTTGGAATGGATATTCAGTCCCGTATGGCTATGTGGGAAATGATGAAGAAAATCCGTGATGATTTCGGGACAACCATTTTTCTGACAACGCATTATTTGGAGGAAGCAGACAGTTTAAGTGATACTGTCTGCATTATGAAAGACGGAAAGGAAGTAATACAGGGAACTCCATTTGAATTAAGGACATATATCAGACAAGATACCTTGCAAATTAGGTTTATAACCAATGCAGAAGCAAAAGAATATGTCACCCATATTGCAGAACATTGCTCCTTGAAAGAAGTGCGTTTACAGAATGATACCATTATCATCAATACAAAGGATAGCCATGCTGACTTAGAAAAGATAAACCTTTTTTTAATAGAGAGCCATATCCCTATAATGGGATTCAAATATCGCAGCCTACTTTGGAAGATGTATTCTTACGCTTAACTGCAAAGAATGAATAGGGGGAATGTGAATGAGTGTTTTTACAATTTTACAGAGAAATATCAAATGGCGTTTTTATAATGCTTTTACAATCGTTACTACCATTTTACAGCCCATACTTTGGTTAATCCTTTATAGCGCGGTTGCAGGACAAACTATGAGGAATACAGGGATTGAAAACTACACCGCTTTCATTTTGCCTGGTTTGGTCATATTAGTTAGCTTTTCCACTTGCAGCAGCAGCGGAATTATGAATTACATGATGAAATCAGAGGGAAGTTTTTACCGAGTGTTAATCGCTCCTGTCCGAAGAAGCTCTATCGTATTAGGACAACTTTTAGAAGCTGTTTTATGTACGTTTCTTGAAGTAGGAATAATGAGTATTGTCAGCCTTTTATTCTCTGTTAAAGTCGCTACTGGCTTAACAGGAATACTATTTATTCTTTTATTAGTATTTCTAACAGCGTTCTTTATGGCGGGTCTATCGTATACAATTAGCCTTATTCTTCCCAATGAAGTTGTATATGAAACCGTTATGAACGCAATCGTATTACCCATATTCTTTCTTAGTACGGCTTTGTTTCCCGTTAATGAAATAAAAGGCATTTTTGCTATTGCAATCAAACTTAACCCTTTTACCCATATAATTGACGCGTTACGTTCTCTAATTCTGTACGGAAATATTGAGCCTGCAAGAATATTCTATATACTTCTCCTATTTGCCATTATGTGTGGCATCAGCTTTCTATGGGCATTACACAGACTTAAAAGAGAAACCAGTTTATAGAAAATCGCATATGGTAAAACAGTAATTATTGATTATGGTAATGGCTTAGCCACGTCATATGCTCACTGTTCTGAACTCCTTGTTAAAGATAGTAGGAAAAGATAACTCTATTATATCTTTTCCCTATTTATTGAATCAGTATTTTGAGAATAGTTTATTTCAAATCACTTCTCCACCAAATGCTTCCAATACCTCATTGGCATATTTCTTTTTTGTAGTTTTGGATTAATTCTACTTTGAATAGCTATAGATTTAAAATATGCTTTCCAAAGCTCCTGATAATCTTCCTCATCTTCTTTTATCATTAAAGAATCGGTGACTTCTATATCTTTGATAACCCATTCTTTTTTGTTATAAAGTACACCGATTCCTCTCTTTACATCGTGTATTGCCCAGTTTTCATTCATCATTCTAGATGCAAAATGAGGTGCCAGTAATCCTACGATATTGTAGTCTGGTTCTATAGAAGAATAAAGTATCCCATTTTCAAGTTGCTTAAACCTAATAAGTCCCAACATCCTGTGCTTTTCCATGCCCACCTTATAATTAATATTATCCATTTTTAATATGATATCATTTGATAAGTTCAAATCTACTTGAGGTCCAAATTTAAATCCTAATTGAAGGTATTTAAGTATTGTTATTCCATGTCTTGGTAACTCAGATAAATAAGCATAGAATACTCTTTTTAAAGCTTCTTCCGAAATCTTGTTTTCTATAGCCTCATATACCTTTCTAGATTTTTCTCCATCTGTTGAAATAAAAACCTTCTGTACTAGAAAATTTTCTTCCATACTGTCTTTAGGTACTATATCCTCAATATCCTCTCTTCTATAATAAGCCTCATAAATTGAAGTCAAGAGTCCATCAAAGCTACCATCATAAATATAATGAAGCATCAAAGTTGACCTCCTATCTGAATATATTTATCTTCAAGAGAGACTTGGTCAAATAAAGATAATTGCTGATAGTTTTTTCCTAGTTGTGGACCCTCTACTAATTGATTACGGATTATTTGGCTATCCATGGACTTTACTCCATAATATTTTCCTTTACAGGTAATAAAATATTGAGCTCTTTTCAAGACAATTCCCAGCTTTTTTAAATCATAAAAATCTATAGATGAAAATCTTCTTGCTTGAATTATCTTCATTGCTGATTTTACTCCAATACCGGGTACTCTTAAAAGCATATCGTAATCTGCTTTATTTATCTCTACTGGAAATAAATGAATATTGCGAAGTGCCCAATCGCATTTAGGGTCTAATGCTAAATCAAAATCAGGTTTATCTTCATCTAATAATTCCTTTGCTTCAAATCCATAAAATCTAAGCAGCCAATCTGCTTGATAAAGTCTATTTTCTCTCACCAGCGGGGGAGATTTAATCAATGGAAGCTTAGGATTATTTGACACAGGTACAAAGGCTGAATAGTATACTCTTTTAAGATTATAAGAATTATATAGACCTTCAGATAATCTTAATATCTTTAAATCATTATCCACAGTTGCTCCTACTATTAATTGTGTAGTCTGTCCGGCTGGAACAAATTTTGGACTAAAGCGAAACTTTTTCTTTTCCTCTACGTATTGGGTGATTCCTGTTTTGATTAGGCCCATAGGCTTTAAGATACTTTCTTTATTCTTTTGAGGTGCTAAGAGTTTTAATCCTTCTTCTGTGGGTAATTCTATATTTACACTCATTCTATCCACATATCTACCAACTTTTTCAACCATTTCCCTATCTGCCCCTGGTATTGCTTTTGTATGGATATATCCATTGAAGTTTTGTTCCTCTCTTAGATTCCTAACTACTTGAAAAATCATTTCCATAGTATGATTAGGTGATTTAAATACAGCAGAGCTTAAAAACAATCCTTCAATATAATTTCTTTTATAGAAATTTATAGTTAAATCAACTATCTCCTCTGGAGTAAAAATAGCCCTAGGTAGATCATTAGAAGACCTATTGATGCAATAAACACAATCATAGATGCAATAATTAGTCATTAAAATCTTTAATAAAGAAATACATCTTCCATCATCTGACCAGCTATGGCATATTCCACAAGCTTTTGCATCTCCTAATCCACCATTCTTGTTTTTTCTATTACTCCCACTAGATGAGCAAGATACATCATATTTAGCTGCATCAGATAATATCTTTAATTTCTCTAGAACATCCACCACTAACACCTCATTACCGATTATTTTAGGTAAATTATACCACAAGAAGAACAAAAGTTCAAACATATGTTTGAGCAAAATTTTATACATCTATTTTTCTCTTTAGAATTATTACTAATATGCCTACTTTAAATATAATTAATTTAAACCTACAGCGGATGTTGACTTAATCTTAACCCTATTATACAATATGCCCTATAAATCGTCTTAAGATTATAGGAAAATTGAAGAACTTAACTAATCATTGAGTTTTAGCTTATAAAGCCTGTTAGTTATCATACTAAGATTTTTATTATTTAAGAGATGTATTTTTTTCATATGAATTCTAAAATTTTTATATCAAAGGAGAAAGTTTTATGGACAATAAAATGATATTAGATAATTTTGAAGAATATAATGATCCAATCCTATACGACAAAGAAAATAAAGGCTTAGACGAAATTTCACTCCTTTTAAAATGGGCTTCACAGACAAAAGGGCCTATCATCGATTTAGCTTGCGGAACTGGAAGAGCAACTATTCCCTTAGCAAGCGAAGGATATTCTCTTATTGGTGTAGATCTTCATAGAGGAATGCTAGAAGAAGCTAAAAAAAAGGCATCTAATCTTAATTTACAAATACAGTGGGTAGAGCAAGATTGCACTAAGTTAAATCTAAATATAAAAAGTAAGTTTATATATTCAGTTGGGAACTCTTTTCAACATTTCCTTACAAATGAAGCCCAAGATGGACTATTATCTTCTGTAAACAATCACTTAGACATTGGAGGAATTTTCATTTTTGAAACGAGATTTCCAAGTATAGAAGAACTATTACAACCAAGTGGAGAGGAATATTGGAAAAGCTATATAGATAGTGATACTAAAAACAAAGTAGATGTTTATACTATAAGTAATTATGATTCTCTTAGTCAACTTCAACATTATATTACAATTAGAAGATCTAAAAACCAAGATGGTGAAGTTATAGATGAAAAAAGAACAAAAATAAGTTTAAGATATGTATTCCCAAAAGAAATGGAACGACTTTTACTTGCTCATAAATTAGAAGTTTTAAATATTTACAGTGACTGGAATGAATCTCCCATAAAAAATGATAGTTATCAAATGATTTATACTTGTAAGAAAGTAGAATAGTTACTATCTATCTTATTTTTATTTGAATTAGTGAAATATTTAAATGTAACAATAAAATAAGCAAAAGGACTTCTTTGCCATCACGAAGTCCTTTTACTTCTATAAACTATTTAACAAAATCTATGAGAATAAAAATTATTTATTCTTCTTTAATCTAAAATATACAAAATTCTAGCGTTTAATTCCTATTTATTTCAAAATAAATCCATATCCTACTGGATCTTCTTCGTCTATTACTAAGTGGTTAAATCCTGTTATAAAAGCAGAACCTGTTATTTCAGGTATAACAGCTTTAAATTCACCAACAGCAGTTTCTTCTAAAATTCTTCCTTTAAATTTAGTATTAATTATACTTTCATATGTAAAAGGTTCATTAATACCTAGTTCTCCCTTAGCATATAATGTTGCCATTTTTGCACTTGTACCAGTTCCGCATGGTGATCTGTCAGCCTGTCCTGAGCCAAATATTACTACGTTTTGATAATCTGCATCTTCGCTTTTAGGTTGTCCATATACCTCCACTAAATCAACGGTCTTTATATGTCCCTGAGTTGGATGTTGTACTTGGATTTCCTTGTTAATGATCTCTCTTAGCTTCATAGCTCTTTCAATTATTAGATTAGTATTTTTCGGGTCAATATCAACCTTTAATTCACTATCTTTTACTATGCAAAGAAACTGCCGCCAAATGAAATATCAAAGGTAACTGTGCCGATATCCGGTACATCTACTTGCACATCTTTTTTATATAAGAAGGAAGGAACATTGACTACTGAAACCTCTTTAGCCTTTCCCCTTTCCACTTTTACCTTAGCTTTAACTAAGCCAGCAGGAGCTTCTAACACTATATCTGTAGTTGGTTCGGTAACTTCCACCATTCCAGTTTCCACTGCAATAGTAGCTGCACCAATAGTGCCATGTCCACACATATTTAGATATCCGCCGCCATCCATAAAGATTATTCCTAAGTCAGCCTCTGGTAATGTAGGTGCAGTAATTATGGAGCCAAACATATCATTATGTCCCCTTGGTTCATGCATTACAGCTGTTCTTATATAATCTAAATGATTTTCTAAGTACTCTTTTTTCTCTGCCATAGTCTT
Organism: Tissierella sp. P1; assembly: GCF_002266425.1. Classification (GTDB taxonomy): domain Bacteria; phylum Bacillota; class Clostridia; order Tissierellales; family Tissierellaceae; genus Tissierella; species Tissierella carlieri. The sequence goes on from NZ_NPMN01000024.1 coordinate 49,149, forward strand.
TCCAGGTATAGTAGGTAATCCACCTATTATAGTTCTATTCGGTTCTCCCATTGTATGGGAATCAATTGCGTGTAAGCTTTTACTAAAGTTCATGTCTTACTCTCCTTTGACTATAGTTTGATTTTTAACAATCCTTTATGCAAATAACCTAATTTCTATTCTTTAGATTCTTTATTTCTCATCTTTAGCTTCAGCAATGCTAAGGCTTTTTTAGCATCTAATTCTGATAATGTGTTTTCTCCAACTACTTCAGTCTCTATACCATCTTTAGATTTATTAATATCTACTATGGTATCCATATATCTATTCTTTACAACAAACTGGGCTTGAGTACCAACAAAACTAATTCCCACTACCGGAATATTTCTCTTTCCGATTTCTTCTATTGTATTTGCATAATCTACATGGCTATTTCCCCAGCCATCTGCAGAAATTATTACTCCGTCGGCTCTCATGGCCTCTACCCAAGCGGCAGCTCTCCTGCCAACAAAATATTTATCCTCATTATCTTGAGGTGTTCCCACAATAATAATTCCTAATAAGTCAATATCCTTATCATTAGATACTATATTTAATATTGGATCTCTAAAATGATGGAGAGTAGTTTCTTTTGTTGAAGGTCCAATTCCCATATATACACACCATCCTTTAATAGAATAGCTTTACATATTTGAATCAATGCATCGCTCTTATTGCACCATCTCTATATTCGTTGGGACTCACTATAATAGGTACATTTCCCATGTCTATTATAGATCGTCCTCCTGCAAATCCTGAAGGCTCCTTTGAAAACAATTGAGTATCATACATAGCACCTTGTCCAGCAACTTGCTTTATTATAACCACTTTTTTCTTTCCCGGTTTCGCTATGTCATAGTACTCATGTCTTTCAGTAAAACTATTGGGTTTTAACCTTTTCAGGACTTCTCTAATATCCTGCACCATTTTATCACAAGCTCTATGAGCCGCTGTTGGTCCTTGTCTGCGGTGACCTTCCCCAGCTTTAAGCACTACATCAAAAGAAATAATAATATCCGTATCAGCTGGAGTACCAGCCTTATTCAAGGACAACTGGTCTTTCAATATCCCTTCTGATGAGCCGAATTCTGCAACTTGCATTCCCTCAGCATCAACTCCTGTAAGCATAAAACAAGCTCCTGTAATAGTATGAGTTATACCTTCACCTAAGACACCTAAGACCTTTACAGATATAGGTATTATATCCATAATACTATTAGTCCATCTATTATGGGCTCTTGGTTCTATTATATTTAAATCAATTCTCTCAATTAAAGGCTCTGTTTTTAATATCTCATCAATTAAATCTTTATTTACCCTCAATACTCCGTCCTCAATAGATGTTTCAGATGAAAGCTGAACTTCATTTATATGAAAACTTTTTATTACAAGCCTTCTTTTTTCAATTTCATCCTTTTCAAGCATCATATCATCATTCCTTTTCACTGTCACTATTCATCAGATAAGATTGCAGCTATATTTTACTATATCTGCAATCTCTTTCTAATAAATTTATCATATCTCTTAAACTTTTGCTATATATTCATATGGAAGAGGAACTATTTTTCCCGGAGTATCGATTTCTATTAATTTTCGTAAAGATTCTTTACAAATATTATATTGCATTTCTATATCATTAGGAGCTCCTGCATTTGCTCCCATAGGTACTAATGGAGCAACTGCTCTAGGAGTACCATTTTGTCTTACTACTGGAGGAAGAGCAGCTATTATTATAGTTGGTATACCTGCTTCTTCAATCGCTCTCTGCACAATCACGGCAGAGCGGTGGCAAGTACCTCATCCTGCAGTCATCAATACAGCATCTACACCTTCTTCTTTAAGTATCCTTGCAATTTCTGGTCCTGTTTCATTCTTAAATTTCTCTTGGTTTCCTCCGCCACCCATGAATCCAATATGAACTGGGGCAACTCTTTCTATAATTCCATCCTTTGCAAGCTCATGTAATCTATCTATTGGAAACATACAGTTAATATCCTTATTGACATCTCCATTATCATATCCGCCATGTGATACCATTAATTCACTGGATGGAGTTGTATCTTTGACTTCTCTAAAAGAAAAGTCGCCAGCAAGATTAAATCTTTTATCTTTTTTCTCGTGAACACCAGCCGCTGTAACTAAAGCAACGGTCATCTCCTTCAACTCTTTAGTTACAGGAGTCCATACTGGTGGTGGTGTAATTGGTACAAATATTTCAGATTGTAATCCCTTCACTACCGTTAGGCTCATTACTTTACCTCCTTATCCTTTTTCTTATCTAAATTACTTATATATTTATCATTTGGTATAGGACTTAAAACTTCCACATAGCTCATATTGAGGCAAACTTCCTGACCCACTTCTAGTGGATAGTCAGTAATCAACATTCTCATTGGAATCTTTAAAAATCCTAATCTTCCTTTGAAATCTATACTTACAGCACCATCACTTACTTCAACAATAATACCTTCCATATATCTTACATTATCAATATATTTCATTTTAGCACCCTAATTTTATTAACTATATTTTTCTTTTCTTTTTTCACTCATTGGAATGGAAGTTTCGTTTTCTGGTCTTTCAATTTTCATCCCTGTTGTCTTCTCTATTAATTCTAGATTATTTTCCTTAACATTTGGATTCCATTTTCTTTCAGGCTGAGCTACTTCTTCATTGGCAATGGCAGATTTTAACATTGCAATTGCCCTAAGTGCATCTTCTTTGGTCAATGTATTACAGGATAATACTTCATTCTCTATTCCTGCTTCTGATTTATTGTGGTCTATCATATGTGTCATATACTTATTACCAACTACTAATGCACCTTGAACTGCACAGAATGATGAGCCAACTACTGGTATTCCTCTCATACCTATTTGTTCAATATGGCTGGCAAAATCAATATGATTATTTCCAAATCCTTCTGTAGTAACAAATGCACCATGAACATCCATAGCTTCAACTGTCATACCAACTCTTTCAGATACATAGAATTTTTCAGAGTTGATTTGAGGACTTCCAACTAATATAACTGCACATAGGTCCAACTCTTCATCTTTAAGTGCTTCCATTACAAGAGGCTCTCTCCAATAATGTCTTGAACATTCCTTAGATGCAGGTCCTATACAAGTAAGTGCATGTATAGCCCCGTCTAATATTTCTAATGGTGAACAAACTACTGGAACATTGCCAAGGTCAACATTTGGTTTAGCACCCAGCACTCCAACTGGTTCAACAGGAAGTATTAAATTATCATGCATAGCACCCTGTCCCATAATCTCTTTAACTATTACTACCTTTTTCTTTCCATGTCTTCTTGTTTGAATAAATAATTCCTCATTTACTACTAAAGACTCATCTAATTTTTTTAATACATCTCTAATTTCTTGCGTGATAAAATCTGTAGCCTTATGAGCTGCAAGAGGTCCTGGTCTTTCCATGTTAGTATGCTCTTTAATTACAACCTCAGTTTTATAAATATTTCCCCTTTATCAGGAGCACCAGGTCTTCCCCACATAATATTTTCTTCAAGAATACCTTCTGATGAACCAAATTCACCGATTTGAACTCCATTTTCATCAGTACCAGTTACCATTATGATTACTCCATCGAGTACTCTAGTTACTCCTGTGCCTAATTTACTTCCTTCTTCTTTTGTTGCTATAGGCTGAACATCCATTATGGTTTCTGAATACATATTATATTTATCAGGAGTGATAATCTCTACCTTTATCTTTTTTACCAATTCATCTACCTTAACTGCATCTTCTCCAATATTTTCTCTGATATATAAAGTAGTCCCATCAATTTTAGTTTCTGGTCCAAATTTAACTTCATCTATTTGGAAATGTTTTTTAACAAGCCTTCTGATTTCTTTAGCAGGAACTTCTTCATCCTTCATTTCTACTTTCTCTGCCGCTAAAGGTGCTTCTGCTACTACAGTCTGCACTGGCATTGCTGAAGTTGGTGATATTGAATATCCTCCTAAAGGAACTTCGATATCTATTCCTTTTCCTTCGGCTATTTTTATTTTTAGTACTCCACCTTGTATGGAGCTTGCTATAGAAGGTGCTTCTATAACTTCTTTTTCTGATGATACACTAAATCCTTCTAGTATATCTGGAATAACAGGTGTAAGGCTGGTACGTTCTGATTAAGTTTTGCTCCAATAACTTCTCCTCTTGTCAACACCCCGTCACCCAGTTTAATCAGAAGTGAATCCTCTAGTTTGTCAAAATTAATTGGATTTTCTAAATCAGCTGCCTTAATCACATCTCCAGCCTTCATATTAAATTTTAATACTGCCTTCTTATCTGAGTCTATAAGCTTTTCTATATTTGTATCAACTGTTCCTTCTACCTTCATTCCCTCTATAATTTCTGGTGTTATAGGTGTCAATGAATCAATAGTCTTTAAGAGTTTAGCTCCAATAACCTGTCCTATCTTAGCAGCATTTTCTGGTATAGAAAGTAATCCTGAATCTACAAGATCAGGAAATATATTTGGATCTTCCAGATTATCTGCTGATATTATTGTCCCTGCCTCTGTTCTACAGCATACTACAGCAACTTCATCTTTAAACTTTTGTGCTTCATCAGCGCTTATTGACATATTCATACCTCCTCGATAAAATCTATTTTTCTTCTTCCATAGGAAGTCTTCTTGTTAATTCATGATCAACTGTTCTAAATATATGATCTGTATGATGATATACCGGTATCCCCATATTAGGAGCACAACACATTACCGTATTTGTACAATCACTACAGTTTGATATTAAAATTCTTTTGGCACCATTTCTCTTAAGATGCATTACTCCTTGAACCTGTCCAGGGCAGTCCCCAGGTGTAAGGCATTTATTTGTACCTCTTACTTCTACAATATTTTTGCATTTTGTTACAGCAACAACTTCTGATTTCATTTTTTCAGCTATATCCCTAAGTCTAGATTCGTCTGCACCACACGCACATACAAGAAGTCCAATTGGTCCATCAAATTCCGGTAAAGGAATAGTAACTATGGCACCGCCAGATATTTTAGTAACTACAGAACTATGAATATCTCCAGATTTTCCTGTATACGGTCCTCCAATTACTACTTCACCAAAATCTCCATCAATTCCTCCACATTCATTAATGAGATTGTTTATTGGAGTACCAATAGGTACTTGGAAGAAAACATTCGCTTCTTTACCACTTTTTAATTTACCGCCTACTGTAATATCCTTATCAATTACAGGTTTTAAATCCTCAACTGCCCTTGTAAGGTTTGCCAAAGTCTCACCATTCATAACTACACATTTGGCTTCAATAGGCAGCTGCTCTGGAGTAAGCCATTTACCAAAGATTTCATGAATTATTGCTCTTTCTTCTCCCATAGGATACATATCTCTAAGTTCTTTTACTTCAATATCCTTTGCCTCACCAATTGCACTTTTCAATGATTCAATGGCTCTCTTATTTTTAGCTTTTATTGCTATATATCCTTTTGGAGCCTTTGTAGATTCCATAGCATATCTAATACCTTTTATAACTATCTCAGGATTTTCTTCTAAAAGTCTTATATTATGATTTAAAATCGGCTCACACTCTACACAGTTTGCAATTACATATCCATCTGGAATTTCTGATTTAAGCTTTATATGAGTAGGAAATCCAGCTCCGCCAGCACCTACTATTCCAGCTTCATAGGCAATTTCTACTATAGATTCACATTTTTTTATTTTTACATAATCTTGTTTATCTATAACTTCTCCTTCTATTTCAATAGCTTCTTCTGTTATATTTATAATCTTACCTGACACACTAGAATGTATTTTAGCTCCAAGTCCATTTGGATCAGCAATACATTGGCCTCTTAATACCTCATCTCCTATTTGTACTGTTGCTACACAAGGAGCACCTACATGTTGTCTTAGCGGAATTCTATATAATGCCATTTTCTTCCTCCCAACAATAAATATTGATAATTATTTGTTTATTATTTACTATGCAAATATTATGCCATTACCCCATTATCTAATATATTTGCACTTTGTAATTTATTTCTCATAACCTTCAATCACTATAAACCACACATTTTCAATGCTTTCAAAGAATGAAACGTCTCTTAACTTTTTCATTGATTTGTTAATTATTACATCTTTTTTCTTTATTAAATAAAAATAAACCTAATATATGTCAGATATCTGACATATATTAGGTTTATTTAATTCGCACCTATTATAGATATTTTTTATAGAAACCTAGTCATTAACCAAGTTGATATATAATAACAATGATATTAATATTATTTATCATGATAAAATAACTACAAAGCCAGTGTCAGTTTTTTGTACTCGAATGTCAATTAATTGACACTTTCTTTTAAATACCTATTTAGATTCAATGTTATGAAAAATATTCAGTTAAATTGTATAAGTCTAATTTATAATATAGTGTAGATCTTTTTATATTCAGTAATTCTGCTGCTTGAACTTTATTACCTTTTACTGTGGCTAAAGCATTTATAATTATATTCTTTTCAAATTCCTCTACAGCATTCTTTAAATCAAAGGAATTGTCTATATCCAAATTTATAAAAGGAGACATATTTGTACTGCTTATTATTTCTGCAGGTATATCATTACTCTCAATTATATTATTCTTAGATAAAATTACTAATCTTTCAATAGTGTTTTTTAATTCCCTGATATTACCTCTCCAATGATAGTCTGACAGTATCTTCATGGCATCTGGAGATATATCTATCTTTCCTTTATTATTTTTCTCTGAGAATTCTTCAATAAAATTATTTATAAGCTCTGGTATATCTTCCTTTCGTTCTCTAAGCGGAGGTATTTGTATGGATACCACATTTAATCTATAATAAAGGTCCTCTCTAAATTTACCTTCCTCCATAAGTTGTTGCAAGTCTTTATTTGTTGCAGCTATTATCCTTGCATCTACCTTTATAGATTTACTGCTTCCTACTCTATACACGATTCCATCTTGTAATACTCTAAGTAGCTTTGCCTGCATAAGTAAAGGCATATCACCAATCTCGTCTAAAAATAAAGTTCCACCATTGGCTAGTTCAAACTTTCCTGGTCTTCCTTTCTTATAAGCACCTGTAAAGGCCCCCTCCACATATCCGAATAATTCAGATTCTAAAAGATTTGAAGGTATAGCACTACAATTAACTGGAATAAAATCTCCTTTTCTATCACTTTCCTGATGTATAGCCCTTGAAAATACTTCTTTTCCAGTTCCGCTTTCACCAGTGATTAATACGCTTGCATCTGTTTTAGCTACTTGTTTAGCTATAGTCATGGCATCTACTAAGGCCTTAGACTTACCGATAATCTTACCAAAGAAATATTTATCCTGAGTTATTTCCTTCATTTGTTGCTTTAAGATTTCCACCTTTGTCTTTTCTCTATCTAATTCCATATATAAATTGGTGATTTCATTAAGATCTCTATCCGTAGAAACTGCTCCTATTAGTTCCCCTTTATATATAAGGGGGGTAGCAGATATTATTACATCTGATTCATCCTTAGGCTTATATTTTAAGTTTTGGAAAGTTCTTTTCTCCTTCAGAACCCTTATAAGCAAAGCATTAGGAAAGAATTTTTCTATATGAGATCCTACTATTTCATTTGCCTCTATACCATATAATTTTTCAGAACTAGCATTCCAAAATGTAACTATACCAGAAGTATTTATGACACATACTGCTTCATGAAGATTACCTAATATCAGCCTTAGCTGAAGCTCTATTTCATCTCTTTGGAAATCCTGATGTCTGAACAATTCCAAGGGTGTCAATATTCCTACTATTTTTTCCTCCCTTAAAACCAGCAATGTTTCTACACCTTTTTCCTTCATAAGGAGCTTTGACGTCCTTATGCTTTCCTCTACATTGATGCCAGTTACATCACCCTTTATCCAATTTCCAACCTTGTCTTTAAGATTTATCTCCTTCTTAACTAATTTCCCTATATCTTCAATTGTAATAATCCCTAAAGCATTGTTATAATCAGCCTTATTTTTAAGTTCTTTAACTATTACAATCTCATATCTGGATCTTATAAGCATTTCTCTCAAGGCCGACTCTATAGATATTGATTCCTCTGCAAATATAATATCTTCATTCATAATATCAGCAATGTTCTTAAAATCTGCAGTATAATATTCAGCCATTTTATCACCTACTCGATATTTTCTTGCTTTCAATATTATTATAATTCTATCACATTTTAAAAAAACTTGCATAAATTTAATGATTGATTAGTGGAGTATTAAAGGTTAAAATGTATATGAATATTACTATAAGGGGGCGAATACATAGTGAGTAAGTTTATATTTACTGGCGGTCTATTAATAAATGGTACAGGAGAAGTAATCGAAAACTCTATGGTAGTTGTAGAGGATAAAAAAATCAAATATGCTGGACCTATTACAGATACTAAATTCGATGGTGAAGTAATTGATATAACTGGTAAAACTATTATGCCTGGTTTAATTGATGCACATCTTCATTTTAGTGGAAATTTAAGTGATAATGATACAGAATGGGTACTTGAACCAGTTATTCAAAAAACTATAGTTGCTGTAGCACAAGCTAGAGAGGCTTTAGAACATGGATTAACAACAGTTGGAGAAATTTCTCGCTCTGGAATACATATCAGAAATATGATTGAGCAAGGTATTATTCCCGGACCTAGGGTTATTACAACAGGTCTTGGATTTTGCAGAACTGCTGGACATGGGGATTCTCATAAATTGCCATTAGATTATAATAATGATTCTCATCCATGGGCAGAAAGAGTAGATGGACCATGGGAACTTAGAAAAGCCATTAGAAAAAGACTCCGTGAAAATCCAGATGCGGTTAAAATCTGGTCCACAGGCGGAGGAATATGGAGATATGATGCTAAGGCTGCTACTCATTATTCAATGGAAGAAATTCAAGCAGTAGTTGACGAGTGTAACATGGTTGGAATACCTGTATGGTCCCATGCTGAGGGCTATGAAGGTGCTTTAAATTCATGTAAAGCAGGTGTATCTTCTATTATCCATGGACAAGAATTGAATGAAGAATGTTTAGAGATTATGAAGGAAAAAGATATTACCTTCTGTCCTACTTTGCAATTCTTCTATGAATGGTTTACAGTCTATGAGCCACCTTATAGACCTATACATGATAAGTATCCAGGCAATACAACTGCTGAGAAGGAATTGAATCGAATAATTGACAATCTGCAAAATGCAAATAAGAAAGGTATCCGAATCACAGTAGGATCAGATTCATTCTGTAGCAGCTTAACTCCTTATGGAAAATATGCTATAACAGAAATGTATGCCTTAAACAAAGCAGGTTTATCAGAGATGGAAGTAATATTGGCCGCTACTAAAAATGGTGCAGAAATGTTAAAGGTAGATGATATTACAGGAACATTAGAAGAAGGCAAATTTGCCGATCTAATAGTTCTTCAAGATAATCCTCTTTTAGATATTCATAATATTTGTGTTGAAAAAATGGAAGTAATTATGAAGGAAGGACAATTTGTAAAAAACTGCAAGAATTAAAAAAGAAATGGAGTAGGAGGTGATCACCTCTTACTCCATTAATTATTTTATTGAAATATTCCTGTAAGTCCTGCTATTAACACAATAATAGCAAATACCATTCTGTAGAATGCAAATATCCTCATAGGCTTTTTCTTTAAGTATGAAATAAATTTATTGATTACAATTAACGCTACTATAAATGATACCACGAATCCCACAGCAAGAGAAATAAGTTCGGGAACTGTAAGAACAGCTATTCCTCCAATCTTTATAATCTTTAAAAAGCTCATTCCTACCATAACTGGAATTGCTAAAAAGAAAGAAAACTCGGCAGCTGCAACAGTAGAAAGCCCTGACACCCATCCACCTATAATTGTTGAAGCTGAACGTGACATTCCTGGAATTATGGCTAAACACTGGAATAATCCAATTGTAATTGCTTGTTTTGCTGTAACATTTAAGCTTTTGCTTTTATTTCTATTGTTTCTAAATTTATTCTCTGCATATATCATCCATATTCCACCAAGGAATAATGTTATGGCTACAGATACAGGGTTAAATAAGTATTTATCTGCTAAATCATCTAATAATATTCCGAAAACACCTCCAGGAATACAAGCAATAAATATCATAAACCAAAACTTAAATCCAGACTTTTCATACCCTACTTTTTGAGGAAAAAAATTTATAATAGTTTCCTTTATTTTCTTCCAATAAAGAATAACTACTGCTAATATGGCACCTAATTGTATAACATATGTATACATCTCAACATAACTTTGATTTGTTCCTTTGAAACCTATTAAGTTCTGAAATATGACTAAATGCCCCGTTGAAGAAACTGGCAAAAATTCGGTCAATCCTTCTACGATTCCTAATATTATTGATTTTATTACTAAAATTATGGTATCCATAAGTAAATCCCCCTATCTAATGTTTGTTTAAATCTTTAAATATTATTTATATATAATTTAACACCTTCTATCTTATTTAATATATTATACTTATTCATATATAAACATTATACAATATATTTCAGATACTTAAATATATAAAATAATTTTCTATATTTAAATCATTTACTAACGCAGTTTCTACCTTTCTTCTTAGCACGATATAAAGCCTTATCTGCAGATTTTAAAACATCATCTGGTGTTCTATAGTTTTCATTCTTCTGGGCAACTCCTATACTCACTGTTATAAAAATTTGTTTTGAAGACTTTAAGGTTTTTGTTTTCTTTTTAGGTTTATTCTTCGGACGATCCTTCCCGCGAATTGTAAACCCTCTCTGTGATATTTTTTCTCTTAATTCTTCAAGGTGCGGAAACACTTCACTTATAGATTTTCCTGGGAAAAGTATTGTAAATTCCTCTCCACCGTAACGGTAAGATTTACCTCCCCCTGTGACATTCTTTATAATGGAAGCAACTAGCTTTAAGACCTCATCTCCTGTGTCATGTCCATATTTATCATTAAATTTTTTAAAATAATCAATGTCTAGCATAGCAATTGAATAGTTAACGCCTAGTTTCATCATATCTTGTTTTAAAGCTCTTCTGGATGGTAAACCCGTAAGTTCATCAGAAAATGCCATATAATAAGAGTCCTGAATTATTGCAACTATAAGAATAAGTCCTGAAACTGCAAAAAATACGGAGCATAGTATTTGACTGCTATTATTTTCTAGTACATAAAATAATGACAATAATACAGCAATAAAAGATACATCCTGAGAAGATTTATATGATACCTCTCTAGTAATAAGTATCACTAGAGTTATTAAAAATACTATTACTGATATCTGAGGTATTGAATTTATTGCATCAATATTTATAGATAATATATCTTTATTGATTAGGTCTAAAATGTATCTCTCACCTGAATAAATCAACCAAAGTGCAAATAATAATTGCCCAACGATAATTCCTATACGTATAGCTCCCCATAGACTTATTATCCCCCGCTCTTTTAGAAATGAGAACAATGCAATATTTATGGGAATCATTAGGCAAATTATTGAATACATATCAGCTGCTTCCGTTGAACTAATAGAATCACTTTTTGTGTATTGTATTACACTTAAACATAGAGTAAGAATTATTAATACAAAAAATTCTCGACTGCGATTAAATCTCCAAGCAATGACAATTCCTATAAAAAATATTACATAGGGAGAAAGTCTTATTATATCTAGTTGTGCATCTGACATTGTATTAGTCTTAGTAAATAAAATATAGGCAAATATAATCAAACTAAATGGTAAAAACATGGAAAAAATCCTTTTGACTCTAGTTCTCATTTTATGTAATTCCTTTCGCATTAATTACCAATTCAAAATTAAGTATTTACTTTTAAGCTTTTTATTGGATTTTTTTCATAGAATCTTAACACTATTTTTTATTTTATACTTTATTTTACTGATTTTCAAGCATCATGTTCTAGGACAAAATTACTTAAAGTTTTTACTTGACATCTTTTAATTTTATAATTATAATTATATTGTAATCATTACAACTTAATAATAAATCTAACTTATTTATTGTAATCCTAAATATATAAAGGATGTGAGGCATATGAATACAACTTTTGAAGAACTAACTAATGAATTAAAAAATAGGAATATTCGTCTTTCTCACCAAAGATTAAAGGTTTTAGAATATATAAATAATCATAAAACTCATCCCACTGTTGATCAGATATATACTGATTTACAAAAGGAAGTTCCTACATTGTCAAAAACAACAATTTATAACACTCTAAATGCTTTAGTAAATGCCAATCTAGTAAGAGTTATAACAATAGAAGACAATGAAACTCGATATGATGCCACAACTGAAAATCATGGACATTTTAAGTGTGAATCTTGCGGAGAAATTTTTGATTTTAATATAGACTTTGATTCATTGGCGGCAGAGGGCTTAGGTAGTTTCAAAGTTAATCATAAGGATGTGTATTTTAAAGGTATATGTCCAAAATGTATTAAAAAAAATAATGATATCTAAAGACAATATAGTCTTTTGAAAATATTAATTAAATAAAATGGAGGAGATAAAATGGAAAATAACAAAACACTTAATAATCTTATGGAGGCATTTGCTGGAGAATCCCAAGCAAACAGAAAGTACTTATCATATGCAAAAAAGGCAGAAACAGAAGGAAAACTAAATGCGGCGAAGCTATTTAAAGCAGCTTCTGACGCTGAAACTATTCATGCTCTTAGACATTTCCAAGTAGCAGGTAAGATTGGATCAACTGCTGAAAATCTTGAAGATGGAATCAATGGAGAGACATATGAATTTGAGAGCATGTATCCACCATTTATAGAAGCTGCAGAAGCAGAAGGAAATAAAGCAGCAGTTCAAACTTTTACTTATGCTATGGAAGCTGAAAAAGTCCATGCAAAACTATACAAAGAAGCTTTAGAAAATATTGATCAAACGGAAGAAGTTTTCTACTATCTATGTCCAGTTTGTGGAAATATTGAAAAATTTGTTCCAGAGAAATGTAGTATCTGTAACGTTGCTGGTTCAAAATTTATTAAGTATTAATAAATTTCAAAGGCTTAGTTCATATAAAGTGATGATTACCTTAATCATCACTTTATATTTATGCATTTATACCTCCTCTTTTGGAATATAATTTTATTCTAAAATTAATAATTATTAATTTTATTTTCATATATAAATTGACAAGTTATAATAACTATTATAAACTAGATTTTACTTGCTCTAAGGATAAATCCATATAGAAAATTCTATAGCTTATTAAGTTAATGTAGGAGGTAGAGATATGACAAGACTTAAAGAACTATTTGCTCCCAAAGATTTAACAGAGGGTACGCCTTGGAAGCGAATTACTGAATTCGCGATACCAATGCTTATCGGTAATATAGCACAGCAATTTTATAATACTGCTGATTCCATCATCGTCGGTAAATATGTTGGCGATAACGCACTTGCTGCTGTTGGAAGTGCATCCCCTATATTAAACCTTTTACTCGTACTCTTTGTTGGAATTTCTGTGGGTGCAGGCATAATGGTAGCTCAGTACTTTGGAGCTAAGGATCGAAAAAAACTTTCTCATACTATTGGTGTATGTATATCTTTGACTGCTATTGCATCAATAATTATTATGGTTATCGGTCCTATTGTTACCCGCCCATTACTTTCTTTTCTCAATACACCAGATACCATTATTGATTGGTGTGCAAATTATCTTATTATTTATTTCGTAGGTATTGCAGGCTTTGCTTATTATAATATTTTAGCTGGTGTTCTTCGTGGTCTTGGTGATTCTCTATCGGCACTTATATTTCTACTTATCTCCACAGTTTTAAACGTAGTGCTTGATATTTGGTTTGTTGCTGGACTTAATATGGGTGTCCCAGGTGTTGCACTAGCAACTATTATTGCACAAGGAATATCAGCAATACTTTGTATCATTAAACTAATGAAAATGAAAGACAACTTCGACTTGAACTGGGCAATGCTAAAATTAGACAAGGAGTTTTCCTATAGACTAATAAAACTGGGATTACCATCTGGTCTTACACAGGCAATATTCTCTCTTGCAATGATTGTTGTACAATCTCTAACTAATAGTTTCGGAGAGATGGTTATAGCTTGCAACGTAATTGTTATGCGTGTGGATGGATTTGCCATGATGCCAAATTTCTCTTTTGGCAGTGCGATGACAACCTATACTGGACAAAATATAGGGGCAAATAAAATGGATAGAGTGGAAAAGGGAACTAAAGATGGTACTATGATAGCTGTTGGAGTTTCCACTGTAATAACTATTTTGATTTTAATTTTTGGCAGATATCTTATGGGTGTTTTCACTGATACAGCAGAACTTGTTGATTTAAGTATGCATATGATGCGAATCCTAGCAGTAGGTTATATTGCAATGGCTGTAACACAGAGTTTATCAGGAGTTATGCGTGGTGCAGGGGATACAGTTACACCTATGTGGATTTCACTAATTACTACAGTTGTTCTTCGTGTTCCTGTGGCTTATGGCATTGCTTACCTTACAAGAAGTGAAGCTTATCCAACAGGACGACCTGAATCCACATTTATTTCCCTACTGGTTTCTTGGACAGTTGGAGCAATTATAACTACAATTTTCTATAAAAAAGGCAAATGGCGTAAAAAAGGCTTTGCTAATGAGTTATAGTAAGAAAAGAATCAATCTCATCTAAATATTAGATGGAATTGATTCTTTTTATATTTTTGAAATAATATTAAATTGACAAAAGTCATAGTATTAGATATTATTATTCATACATATTAGTCATATTTTCCATTAGTCAATCTAAAATAAAAATTTTCAATCAATATATTTAGGAAGGATTACTCAAAATGAAAAAGATAATATTAAGTGCTGATAGCACCTGTGATCTAAATCATGAATTAATAGGGCATCATAATGTTAATAGTTTTCCTTATACCATTCTTCTAGATGAAAATACTTATAAGGATAATGTAGATATTACACCTGCCGAAATCTTTAGAGTATATTCTGAAAAGAAGATTTTACCGAAAACATCTGCTATAAATGTTGCAGAGTATTATAGTTATTTCAAGCCTTGGATAGATGATGGCTATGAGATAATACATGTTAACCTAGGAAGTGCACTTACAAGTAGTTATAATAATTGTTGTATAGTATCGAATGAGTTGAAGGGAATCTATCCTATAGATTCACACAACCTTTCCACTGGTTCTGCTCTTTTGGTATTAAAGGCAGCTAATATGATAAAAGAAGGATTATCAGCAAAGGAAATTAGCGATAGATTAAATAGTCATAGAGAGAACATACATATGAGTTTCGTTCTTGATACTTTAGATTTTTTACATGCTGGGGGGCGTTGTTCAAGGACCTCATCTCTAGGAGCAAATTTATTAAAAATCAAGCCTGTTATTAATGTAGACAATAAATCTGGTGCCATGGACTTAGGAAACAAATATAGAGGAACATTAAATAAGGTTATTGTAAAATATATAAATGATAAATTATCAAGCTATGATAATATTAATAAGGAACATATTTTTATTGTTCATTCTGGAATAGATCCTGAGTATATAGAACTTGCCAAGAATACAATACTAGAACATACGGATTTTAAGAAAATTCATGTAACAATTGCAAGTTGTACAATATCATGCCATTGTGGGCCAAATACTTTAGGTATAGCTTTTGAAACTAAATAGTTAATAGAAAGTCTTCATCAATAAATTGATGGAGACTTTTTATTTATTATATATTTTGCCAAATAAATAGTTCTTTATTTGTTATTATAGAAGACATGCGTCGGCTCCTTAAGAATGTTGAAAATACTTCTCTTCTAAATCTTCTAAATGGTAGAAAATATGTACTAAATCTTTACCAAAGCTAAGTAAAGAATAGTATGTATTCTCCTCATCAACTACTTTATCTATAACATTTCTTTCTATAAGTATAGATAGCTTTCTATTTAACTCAGTATGACTCATATATGGAATACTTCTTAAAATATCACTATACCGTTGATTCCCAAGATGGAT
>NZ_NPMN01000025.1 GCF_002266425.1 Tissierella sp. P1
TGCCTGTAGCTGCTTTTATTACTAAGCGTAGGCTTTACCATGGAATTTATGAGATTCAAATCGGCAAAAAAACAATTGATATAGCTCTTTTATATGGTTTTAATACCTATGCAGGATTTTTTAAAGCATTCAAGCGTGAATTTGGCTGCTCTCCTACAAAATATTTAAAATTAAATACTGCTAAAAAACCAATGGCAGTAAATTTAATTAGGGAGGCAAAAATTATGCTAACACAGAGAGAAATAAAACAGATATTGTCAAATTGGAATTTAGACTCAAATCTAGAAATAGAAGATACCTTTACTTTAGGTGGTACAGCTAAATCTGATAATACATGGTTAATTAATGGAAAATATATCTTCAAAACAGGAAAAAATATTGCAGGTTTAAAAACACATATCGCCATTTCAAAGGAACTAGAAAAATCTGGAGTCCTTGCAGCAACTCCTATTAAAACCATTGAGGATGAGGATTTCATTATTAGAGATGACAAATACTTTTGTCTTACCAATCATATCAAGGGGAAATTTTTAACACCTGAAGAACGTTATGCAGGGAATAGAATTGAAATAGGAAAAAAATATGGTGAAGCCATTGGTAATCTACACAAAATCCTTAAAAAACAAGATAAAAATTTAGAAGTTAATGACAATAATCTCCTAAAAACTGTATTAGGCTGGGCATTGCCCCAGACAAAAATAACTATGGAACAATGGGGTTGTCCATTACCCGATAGATTCTATGAGGATTTTACTGAAAACTTTAGTAAGCTTTATAATGAACTGCCACGACATATAATTCATCGTGATCCTAATCCGTCAAATATTATGTTTCATAATGATGAAGTAAGTGGCTTTATTGATTTTGAAATCAGCGAGAGAAATGTAAGAATCTTTGATCCTTGTTACTGTGCAACAGGAATCTTAGCTGAAGCTACTACAATTGCTGATAGGTTTGAAAAATGGGATGAAATATTAAAGGGAATAATTACTGGATATGATAGTATCTGTAAATTGACAGAAGCCGAAAAACTTGCAATTCCTTATGTAATCTATTCCATTCAAATGATTTTTATTGCCTGGTTAGATGGAAAAGAGGAACTTAAGAATCTTGCAATGCAAAATAGGAAGATGCTTATCTGGATATGGGAAAATAAAGATAAGTGTTTTGAAAGCCTATAAAATATAAAGTCTGACAGAAAATTTCTGTCAGACTTTATTTAATTGGTTATTCTTGTCTTTTTTAATGCTGTATATAATACTACTGCTGTAACTGCCCCAAGCAAGCCTTGCATTAAATTACCCGGTATAGATGCTAATGCTGCCTTCGCTCCATACATAAATATTTCTGCAAAATAATATCCAAATGCCATAAATACTCCGCCAATAACTGTGGCTATAACCGGTGTTCTTTCCCCTAGTTTAGTCTCAAGTATTTTTCCTGCTATATAACCTTCTAACCCTTTTACTATAAAAGTAATAGGAGCATAATGAGTGTATCCCAATAATATGTCTGCTAAGGCTGATCCTAACCCTCCTACTAAGAATCCACCTTTTCTGCCTAGCATTATAGCTGCCAAAAATACCACCATATCCCCCAAATTTAAATATCCATTTGTTCCTATGGTAGGTATATGGATTACCATAGTCATCACAGTTGTTAGAGCCATAAGCACAGCTATTCTTGTTATTGTTTTAGTATCCATATCTTTCATTTTTAATCTCTCCCTTTCACTGTACGGGTACAATATTTTTAAACTTATGTAGTGTCTGTATATATAGAATAACACTTCCACTACACCTTTTCAATAGCTTTTTAGGGCAATTGAAATATTTATTTTCTTTATTTATTTAAGATTAAAAGTATAGACTATATCTGAAAGTTATATGATATTATATATCTATATTAAAGGAAAAGGAATGATCCTATGTTACAAAACTTATATGAATCAAAAAGAGAATACTTTGATAATAGAAACACTAGAAGCTATGAATTTAGAATAACTGGGCTTAAAAAACTTAGAAACATAATAGAGAAAAATGAAGAAAATATAATTAATGCTCTGACATTAGATCTAGGTAAACCTATATTTGAATCCTATACTGCTGAAATAGGTGTTGTATATCAAGAACTAAATCATGCAATAAAAAACTTAAGGTATTGGATGAAGCCTAAAAAAGTTCCTACCCCAATTTATCTACAGCCAGCTAATAGCTTTATCTATCCAGAACCTAAAGGAGTAGTGTTGATAATCAGCCCGTGGAATTATCCATTTCAATTGGCCATATCACCTTTAATAGGTGCCATCGCCGCAGGAAACTGTGCTATTTTGAAACCATCAAATCAATCAAAGGAAACTGAAAAGATAATTTCCAAGATAATCCGTGAGGCCTTTTCTGATAATTATATTAGTGTAGTAGAAGGACCAGGTTCTGAAGCTGTTACACCTTTAATAGAGAATTATAGATTTGATCATATATTCTTCACCGGAAGTGTAAATGTAGGCAAGAAAATATTGGAACTATCGGCAAAACATTTAACACCTGTGACATTAGAATTAGGTGGGAAATCCCCAACCATAGTTTACAAAGACGCAGATATAGATATTGCAGCTAAAAGAATTACTTGGGCAAAATTTTATAATGCAGGTCAAACCTGTGTAGCACCTGATTACCTTTTAGTACATGAATCTAAAAAAGAAACTTTAATTAATAGTATAAAGCTATATATCAGAACTTATTATAGTGATGATGCTAAAGAATCTGAAAATCTAGGTAGAATAATCAATGAAAAGAGATTCCATAGACTTATATCTTTATTAGAAGGATGTAATATTCTAGAAGGTGGAGTTTATAATAAAGAGAATAGATTCATTGCTCCTACATTAGTTGATGGAATAGATATGAATCATCCAATTATGCAGGAAGAAATATTTGGTCCAATACTTCCTATATTAACATATAATCATATTTCAGAAGTTGTGGATATAGTTAGGGTAAATCATCATCCTTTAGCTTTATATCTTTTTACAAGAGATAAATCTATTGAGGACTATATTATAGAAAATATCCAATTTGGCGGAGGATGTATTAACCATGCAATATCACATGTTGCAAACTCTCATCTTCCATTTGGAGGAATTGGTTTCAGCGGTATGGGAAGATATCACTCAAAATATACCTTTGACACTTTTTCCCATGAAAAGAGTATATTTAAATCTAGCGGAAGACTTGACAGCAATATACTATATCCTCCCTACAATGAAAAAAATTTAAGATTGGCTAAGAAATTTCTATAGCCAATCTTTTTTTCTAAAAAATCTTAACATTAATATAATAATTATAATGCTTATTATCCAAAAGCTAAAATATCCATATTTCCAATTTAATTCTGGTAAGTATCTAAAGTTCATACCATATACTCCTGCAAGAAATGTTAAGGGTATAAATATGGTTGAGAATATAGTAAGAACCTTCATCACTTCATTTGTTTTATTTCCTATGCTGGAAAGATAAGTATCCAGCATACCACTGCATATATCTCTATATGTTTCTATAATATCTATCATTTGGATTACATGATCGTAAACATCTCTTAAATAATAAATTGTTTTACCATCTATTAAATCATAATCATTTTTAGATAAGCTGCTAATTACATTTCTCATAGGCCAAAGTGAATTTCTAATATAAATCAAATCCCTCTTCAAGGTATAGATCTTTTGAAGTATCTCCTTCTTAGGATTTAATAGTAGCTCATCTTCTACAGTATCTATCTTCTCTCCTATATCCTCTACTATTAGAAAATAATTATCTACTATTGCATCAAGTAATCCATATAATAAATCATCTGCTCCGTTTTTCCTTATATTAGTACCTTCCTTTAGTCGACACAAGATACCATCAAATAGCTCTGTTTCTAGCTCTTGAAAAGATATAAGTTTATCTTTGAATAATATAAATGATATTTGCTCTGTTTCTAATTCCTCTTCTTCATTAAAATACATTAACTTAGTGACTAAAAATATATAATCATCATAGTCCTCCATTTTTGGATTTTGAGATGTATTTAATATATCTTCTATTACTAGTGGATGTACCTTTAGTGATTGGCATATTTTATTTACTAAATTTGTATCGTGGATTCCTATTATATCTAGCCATTTCACTTTATCATCTGTATCATTTATAAACTTACCTAAATCATTTATTTCTTTTCTTTCAAGTTCTAGGTTATTATATTTTGTATATGTAATTTTAATATTTTCTACCTTTTTCTCTCCTACATGTATTAGAGAACCTAGAGGCGTATTTACTATTTTAGCTATATTTTTACTTTCCTTAGTCATTTTACTCACCTCAGTATATTTCTATATATTATACCCTAAAAAAATCATACTTCATACCAAATATAATAATGAGCCAGAGAACTAATCTCTGACTCATTGGTTAGTGTGAAGCAAAAGGAACCGTCCCTCTTGCATTTTCTATTTTTATATTTAACTCATGTCTCTCTTCTCTGATTAACATATATGACGCAATACTTGCTAAGATATCTGATATTGGATAAGCTAACCAAACTCCCATAGCTCCTAAATGAAATACTTTCACTAATATAACAGATATCGGTATGGTTAAAATTAGCTGCTTAGATATTGATAAAAATATTGATGTCTTTGCCTTTCCAAGGGCTTGAAAATAAAATATAGATACATAATAAATACTAGCCATCGGAAGTGCTGCCACCACTATTCTAAATGCTTTTACTGATTCAGATATTATCTCAGGCTCCTTCACAAATATAGATATTAATTGTGGAGTATAAATCATAGCAATTAACCACATTATCATAGATGTAAGAAAGGCATATATGCAAGTTTTCTGCATTACTGTTTTTAATCTCTTATAATTCTTAGCCCCTACATTAAATGCGGCTATTGGCTGCATAGCTGAAGCTATTCCAAACATTGTTATAAACAGGAACATATATATCTTAGATATAACCCCAAGTACTATGATTCCATTATCTCCTGCTGTATTAAGTAACAAATGGTTGCGTACTGCCATTAGTACTCCATCTTCTGATTCTATAATAAATGCAGATAAACCCACTAATATAATTGCTTTTATTAGCCTTTTATCAAATTCAAAACCTGATGGTATTTTAAATTCTTTCTTTACCTTTGAATAATTATAATAAGCATAGCTAAATCCAATTATCTGAGAAACCGTTGTAGCTATGGCCGCCCCTTTAACTCCCATTTTAAACTCTACAACTAAAATATAGTCAAGGATTATATTAATTATAGCTCCTATACTGGTGCTTATTATTGAAACCTTATTATTCCCTACAGATATCATTATATTAGATATAAATGTTGTTAAACTTAAAAACGTAGATCCAAATATTATTATATCTAAATAATCCTTCGCATAAGGTAATGTCTGATGACTAGCACCAAGACCTAAAAGTATCTTCTCTGAGAATATATATATAATAGCCGTAATAGATACCATCAATAAGAAGGATAAAGAAAAACCATTTCTAACAATTTTTCTAGATTGATCCATATTATTTTGCCCGTTGGATCTAGAAAATGCTGTTGATGTTCCTACAGCTATCATTACACTCAATGCAATTATTATCCTTTGTATAGGAAATACTAGTACTAATCCTCCTATTCCATATCCACCTACAGTTCTTCCCACAAATAGCGTATCCACCATATTATATAGTTCTGATACTAAGAAAGAAATTATTATTGGAATAGAAAATCTAAGTAATAGTTTACCGATCTTTTCCTCTCCGAATAATTTATTGTTTTTACCCATAATAAAACCTCCATTTATCTTACTTTATTATGTTAACATAAATGGAGGTTCCTTTTCATTCACTTGTTTATCCTCTATCTTGGATTGTTTTTGGCTTTTTGAATAAACAAGATTTTCAAAAACCTTAAGATAATCCAAAATTTTATGAATTTAGTACATTATTTAGTACAAAAAGCACAGTTCCATATGGTTTTATAGTAGCAACTGTATTATATACTGTAGATTTTTTTCCATAATAGAAAGATACATTGGGATGTACATATTCCTTTAGTAATTCCCAATTATCATTATCTAATCTTTCTGGTCTATTTAAACCCAGCCATTTATCATATACTGAGCCAAATCCCTTGTCTAATACATATTTAGTGACTTGAAAATCTGATTCCATATTTAGTATGTTTAATGAGATTTTTCGCTCTTTAATCTTATCCATAGGAAGGCTATCATATATTACCTTTTCATCTATTTCTACAGGATTAAAAAGCATTATCTGATATCCATACTCTGATTTTGTAACTATATAACCTTCCCCCCTATCTATTACTCTATCTCCTAAAAGAGATAATAACATATAAGCATAATAGGAAGGCTTCTTTAAGTAGTTAGATGTAAATATACCATTTCCACCGAAGAAGGTATCATTGTTTAATATGGTTTCCTTAGATATTTCATCTACCATATTTAATACAACTCTATTATTCAAATGAATATAATTATATAGTACATAAGGTACCATAGAAATCGTATCCTGCATTCCACTAATTTTCTTCTTTGGGAAATATGGCTCTAAATCTTCTATCCTCATACTTAACCATTTCTCCACATCTTCATCATAGAGATTAGAAAAATGATTTATAAAATCATTAATTATATATTCTTCAACATTTTCACTAATGATTATCGGGATAAGATTCTGATCTCTTAAAAAATCTAATATATTTTCAACTCTAGTCCAGTTAATAAATTTATGATTCTTATCTCTATAAATATCCATATCCTCAGAGAAAAGTTTATTTACTATGCAATATTTAAATTCTATCTCTCTTTGTATTTCCTCTAGAATTCTTCTATTTTCCTCTTCAAGAAGAAGATAAATATCCCCCAAATCTATTATATCTGGTTTCCTATATTCATCTATAGTATCCTTATTCAAATCTATATCAATCTTTATAATTCTATTATCATAATCATACCTTTCATAATCTTCAATATAGTTAGTAAGATAAGGTATGGCTTCTCTAATATTAAAGTATTTAACCTTTGTCATCTTCTCAAGTTCTTTTTCACTTACTTTATATTTCTTCCTATACTGCATAGGTGTACAATTATAATGAAGCTTAAAATGTTTATTATAATATCTTACATGAGAGAAGCCTACTTCTTCTGATATTTCTGATATATTTCTATCTGAATCTAAAAGTAGTTTTGTAGATTCCTCTACCCTTATTTGATTTAAATACTCATTAAATCCATGGCCTAATATATCCTTGATTTTATAAGATAAATACTGAGAGCTGAGAAACTCCTTGTCTGCTATTTCCTGCAAACTTACCTTATTCATATAGTTATTACTTAAATATTTAACTATTCTATGATATCTCTCTAACTGTTCGTCATCCTCTTCTAAGCCTTCTCCTTCATAGAAAAGGTAGTGAAAGTTATTTAATAGATGATACATCATATCTAATAAATATTCTTCTATCTTATCTTCATAATCATCTATTTTAGATATTGCTTCGTAAAGAAGTATCGAAATATACTTTCTTAACTCATGATATTTTTCATCTTCTTGGGGTTTTCCCTCTGAGGAATCTGTATAAAAGAATACTTCCTTGGCATCATCATAATATCTTTCAAAAAAATTAGGGTCGATATTGAGTACAAGGACTAAATTATCTGGATCATTGGACTTTATACTATACACTTCATTGACATTGATTATCTCTATTTCTCTTTCATTTAATGTATATATTTCATTTTCTACACCTACATCTATAGTGCCTTTCAGAACAAACAAAATTTGAATGGAATCCTGCCAATGGATTGGGTATTCCATGATATTGGCTAAAAATATATTTATAGGTAAATCCTTCATATATTCCACATGTACTTTTCTCATATTAAATCCCCTTCATTATCCCAATCTAATGTGTATTATTAGAAGAGTTTAATAAACACCTTTACTATTTAAATAGTTTTTATATTTCATATCTGTAACAAGAATATGATTTTCGATCCAATTAGCTATAAAAACAATTAAATCCATACCAATTTTTCTTTGTTTTACATCTACATCATCAGCTTTAATAGACTGAATCTTAGCTACAAATGCATCATGTTGTTTCTTGTGATTATCAAAATCCTTATACCCATGAATCTTCATCAATTCTTCTTCATATGTGAAATGTTCTATAGTGTACTCTGCCAATCTATGGATTACAGTCATAATTTCATCATAGCGATCAACTCCATCTTTTGCAGAAACTAAGTTATATAATTCTGTACCCATTTTAAATAGTTCCTTATGTTGTTCATTAATCTTTTCAATGTTGACACTGAAATCGTCCTTCCATTTAAACATAATTTATCCCCCTTGTACTTTATTATTCCTCAAATTCTTCTCTATGATGTAAACCTATTAAATTAGTAACTGGTACTGTAAAAATAATGCCTGTCCCTGGTTTCTTAAGCTGTCCTGCCTCTACCATTGCATTCATTATATTCTTATACTTATCTATTTCCGTTAGAATTAAGATTATCTCCTTAGAGGCTTCAACATGCATATTTAAAAACTTTTTTACTTCAGATTCTCCTGTTCCTCTACCATAGAAAATAGTAGCACCATTAGCTCCTGCTGATTTTGCAGCATCTACTACTTTTTCAGCTTTACCTCTTTCAACTACGGCTATTATACATCTAATTTCAATCACAATACCACCTCCTAAATTTTAGTTAATATACCTAATATCATTACAGAAATCATTGAGCCTATGGATGTAAGTCCTACTATTCCAAAACCAGATATCAATGGGTCAACCCCTTTAATAACTGAAGCCAACCCTACAGCCAAAGCCATATTGATTGGTATGTTTACAGGTCCCGTTGTAGCAGATGCAGCATCAAATGCTATTGCACCAAATGGCTCTGGTGCGAAAAAAGATAGAAGTATTACTATTAGTAGCAGTGGTACAAGGACTTTTATATATGGAAGGTTCAATAATATCTTTAATAAACCTATTGTCATACCACAGCCAAATCCCACGGCAACTCCATGGATTAGGACCATATGTGGTATAGCTCCTTGAGATAATTCTTCTACCTCTAAAGCTAATGCTTTCAATCCTGGTTCTACTAAAGTAGCAGCATAACCTATTACAAAACCTATTACTAGTATAATCCATTTTTTCTCAATAATTACAAAATTTCTACCAACTGAATCCCCTAAAGGTATTAAGCTCATGGTTGTACCTTTTAAGAATAAATGTAAACCTAGTACAGATAATATAAATCCAATTATAAAATCCCTCACATTATGTAGTGGCTTTTTTAGGATAAATATCTGAAGTGCAGCTAATATAGCGGTTAGAGGTATGATGCTAATAGCAGTTTCCCAGAGTGCACTCAAATTCGGTAGTCCCTTCATGTCAATTCACTCCCTTGCTATTTTTATGATTTGTCTTATATATCCATTATAGCATACTTTTAACTGCAAGATTATGTAAAAAGAAAATCATAGAGGAAAACAATATTTATGGGTATAATATAATTATATAAATATCTTTAGGAGGTGTTTTATGGAAAAAGAAAAATATATACCAGAAGTAAAATCTCAGCTTAGATCTAGGATCATAGAGGTTCCGCCTGTAATCTATAAAGCTAGTGGTATAAAAGTATTAGGGACAAGGATCAAATCCTTGCTATTCTCAACAGATGTGGCTATTATAAAAAATACAAATGCCAATTCAATTATAGCAGTATATCCCTTTACCCCGCAATTGTCTATTACTCAAGCTATACTTGAAGTTGCTCCAGTTCCTGTTTTTGTAGGTGTAGGGGGTGGACTTACAACTGGCAAAAGGTCTGTTGATATCGCCCTTCAGGCAGAGCTCATGGGTGCTTATGGAGTTGTCGTAAATGCTCCTACAGCTAATGATGTAATTTCCAAAATGAAGGTAGAATCGACATACCTATTATAGCCACAGTCGTTTCAGAATGTGACGATTATAAGGGCAAGGTTCAATCTGGAGCCAGTATATTAAATATATCTGGTGGTCCTAGAACAGCTTCTCTCGTGAGAAAAATAAGGGAAGAATTTGGAAAAGAATTACCTATCATTGCTACAGGTGGTCCTACAGAAGAGTCTATCCTTGAAACCATAGAAGCTGGCGCCAATGCTATAACCTATACTCCGCCTACCAGTGCCGAAATATTCGCAGGGGTTATGGAAAAATACAGAAAAGAAATGAAAGATCATCAATAGGCAAAGGACAGATCCATTAAAAAGATCTGTCCTCTTTATTTATAATTTATTTATTACCAAGAGCTCTTTCTTTTGCAAAGAATTCCTTAGTAAGTTTAATAACAACTCCACTTAAAGCAGCAACTCCTATTAAGTTTGGAATAGCCATTAAACCATTTAATGTATCTGCTAAAGCCCAAAGAACTTCAAGTCCACCTACAGCACCTACAGCTATAAAAGGTATCCATAGGATTCTATAAATCATATTGACTTTAGGCCCAAATAAATATTCAGCACAACGCTCTCCATAGTATTCCCAACCTAGTATAGTAGAGAATGCAAATAGTAAAATACCTATGGAAACTATAGTTCCACCCCAAGTTCCCGGTAGACCATGGCTGAAAGCCTCAGTTGTAAGAGCTGCTCCTGTTGCTCCACTTTGCCATACACCTGTAGTTAAAATTGACAATGCAGTTATAGAACAAATTACTATTGTATCTACAAATACTTCAAATACTCCCCATAAACCTTGACGTACAGGGTGATCTGTAGTTGCAGCAGCGTGAGCTATCGGTGCACTACCAAGTCCTGCCTCGTTAGTGAATACTCCACGTGCAACTCCGAATCTCATAGCATCCTTAAGGAATGAACCTGCAAATCCTCCTACAGCAGCTGTTCCAGTAAATGCTGAGCCAAAGATTAATCCAAATGCCTCTGGAATATGTGCTGCATTAATAATAATTATTACTAAACCGCCTATAATATAGAACGCTGCCATAAAAGGTACTAATTTTTCAGTTACAGAACCTATTCTCTTAATACCACCTATAACAACCATAGCTGCAAATACTGCTAATGCAATTCCTGTCCATAATTTAGGAATATTAAATGTCACTTGAAGTGATTCTGCTATAGAGTTGGATTGAACCATGTTTCCTATACCAAATGCAGCTAAAGCTCCAAAGAATGCAAATATATATGCAAGCCATTTCCATTTTAATCCATTTGTAATATAGTACATCGGACCTCCGACAAATCTTCCATCAGGAGTCTTTTCCCTATAATGAACTGCAAGTACTACTTCTGCAAACTTTGTAGTCATACCAAATAATGCAGCAATCCACATCCAGAATACCGCTCCCGGTCCTCCAATAGATATTGCAGTAGCAACACCAGCAATATTACCTGTACCTACAGTAGCAGCTAATGCTGTGGCAACTGCCTGGAATGCTGTTACCTCACCTTCACCATGGTCATCCTTAGCGAACATCTTAAGTAAGGTATTCTTTAAAATATAGCCAAGCTTTGTAATTGAGAAAAAATTAGTGCGAAGAGTTAAATAAATTCCGGTACCAACCAATAATATAAGCATTGGTGGACCCCATACAAAATCATTGATAATTCCATTGATTTCCATTAATTTGTCCATTGACCTGCCTCCTTTTTTATTAGACTAGGTCAATTATATATATGGAGTTTCAAAAAACTTCAAAAATACTCAAAAATGATTTCTGAATATTTCTAATTGTTATACTTTTCGCAAAGTATACATAATCCTGAAAGGAATTTTTTCATATTTATTGAACCTTTTCCATTGTTTTTGCCTCGAATATAGTCCATTTCACGCTTTATTTGTTCAAAATTAAACAGAGTATTTGAATATTCCACAAAGGTTTCATTCATATAGTCCTCTATACCTAAGGATGCAATATTGCTCATAGCTACATTGATAGTCCTTCTCATCCTTTGTTCCATAGCCTTAGGATTATTGGTAAATCTAGAGCATAATTCTCGTATAGAAATATCATTTATTTTAACCCTGTTTTTCATTAAAAAATTTGCTACTTTTACTAAATCCTCACTTCCTATTTCACCCATAATACCTAGTCTGAAAAGTATTAAGTTGATATCTTGTTCACAATCTTTTAACTCTATAGTTTGTTCAAAATTTGGCGCAATATCGTTAAATATTTGTTGAATTTTATTCATCTTTTCTTCTAATTCTATTTTATATTTGACCTTTTTTATTATGGTTTCTACTTCTAAGTAATTTATAGGCTTATAAATGAAATATTCCACTCCATGAATATATGCCTTTTCAACATTTGCCTTAGATGTAAAGTTGGAAATCATAATAAATTTAGTGCTAAGACTCTCTTCTTTTATTTCCTTAATTATACGAAATCCATCAAATTCTTCATCTAACATATCCAAAATAATCAAATCCGGCTCTGAGGTCATTATTTCTTCTACACCTTCTAAAGGATCATCAGATACACCCACTAAAAAACCTAAATGATTGTTATGGATAATCTTTTTTAGAGTATTTATATCATCCATATTTTTATCTAATATAAATATCTTCATATTTATCCTCCAATTACAATCTTTTGTTTCAATCCCTCTTCAACTTTAAAAATTCCCACTTTGTTTCACTAGTTATAACTGAAATTAAAATTGCCATACATCCTATTAAAAATCTTACAGTAAAGGGTTCTTTCAGAAATATAATTGCAAAAGTGCTTCCAAACACCGCTTCTAGACTTAAAATTATAGCCGCATGAGTTGAGTTTGTATACTTTTGAGCAACAGTTTGTACTAGAAATGCAAGCATTGTACTAAATAAAGATAAATATAATATCGGAACTAATGTCTGACTTTGAATATTTGTTTTTGTCCCTTCAAATAATATGGCAAATATAAATGAAAGTATACCCGCTGTGCCTAATTGTACTATTGATATAACATATGGATCTGATTCCTTTGCAAAATATCCTGTGGAAGATATATGGCATGCGAACATTATTGCACATAGAAATGTCAAGAAATCTCCATATCCCATTGATAGGTTACTGTTTAAACTAAGTATTCCTATTCCAACTAAACATAAAAAAGCTGCTGCTACATCAAATTTATCTGGTCTTTTCTTAGATATACCCCAATAAATAAATGGTACCATAACTACGTTTGTTGCTGTAATGAAAGCCTGTTTCCCAGCTTCGGTATATTGTAGACCTACTGTTTGCATAGCAAAACCTGCAAATAAAAATAATCCTATAATCACTCCAGCTTTTATATCTTTTATAGAAGCCTTCCTAATTTTCTTAAAAAATATCACTGATAGTATTATGGTGGAAATAATAAATCTAAAGAACAATAAGTAATAAGGAGTTACATGATCTAATGCATTCTTTGTCACAACAAACCCTGAGCCCCAAACAACAGCAACTAAAAGTAAAGATAAATCTGCATATAAAGTTTTTTTACCTGTCAAAAAAATTCCCCCTATATTTGAAGCAGTAGGGATAATCCTACCTTCTTATTTTTACTACTATTATATCATAATTATAGGATTATAACTTATATTCAGTAAAATGGCACCAAAAATATATTTTCTAATAAAATAGTATTATATTAAATAGTAAGGGTGATTTTATGGATAAAAACTTAATTGTAGGTAGCAATAGTCTAGTAAGGCTAGAAAATGGCAACTCTGTGCATTATATCAACTTTGATAATGCTGCTACGACACCTCCCTTTCAATCTGTTGTAAAAGAAATAGTTGAGTTTTCTAGCGTTTATTCCTCTGTGCACAGAGGTACAGGATATAAGTCCATTGTGTCTTCAATGATATATGATGAAGGAAGAGAAATAGTATTGAATTTTGTCGGAGGAAATAAGGATTATCACACAGTAATATTTTTAAAAAATACTACAGAATGTATAAATAAGCTATCTTATAGATTAAAAGATACTCTACAGGATAAAATAGTCTTATCTACATACATGGAACATCATTCTAATCTACTACCTTGGAAATATAGATATACTACAGATTATATACAAGTAGACTCCTCTGGAAGACTATGCTTAGAGGATTTAGAATTTAAACTCAAATTATATAAAGGGAAAGTGGGATTAGTCGCAGTGACTGGAGCATCAAATGTAACTGGTTATATTAATCCAATATATGAAATAGCAAAATTATGTCATAAATATGGAGCTGAAATTTTAGTAGACGGAGCACAGCTCATTCCCCACAGTCCCTTTGATATGAGACCTGTAGATAGCCCTGAGCATATCGATTATATAGCATTTTCTGGACATAAAATGTATGCCCCCTTTGGTGTAGGTGCATTGATAGCACCTAAAAAAGTCTTTGAAAAGGGTTTTTCAGAGCAAGTGGGCGGAGGAACAGTAGAGTTTGTATCTATTAAAGATACAATATGGGCAGATCCACCTGAAAAAGAAGAAGCCGGAACCCCTAACTTAATGGGAGTGGTTGCATTATCTACTAGCATCAAAACATTGCAGAACTTAAATATGAGGAAAATAGATGAATATGAGAAAGGTCTGACCCGATATGCCCTAAGTTTAATACATGATATACCTGGACTTATTCTCTATGATGATATGAATGTAGAAGAGAAAGTATCTATTATTTCATTTAATATGGAAGGATTAAAGCATAATGAATTGGCAACCATACTTGCCCGTGAGAGGAATCGCTGTTAGAAATGGTTGCTTCTGTGCACAGCCTTATGTTCAAAGACTGCTTAAAATACCTGATGAAGATGTAGAAAAATATATGACTAATCAATCACTGTCTCGCCCCGGTTTAGTCAGAATTAGTTTCGGTCTATATAATGATTATAATGAAATATATCTACTTGCATATCTTCTTAAAGAAATCAGTCAAAACTTAGATTTTTATAAAAATAAGTATAGAAATTCTCCTTTCTACTAAACCTAGTAGAAAGGAGGTTTTCTATGGAAATGAATACTGATAAAAAAATGAGTATACTTATGTTCAGCGGTGATTATGATAAAGCATTAGCAGCTCTTATATTAGCTAATACTGCAAAGGAGATAAATGTAGATGTCACAATGTTTTTTGCATTTTGGGGATTAATGCTTGTTAGAGATCCCAATAGTATCTCTGCTGAAGATAAAACTACATCAGAAAAAATGTTTGCAAACATGACTCCAAGACATATTGAAGAGTTACCTCTATCTAAAATGAACTTTGCAGGTATAGGAAAGAAAATGCTTTTGGGAATGATGGATGATAGTGATACTCCTAAATTATCTGATTTTCTCAATGGTGCATTAAAAAAAGGTGTAAATATGAAAGCATGTAAACTCTCTTGTGAAGTAATGGGCTTCAAAGAAGAGGAGCTCCTCAAAGAAGTTAGTATAGTTACAGCAGAAGACTATTTAGTAGAAGCTTTGAATTCTAATATTCAGCTTTTTATCTAAGGTATTACTATAGTGATAGAAAATACACAGAGGAACGGCAGACGGTGCAAAAATGGATACCTTTTCCAATGTAATAGCCGTAGTCTTTTATGCTATGAGTTGTTTAATGTTACCAAATAATATTCTATGTTTAGAAAATTGTGGGTTAACAGGTGACCTTTTACCTGTTAACCCCTTTATTATTTCTCTTATACTTACTATATTTATCACTCTTTTCATATCATAGGCTAAAAAGTCCAAAGAGGTATTTAGTAAATTTGTTAAAATTTGTAGAATATTGCAAAGAATTGTAATAATTTGCAATATTCATAAAATTGCAAAATTTACCTTGACTTCTAATAAATGATTTAATATAATTCATATATACCATGGTATAATGCAAAAAAGTTAGAATGTCGTGTCATACTAGGGGGGTGAAAATATAATGAAAATGAAGCCGATTATTGAAGCTAGTTGGAATTTGCAAAATGAGTCAAATCAGGAGAGTTCACAAATGGGACCAATGGTAGGAATGGGTAATCAATGGTGCTGTGCTTGCTAAGCTTAGTAAGGTGGTTTAGCTTACTCTCTTACTGAATATTTGATTCGAAAAAAGCTAAGCTACATAACCCTTCTATCACAATAATCCAAAGTATTTAGTGATAGAAGGGTTTTTATCACAGATAACATCCCGCCAAACATTTTGCTTATTATGGTTTGCGGCAATGTGATTTGTTGGGAAATTATGTGTGCGCCATAAACTTGGCGGAGATGATAGGTATTTGGCTTATATATACTTTGGACATCCCCAGCAAAGGTGGGACTTCATCAACACAACAATCAGCTTTAGGGAGGGAAAGCAATGAGATTAATTAAACACATGATATTTGTAGACATACACGATAACAAAAAACTGTTGATAAACTCTTTAACAGGCACTATGGACGAAATTGATGCCCCTATTTACGAAACATTGTCCAAGTGGCAGGCTTGTGAAGAAATTGTAACGGAGAATGATTTGGAGGCTGAGTTATTAAGCAATCTCCAATCCAGGGGATATCTGGTAAATAACTACGAAGAGGAAATAGCCAAAAAGAATGAAATTTTAAAGGTATTGCGCAACGATCACATTCAAAGGCAAAAAGACCAAAGATCTGTCGTCTTTGTTATGACTTATGACTGCAACTTCAGATGCCCTTATTGCTTTGAGGGTGATGCCTATCTTAAAAAAGAGGTCATAACTCCGGAACAAATTGATGCTGCCTTGAAACTTGCGGGTGAGGGCGTAGAGTCAATATGTCTTTTTGGAGGAGAGCCGTTGCTTCCAAAAACCAGACCTGCTTTGGAACATCTTTTTAATAAGGCCCCCGATAAAACATATCAAATTTTCACCAATGGGTATTATCTGATAGAATCCCTTGATTTACTTTTGTCTATAAATATTTCTCAAGTTTTAATCACTTTAGATGGCAGTGAAGAGTCTCACAATAGCAGGAGGGTCTTAGCTAACGGAAAGCCTACGTTCAAGAAAATTATGGATGGTATAGAGAAGTGTTTAGAAAGCGGGATAAATATCCGAATCAGAATGAACCTTGACAAAAACAATTGCAAGGAAGCAATTGATTTAAGAGAAAAGCTGCTTGACAGATTTTCAGGATATAAGGACAATTTATCGTTTGAATTAGCCACACTGCTTGGAAACTCTTATGATGAACGAATTGATATAATGACTGAAATATATCATTCGGATATAAAGCACTCCTTCGAGGATAGGGAAAGAATAAACGATTTTATAACTAAAAAAAATTCAATACTGGATCACTTAGTATATGGCAGAGCCATAAATCCTTTGTACTCCTATTGCTATGCTCACGTAGATGGCATGGCGTTTGACCCCTATGGCGATATTTATCCATGCTTGGGGTGTGTTGGCAAGGACCGCTTTTCTATAGGAAAGTATCATCCCTTAATTGAATTCAAGGAAAACTCAATACGCAACCGTAATATAGAAAAAATTCCCGAATGCAGGGATTGTACATATTCTCTTCTTTGCGGAGGAGGCTGTCCTTTGGGGTTAGATGGAAATGGTGATTTTTTCAAGCCTATGTGCTATTCCGTCAAAACTCTTTTGCATAAAGAACTCCCCTTATTTTATAAAGAAAGAGAAGAAGCTATGAAAAAAACCGAGGAAGCAGTAAATAGCGCCTATTGATGGAACGGGAAATCGTCAACCCCAAAACCATAGATGCACACAAAAACGCTGTAATCCGTTGATACGACTGGATTTGCAGCGTTTTTTCTTATTCGATGAGCTTTATCGTTTAGAAGATCCCATTCTTTACATAGAGCCACAAATTGTTTAAATACTAAATTTATGGCCTCTTTATTATCTTTTCTAAAGTCCGATATTGATTTTAAATCTGTAGTTAATCTTCTTAGTAGTCACATTACTTCTATATTTATTCCTTCTGTATATCTAATACTACCACCATTTCTTATGATATCATGGGTAAATTGCAGCATATTCAACCTAAATTATGGCAACCAATTGTTGGATTTTCTACACGGTCTGACGGTTCTCTTGTGTCTTTTTTCTTTTCTCTTTTATTATCTAGATATATCTTATATACTATAAATAAAAGATATTGTATTGGAGGTTTTTTATATGGATTTTCCGTTATTAAATGAATTGAAAGCTGCAAAGGAAATTATATGGTATAACGACAATTATATTAATTTTGATGAAGTTAAAGATGGACTACCTGTGTCCTTAGATGATGTACTTGAAGCAGAAAATAGACTTAAAAGGTTTGCCCCATATATAAAAAAAGTATTTCCTGAGGTAATAGATGGAATTATCGAATCACCTATCTCTGAAATTGACAAGATGAAAGGTCGAATGGAAAATGAATATAATAAAAATATATATGGCAGGCTAATTCTCAAGAGGGATGATTTACTTCCCATAGCTGGTTCGATTAAAGCTCGAGGCGGTATATATGAAGTATTAAAACATGCAGAAACCTTGGCTATAGATAATGGCCTACTAAAGCTAGAAGATGATTATAGTATATTAGCCGATGATGATTTTAAGAAATTCTTCTCTACTTATACAATTCAAGTAGGCAGTACAGGCAACCTTGGACTAAGTATTGGTACAATCTCTGCCAAAGTAGGATTTAATGTAATAGTCCATATGTCTCAGGATGCTAAGCAGTGGAAGAAAGATTTACTTCGCTCTAAAGGAGTTAAAGTAGTTGAATATACATCAGATTATTCAAAGGCTGTGGAAGAAGGGAGAGCATTATCAGATAAAGATCCTAAATCTTATTTTATAGATGATGAAAATTCCAAGGATTTATTTATGGGGTATGCTGTCGGTGGCATGAGAACTAAAAGACAGCTTGAAGATATGGGAATTGTAATCAACAAGGATCATCCTCTTTTTGTATATCTTCCTTGCGGTGTAGGTGGAGGCCCTGGCGGTGTAGCTTATGGACTTAAACTTATGTATGGAGATAATGTAAGATGCTTCTTTGCAGAACCAACTCATTCACCTGCTATGCTATTGGGTTTGGCTTCTGGGCTTCATGATAAAATTTCCGTAGAAGATATTGGTCTAGATAATAAAACTGATGCAGATGGTTTAGCAGTGGGAAGACCTTCCTCTTTTGTAGGAAAAATCATGGACAAAACATTAACTGGTGCATTTACAATTGATGACTATAGGTTATATGACTTTCTAAAAGCACTATATGAGGAGGAAAAAATATTCTTAGAGCCTTCTGCCCTTGCAGGATTTTTAGGACCTATATTTACTTCGGAAAAATATAAAAATGAAAATATAACTCATATGTGTTGGGGAACTGGTGGAAGTTTAGTACCAGAAGAAATAAGGAAACAATTAATTTAGTGCAAAGGCAGGTAGCGTCTATTGGTGTACAGACGTTTATCCTGTCTTTAGGTATATAAGTTCTCTATTTTATTGCCCCCTTCTAATTTACATGAAGAAGGTGTATAATAGAGAATAAAAGTTCTTGTGCATAATAAAAGAAAGTAGGAATTACTATGAAAAAAGCATTAAATTATATAATATTAGTAGGTCTTATAGGGCTTACCATATGGATTTTTGTTAGCAACAATGATTTCGATAATTTTTCTGAATTAATCAGTAGTGCAAATATCGTGCTTTTATTAATAGCAGTTTTATGTATGGTATTGTATTGGTTTTTTGAAGCTATATAATTCATAGAATGAAAAAAACCTTAAATATTAAAAGCACCTATGGAGCGTCTCTCAAGCTTTGTATGATTGGTCAATATTATAGTGCAATCACTCCATTTTCCACTGGAGGCCAGCCTGTTCAAATATATTCATTGGTAAGTGATGGTGTACCTGTAGGTACTGCATCATCTTTATTTGTTAATAGGTTCTTGATATATCAATTGGTAGTTACTTTCTATTCATTATTTATGTTTATAATTAGATTTAACTTGCTTTATACTGAAGCTAAACTAGCACTACCTTTTGTAATAATAGGCTGCTTGGTTAATATCGTAATCTTAATTATGATATTTGGATTCTTACTAAATGAAAAATTTATTAGAAGTCTCTTAAGTAAATCTATTAGAATTTTACACAAATTTAAAATAATAAAAGACATAGAAAAATCTGAAGAAAAAATGAATAATACTTTATTAGATTATAAGACAAGCGTTGAAGAGATGAAAAAAGATAAGAAAACTACATTGGAATTGATTCTAGTGTCTATAGTACAGTTGACAATTGGTTTTTCTATTACTTTTTTTGTTTATTTAGCATTAGGTTTTGAAATGGGTCATTTCTTAGATATCATTGCTATTCAATCTTTACATTATATGGCAGTGTCTTTTATGCCTACTCCAGGAACTGCTGGTGCGGCAGAAGGTGGATTTTATATGTTATTTAAAGTCATATTCCCTAAAAAGATCCTATCCTTTGCCTTAATGCTATGGAGATTTATAGATTATTATTTGAGAGTTATGATAGCGGGATTAGTAACATTAATAGACTTTATATCTAGAAAGAAAAAAGTAAGCATTAATTAGACTTATAGATAAACCTCAAGAAACTTTAACTTCTTGAGGTTTATTTTTATTACAATTAAATTTGTCCTAAGGCTCTTAGTAAAATATCTGCAATAATTGCTGAACCTAGATAAGTTCCAATCATTACAAAAATTGCAAGAATTACAATTCTCCATCCTGTTTTTTTAAGAGAGTCTAAATTTTTACCAGTATAAATCCCTGCATATCCTAAAATCGGAGTGGCTAATGCTAAGAAATTAACTTTTGAAACTAGATTTGATATAGTTGCTGCTCCCGGTATTCCAGGTACTGTTAATAATGTAGATAAAGTTACAATATATGCTACACTAGGAATTTTGAGCGGTATTATCTTTGCTAGTACTATTCCTAACACTGCTATTAATACTAATATTAATACTCCTGGAATTGCTTCTATCATATTTACTTTATAACCAACATAATTTCCCACAACTGAGATGCTGCTGTTATTAATAATATAATAATGGAATCCTTTAGTTTCATGTTAATTTCCCTCCTTAGTTACAGGAACTTCTGGCAGCTCTTTATACTTCATTTTATATACCTTCTTATATAACCATTCAGCCAAAGGTAATGCTAACCATAATGACATATATAAACCATCTAAGCCGGAGAGCATATTACTTGCAGCTCCAAAAGCTGTAATCATTTCTTCCATTTCTGGAAACATAGCTACTAAGGAGCCTACTCCAGCCGTCATCATGCTTCCTGAACCTACTCCAGAAGCCATGGCTAAAGAATAAGGATGTAAGGAAGTATTTGCAGCAAGAAAACTTGCCATTAATCCAATGAATACTGTTCCGAAAACTGTCCCTACTATATAAACTCCTAATACTCCTTGTCCCTCTTCACTATCAAGTCCAAATTTATCTCCAACTAGAGCGACATTAGGTTCTCTAGCTATTGAATGAGCTCCACCTATAGCTTCTCTTTTTAGTCCCAATAACACTGCAATTGGCACTCCTAGTAAAACTGTTCCTATATTTCCGAACTCTTGCAAAATAAGGGCAGGACTAGCAGCTAATATTTTCGGCAAAGTGGGTCCAATATTTGTACCATATTTAGCCATTAAAAGCATCAGAGTTAAGCTTATTAAAGACCCTGCATCATCCATTTCTTTTTCTCTTGCAACATTTAAAAACTTGGGTGTCAATAGTACACCAAAAATCATAGCATACAGCATTGGTAATAATACAATTGTTCCAATTCCAATAGGAATATTTATGACGCCAATAAATTCAGAAATAACTACTAATCCTAAAACTAATAAATGCAGTTTTACATTCTTCATTATCTCACCTCATTTTTATTTTCATTGGCATATTTTATACCATGTAAAACCATGTTACTCATTACTGCTGAAGCAGTAATAACAGCTCTATCATCTCCATCAAATCTTGGATTGTGCCAAACATAATTCATATCCTTTTCTTTGTTACCTACTCCTAACCAAAAGAAAAATCCAGGAACTTTTTCAGTAAAAATGGAAAAGTCCTCTCCACCCATTGAAGGTATTGGATCAACAATTCCTTCCTCTCCTACTATTTCTTTTGTTGCATCATATGCCAATTTTGTTAGTTCATCATCATTAAATACAGCTGGTAAGTCAAAAATATACTCTAATTCAACATCTACCATATAAGCCTTTGCAGTGTACTCTAATACTTCCTTTATCCTTTTTGGTAACATTTGTCTTACTTGTGGATCAAAACTTCTTACAGTGCCTGACATCTCCACGAGTTCCGAAATGACATTGTTAGCAGTTCCAGAATTAAATGTCCCTATGGAAATAACTGCTGAATCTAAAGGACTTACATTACGACTAACTATTGTTTGCAAGTTCATTAACATAGCTGACGCTGCTATAATAGGGTCCCTTGTAGCATTGGGTATTGCACCATGACCTCCCTTCCCTTTCACTTTTATTCTTATAGTGTCAACTGCTGCCATTAATCCGCCCTTTTTAATTGCAATTTTCCCCCATGGTATCTCTGGATTATTATGGAGTCCAAATATCAAATCCGCTTTATAATCTGTAAATAGCCCCTTTTCAACCATTACTTTTGCTCCCTTATTTATTTCTTCAGCTGGTTGAAATACAAACATTACATTTCCATTTAATTCATTCTTAATATCAGATAAGATTATTGCAGCACCTATTACAGATGAGGCATGAAAATCATGACCGCAGGCATGCATTACTCCATCTATTTTGGATTTATAGGGAACATCATTCAGTTCTTGAATCGGAAGAGCATCAATATCTCCTCTTAATGCTATTGTAGGTCCTTCTTCTTTTCCTTTTAATAAGCCTACAACACCAGTCTCCATCCCTAAATCCATTATTTCAATGCCTAATGAAACTAATTTTTCTTTAATTTTTTCAGTAGTCCTATACTCTTTGAAACTTAGTTCTGGATACATATGAAGATCTCTTCTAAATTCAACTACTTCCTCCTCATATAATTTTTTCAATTCTTCCAACTTTAACATAATAGTCCTCCTTCTTTTATCACCCTATTTCCCAAAACCCATATCTTTTTGAACAAGTAATACAAATCTTATAAACTATAGTTGAAGTTGTTAAAAATATCTTTCATATAATGGAAATCTTTGACTTATATCTAATACTTCATTTCTTATTTCATTGAGTACATCCTCATTGTCTATGCTGTTTGCAACTTTATTTATTATTGACCCTATTTCTTTAATATCCTGTTCTTTCATACCTTTTATCGTCATGGCTGTAGTTCCAATCCTAACTCCACTAGTGACCATTGGTTTTTCGGGGTCAAAAGGTATCATATTTTTATTTACAGTGATCCCTACATAATCCAAGGCTTTTTCCAATTGTTTACCTGTCAGCTTCTTTGGTCTTAAGTCAACTAATAATAAATGTGTATCTGTACCTCCAGATACAATCCTAAATCCATATTCCGATAATACAGCTCCCAAGACTTGAGCATTTTTCACAACTTGCTTCATTAAATTTGCAAATTCTTCTGTAGAGGCACGCTTAAAGGTATATGCTTTTGCTCCCATTATGTGAAGATGAGGTGAACCTTGAGAACCTGGAAACATTGCCTTATCAATTGCCTTAGCATATTCTTCTTTGCATAATATAAACCCGCCTCTTGCACCACATAAAGTTTTAGTAGTAGTGGAGGTAACAAAGTCTGCATACTTCATAGGATTAGGATATATCTTAGCTGCCGCAAGTCCTGCTACATGGGCCATATCTGCCATGAAATATGCTCCAACATACTTAGCTATTTCAGAAATCTTTTTAAAATCAATAATCCTTGGATAAGCACTTCCCCCTGTAACTATGAGCTTTGGTTTATATTCTCTTGCAAGCTTTTCAATTTCATCATAATCAATTAATTCTGTTTCTTTATCAAGTCCATAGGCAATAAAGTTGTATATCTTTCCTGAAAAGTTTACCTTATTACCATGGGTCAAATGTCCGCCTTGATCTAATCTCAATCCTAATACAGTATCTCCTGGTTCTAATATTGCAGAATAAACAGTTTGATTTGCTTGTGAACCTGAATGTGCTTGTATATTAGCATGTCCAGCTTCATAAAGCTGTTTTGCTCTAGATATTCCTAAATTCTCCACTTTATCTATTACATGACATCCTGCATGATATCTTTTTCCTGGAAAACCTTCTGTAGTCTTATTCGTCAAAATACTACCTTGCAGCTCTAGAACCTCTGTAGGAACATAGCTTTCAGATGCTATCATTTCGATTCCCGTTCTTTGACGATTTAATTCTTCCTTTACCATTTGAAATAATATGGAATCTGTTGTTTTTAAAGTATCTAACATAATTAGTCTCTCCTTTTCATAGTTGTTATGGTATATTATTTCAAATATTCAAATAATTTTAAATTAACTAAATCACTATTTAATTGAACTAAATCATCTATTAACAAAACAGTAGCCTAAAGCTACTGCTTATAATTTTTAGGTGTATTTCCCGTTATAATTTTAAAGGTTTTATAAAAATAATTTAGATTATTAAAGCCTACTTGTGTTGCTATCTCCTTAATAGGAAGTTCTTCATTGTACATTAATTCTATAGCTTTATCAATCCTAAATTTATTTAAATACTTTATAAAAGTCATATGAAAATATCTATTAAACAATCTATTAATTTGATTTACACTAATATGAAAATCCTTAGCACATTGATTTAATTGAATATCATTTCTATAATTAATATTTATATATTGAAGAATATCATTTAACAATGGATTATCAGTGAATTTATATCCTATAACTCTAGCAATAGATTCCTTCAAGCTGTTAGCCTCTATAGGTTTTAATAATATATCCTTTGCTCCTAATCTCAGCGAGGACTGGGCATATTCAAAATAGCTAAATGCTGTGACCACAATAAATGTTATCGGTTCAATATAATGATTCTTTATATAGTCCATAACATCTATTCCATCACTATCTGGCATTTCTATATCCAAAAAAACTACTTCTGGCTTTAAATCAAAGATTAGTTCTATAGCTTCTCTCCCGTTTTCAGCTTCTCCCACCACTTCTAAGGTATATTATTTTTGCTTATTAAAAGTTTTAATAAATCTCTAGCTAATATTTCATCGTCTACAATCAATGTTTTAATCATAATTCCTCCTTAATAGCTGGAATTACTATTATGACTTGAGTGCCAGCGTTCTTCTTACTTGAAATTTTAAATTCAAAATTATTATGATGAAGTAATTCTAGTTTTCTATATATCATCATTAGACCACTAATAATAAAATTCTCTGTCTGTCCTTTAATCATATTATTAAGTTTTTCAATTTCATCTTCTTCTAATCCAGTTCCATTATCTAGTACTTGAATATAAATTTTATCCTGATTTTTTCTACAGCTAATTTGGATGCTTAGGTTGTCCATTTTATTTTTAAAACCATGGACAAAAGAATTTTCAATTATTGGCTGAATGAAATTAAAGGGAATTCTTGCCGATTTGGCATTTTCAGAAATATTAATATTTACACTAAGTCTTTCACCATATCTTAATTTTTGCAGCTCTAGATAATCCATAATAAATAAAATCTCATCATTTAATGTGGCAATAGAGTTGCTTGACTTCAGTGAATATCTAAAAATTTTTGATAATCTAATTATTGATTCATAAGTCTTTATGCTATCTTCTTTTATAGCAAGACTAGCAATTGCATTTAATGTATTAAAAAGAAAATGATTATTAATCTGTATACTCAAAACCTGTTCTTTTGTAGATCTTAAGCTCTCCTCCAATAGAAGTTCATTTTTAGCAATATCTTTAATTATCTCTTCTTTCTTATATAATTCCATCTCAGTATTTTCTAATAGATAATAATATGAAATGTTCTTACTCAAGGTCTTTATATGCTGCAAAATAGCCATGATACGTCCTTGATGAACTATCTGAATTTTACGATACAATTCATAATCTAAGTCTAATTCATCTTTAAATTCTACATAACTTTCATCATATATTCTAATATGTCCTCCTTTTATAGTACCAACCAAACTATTGTTTATAATAATTGGCATAACAAATACTCTTAATCCATATTGACAAACAAAAGCAAATGGATCTTTATAATGGGGAGGCATATATTCATCATAAATATTATATAGATGGCAATTCCTTACATCTTTATGTACATTGCATTTTTTTATACAAAATTCGGGATAGTTATGAGAAATAATAACTGGTTCATTTTTTCTGTCAAATATGGATAATGAAATTCCTAATATATCAATAGCCTCATCATATAGATGTTTAATCTTATCATTTAATACTATTGTATCCTCAAAATTTTCTTTATGTACCTCCCCGCTACTCAATATATCATTTAAGGGATTGCGTTGGTTATAATATACTGGAATTGATATCAGTAATTCTTTGATTGGTTCTTCACCCGCATTTATTGCCTCATGTACTGAACCTGCATCTATATGAAATAAAGACCCAGGCTTCTTAATACTTAACTCCTTACCAATAAGCTGTTCTCCTTGTCCAGATAAAACATATAATAATTGTTCATCCCCATAGTGAATATGCTCCTTTTGTCTTTTTCCCGGTAATATGGTACTAATGCTATATGCATTATATTAGTAGAGTTCTTAGTATCAGGCTCATAAATCCACTCTATATTACCCCAATCAAAATATTGTATATGACTCATTATCTTCACCCCTAAGACTATTGATAATAAAAATATGATATTGATTTTAGAATATTGAAATTATTCTATGTTCAGTTTACTATACCTAAGTAGAAAAGTAAACCAATGAAGTCAACCTTAAAGTGCTATGTTTCTAAGCCAAAATAGCATTATTATAAATAACAAGGCAATAAAAATAAGTTAAGATTTTGATATTCTTATCAAAATCTTAACTTATTTTTATTTGTTTACTTTATTGTTAATTTCTTTTTTGGTTGGTTAGTTTTAGTTTTAAAAATAACTGTTGCTAGCAAAAAAGAGTATATATACCGTTTGCACAAAACATTTTATAGAATCTAGAAAACAGATTATGCTAACCATTTAATTCTAGTCTATTTTTATTTCATTATCATCCCTATCAAATATATACCAAGTCTCATATCCATCGATATTATCTGGTTCTTCATTTGATACTTTTGTTTTGTTATATTTACTATAAATTATATAATCATAACCATCCTTTTTATCCTCTCCTATATGAATCCTTAATTTGAATCCACTAGTCTGCTGCCATTCCAATATTCATCTCCAATTTTTTGCATAAAATCAATACCTATTATTGTTTGAAATTCATTTATTAGATATTGGAAATCTCCTTTTTCTAAGTCTCCTTTATAATTAATATCTGCATA
The DNA here is from genome assembly GCF_002266425.1 of Tissierella sp. P1. GTDB lineage: Bacteria > Bacillota > Clostridia > Tissierellales > Tissierellaceae > Tissierella > Tissierella carlieri. The sequence continues at coordinate 27,505 of NZ_NPMN01000025.1, forward strand.
AAGAGTAGGTCTTTTAAATCTAAATTCTAAATTTGCTATTTTTTCGTTAGAACCCATAATTGTTTTGGTAAATTCTTTGGTTTCATCAATGCTAACAGTTTTATAAGGACTGCATCCTGCTAGTATTGTTATAAACATTAGGATAACAGTTAGAGAATAAATTTTTATTTTATTTTTATAGACATATGTTAAAATATATAATTTCACCACCTAAATTATTATCATATATTTCATCTAAACTGTAAGATTTTCTTTTTTCCCAGGTTGATATAGCTATATTCCTATCTCCATGAACTCCATTTTGGAGGTATTTAGTTATAGTAACTCAATGCCAGTTTAGTCTAGATACTACTATATTATAATATTGTATTAGATAAATATGGCATAAATTCTTACCTCTTTGTTATTTATTGCATAGCAACTTTTATTTAACACAGGTTCAGAGTTTATGCCCTATTCATTTTTGGTAATATTACCAATTATTATTTTATTTTCATAGAATTAGAGTTATTCACTTTATTATTAACTAACTAATCTTAACTAATTTTAATTACACCTTATTAATTAGGTCTAGTTGTACCTGCATCACCTCCACAAGAGCTAACTGTAGGATATTCTGGTCCTCCTTCATAACTGGGATAAGATATAACTTGTGGTCTAATTGGACCTCCATCTCCTCCAGCAAATGCAACTATAGATAGACTAAATAATAAAAACATCAATACAACTACACTTATTAATTTTCTTCTCTTCATATGATTTCTCCTCCTTGATATTTTATTATATTATCGATTAGTTTTTCAAACCTATCATACTCTTTGTTATCAACATATGTCTTCAAACACTTAAATACTGCCAATGAACCATTATTAAATTTTATGCCAGATATAATATCATCATTATACTGTTCTATTATCTCAAAAATATTCTGAATTTTTGTTTTTGCATTTAACTCCAATAAGGATATCATATTCTTGGAAATATAATTATACTGAACGTTTTTCTTTGCATATTCTAAGGATTCTTTATAATACTTTTCTGCTTGTTCAAACTCTCCTAGATTTTCATAGGAAACAGCTAATTGATTACAGATTATTGAATAACTATATGAATTCTTATCCAATTCATCTATATCTTTTAGAATCGCATCTACATATTTATATGCACGATTTTCATCATTTAATTTTGTATAGGCCTCAGCTATATTTCCATATATCAAATATTTAAGATCACTATATCCAGTAAACGTCAAAACTTGAAGTGCATTATTATAGCTACTTAAAGATGATTCATAATCTCCCATTTCAAGATAGCATAGCCCTTGTAGATTATATGCTCTTCTCCACAGATCATAATCTTTTCTCTCCGTATAGCATAATAAATCTGAAATCACTTCTAAAGAAGGAGAATACATCTTTAATCTATAATAAGCTAAAGCGTAGTTATAGTATAAATGAATTAAATACTTTTCTGGTATATCATCAATATTTACAAGAGCTTTTTGATATAGTACTACTGCATCCTGACATTTTCCCCTGTCAATATAGTTATTGGCAAGCTTTATCATTATTCTATAATTTAACTTTCTCTTAGGATATCTAGTTGTCAGCTCCCAAGCTTTAGACATATATTCATATTCCTTCTCATAATCTCTAGAATTAAAATATATATCTCCTATGAGCTCATACGCCTTAATCTTTTTATCCATAAGATCATATTCATTTAGGAGAAACTCTAAATCATCTATATCATCTACATCAATAACATAATCCTTATCATTTTTATGCTTGTCCAACTCTGCAATATATGCTTCCACTTCTTCTTTTGCATCATATCTTCGTGGATTAAGCAGGTCCTCAGGCTCCATGATTAAGTCCATATTTCTTTCTTCTAGGATATTATTTATTTTCTTACATATTAATTGTGCATTATCTATCTTTAGGGGAATTTTACCAGACTCTATTAAGCTTATTAAGTTGCTAGTGCTATCTTCTCCTGTAATTTCTGATTGGCTTATATTTAATGTCTCTCTTATTCTTCTTAGAACTCCCCTAAAATTAGTCTCTGAGATTGCAATATCCAAACACATCACCCCTATCTAATATTTAACTTCTGGTGTTTGATATGGAAAGTTAGAACTATCTAAGGGAATAACTCTTCAATATAAAGAAACCCTTCTTATTTCATATACCTAATTCTATAATTTGAAATTATTATAGCTAGTATACACCATAAGTTATTTATTGAATCAACAATATGATTGTTAAGTTCATTAAATCATATTGTAACTTCTAGGGTCAACGTTTTTGTTTTTACAATTTTCGATACTTAGTGTCGTATTTTACCGAAAACTATCTTCATAATTCTATGATTATTAGATTATAAATGTGTTTTTTAAAACATTTATCTTGTGAAAATATTTGAATATTTAATGACATCTTTTGTCTAATTATTTTGATATAATTAGAATAAAAAACCTATAAATATAGATTTTTTTAGTATCTATACTATAGGTTTGATTTTAAAATATTCTACAGTTTTTATATAAACTTATTGTATCTTTATTTTTTCTAAAATTCCTTACCTTTATATATACCTTTTGAAATCTGTAGAGAAATCAAATACATTATTATCCCAACACCAGCAAACAGAAGAATGAGTATTTTCCAATCCATGTTTATTATATTTTGAAATATCTCTGCATTTTCAAATTTTCTACCAAATCTACTTATTATATTGGGCAATAAAATAAGTATGATATAGAAGATTTGATTAAATGCTTGGGCTTTTCCTACATTATAATAATGAAATGGCAAGTATATGGAGAAAAATATCAAAGATAATCCCAATATAAATAATACATCCCATATAGTTGCAGGATTCCCTACTATTGTGGTACTAAATATAATCTTAGATATATTAGAGGATAAAAAGACAATTCCAGTTATAAATAAAATATATAGTCCCATAGATATATATTTTGATTTTACAATATCATATCTATCTACTGGAAATGAATTTAACATCATATCTGCCTTTCCTTTTACATCGTATTGAGTGGAAAACATTGAAACCACATATACCATTATAAACATAGCAAATCCATATACAAGCTTAGATTTATATACATGGTCGATACTCACTCCAACATATCCAAAGAATAGCCCTCCACATAGTATAAATAGGTTTATAAATCTTAATAATCGTATATCCTTAATTACAAGCTGTTTCATTGATATCCCCCCTATGCAAAGTCCCTTGTTTCATATAACCATAAAGATATTCCTATGGATAGGAAATATACTATAGCTGCTATAGCTGGTAATCCTAATCCATTTAATATGTTCTGAAATTTATAAGATGTTACAATAACAAAATTCATGATAAATATATATACAAATATATTTGCAATACTAGCTATCTTAGGAGGTAATCTAAAAAGAGCTGGCAGTGATATAGATAGTGACAACAATACTATTGGTAAAGTAGACCCTATTAAAGAAAGATTGAAAGTATCCACATCTATAAATCCTAATAGATTGATTATCCACAAATAACCCCCAGTAATAACAAAACCAACTACATAATTTACAAATATAGATAAATACCTGCTAATAACTATATCCCTTTTCTTAATAGGCAGAGATTGCAATAATATATGAGGTTTCGTCTGCATCTCATAACCGAAAGGCATGGTTGTCAGCATATATACAAATGTATAAATCATTAGGCTAACTACGAATTCATTATCTGTTCCCATTGTAAATAAAATAAACGGTACATATAATATTATTAAAATCCAAGATTGTTTATTGGAAAAGGTTAACAAGAAATCTTTTTTAATCAAGTTTAACATCTTCCTGCCTCCTTACACTATAAACCATTATATCTTCAAGTGTTGGTTTTTCAATTAATATCTCACTGCCAAATAACTTCTTTAGCCTTTGTGGATTTTCTGTCAACCCTTCAAAACCTACATTAGTTTCCCTAAGTCCTATGAACTCTTTTCTTGTATCTCTGTCTAATAAATTTTTTCCACCCTTTATCACTCCATAGGATTCTAAAATTTCATCCTTCGATTTTGAAAATACTATTTTACCTTTATTAATAAATGTTATATAATCCGCTATTTTTTCAAGATCTGTCGTTATATGGGTAGAAAAGAATATAGATTTTTTTTCATCTTGTATAATACTATATAATACATCTAAGATTTCAGCTCTAAATATTGGGTCAAGTCCTGATGTAGGTTCATCCATTATTATCAAATCTGCATTGTGAGACAAAGCTATTGCCAAAGAAAACTTCATCTTCATACCCTTAGATAATTTTTTTATCTTTTGGTTAAGGTCTAAATCAAAATCCTTTATATATTTATTAAACAATTTTTCATCCCATTTTTTATAAAAAGGTGCTATTATATTCTTCATCTGTCTTATGGTCAAATCCTCATAAAAATAAGATTCATCATATACAAAACCAATCCTATTCTTAATTTCTTTTTCGAACTGTATATGGTCTTTGCCAAATACTTTTATCTCTCCAGAATCCTTTTTCAGCAAATTCATTATGAGTTTTATAGTCGTACTTTTTCCTGCACCATTTGGTCCAATAAATCCCATTATATATCCTGGTTCTAATTTAAATGATACATTGTCTAGCTTGAATTTATTAAAATCTTTAGTTAAGTTTTTTATCTCTAACATATTTAAACCTCCTCAAATAGAATCTTAAGCATTTCGTTTACTTCAGTGTACTTTAATCCTAGCAATCTAGATTCTTCCACTACTTCAGCTAATTTTTCTTCTATTATTTTTAATTTTTTTTCTTTCATTAGCTCTTTATTTTGCATAGCTACAAAAGAGCCTTTTCCTTGCATAGTTTCTATAAATCCTTCCTTTTCTAATTCTTCATAAGCTCTCTTAGTTGTAATAACAGATATCTGAAGATCCTTTGCTAGACCTCTTATGGAAGGTAATGCTTCTCCTTCTCCTAGCTCTCCCTTTATTATCATACCTTTTATCTGATTAGCTATCTGCTCATATATTGCTTCATTAGAAGAATTAGATACGATTATTCTCATAACGTCCCTCCTTATATAACTGTTATCTTCGTATATACTGTATATGCTTCGTATATACAGTATATGTCTATATTATTCTTTTGTCAATATTTTTTTTAATGATGATTTAAATAATATTTATAACGCATATTTATAAGATATAAATACTATATCTACAGATTGATTTATTATATGGTGCAGTAAAGTTTTTTTATATCCCGTTATAGTAATGGGTATATTAATGATGAGAATTTATTTATATATTAATATATCCTAATACAAAATTATTTAATGAATTAACCTATCAAGGGGGACTTATATATGAAAAAAGTACTAATATTTACTGCCTCCATAGGAGGCGGTCATAATGAGGCAGCCTCATGCCTAGAAAAAGAATTTACTCAACATGATTTTATAGTTAAAAAAGTAGATGCATTATTAGCTATAAGTAAAAGCTTCGATTCTTTTATCTCTGGTTCATGTAAAATTATAGTTAATAATTTCCCTAAATTATATGGAAATCTATATGATATCAGCAATAAAGAAAAAACTAATAAATTGCTTAATATATCTTTAGCTAAAATTGCTAAGGAGAAAATTTATAATATGATATTAGAAGAAAATCCAGATTTGATTATTTCAACTCACTCATTTGTCATAAGTATGGTAGGACATTTGAAGGAAAAGAATCTTATCAATATACCTTTTATTTCTGTAGTAACAGACTATGAGGCACATAAAATTTATGTAAATGATAATGTAGATGCATATATTGTTGCTAGTGAACATACAGGAAAAACCTTATTAGCTCAAGGTGTATCTAAGGATAGAATATTCCCTTATGGCATACCAATCAAAGCCGAATTTTTAGATAAGTGTAATATCGCCCCTATAAATAAAAAGCCTTTCCAGATATTATTGATGGCAGGAAGCTTAGGTCTAAAAAGTATGACAAAGGTATTAGATAATATAATAACTCTAGACGGTGATTATCATATTGTGGCTGTTTGTGGAAATAATAAAAAATTAAAACTTTCTATAGAAACACAATATACTAACCTAATTAAAAGCAATAAAATTACTCTTTATGGATTTACTACTAATATACCATCTATCATGGAAAATTCAGATATACTCATAACAAAACCAGGAGGTTTAACTGTATCAGAAGCAATAGCCAAAAGACTGCCCATGATTATTCCATATTATATTCCCGGTCAAGAAAAAGAAAACTTAGATTTCTTGGTAAAAAATGGCATGGGCATATATGTATATCAGATAAAGGAAATTAAAAGCCTAATAGAATATATTATGAAAAATCCATCTGTTATTAATAACATGAAAAAAAACATGGAGAAAATGGGTAATGGATTCTGCCCTAATAATGTTGTTTATCTTAGTGAAAATTTAATCAATGATTGTACTTTAAATAGATGAAATTGGCCTAGCATAAAGGTCTTTGACATATATTAATTTTTAATAAGAGATAACTTAATTTTAAAAGCCTAAGAAAAAAAGTGAAGAAACACACAAGGTAGGTTCAATATATGAAAAAGATAATAAATTACATTTTATTAATAGTTTCACTAGGATTAACTTATTGGATCTTCTTTTATAAAAATGATTTCTCTAATTTTCCTCAATTAATAGGTAAAACCAATAAATTTTATCTCTCCTTAGGCTTTTTATGCATAATATTATACTGGATATTTGATGCATATATAATTTATAAAATAAGAAAGGTACTGGATATTGAAGGTAGCTTTAAATCATCTTTTATAATTACTATGATCGGTCAATATTATGGTGCAATTACACCATTTTCCAGTGGAAGTCAACCTGCACAAATCTATTTACTAATAAATAATGGTTTCCCAGTGGGAACTGTATCTTCATTAATGATAATCAGATTTTTAATTTATCAACTTGTAATTACATTCTACTCAATATCCATGTTTATAATTAATTTTAATTTTCTACTAAATAAAGTAAAATTTGCTATACCTTTTATAGCAATTGGCTGCTTATTAAACCTTTTTATATTATTAATGATAATAGGATTTTTCCGTAATGAAAAATTGATAAAAAAAGTATCTTCCAAAGTTTTTGCTATTGGTCATAAACTAAAACTAATAAAAGATATTAGAAAATTAGAAAATAAAATAGATAAGGGTCTTGTGGACTATACAGTTAGTATAAATCATATGAAGGAAGACAAGAGAATTACTTTACTTTTAATTTTAACTAGTTTTTTACAGCTAACATTTTACTTTTCAATAACTTACTTTGTATATTTAGCTATTGGGCTTATAGGATTTTCTTTTTTAGATATAATTGGAATCCAATCTCTGCATTATACGGCAGTCTCTTTCATACCTACACCCGGTACTGTAGGTGCTGCAGAAGGTGGATTTTATATATTATATAATACCATATTTCCTAGAGAAATCTTAGTATTTGCAATGATACTATGGCGATTTATAAGCTATTATTTTGTAATAATTATGAGTGGAATAGTTACATTGGCCAATTTTATCCACAAAAGAAAAAGAAATCAAGATAAGCATAACTAATCATAATATCTTTTGTAAACCTCTGTATATTTTCCTGTTGACAATTGACTAAAATTAATTTATTATACTATTGTAAACTATTTTTATATAATTGGTTGACAATAGGAGGTAATAAAATGAAATTATCTACAAGACAAATGACTCTAGTTGCTATGTTTACAGGACTTACCACTGTAGGAGCTTTTATTAGTATTCCTTTAGGTGAAGTACCTATAACCTTGCAGACTCTATTTGTTATTTTATCTGGTCTTATTTTGGGTCCTAAATTAGGTGCTTTATCTCAAATAGTCTACATATTCTTGGGTTTAGTAGGTGTACCCATATTTGCAGAATTTACTGGTGGAGTTCAAGCTATAATGAAGCCTAGCTTTGGATTTATTATTGGATTTATTTTTGCAGCTTATATTGTTGGAAAGATTGCCCATTCTGGGGAGAAAGTATCTTCTAAGAATATTTGGATTGCATCTTTAGTTGGAATCATAGTTATATATTTATTTGGTCTGCCTTATATGTATTACATACTAAACATTGTAATGGCAAAAGGTTTATCTTTCAATACGATTATGAAAATAGGATGTCTTATTTTCTTACCTGGAGATTTTCTAAAACTTATAGTAGCTTCAGTTGTTGCAGCTAAGACTTTACCAATATTAAATAAAGCAGGGTTATCTGTAAATTAAGATAACCCTGTTTTTTATTAATTTATTTGAATATCTGATTTGTTTGGCATCAACATTCCCAAAACAGCTCCCAATATTGCTGGAACTAGCCATGATAATCCCCATGAAGCTAAAGGCAAATATTCCACTACATGGGTAAAATATGTCCATATTTTAAATCTATATAATAATTCTAGTGTACTTACTATTAAAGTTGCATATATCGCATGTCTATAAATATTCTTATTTGGCTTGTCACCTAAAATTATAGTTAATAAAATCATGACTATTACAACTGGATACATGAATACAAGTATTGGTTCTGAGAAAGCAATTATAGATTCTACTCCTCTTATGGACATAATGGCACTAAATATAGTAGTTGCTATTACTATAGCCTCATATTTTAGTTTTCCATTACTTATCTTATTGAAATATTGTCCCACTGTGGCAGTAAGTCCTATAGTAGTAGTTAAACAAGCTAAAGACACTACTATTCCAAGACCTATTTTACCAAAACTTTCTAAAGAATTATTTGCTATATTTACTATCAAATCTACCTTCTCTATATCCTTTGAAAATAATGAGCCTCCGGTAGCTCCTAAGTATCCCAATCCTCCATAAACAATAGTTAATCCTATCACTGCTACTAAACCAGCTTTTCTAGTCATGTTCATTTGCTCTTTCTCATCATCATATCCATTTTGAATTAAGGAGGTAGTTATTATTCCGCCAAATAGTATGGAGGCTAGAGCATCCATGGTTTGATATCCGCTAATAAATCCCTCAGAAAAAGGTCTTGCAAAGCTTTCTGCCACAGGTACACCCATAGGATCAAAAAGACCCTTGATTATAATTAGACCTAATAATATAAGTAAGGCTGGTGTTAAAATCTTTCCTATCTTATCAATTACTTCATTGGGCTTTATAACTAATAATAAGGTTATCCCAAAATAAAGTATAGAAAATATTGTAGAATTGCCATTAGGCATAATGGGTAAAACTCCTATTTCAAAAGCAGTCGCTCCAGTCCTCGGAATTGCTAATAAGGGACCTATAGCCAAAACAACTGTTATTCCCAGAAACTTACTAAATAAAGGTGAAACTCTTCTTCCTAGTTTATCTACATCTCCTCCTGCTTTAGCAGAAGCTATTATTCCCAAAAGAGGCAGGCCAATCCCTGTAATAAAAAAACCAAACATAGACCAATTCCATTTTTGGCCTGCCAGCAGCCCTAAAAATGGAGGGAAAATTAAGTTTCCTGCTCCAAAAAACATGGAAAACAAAGCTGCTCCTAAAATAAATGCATCATTTTTCTTTTTCTTCACAACAACACCTCTCTATATTTTAAAAATTATTTAAATTGTACCATAAGTCTGAAAATTGTTCAACTATTCTTATAAATTTAGTGTTGTTATATATATCCTTCTAATCCTCTAATAGATATTTCTCCTGAATAAATATTTTCAACAACTCCACCATCAAATTCTACGACCAAATGCCCTTCTTCATTTATGTCTAATGCCTTTCCTACTCTTACTTCATCTCCTCTGATTATTCTAATGTCTTTACCTATTAATGCAGAATTTGCTTTACATATATCTATTGCTTCAGATATAGAGTCTTTATCTATAAAGTCTTTATATATTTTCTCAAACTCATTAAGAATATTGGCAAATAATTCTTTTCTATCTATTTCTTTGTCTTCAATTATCTTAATAGATGTAGCTTTACCTTTTAACTCTTCAGGTATATCACTTTCATCAAGATTAACATTTATACCTATCCCCATAATTACATAATTAATCATATTTAATTCAGCACTCATCTCTGTCAATATCCCACAAATCTTTTTTCCATCTATTAATACATCATTTGGCCACTTTATCTGAGATTTTATATTCATATTAGATAAGGCTTTATATACTGTTGCTGCACCTAATAAGGTTATCTTAGCTACCTTCATTGGATCTACTTTAGGTTTTAGAATTATACTCATCCATATACCCTTTCCCTTTGGAGATATCCAATGTCTTCCTAATCTGCCTTTTCCTTCTTCTTGTTGCTCCGCCACTATAACAGTACCTTCTTTTTCCCCAAAAGCTATTTCCTTGGCTTTTCTATTTGTAGAATTTATCGAATTAAAATAGTATATATTTCTTCCTATAAAATCAGTATCTAAATATTCTGCCACTTCTTCATATGTGAGTATATCTGGAAAAGACATTATTCTATAACCTTTTCTAGGAATAGATTCTATAATATATCCATCTTCCTTCAACATATTTATGTATTTCCATATGGCAGCACGAGTCATATGAAACTCCTTAGACATTTCTTCTCCAGATATAAAATCTTCACTGTCCTTTAGTATCTTTAGAATTTTATTTTTCAATTTATCACCCCTTAAATCCAATGCACAATGCACAGTTCACAATTCGCAATGTATGATTCATGACTATATCTAAAAGGATACTTCCAGAATTTTAGGTTCATATAAATTGCTAGGAGAAATCTCCTAGCAATTTATATCTTCAATACATCCTTCATGCTATATAGTCTTGGTTCTTTTCCAATAATAAATTTAGCTGCTTCTATGGCACCACTAGCAAAGACTTTTCTATCATAAGCCTCGTGAACAATTTTTATGGATTCTAATTCATTTATAAAGTTTGCTTCATGGTATCCAACTATATTTCCACCTCTTATGGCATGAATACCTATCTCACCTTTTTCTCTCGGACATTCACCAAGTCTTCCATATTGGTGAGGCCTCACTTCTCCTAGACCTCTTTCTATAGATTCTACTATGGTTACAGCACTACCTGATGGTGCATCTTTTTTTCTATTATGATGTGCTTCTATTATTTCAATATCAGTCTTATCTCCTAATATTGCAGCAGTTTGTTCCACCAATACAAATAAAAGATTCATTCCTAATGACATATTAGTTGCATGAAGAATTGGAATTTTAGTAGAGGCTCTCTTTATCTTTTGATTTTGTTCTTCACTATATCCTGTAGTACCTATTATAATTGGTAATCTTCTATCTAATCCAATTTGAAGTACCCTATCTAATGAGGATTCATGAGTAAAGTCTAGCATTACGTCAAATTTAATATCATCTGCTGGCATAGGAATCGTCCTACATAAACCATATACATTAGTCCAATAAGAATCCTGTATTGCTAATTCTTTAATTGCTTTCCCCATTTTGCCATTTATCCCATTGATTAATAAATTCATATTAACCTCCTAAATGATATTTAATTTCCTCATTTCTTCTGCTAGTTTATTTCTATTTATTTCCTCCATAGGTGTTAAAGGTAATCTTAGTTCATTCTCAATATAATTCATTTCTACTAAAGCCGCTTTAACCGGTATAGGATTTACTTCACAGAATAATAAATCTATGAATCTCTTATATTTTAACTGAAGCCTTAATGCTTCTTCCACATCCCCATTCATGAATGCTTCACACATATGCTGCATTTCTTTAGGGATAACATTAGATGCTACAGAAATAACTCCATGACCACCGCAGGCATATATAGGTATTACCTGATCATCATTTCCTGAGTAAATCATAAAATCTTCTGGAACTAATCTTTTTATCTCTAGTATCTGTGAAATATTGCCACTAGCTTCTTTAACTCCTATAACATTTTCCACCTTTGACATTGCTACAACCACATCTGGAGGTATATTCACTGCTGTTCTGCCAGGTACATTATATAATATAACTGGTAACTTTGTAGCATTAGCTACTGCTGTAAAATGGGCTATCATCCCTTTATTCGTACATTTATTATAATAAGGCGTAACAATTAGTATTCCATCAGCACCTAATTCTTCTGCCTGTTTAGTATATTTAACTGCAACATCAGTACAATTAGAACCAGTACCTACTATAATTGGAATCCTCTTAGCATTTTTTTCTATTGCTGTACGAATAACTTCTTCCCTTTCTTCATAGCTAAGTGTTGAAGCCTCACCTGTTGTACCTAATACTATTAAAGCTTGGGTTCCGTTTTCAATTTGAAAGTCAATTAGTCTTTCATAGCCATCCTTATCAAATTTTCCATTCTTAAATGGGGTAACTATAGCAACACCTGCTCCCTTAAACATTAACTATCCCTCCATTTTAATATTCTCTATTGCTTCTATAATTTGAACAGCATTAGTGGCTGCACCTTTTCTAAGGTTATCTGCCACTACCCAAAGAGATAACCCCTTTGGATTATAAAGATCTTTTCTTATTCTCCCTACATAGGTAAAATCTGTATTTGCTGCTTCTATAGGTGTAGGGTATCTATTCATCTCCGGGTCATCATCTACTATTATACCTTGAGATTCTTCTAATATTTCTTTAATGCTATTTATATCTACTTCTTCTTTTAGCTCCAGATAAATTGATTCACTATGACCATAAAAAACTGGAATTCTAACTGCTGTAGGATTAATTTCTATTGAATCATCTTCCAGAATCTTATGTGTTTCATGTACCATTTTTAATTCCTCTTTTGTAAATCCATTATCATTAAATACGTCTATGTGAGGTATACAGTTTCCAGCTATTTTTCTTGGATATACTTTATTTGGATATTCTTCATCCCTTATTTGGTTTTGTAATTCATCTATAGCTTTGTATCCACTTCCAGACACTGCTTGATAAGTAGATACTACAATCCTTTTTATACCATATTTCCTATATAAAGGCGCTATAGCTACTATCATTTGAGTAGTAGAGCAATTTGGATTAGCTATTATTCCTCTATATCCCTTAGGACATGGGAGTTTACTTCTGGTATTACTAAAGGTATATTCCTAACCATTCTAAAATGTGATGAATTATCTATTACCATATTACCTGCATCTCTAGCTATTGGTGCAAATTTTTCTGATATACTTCCACCTGCTGCAAATAATAGATAGTCGTACTTTTCCTTCATAACATCTTCTGTGAGAAGTTCTACTGTAATTTCTTTATTATACTTATCTAGTCTAATAATTTTTCCTGATGATTTTTCAGATGCAAAAAGTCTTAGATTCGATACAGGTAAATTTCTTTCCATAATCACTTCAATCATCTTTCGCCCTACTGCACCTGTAGCTCCTACAATTCCAATAGTTAAACCCATGTTATATCACTCCTATTCTTGGGTAATTAATAGATATATTATATATCTTCTGACCTATCTAAACAAGAAATTCTTCAGTTATTGTCATACTGTTATTATATGAGAAAGCTGTTAAATATTAACTCGTATTTCTGATTATTTAGATATATAATATAATATATTATATCAAATATATACTATTTGGGGGTGGTCTATTTGTTTAGCAAAAGATTTAATATTTTATGGATTATAGTTCTACTAATTTTCATTTCTCCCACTAGTTTTGCAGATACTAGTATGAGTATTACTAGGTGGATAGTTGATTCTACTTTGAGTGATAACGGTGATTTATTTATTTCTGAAGATATTACTTTTGACTTTGAAGATAAATTTAATGGTGTATATCGTGATATCGTTATTAATGGCACAGAAGGCATTGAAAACTTAGAAGTCTATGAGATGGTACAGGGAATTGAAGTTCCATATTCTCTTGTAGGATCTGCTAAAAAAGGAGACAAAGCTGTATTTACACAAACAGAGGAAAAAAACACCTTGAAACTAATGATATTCTCACCTTCTAAAAATGAAATGAAGACATTTCGTATCAAATACACAGTTAAAAATGTAGCTGTTAATCATATAGATACTGGAGAATTATATTATAAGTTTTTAGGGAGTGAGAACTCTACTCCTATTGAATTTTTTACTGCCAGTATTAGGTTGCCAGATAAGAATAAAGAAAGCACTAAGATATTCGCTCATGGCCCTCTTAATGGAAGTATAAATTTTATAGAGGATGACTTAATAAAATTAGAAGTATCTGATGTCCCTACAAATACCTTTGTAGAAGCAAGAATATTATTTCCAAATTCATTTATAAGTCAAAGTACTAATAAAGGAAATAGAACTCTTGATAATATAATGGATCAGGAATTAGCTTTGATTAGATCGGCAGAAGAAAAAGCTATATCAAAAGCCAGAAATAAAAGTATTTTTAACAATATTGCCCTTATAGTATCGGGTTTAATTGTGGCTTTAGCTGGATTTATCTTTAATAAATTGAGACGAAATGTTGATATATATGATTCATTGAATAGTAAGTATCCTGAGGATGTTACACCTGCTGAGCTTAGAATGCTTATGGTTTCCGTTATTGATTCTAGGGCCTTAATGACAACGATCTTTGATTCTGCAAGAAAAGGATATATCAATATAGAAGAAATTGAAAGCTCAAATAAGAAGAAAAAAGACTTTTTATTTTCAAAGACCATTAGACCAAGAAAGGACTTATTGTCTCATGAAGAATTCCTCTTTGATTGGTTATTTAATACTATTGGAAATGGCAATGTAGTTTCTACAAGAGATATAGAACAATATAGAAAAAAATCATTTGATAAATTCAATCGAGATTTTAATTCATGGCAGAAAAAGGTTAGCTCAGATTTGAAAAATAGGGATTATTATGATCCCAGCAGTAAGAAATGGGCATTTGTAACTTTAACTATAAGTATAATATCCTTTATTGTGGGAATTATTGCTATGGTCTTTGAAGCATTCTATGGCGGAGTTTTACTTATATTGTCAATCTCACTCTTCGTATATAGCATATTTATATTTTACAGGAAATCAGATAAAGGATATATCCAATATCAACTATGGAAGGATTTCAAGAAAAATCTAGATTATCAAGGAATAACCCTAGAAGATTACAATATAAATATAACTACAGATAAGATTTTAATCTATGCCTTAGCTCTAGGACTGCCTATGAAGTCAATAGATAGATTTAGAGAAAGAATGCCAGAGTCACATACATCAGCCCACTGGTCTTACTGGTATTTTATGACAAATCGACATGGGGGCTCTAGTTTTGAAGATAGATTTAACTCATCATTTTATGGAAGTTCTGCAAGTTCTACTTCCAGCTCTGTTGGAGGTGGAGGCGGCTTCTCTGGAGGCGGTGGCGGTGGTGCTGGCGGAGGAGGAGCAGGAGGGTTTTAAAGACAGTGAAGAGTGAATAATTAATAGTTAAAAGGACCAGTTTTAGATTAATTAGTATATCTATAATACCTAATCTAGTAACTGGTCCTTTTATAAAGATTTATAAATTATTCACTATTAGTCATTCACTAATTCTTTCAATTCTCCAACTATCTTATAATCTGTAGCTTTTAATTCTTCCATATTTCTCTTACCTAGAAGCAGCATCACTATCTTCATTTTATGGATAGTTGCTTCTAAATAATTTCTTGCATTTTCATAACCTCCATGAAGCAGATATGATAGTATTTCCCCTGATATACCCGCCATATCTCCACCGACTACTAATGATTTTATAATGTCCATACCCGTTCTTATTCCACCACTAGCAATTAAGTTCAACTCCTGAGATAATTCTCTACATTTAATTAAAGCTAAGGCTGTAGGAATCCCCCATGAATAAAGGTCAGAAAAATCTATATTATTATATCTAATATTTTCGATTTCAATAAAATTAGTTCCACCGTAGCCAGATACATCTATATTTCTAACTCCAACGTTATATAGCTTTTCAGCCACTTCCTTTGATATACCGAATCCGACTTCTTTTACTATAACAGGTTTGCCTATACCTTTTACAATAGTTTCAATGTTTCTCAAAATTCCCCTAAAATCTCTATCTCCTTCAAGCATAACTACTTCTTGAGCAGGGTTCAAATGCAATTGTATTGCATCACCCCTTATCATGTCTAAAGCTCTTTTAACATCTTCTAAGGATGCCTGAGCATTAAGGTTGGCTATGACTATACCGTCATCTCCTATGGTTTGTCTAACTATTTCAAATGAATCCCTACATTCTTCTTCCTCACACAAAGCTATGGTTTGAGAGCCAACAGCCATTGGAATTTTAAATTCCTTAGCAATTAGTGACAAATCTCGATTTATTTCCCAGGAAAAGTCAGAACCTCCTGTCATTGCATTGATTATAATTGGATAATCTACAGTTTTCCCTAAAAAAACTGTTTTTGTGTCTATATCCTCAAAACTTAAATCTGGTAATGCATTATGTTGCAAAAATACGTCCTCTAATAACGTATCGCCTTTATAGGTTGTTCTTAGATAGTTCTCAACATGCTCTCTTTTCCTCTTTTTTCTCATATTTCCACCTCTATCTATTGACTTAATAAATAGTCTCCAAACATTTCTTGGACAATGGTTCTTGTCTCTTCTCTATTATATATCCAATAGTCAACTCCTGCAATCCTTTTACCATCTCCAGGAATTGTATTTGTTGTCATATTTTCCATATTGATTTTTTTAGCGGATAATGCACCTTTTGTAATAACTTTAAGTGGGATATTAGTCTCTACATAATCAAAATATGTTTCAATAAATTTTGGTATTTTTATTATGTTTTTAGGTTTTAGAGCTTGCTTAATTAGCTCCTTCATAAACATTTGCTGCGCTTTTATTCTTCCTATATCGCCTTCTTTATAACCAGACCTATATCTTAAAAAATCATGTGCTTCTTTTCCATATAGGGTTTGTACTCCTTTTTTTAAGTCTATATGAAGTGGTGGAATTCCAGGTGTCGTATCATCATATTTCATTCTTTGAGGTACATCTATTTCTACTCCACCTATTGCATCTACTATTTCCATTACTGCTCTATAATCAACTTTTACATAATAATCTACATCTATATTTAGAAAATCTCTTAGAGTTCTCATAGTAAGCTCTGGCCCTCCAAAGGCATGAGCATGATTGATTTTATCTTCTTTTCCTTTTATTAACACTCTCGTGTCTCTAGGTATAGATAGTAAATTTATATCTCCTGTATCAAAATTAACTTTGAAAAGCATCATAGTATCTGTCCTTGTACCCTTAGACTTTTTCACGTTCTCAGCATCTACACCCATCATTAAAAATAAGATTTCATTGTCGACTTTTGGCTCTACTACATTCTCATTACCTGGCTCTTCACCATCACCATCATCTACGGCTACTGTTGAATTCTTCCTTAGAAATACTTTTTCACCTAAAAAGGTGAATACTAAAGCAAAACATATAAATGATAATATAAATGATAGCACAAACTTCTTTTTCATCGTTACACCTCTAGTAATTAAATTATACATTAAATAATACTACATATGTCTACTAATTACAATTAAAAATATGACGAAATTAAGTTACAATTTAGATACAATGTCTATTTATGTAAAAAAAAGAGGCTATTTAGCCTCTTAAAATAATAAATGTCCTACTAATGCAATAATTGGTAATGTCACTAATGTTCTCTCAATAAATATAATAAATAACTCTCCAACATTTACAGGAATCTTGGAACCTAAGATAACAGCACCTACTTCTGATAAATATATAAGTTGAGTAACAGAAGTTCCTGCAATTACAAATCTAGTTAGCTCAGATTCTATACTAGCACCAATTACAGATGGTAAGAACATATCTGCAAAACCTATAATCATAGTTTGACTTGCTTCTACTGCAAAAGGTATGTTTAATAGTTTCAATATAGGGATAAATGGCATACCTAACAAAGTAAATACAGATGTAAACTCTGCTAAAATTGTTGCTATAGTTCCAAATGCCATGATTACTGGCATAACTCCTACCCACATCTCAAGGACATTATGGAGTCCACCTTTAATAAAACCACTAATATCTGTACTGTTTTTAGCCTTCTCAATAGCTTGATCAAGTCCCCATGTAAATGGAGTGTATCCTACAGGCAGGTTCTCCATATTATCTCTACTAGTATCTGTTAGATAATCATCTTTCTTCCATGATAGTGGAGGTATACGAGGTACTATAATAGCTGCAACTACTCCTGCAAAAGTAACTGCTAGATAATAAGGAACAAAGTGTTGTTCTAAACCAACTTCTGCTAATACTACTAAGGCAAAAGTAATAGATACTGCTGAGAATGTTGTAGCTATAACAGATGCTTCTCTAGTAGTATAATATCCTTCTTCGTACTGATTATTTGTGAGTAGAACACCTATAGTTCCATCACCTAACCAAGAAGTAATACAGTCAATTGAAGATCTTCCCGGGAGCTTGAATATTGGTCTCATAACTGGTGTAAGCATTGCTCCAACAAATTCCAGTAGTCCAAAATCCAATAATAAAGGAAGTAAAAATGCAGCAAAGAAAAATATAGTAAGTAGAGTTGTCAAAAGCCCATGTAACAACAAACCTCCTGTATTCTCATTCCATATCCATTCAGGTCCTATTTCAAAGTATGCCAAAATAACGAATATCATACCAACGATTCTAACTATGAACCAGAATATATTTACATTGAATAATCCCTTTAGATTCTTGGATTTCTCAATAAAGCTTGGTTTTGATACTTTATAAATTATGGTCATTATACCAGTAAAAGTAATGAGCAAAGTAATTATAGTTGGTAGTGCAGGTTCTAATATTGATGCGACAGTTTTAGATAATATTGCAACTGGAATCGTATATTCCCCTTGAAATTTTAAAGGAATCATAAATAGCATAATACCAATTAAAGATGGAAGTATAAACCGTGTATAATCTGCACCAGAATATTTTTTCTTAGTCTTATCAGACATAGAAATCCCCCTCTCATATTTTATTTATTTTTATCCCTTACTACCCTCCTTTCTTTATTATATTATCATAATATCACTAAACAACACTAATTTCAAGAAATCATATGAATATTTCAAATTTTCATTATTTTGGAATATATGACATAAAAATTTATATATCTCTTAATTATATAAGAAATCTTTACAAATATCTATAATAAAAACAAGATTTTATCTATAGCATTTTTTTTATTATAGATATTTTCTATTGGATTTGTTTATATTGGTATGATAGTCTATCCAAGTAGAATAGTGTTTAAATTTAAAAGAAAAGGAGAGATGCAAATGAAAGAAATTATTAAAAAATTACCAGTGCCAATTGTTGGTTTAATGTTAGCTTTGGCAGCCATGGGAAACTTAGTCTTATCATATGGAGAAATATACAGAAATATCTTTGGTGTATTATCGGCAATTATTTTAGTTTTAGTATTAGTTAAAATTATTATGTTCCCAAAAAGTGTTTCTGAAGCTATAGACAATCCAGTAGTTGCAAGTGTTTTCCCTACACTTTCTATGGGAATTATGCTTTTAGCAACATATCTTAAACCACTTGCTCCATCATTAGCATTTGGCATATGGATTATAGGGCTAGTATTACATGGAGTTCTAATTATTTATTTTACTAAAAAGTATTTATTTAATTTTGGAATTAAAAAAGTTTTCCCATCTTGGTTTATCGTTTATGTTGGAATAGTAGTTGGATCTGTAACTGCTCCTGCATTTGATAAAGCAAATATTGGACAAATTGTATTCTGGTTTGGTTTCATATCTTATTTTGCATTATTGCCAATAGTTCTTAAAAGAGTTTTTAAAGTTAAAGATATACCTGAACCTGCATTACCAACTCTAATAATTTTTGCTGCACCTGTTGCACTTTGCCTAGCAGGATATATGAATTCCTTCCAAGAAAAAAACATGTTTATTGTTTGGTTATTAGTTGCTTTATCTCAATTCTCATATTTATGTGTATTATTACAATTACCAAAGTTATTGAAACTAAAATTTTATCCATCTTACTCAGCTTTTACCTTCCCGTTAGTTATTAGCGCAATTTCTATTAAATTAACTAATGGATTTTTAGTTAAAATTGAGAAACCAATAGCTATATTAAAGTATGTTGTAAATTTTGAAGAATTAGTGGCTTTGGCAATTGTTATCTATGTATTAATTAGATATATAGGCTTTTTATTTGCTAGAACTGAAACAGCTAAATAATCTACTGTATTGATAATATTATATAAATAAATTTAAGGAGGCTTTTTATATGACTAAGGAAGAATTATTAGCAAAAGTTAAGGAAGAAGCAGAAGGATATTTTGCAAGAGGAGAGTTTTTCTGTTCAGAAGCAGTAGCTCAAACCATCAACAATTTGCTAGGAAATCCATATGATAACAATATTGTAAAAATGGCTTCAGGATTCCCAATTGGTATGGGAAAATCAGGCTGCCTATGTGGAGCAGTAAGTGGAGGGCAAATGGCTCTTGGTATGGCTTATGGCAGAGTTCATGGTGAACCAATGAAAGAAAAAATGTTTCCTATGGCAGCATCATTACATGATTTTATAAAAGATGAATATGGTTCAACTTGCTGTAGAGTTATTACTAGACAATGGGCTGGAGATAATTTCATGAGTCCTGAAAGAAAAAAACATTGTATTGAAATAACTGGAAAAGTTGCAGAATGGGTTGCAGCAAAATTAATAGAAGATGGCCAAGTAGAAGTTGCAGAAACGGCAGAATAAAAAACCACCTAATGGTGGTTTTTTATTCTGACATCAATCTTTTTTCTCCTGTTATTGCTTGAATAGGGGCTATATCCTGTGTAAATTCTAAAGTTCCTAGAAATTCTCCTTTTTCATCTCTCACAGCAAAATAACTAATTAAAATATATTTATCTCCCATCTTGATCCAAAAACTTTCACTATCTTTCTTTCCTCTTCTAAGATCGTCTACTAACTTATCTACTACATTTACAGATGCTGGCGGATGACAGTTTTCAACTGATCTACCAATCACCGCCTTAGTTCTGGCAAATATTCTTTCTTTTCCTTGGGAAAAATATTTAACTATATTATCCTTATCTACAAATGTCATATCTCCAGGTATACTATTTAATATATAATTAATTTCCTTAGATGTTAATATTCCTGTTTCAAATTTTATATAACCATCATCTACTGTATTCTTTGTCTCTTCTTTTGCCTTTTGTTCTACATTTACTCTTGCTCTATTCCATTTCCCTTCTGGAGCTATTAATGCATATCCTATCTCATCCGACTCATCATATATGCTAATCCATTCATCTTCTGTCAAAGTGTCTAAACACATAGGGAATAATATGCTATCTTCCTTAAATATCATTTCTTTTACCTGAATTAGCATCTCCTCCACTTTTTCAGCAACCTCATCTTTATTTCCCTTATAGGAAGTTAAAGATAATTTAATATCCTTTATTTTAGCTCTTATTTCATCATCTACACCCCACATAACCTTCGGTGGTGCTGTGATTCCATACTTCTCTAGATATGGAAATATTAGGTTTTCCTTTCTGCTATAATGTTTATCAATATCCCAGAGTAAATTAATATCAGAGATTAAAGTGAATATATTTTCCTTTGAGTCATTTCCTTTAAATCTAACCAAATTAGGCTTGATTACATTTTCTATATGTTCCTCTATTGCCTTATTTTCCTGTCTCATAGTATAAATAGGATGTCCCGGTACTTCTTCAGGATGATGAATTTCTTCTATAGAGCCTTTAAATACAGCCGCATGAACATCACAAAGGTTTTGTATTTCTTCTATAGGTAATCCTTCTTTAACAAGCTGTACCTCCATTTCTGATATTTCTTTGGCAGATACTCCTTTAATTACCTCAGCAAATTTGGCCTTTACTTCTTCTACCGTTTTTCCTTCATGTAGCTCTTTAATTACTTCTTTAAGTATCTTTTGTCTATGTTCTCTATTATTAATTAATTCACTCATTTTATCACTCCTATATTCTATTTCTTAATATAATACCCCTTATACGCTAATATAATTAAGTAAATAAAAAAATTGCCCCTAAAATAGGAGCAATTCTTTTATTTACTTACTTCTAATGAAGACAATGCTTCATTTACAAGTGATACAACCTTATCCTCTACATCCTTATTTATTAAATTGTTGTTTTCTTTAATAACATCAATATATTTATTTACTACAAATGCTGTGGCTGAATCTTTTATTTTGGCTGTTTTATTATAGCTTTCTAATACATCATCATAAATCTTCTTTGTTTCAAAATCAGCTATTGGAGTATTATCTAGCCCTCCTAGATAAAGAGCTAGTTTGTTTTTATAGTTTCCTAGCATTTCTTCATATCTCTGTCCTTGAGAATATTTCTCTATATATTTCTCTGTTTTTATTATTCTATCGGCCAAATCATCATAGGAAATTCTTAGTCCAGCATCCATTGCTACTGGCTCATTTGAGTCCATAGCTTTAATCTCGATATATTCCTTTATTTCATCTGAAATATAATTATTGTATTGTTTTATTTTTTCATAGTCTATTATTGGATAGTAACTTCCTTCTAAATTTATAAGTTTATATTTACTATTTATTGTTTTTGTAATCTCGTCACGAAGCTTTTCATTCTGTATGTCTTTTATTTTATCCTCTGGGAAGAAAAGTTCTGTGCCTGCAATAGTCATTAGTTCTCCATTAGTATCTGCCTGAGAAATTTTATTGGTTGTAACATCTAAGGACTGATTAAGTATTTTCTCTAATTCTGATACCATCTTGTCCCCTTCTATCTGAGAAAGCTTTCCTATATTCTCATCTATAAAAAAGACTATCTTATCTAACTCTTTACCATTTAAAGCATTGTTAAATTCTGCCATAATCTTTTCTCTATCTTTTTCATTTGTCTCTAAATCTTCTGTAGGTCCTGCTGGATCTTTAACAGGATCTGTTATTGCTGGACTTTTCTTTTTACATCCTGAAAGAGTTGTAACTAAAACAACTAAAATAAGAATTATAGCCATATTTATTGACTTCTTCATAAATATCACCACTTTCATAATTATTTAATTAATACTATTATACCCAAACTATACCATATACTTAATAATAAGTCGTTACATTTCTATTACAAATCCTATGAAAAGCATTTCTATTTTATTTATTTTATTATACAATAGTATAGATGCATAAATGAAGGGTGGTTTATTATGGATATCAAAATATTAAAAAAAGAAAAGTCTATATATAAAGTGAATTTATTTTATCTTTGTACAATTATATGGTCTATATTTAGCCAATTCTTACCTACACCAGCAAATTCATATCAATATATAGCGTTTTTAATACCTATTAGTATTTATCTATTTTTCAATAGGTCTGAAGTGGAGAGAATACTGAAGCCAGATATGTTAGACTTAAAAAGTACAATAATTATATTCCTTATATGGCTGACCTCATTACCCCTTATATTTCTAATTGTTGAATTATATATTTACTTTTTTGGAAGCACTTTAGCAGATATAGTATCTCAAGATACTCATAAAACCTTTGCTTTCAATCTATTTTTTACTGCAATAACTCCTGCTATTTTAGAAGAAATCTTAATGAGGGGAATTATATTAGATGGATATAGAAATAAATCTAGATTAGTAGCTGCTACAATGAATGGTCTTATGTTTGGAATGTTACATTTAAATTCTTTCCAATTTTTCCATACCTTTATAGCAGGGTTTTTAGCCTCTTTTCTTGTATTCGCTACTAATTCCATATTTGCAGGCATTCTTATTCATATGATAAATAATGGTCTGCCTTTAACATTAAACTATTTATATCCTCCTAATCCTAATATTGGATATGCAGAGGATCCAAATTTTCTATTATTAACTCTCTATGCTCTATTAGGTGTTATGTTTTTATTTCAATTGATTAAAGTATTATTTAAAATAAATAATATTCCTTTCAGAATAGATAAAGATTTATCTGATGAGAGGATTTTCAACCTGCCTTTGATATTGTCAATGTTTATATTTTTAGGATTTAGTGCTTTGATAATATTTTCACTTTAAGTAGGTATTATTATTGCCCAGTATAGACACTACTGTACATGTATATTGACCCCATATAATAATAAAAAAGTATCTCTATTAGGGCTCGAGCTTCGCAATGAGAGATACTTTTTTCAATATCATTTTACTAAGTTTATCCTAGTTTTATAAGATAAATCATGCAACTTTTAATCTTGATTTTTCATCTTTCCTTCTTAATATATTAAATTCTTTTTTAACCATAATTGCAGTCCATAAAACTATAATTGAATCAATTACAACCCCTCCATAATAAACACCAGCTACTCCTATCATTTTAGGTAAAACTATCATTGCTGGTATATAGAAAATTAGCTGTCTTGCTATACCAATTATAGCAGCTGGTTTTCCCTTATTAATAGAAGGGAAAAATGTCATTGCCATAAAGATTATGGATAATATCAGTAATATAGACATATTAAGTCTGAAATACACTAAATTAGTTGGGTTAATAATTTTATCTGATATTAATCCTAAAACAGATTCAGGAGATATCATAGAAACAAGCCAAAATGGTAATGTAAGTGAAGTAGATGCAACTGCAAATATTTTAAAGGAATCAATTGCACGTTCATATTGTTTGGCTCCGTAATTAATCCCCACTACTGGCTGTAATGCACGCATTAATCCAAAGATTGGTGTCAATAAGAAGTTAAAAACACGAAATGTTGATCCATAAAATGCCAGATCTGAAACTGTGCCATATTTAGATATTGGGTTTAAAACGACAACTCCTTGTATTACAGTCATAACACTCATTATCAGAGAAGATATTCCTAATCCTATAGTCTGCGTTATTATATCTTTATCTCTATAAATTGCAAAAACTTTTGTTTTAAATGAAGAAAATCCTTTACTAAAATAAATCCAATTTGTAAGAGTATAAACAAACATCCCAATATTTGTACCCCATGCAGCTTCTTTTACTCCAAAGTCAAATACTACCATAAGTATATAGTTGGCAATGACATTAACTATCAACCCTAGTCCCATCATTACTGCTGCTGACTTCATTTTCCCTTCGGCTCTTACTATCATATTTCCCGCTAATCCATATATCCAGAAAAATGGGCCAATTATTGTAATTCTCAAATAACTATCTCCCAATACTAATGTTTCCCCTTCTCCCCCATAATTCTTACTAATGGAGCTGAAAAAAGCAATCCTAATATCATATAAATTAATGTTATGATTAAAGAAAGATAATTTACATTACCTATTAAGCGTTCTTGCGTTTTTTTATCATCTTTCCCTAAAGCAATACTTAATACTGAACCAGCTCCAACTCCTATCAAAGATCCTAATCCATACTAATCTGTAAGCTACAGAAACTCCTGCCAAGGCAGTTTCTCCTACATAACGACCAACAAACACACCATCAATAAAAGTATTAAATCCATATAGAATCATAGCAATAACTGCTGGCCATGACAATTCAAATATAACCTTCCATAAATTACTGGATAAAATGAGTTGCTTTTGTTTTTCTTTTTGATTCGATGAAGCTATTGCTGTTATCAAGCTAGTTCTGTAATGATTGGTAAATAGAGCCACTGCAAGCTAAAAAATTCATATAAAATAACTCAAGTAAATGAGGATATTTAAATCTTTCCTAACAATTTAAATCCTGTCCAGATTATTAAATCTAAACAGGATTTTTTCTATGGGATAATCTTACTATTCTATAAGCATTAGACATCTAAATAACTATAGCTTACTAATAAATATACTATGAAAGAAACAAATGATTCAAGTAATTTCATGACCATCACCTATGTCATTATTTAAGACATTTATCAGAGAGTTATTCACTATTTATTCAGAAAATGGTTAGTTATAATTTTATATGCTTTTATTCACTTCTCTGTATTCACTAGGAGTTATATTAAATTGAATCTTAAAAGCTTCTGAGAATTTACTAGGGTTATTATATCCTACAATATTTGCAATTTCTGATAGATTCATCTCTGTATTTTCAAGTAAATACCTTCCTTTATGCAGTCTAACTTCTCTTAAATATCCATAAGGTGTATTATTAAATAATTCTTTAAATCCTTTCTTTAATTTATATGGATTTATATTACATATCCTTGACAGTTCTTTTATACTAGGGGGTGATTCGATATTGTTCATCAATATATCTTTAGCTTTATATATTTCATCTATATCAGCCTTATTTAAATTTATCTCTTTTCTTTTACTAATTCCATAACTTACACTCTTTGATATGATTTCTATAAGCTTACTTTGACATAAAAGCAAGCTTATGGCATCTTTAAAATCATAATTATATCTAAGCAATTCCCTTATGCTCCATTCTATACTAGGAGGAGCCTTTACTTTAAAATAACTCTTCCCTTTAAATATGGCTTTCATGGACTTTTCCCATGTTTCCAACATTTCTTCTACACATTCTGGAAAGAAAAATTTTTTAATTTCATCATTACATAAAGATATTATAAATCCATTATAATTTTTCATTTCCATTATAAAACACTCTGATAAAGATAAATCATCATTTGTATGAAATACCAAATCCCCTTCTTTTATATTTATACTTTCTTTTTTATTTTCTAGATATACAATTGATTGACCACTTATACAGTAATTAATTTCAAAAAAATTCTTATACTTAAGCTCTGAATTTGAAACCTGTGTAGTTCCTGTATAATCTGTACTTAAATAAAATTCTAATCCTTGATTTAGAATTACTCTACTAATTAGCCCACTTCCAATATTATCATTTACTTTATACTGAATAAACGTAGGTTTTATTACAGTTCGAGTTAAACATCTATTTTCCATTAAATTAAAATATATTTCATATTATAAAAAGAAGATACATACAAATGAAGCAATAGTATCTATGGTTAAGCTTTAACTGCTATTATTTTAGGGGAGATAATATTAATGCACAATAGAGGAGGTCATTATGAATAAATTATATAAAATTAGTGTTTTTATTATAATTTTAATATCTATACTTTCATATTTTACTTATATATATGCTGAGGAAAATTATGAATACAAATACTATACAGCTACAATTACTGATGTTAAGGAAATTCTAAAGAATGATATTAAAATATATAAAATTAGAGTGAAGTTTATAGAAGGACCTCATGAAAATAAAACCATTACTCTGGAGCACATGCCAATTGGAGGAACTTCCTTAGATATCAATTTTAAAAATGGTATGTCTATTATAGTTTCTTTAAAACTCGTAAATGGAAATATTGAGAGTGCTAGTTTCTTTGATATCAATCGAAGAAACACAATTAAAATACTCACTATTTTTTTATAGTTACCTTAGTTATATTTGGAGGATTAAAGGGGATTCTTGCAGTTTTTTCTCTTTTATTAACTTTTTTACTAATTATATTTTGCTTGATACCTTTAATATTAAATGGTTTTAATTCTATATTGGCTACTATAATTACCTCTTCTATAGCTATATTGATAAACTTTTTATTAATAAGTGGTTTCAGTAAAAAAAGTTTTTGTGCCATTATAAGCACTATAGGAGGAACAGTTATAGCTGGATTATGTGCCTTCTATTTTGGAAATCTAATGGCTTTGACAGGATTTACTGATGATTATGTACAAACATTAGTGACTCATACAGACCTAATCATAGATTATCGTGGTTTATTATTTAGTGGCATTATTTTAGGCACTATGGGTGCTGTAATGGATATTGGCATGTCTATTACTTCTTTTATCTTTGAAATTAAAAAACAATATCCTAATACATCATCTGTATCTTTATTTAAATCAGGTTTAAATGTGGGAAAGGATGTTATGTCTACTATGGCAAACACCTTGATTTTAGCATATGCAGGTGCCTCTTTACCTTTATTCTTATTACTCATAGATATGAATACATCTTTTATGAATGCAGTAAATATGGAATTTATTGCCGAAGAAATTTTGCGTTCTCTAAGTGGTAGTATAGGTCTAGTTTTGACAATACCTATAACTTCTCTTATAGCTTCTATAAAAGCATAAAATTTATATGCAAAATCAAAGTTAAAATCAATTATTTAACCTTCTGACCTCTTTGATGTTGTCTTTTCGATTAACAGAGCCTTGAAAAAAATAGTCAATATAATACAATAATATTATATTGACTATTTTGGTTAAACCAATATAGTCAGAAAGGAGCCCTTATGAATAATAAATTTTATGAATTACCAGAAGAAAAACAGATGCGAATAATAAATGCTGGCTTTGAAGTGTTTGCAAAAAACGAATATAAGAAAGCCTCAACTGAGGAAATTGCTTCTCGTGCAAATATATCTAAGGGACTACTTTTTTACTACTTCCATAATAAAAAATCTCTATATCTATTCTTATATTCATATGCAGAAAAACTTATCAAAGAAAGTATCATTGATCTCCATTTTAATGAAATAACCGACTTTTTTGAGCTTTGTGAATATGCAGCTTTACAGAAATATAAGCTTTTACACAAATCTCCCCATATCATGGAATTTATAATGCGGGCATTTTATTCTCAAAGGGAAGATGTATCAGATGATATTAACAAGAAATTTCAGAATCCAACTTCTGGATTTTTAGCAAAATATTTTTCAAAAATAGATTATTCAAAATTTAAGCCTGAAATCAATCCACAAGATATATTACAAATGCTAATATGGATGACAGATGCTATCTCCATGAAAAACAAAGACAAGATACCACATTTGTACTTGATGAATTAATAGACAAATACGGAATATGGTCAAAGATGCTTAAAAACATATCATACAAGGAGGAATATCTATGAGTGTAATCACGGTTTCAAATTTAACAAAGGATTATGGAAAAAACAGAGGGATTTTTGATTTAAGCTTTGAAATACACAAGGGTGAGGTTTTCGGATATCTAGGACCAAACGGCGCTGGAAAAACTACAACTATTCGTCATCTACTTGGATTTCTGAATGCTGACAAAGGAGAATGCCATATCGGTCAGTTAAATTGTAGAACTGATGCTGAACAGATTCAAAGGGACTTAGGATATCTTCCAGGTGAAATAGCATTTTTTGACGACATGAGCGGAATCGGATATCTAAAATTTATAGCAAATATGCGTGGTATGAAAAACTTTGAAAAGATGAACGAATTAATATCATACTTTGAACTTGATCCCAGCGGACGCATCAAGAAAATGTCAAAAGGGATGAAACAGAAAATCGGAATTGTCAGTGCTTTTATGCATGACCCGTCAACACTTATTCTCGACGAACCCACATCTGGACTTGATCCTCTCATGCAAAATAAATTTATTGAACTTATACTCAATGAGAAAAGCAAAGGTAAAACAATTCTGATGTCATCTCATAGCTTTGAAGAAGTGGAGCGTACTTGTGACCGTATTGGTATTATTAAAAAGGTAGATTTGTCACAATCGAAACGGTAGAAAATCTCAAAAAGGCACAGCGAAAAATATATAGTATTTCCCTACGAAACGAGAAGGCTGCCAAGGATTTCGCCACCGAACCTCTGGAGATTATCTCCATAAATGGAGATAAGGTTCATGTTGCAATAAAAGATAATATCAAGGCACTGACAACAGCATTAGACCGTCATCCCGTAACAGGTATTGATGTAGTATCCCAGAGTCTTGAAGAAGTATTTATGTCATATTATGGAGGTGAAAATAATGCTTAACTCAGTGCTTTTAAAAAATACTCTAAGGTCAAATTATAAGTTGATACTTATCTTTCTAGGTGTTCTTGCAATGTATATGACCATCATAATAGGAATGTTTGATCCCAATGATTTGGATATATTGAATCAGCTCGCCGCACTGAAATTATCACCAGAGCTGCTTGCAGCATTCGGATTCACTTTAACAGACACAAGTCTTGTAGGATTTATCTCCTCTTATTTCTATGGACTTTTAATGCTGGCTCTTCCCATGGTATGTTATATTATTCTTGGTAACACTCTTGTGGCGAAACTAGTGGATAGAGGTTCAATGGCAAGCGTTCTTTCCACTCCTATTTCAAGAAAAAAAGTTGCGTTTACACAAGGTATGTTTCTACTGGCAGCAATTACTTCTCTAGTAGCCTTTGTAACAGTTTGGGGCATTTTCATCTGTGAAATGAGGTTTTCAGGACTTTTGGACATAAGTGCATTTATTAAAGTGAATTTTGGTGTATTGCTACTTCATTATGCAATCAGTGGTATTTGTTTTTTCGCTTCTTGTCTTTTTAATGAAAGTAAATTATCTCTTATGTTGGGTGCAGGTTTACCGATTGGGTTTTTGCTTATTCAAATGCTTCATAACGCAAATGGAGATATAAAAATATTGAAATATCTTACTATTTTTTCATTGTTTAGCCCACTTGATATAATTCATGGTGAAAATATTTTGATACAAATGCTTGTGCTTATAATTATTACTGTTACATTGTACATTGGAGGAATTATTGTATTTGATGAAAAGAATTTACCAATATAAATTGTATATTAAAAGCCACAGTCAATATTTATTAGAGTAGCTTTTAATGTTAGGTAAATCTTTCTGTCTATTTATATGTCCTAACTTGAAACTAATAAAAAAGAAAAATCCTAATTAGGATTTTTCTTTTTTATGGAAAGTTATTTTAACTATTACACTCATATAATAATTGTTTGTGGTTTACATATAAATTTTTTATTTTATTTTTTCTATTTTCCAAGATATTTAATATGTAAACCTTCTTTGATTCATCATATAATGAAAAAATTTCTCTGTGATCATAGTTATTGGTATACACTTTCCAATACCCGTTAAATAAGCATTTATCTCCATTAATAAACCCTATTACATCCTCATATGGTATACCTAAAAATATACCACTTTCATGGGGAAAACTACCATTGACTATCCTTTCTCTCAGGCAATTCAAGCATCGTTCCAATTGAAAATTATTATTATAGCCAAATTCACATAATAGCTTATGATTTTTTTCTAATCTTAGATGTTCGGAAAGATTAGACCTATCATAAACTAGCAAAACAATGCCTTCCTTTGTTTCTTGAAGCGTAATCGACTCTAGATTATATCGCCCCAATATATTACAGCCATTTTCATTCCAGTAATTATAAAGCTTTCTTCTACAATTTTTTAATGTGATAGTAGATGCTGGCTTAATGCCTGTAATAACTGGAGATAACATACATCCGATAAAATTTTCTGCATATTCATCTTCGTCTAATAATTCAATTTTATTTAAGAAACTCATTAACAAATTGCCAGCCATTATTTACTTCCTATTCTACAATCCTTCTACCATAGTCCATACATTTATTTGCTTCTTCTCCCTCAGGGAATAAGTTAACTATACACCCTTCTTCAAATATATTTACTCCATAGGAACCCATTCTTTCGACCCAGTTCCTCATCCATTCTCCATCTCCCCAATCATAAGAGCCAAATAATCCTACAGTTTTATCCTTTACACTATCTTTTATAGACTCTACAAAAGGTTCCATTTCACTTTCTTCAATTGTCTCACTTCCCATTGAAGGAGAACCTAGCAATAATATATCTGAATTAACTACATCTTCTATTTTTGCATTTCCAACAGGAATTAACTTTACTTCAGAACCATTTTCCTGTGCTCCTTTGGCTATTAAATTAGCCATTTCTTCTGTATTACCTGTGCCTGACCAATATATTACAGATACTTTTTTCATATTTACTACCTTCCTTTCTAGTTTGAACTTAGATTTATTTAATAGTATTGTTAATGACAACTATTTCCACTTTCAGATTGATCACAGCCGCTGCATCCACATCCACAGCCACTGCCATTTTTCTTTGATTTATATATACTGCGTATAGCTAAAGCTATAGCTATCAATACAATAGCACCAACAATGTATGTTCCCATAAATTATCTCACCGCCATTCCTTCTTTCCCCTTAGATTGTTTTTGGACTTGATCAGGGGAATATGGTTTTTTAAATAACATAAATATCATCAAAGCAGCAAAGATAAAGGCAAATACAGTACCAATGCCAAATCCATTGCCTTGAATAAGCATTCCAATCTGATACACAATTAGAGATACAACATATGCAAGAGCACATTGATATCCTATGGCAAAAATAGTCCATTTACCAGACATCATTTCCCTTCTAAGTGCTCCTATGGCAGCAAAGCAAGGTGCACACAATAGATTGAATATAAGGAATGAATATGCAGATAATTGAGTAAAAGCAGCTGCAAATTGAGGCCAATATTCAGCACCATCTTCTGCTACTTCAGCAAATCCATAGAGAATTCCAAAGGTCCCTACTACATTTTCTTTTGCTATAAGCCCAGTAATAGACGCAACTGCCGGTTTCCAATCTCCCCATCCTAAAGGTGAAAATATCGGTGCAATGACATTACCTATACCAGCTAAAATAGATTCTTCCGCATCAACCATTTGCATTGACCAGTTGAAACTGCTCAAGAACCAAATTAAAATCGTTGCTAATAATACAATAGTTCCTGCTTTTTTTACGAAGGCTAAACCACGCTCATACATAGTTCTTAAAACGCCTTTAACCTTTGGAAGATGGTATGCTGGCAATTCTATGATAAAAGGTGACGGCTCACTTGCAAATAATTTGGTCTTCTTCAACATAATGCCTGAAACAATGATAGCTGCTATACCTACAAAATATGCAGATGGGGCTACCCATACTGATTCTGGAAATAGTGCACCAGAAATCAATGCAATTATAGGTAATTTGGCACCACAAGGCATAAAAGTTGTTGTCATGACTGTCATTCTACGTTCATTATCATTTTCAATAGTACGAGAAGCCATAATTCCAGGAACACCACATCCAGTAGATACTAATATTGGTATAAATGACTTACCAGACAAACCAAATTTTCTAAATATCCTATCCATTACAAAGGCAATACGAGCCATATATCCACAATCTTCTAAAATCGCTAAGCATAAAAACAATACAAGCATTTGAGGCAAGAAACCAAGAACGGCTCCTACACCTGCAACAATTCCATCAAGAATCAATGAACTTAGCCACTCGGCAGTTCCCATACTTTCAAGAAAACCTCCTATGGCTTCAGGAACTATTTCACCAAATAGACTGTCATTTACCCAGTCAGTCATAGCTGTTCCTACAGTGGAAATAGAAATATAATAAATAAGAAACATAACTATTGCAAAAATCGGTAATGCCAAAATTCGATTAGTTACAATTCTATCAATCTTATCTGATGTAGTAAGTCTAGATTTATTCTTTACCTTGAAACATTGTTTAATAATGGATGATATGTATGTGTACCGTTCATTTGTGATAATACTTTCACTATCATCGTCAAATTTCTGTTCACAATCTACAATTATATCTTCTATCTGTTGCTGTAATTCGGTTCTAAAGGATGTTTCTTTTAATATTTCCTTATCTCGCTCAAATAACTTTATAGCATACCATCTTATACTTGAGCTGTTAATCTTATCTTCAACTAAATCACTGATTCTATTTAGCGCATCTTCAACTGGTTCCGAAAAAGTATGCTGTGGAACAGATTTAGCATTTGATTGTACGAGAGCCACAGCTTTTTCCACAGCGTCCTTGGAACCAATACCTTTAATAGCAGATGTTTCAACCACTTCACATCCTAAAGCTTTGCTAAGCTTTTTAATATCTATGATATCACCATTTTTCTTAACGATATCGATCATATTAAGTGCTACAACTACTGGAACTCCAATCTCTGTAAGCTGAGTAGTAAGATATAGGTTCCTTTCAAGATTTGAAGCATCAACAATATTAATTATTGCATCTGGTTTTTCTTTAATTAAATAATTCCTTGATACAACCTCTTCCAATGAATATGGAGACAATGAATATATACCAGGTAAATCTTGAATAATAATATCTTTATTAGCCTTTAGCCTCCCATCTTTTTTCTCAACTGTTACCCCGGGCCAGTTACCTACGTGCTGATTACTTCCAGTCAAATCATTAAACATAGTTGTTTTCCCACTATTGGGATTTCCTGCCAATGCAATTGTTTTAGACATAAGATTATTCCTCCTCTCATAATTTTCTTAATCTACTTCCACCATTTTGGCATCATTTTTCCTTATACTAAGCTCATATCCACGAACATTTAGCTCTATAGGGTCTCCTAAAGGAGCCACCTTTCTAACCATAACCTGTGTACCTTTTGTCAATCCCATATCCATAATCCTGCGCTTAATAGAACCTTCACCATGAAGTTTTAATACAGTTACAGTTTCTCCGCAAGCAATTTGATTAAGGGTTTTCATTTTTTATTCCTCCTCTTTAAACTAAAATTTTACTAGCCATCTGGCTATCGATGGCTACCCTTGTATCCTTTACATCTACAATAAGATTTCCCTTGATTTTAGATATAATTACTATATCCTCGCCAACGACAAATCCTAAACTGCCTAAAAATCTTTTAGTCTCATCTCTTCCGTTTATCTGCTTTATTGAGATTTTTTCACCTTCATTTACAAATGTGAGAGGCATCATACTTCATCTCCTTTCTTCTCTAACTTTGTTGAATAAATAAAAATCTAATTAATACTATTGTATCGATATTGATAATCATTATCAATATTGTTGTAAAAAAATATTGATTTTGCTCTTAATTAAAAATCAATTTTATAAATTATATTATATGTTTATTAGTTAAATTCGTAATATCTAAGTTTGCCGCATTCTTATATTACTCTACTAGATATTAACAAACCTTAACTTTTAATTGAAGTAATGTTTCTTCAAGAGAATTTTTACTGCTTGTATGACATCTCAATATAGGTATCTTTTTCCTCTTGGCCTCTTTGGTAGCAGTAAGTGCCATCTTATGAGAAACCGTATTTGTAAATAAAACAATAGCTTGTGGCTCTCCAATATTCTTATTAAATCTAGATGGCATCTGTGTAAAAATTTTCATCTTATATCCGTGTTTATCTCCGATCTCCCTATAATCATCATGCATTCTATCGTGTCCGCCTACTAAAACTATGCACATTATGTACCCTTTAACATAAAAATGCTTATAATATATTATTTATGCTAAAGGACTCCCTCCTTTCTTTTGAAAATTAGTTAAGGCTTTTACTATTATCCTTAATATAATTCGCTAATTGATAATCATTATCAATTAGCCTTTTAAAAAAAACCACTTTCCTATCAAGTAGTTACTTTTATCCCTATAATAATTGACATAATTATTCTTTTATTTGTATCGTATGATATCAAAATAACTATTAAATGTCAATAAAAACTTATAATATATTTCCTTTTATTTTTATCAATATAAAAGTCCCCAAATGGGGACCTTTTATTACATATTAGGAACACAAATTGCTTTACCCACTACGAAATCTGACGGAGTTAAGTTTGCATTCATCATCATTAGGGCCGAAACGGATATATTAAATTTTTGAGCTAATGCTACTACTGCTGCTCCGCTTGATGGAATATCCCCTTGAGTTATAGTATATTTTTTAGCACCCGTGGGACAGGGGCATCCCATATCAACATGAGGCATTATACAAATTTCTTGACCTGGAGTAAGTCTATCCAAGTTCACATTTGGATTAGCTGCCATTAAATCCATTACTGATACATTAAATCTTAATAAAATAGTTCCCAAGTTATCATTTTCTCTAACTACATATACTGTTCCACCTGAACAATGGCAAGGAGTTGGTGGTTCTACCTTGGGAATACAAATCAATTGACCTACCTGAAGATTATTTGGATCAACACCTGGATTAGCTGCCATTAAAGTTGCCAAAGGTATATTAAACATCGCTGCAATACTAAATAAGGTGTCTCCTGATCTCACTGCATAATATACTCCATTACATGGTGGTGTCGGTGTACCCCTTGGTATACAAATCACTTGACCTACTTGTAGATTATTTGGATTAAGCCCTGGATTTACTGCTAGTATTGCTTCTACTGTTGTATTAAATGTCATTGCTAGCATATGAAGCGTATCTCCAGCTTTTATTGTATAGGAGAATGTTCCCACTGGACATGTTGG
>NZ_NPMN01000026.1 GCF_002266425.1 Tissierella sp. P1
TTCAAGAAGTAACCCAAATAGGTAAGGAATGTCATACGGGATGTGCAATATCTCAGAAGGTTGGCAAATGTGTAATGCCAAAGGAAGGAATATTTACTAAGGTTCTAAAAGGTGGAATCATAAAAGAGGGAGATATAATAGAAGTTATATAGATTTATGCAATATATCTCTAGAAAAGGTAAAAAGTAATATCTTTGTACTCAGCAATATAAAGAGCAAAGAGAACAAGCGAACAATATAATGATAGCTGGTAAGATACACTTTCCAAAGGTTCTATGGATTTATTTCATTCTTTAGAACTCTGAAAATATCTATAATCGTAAAAACAAGGATTATCCAAATATAAATTTAGAAGAGTACAAGATATAGTATATATAATAATCGAGATGTCATATTAAGAGACAGTGAACTTTGTATATTTGCAATATTTTAACTTGAGTTATTAGATTATATAGATATATAATAGGGTAGTGAGACACATGCATACTAATGAGACATTATAAATAAATCCTAGAATTAATAGTATGGGAGAATATAAATAGTATATTATAGTATAAAACAGGCTCCTTAGGGAGCCTGAATATTTATCCTAGCAGTCGATTTAATACAATCCATATAATATCCTATTATTGGAGGAGATAAAGTGATATCTTTATTAGAAAAAATTCAAGAGGATGTAAAAAAATATGCTGAAATAATATCCAATGCAATAAAAGTAGATGTAGAAATTGTAGATATAAATATGCGAAGGGTTGCAGGGACTGGAATATTTAAGGAGCAAATTGGTGAAGTAAATAAAGGATCTGTATATAAGAAGGTAATAGAAACTGGAAGGTCTCAAATAATAAAGAATCCACGTGAACATGAGATATGTATAGAATGTATACAAAAAGATAGCTGTATAGAGAAACTTGAAATATCCACACCACTTATTTATGAAGAAGAAATTATAGGAGTAATAGGCTTGATTTGCTCTACTAATGAACAAAAACAACGGATATTAGGTGATCTAGATTCCCAAATGCAGTTTTTATACCAAATAAGTGATTTTATATGCTCTAAGGTATATCAATATAATGAATCTATGATGCAAGAAGAGAGAATGGATGTGCTCAAGAAAATATTGAATAATATAGATAAAGGTGTAATTGCATTAGATGCTGAAAACAAAATAACTATAATTAACAATAATGCTATGAGAGAACTAAAGTTATCTTCCACTGATTTAGATAAAAGGGTAGATCTAATAGATAAAGATGAATACATAATGGGGGGAGAACTTTATGAACTTAAGATAAGTAGGAGAAGCTTCTTTCTCGTAGGAAATATTATACCTATACATTCAATATCGAAAGAATATGCAACAGTATTTATTTTTAACAATATGAACAAGATAAGCTCTGATATATATAAAATAACGACAAGTGAAAGAAGATTAGATATAGACGATATCATAGGTGAGTCGAAAGCTATGAAAATGTTAAAGCAAAAAATAAAGAGAATAGCTCCTACACAGTCAACAGTTCTAATAAGCGGGGAAAGTGGTACAGGAAAAGAATTAGTGGCTAGGGCAATACATGATTTAAGTGATAGACGGCATAAGCCCTTTGTAGCGGTGAATTGCAGTGCAATTACCGAAACTTTAATTGAATCTGAATTATTTGGATATGTAAAAGGAGCATTTACTGGTGCTAATGCAAATGGAAAAATAGGTAAATTTGAACTTGCCAATGGTGGAGTCATACTCTTAGACGAAATAGGGGATATGCCTTTATATATGCAGGTTAAGCTTCTAAGAGTATTGCAGGAGCGAACAGTAACTAGAATAGGATCAAATCAGCCTATTGATCTTGATATAAGGGTTATTGCGGCTACAAATTTGGATTTAGAAGAGCAAATCAGAGAAAATAAATTTAGAGAGGATTTATATTATAGATTAAATGTAATTCCTATAGAAGTACCGCCTCTTAGAAACAGAGAAGGGGATATAGAATTAATAATTGATAAGCTAATTGATAAATATAATGTTCTCTTTGATAAATATGTCAGAGGCTTAGATGAAGAATGCAGAGATATTTTATTGAATTATCCTTGGCCTGGAAATGTACGAGAACTTCAAAATACTATTGAGTTTATGATAAATATTTCAGATGATAGAGAAATCCTAACAACGAAAATGCTTCCAAAAAACATTTTAAATAGTAAAGATATAATAATTAGTCAGAATAAAGAAGATATAAAAACATTGGCTGAAATAGAGATGGAGCATATACAAAGAGCCTTGGATACATTTGGGAGAAGTACAGAAAGTAAGAAGCTGGCTGCGGAAAAATTAGGTATAGGAGTGGCCACTTTATATAGAAAGCTTAAAGAATGATTATCAAATTGATAATTATTATAAATATATATGTATAATTGGTGCAATACAAAGCTAAAAAAATTATCAAAACGATAAATTGATTTATCATTTTGATAATTGAACTATTTTATTCATGTATTAATTATACTAACCAATAATTAAAATTAATATTGCATATATTGAGGAAGATATTGCAAATACTGGATTTCTTACTAGTTTTATTATAAAGATATTAAGATATTAAATTTATTATTAGTTAAAAATATAAATAAAAAGTTGCTGATATTTATCAGCAACTTTTTATTTTGCGTTTTTTAAAAAGATAAAAAAATATCAAAGTGTGTAATTTAAGAGGTTATATATAAAAAATGATTATTTGCACTCTATAATAAATACAAAATGGCATAAAAGTTGCAAATTATAAATATGACAGAAAATATAATTTTGAAGGGAGATAGAATCATATGAGTCAAGTTATAAAGTGGAAGGAGAATATGCTTCCAAAGACTGATATAAAGGGATGTATTAAAATTTTAAATAAAGAAGAAATTGAAAAAGCAAGAACTTTTCATGAAAGTTTTAGTCAATATTCCAAAACACCATTACAAAACCTTGAAGAATTAGCAAAGGATATAGGACTTGGAGGAATTTATTTAAAGGATGAATCATATCGATTTGGATTAAATGCATTTAAGGTTCTTGGAGGTTCTTTTGCCATGGCACAGTATATGGCTAAAAAACTTGGAAAAGACATATCAGAGTTGGGATATAGAAATTTAATATCCCAAGAGATAAAAGAGGCTTTAGGTGATATGATATTTGTAACTGCTACTGATGGAAATCATGGCAGAGGTGTAGCATGGACAGCAAATCAATTAAAGCAAAAATCAGTAGTATATATGCCAAAGGGATCATCTGGTGCTAGGGTTGAGAATATTCAAAAAGAAGGCGCTACTGTTAGTGTAGAAGATATGAACTATGATGACTGTGTAAGATTAGCTGCTAAATATGCCGAAGAAAACAACGGAGTAGTAGTTCAGGATACAGCATGGGATGGATATGAGGATATTCCTACATGGATTATGCAAGGATATGGAACCATGGCATTAGAAGCAGTAGAGCAATTAGAGGAACTGGGAGTGACTAGACCTACTCATATATTTATACAAGCAGGAGTGGGATCTTTAGCTGCAGGAGTTCAAGGTGTGTTTGCAAATATTTACGAAGATCGTTGTCCAATCACAACTATAGTAGAAGCCAATATTGCAGATTGTCTTTATAAATCAGCAGTAGCAGGAGATGGAAATGCTGTAGCTGTTGGTGGTGATTTACAAACCATAATGGCAGGTCTAGCTTGTGGAGAGGCCAATACAATAGGATGGGAAATACTTAAAAATCATAGTTCAATGTTTGTATCATGTCCTGATTGGGTGGCAGCCAATGGAATGAGAATATTAGGTAATCCATTGAAAGAAGACCCTTATATAATATCGGGAGAATCTGGTGCAGTAACTACTGGATTATTGGTAGAAATTATGAAAAATGATGATTATAAACAATTAAGAGAAAGATTAAATCTTAATAAAGATTCTAGAGTCTTATTGTTCAGTACTGAAGGAGATACAGATCCTGATAAATATAGAAGTGTTGTATGGTTTGGAGAATGCACAAGGTAATAAAAATTAAATAAATTAAGGAGGAAAAAATGATAAGCCAAGCAAGAAAGGAAAAGTTAATAAAAATATGTCAAGAACTAATAAGATGCCCTAGTGTTTCAGGGCAGGAAGAAAAGGTAGCAGAAGCAATAAAGAAAAACTTTCAGGAATTAGGATATGATGAATGCTATATCGACAGTTATGGAAATGTAATAGGACATATCAAGGGCAATGGAAATGGTAAAGGGAAAGCTATTCTCTTTGACGGGCATATAGATACTGTTCCAGTAACAGATGAATTAAAATGGACATTTGCACCATTTTCTGGAGAAATTTCAGAAGGAAGAATATATGGTCGTGGAGCTTCTGATATGAAGGGACAGGTTAGTGCCATGATGGCTGCCGCAGCTTATTTTGCAGAAGATACTGGAAAAGATTTTAATGGAGACATTTATATTGCTGGTGTTGTTCATGAAGAAATATTTGAAGGAGTAGCTGCAAGGAAGATAAGTGATGCTATAAGTCCAGATTATGTAGTTATAGGGGAATCCTCAGAATTGAATTTAAAGATTGGGCAAAGAGGCAGAGCTGAAATCATAATAGAAGTATTTGGTAAACCAGCACATTCAGCTAATCCAGAGAAAGGTATTAATTCAGTATATAAAATGGCAAAGATAATAGACAAAATTCAGGGACTTAAACCAACAGTCCACAAAGAATTGGGAGAAGGAATACTTGTACTTACAGATATTAAATCATCTCCATATCCTGGAGCATCAGTAGTACCAGAATATTGTAAGGCTACTTTTGATAGAAGATTATTAGTGGGAGAGACTAAAGAGTCAGTATTAGCTCCGATTCAAAAGTTGCTAGATGAAATGATGAAAGAAGACTCTGAATTGAATGCAAAGGTTTCCTATGCAGTAGGAGCAGAAGTTTGTTATACAGGAGAAACAATAACAGGAGAAAGGTTCTTCCCTGGTTGGTTATTTGATTAGGATGATGAATTCATTCAAGCAGCATACAAAGGACTGAAGGAAGCGGGAATCGATTCAAAAATTACTCATTATTCTTTCTGTACCAATGGCAGCCATTATGCAGGAGAAAAGGGAATAAGAACAATTGGATTTGGACCATCTCAGGAAAACTTAGCTCATACAATCGATGAATATATAGAGATTGATCAATTGGAAAAGGGTGCTAGAGGATATTATGGGATATTGAAATCTGTATTTGGCAAGTAAAAGATTTATGTGTCTACCGAATAGTTAAAAAGCTAGAATATAGGAGGAATATATAATGATGGATATATTGATAAAAAACGCCACCATAGTAACTGTTAATAAGGAAAGAGAAGTATTCTTCGACGGAGCAATAGCTATAAAAGATGATAAAATCGCCGCAGTAGGAAATACAAAGGATATTTTAAAAGAATATAGCGATGCTAAAAAGGTAATAGATGCGGAAGGTAAGGTTATTTTCCCAGGATTTATAAATACTCACAATCACCTATTCCAAACTTTACTCAAAGGTCTGGGAGACGACATGGTTTTAAAGGATTGGTTAGCTACAATGACATTTCCAGCAGCAAAGTTCATAACAAGGGAGGATACATACTATGCAGCAATGCAAGGGTGTATAGAAGGATTGCGTAGTGGAATCACTACTATGGTAGATTAT
Organism: Tissierella sp. P1; assembly: GCF_002266425.1. Lineage (GTDB taxonomy): Bacteria > Bacillota > Clostridia > Tissierellales > Tissierellaceae > Tissierella > Tissierella carlieri. Next base: position 5,695 of record NZ_NPMN01000026.1, read on the forward strand.
ATGTATCCCCATAACAGAGAAAATCTTTGTGACGGAATAATAGATGCATTTAAAGAACTAGGTATAAGAGGAATTCTTGGCAGAGGATGCATGAATACAGGTACTCAATTCGGTGTTCCTACAGAAATAATGCAGGATGTAGAAACTGTAGAAAAAGATGTAAGAAGATTATTTGAAGAGCATCATAATTCGGAAAACGGAAGAATTAAAATATGGGTAGCACCTGCTGCTATGTGGTCAAATACAAAGGAAATGCTTCAAATGTTATGGAAAGTAACTAACGAGTATAATTCTCATTTTACAGTTCACATTTCAGAAACACCTTTTGACAGAGAAGCAACTGAAGAATTACATGGGAAAGTTGATATTGAATTGTTAGAGGAATTGGGAATAGTTGGACCAAATGTAGTGATGGTACATTGCGTATATTTAACTGAAGAAGATATGGAGCTTACTAAAAAATATGATATGAAGGTTTCACATAATACTGCCAGTAATATGTATCTATCATCAGGGGTAGCACCAGTGCCTCAGATGTTAAAAAAGGGTATAACTGTAAGTTTGGGAGTTGACGGAGCAGCTAGTAATAACTCTCAAGATATGATTGAACTTATGAAGCTTACGGCACTTCAACATAAAGTAGCTAACTTAGACCCAGTGGCAATATCGGCAGAAAAGGTACTTGAATTAGCTACTATAGACGGTGCAAGAGCTATAGGAATGGAAAACGAGATAGGTTCTTTGGAAGTAGGTAAAAAAGCGGATTTATTAATATTCAATCCTTTATTAAATCCAAAGGCAATACCCCTTCATAATCCTGTATCTACATTGGTTTATTCTTCATCAATGCAAAATATTGAGGGAGTAATAGTGGACGGAAATATCATTATGGAAGATAGTAAGATATTAACAGTTGGGGATGAAAAGGCAGTTCTTAGGAAAGTACAAGAAATAGCAGACAACCTATGTGAAAGAGGTCATATAACAAATAAAGGCCCTGGACATAAGTGGAACAGCTTATATTAATTAGAAAGAATGAAAGTATCTTAATACCTAAACTTCAATATTTAATATAGATAATAAAAGCGTGATTAGAGAGTTACTTAAATCGTTTCATAAGGTAAAAGTTAAAATAGGGAAAGATACCTTTCCCTGTTCTACCCTAAGATTTATTTTAAAGTAATTTAAAATATATAAGAACACTAAAACTTACAAAGATTATGAGGGGGAAAATTTTATGAGAGACAGAAGTAATACATCAAAGTTTGATATTGACGGAATTCCATCCCTAAGAGAAGCAGTACCTTTAGGATTGCAGCATCTCTTGGCAATGATAGTTGGAAATATGGTTCCGGCAATATTAATTGCAGGTATTGTAGGGCTTTCAGGTTCTATGGCAACTATGTTAATTCAGGGTTCTATGCTAGTCGCAGGCATTGCAACTCTTATTCAATTATATCCGATTCCTCTGTTTGGGGGATATAAAACAGGTTCAAGGTTACCGGTTATAATGGGAGCGAATTATGTATTTCTAGGCGCTTGTCTATCAGTTGTAGGGCAGCATGGAATAGCAGCTTTAGTTGGTGCACAAATCATAGGTGCTATAGCAATGATATTTTTCGGAGTAGTTTCAAAGAAGTTTAGAAGATTTTTTACACCGGTAGTATCAGGAACTGTAGTTACTTGTATGGGACTTGGACTATTTCCTACAGCTGTTAAGAACTTAGCAGGCGGACAAGGTTCAGCAACTTTTGGTGATCCTATTAACTTTTTAGTAGGGATTATTGTAGCCGTCATTATAGTAATGTTAATGAAATTCGGAAAAGGATTATTAAAAGATATAGCAATTTTAGTAGGCATTTTAGTAGGATATATAATTACATTGGCTTTTAATATGGTAGACTTTACAGCGGTTAGTGGTGCTGCTTGGTTTGCATTACCTCAGCCATTAGCTTTTGGAGTAGAGTTTAGACCAGATGTAATTATAACTTTCATATTGATTTATATAATTGCCATAGCTGATATAATGGGGGCCTATACAGTAGCAACCATAGGAGGCTTAGGCAGAGAAGTAACAGACGAGGAGCTATCATCAGGAGTAATAGGGATAGGTATAGGTTCTGTTATATCATCCTTATTTAGTTCTATTCCCGTTGGGGCGTTTAGTCAAAATGCTGCTATAATAGCCATGAATAAAGTTGTAAGTAGATTCGTTGTAGCAATTGGAACTATAGTATTGATTTTAGCAGGTGTATCACCAAAATTAGGAGCATTAATCACTACTATTCCTTCTGCAGTAATAGGAGGAGCTACCCTTGTAATATTTTCTCAAATAGCGATGGCTGGTGTAGGAATATTATCAATTGATCTTACAAATGACAATAAAATAATAGCTGGTGTAGCTATAGCTACTAGTATAGGATTGACATCTGTACCTGGTATTCTTAGCAGCTTTCCAGCTATGGTTCAAACTTTAATAGGAGATTCATCAGTAGTATTGGGAGCAATAATAGCATTTATCTTGCAAATGGTTTTTAATATAAAATCTAAAGTTGAATGTGAAAATTCAGATAAGTCTGCAGAGCTACAGCCATAAAGAAGAGAGACATATGCGGAACAGTATATATTAAAAGAATAAAATCAGTAAGTGGAAGATTGGTTAACAGAAATAAAAGAAATCAAATTTTATATATTGTCTCTAAATGGAGTAGGCTTTAAGGAGGTTACGTGTGTGTTAGTAAAATTAGATATAAATAATTTTTTATATGAATTAGAAATAGAACCAAATGAAACCTTGATAAATGTATTACGTGAAAAGTTAGATTTAACAGGAGCAAAACGAGGATGTAACTCCAATAACTGCGGTGCTTGTAAAGTTTTAATCGATGGAAAAGCCTTTAAATCCTGTAGTACCTTAGCTAAAAATGTAGAAAATAAAAAAATATATACTATAGAAGGATTTGCATCATCAGATGGGAAACTTCACCCTATACAAGAAGCTTTTATAGAAGCGGGAGCTGTACAATGTGGTTATTGTACCCCAGGGATGATTATAACAACTCAGGATTTATTGAATAAAAACAGTTCTCCAACTGAGGAAGAAATAAGAGAAGCTTTTAAGGATAATCTTTGTCGTTGCACAGGATATGTAAAAATTATTAAAGCAGTAAAATTATCCGCTAAGAAATTAGGGGGTGAATAAATATGAGTAAAGAAAAGATAATAGGTAATTGTTATCCTGTTAAGGATGCTAATCTAAAGGTAACAGGTCAACTTAAGTATGTTGGTGATATGAAACTCCCTAATATGCTATATGGAAAAATGCTTTTAAGTCCAGTAGCCCACGCTAATATAAAGAGTATAGATATATCTGAAGCATTAAAGGTTCCCGGAGTGAGAGCAATAGCTACTTGCTTTAACACTCCTCAAACTAAATATAATAGTGCCTTAAGATTTTATGAGCATGATATACCAAATACAGAGGTAGTATTTCCACAAACAGTAAGATTTGTAGGAGATAGGGTAGCAGCAGTAGCAGCAGAAACTGAAAAGGCAGCTAAGGAAGCCATAAAACTAATAAAAGTTGAATATGAAGAATTGCCAGTAATACTTGATGTAGAGGAAGCTATAAAAGAAGAAGCAATTCATATTCACTCTTGCGGAAATAAAGTGATAGAGATGAGAGCTGATGCTGGTGATGTAGATAAGGCTTTTAAAGAATGTGACAGAATATTTGAAGATAGATATGAAGTACCCCCAATACATCATGGAGCAATAGAAACTCATGTAGCCATAGCTCAATATGATTATACAGATAAACTTACACTATGGGCACCGACTCAAAACACCTTTGCATTTAGAATACTTTTGTCTCAAATAATGAATATTCCATTACATAAGGTAAGAGTAATAAGACCGACCATAGGTGGAGCATTTGGTGGCAAGCTTGAAATGACTATAGAGCCAGTGGCAGCAATATTGTCTAAGATGACAAGGCGACCTGTAAAACTTGTGTTAGATAGAACTGAAACTATTATATCTACGAGAGCTCGTCATGGTGCAGTAGTTTATATAAAAACAGGAGTAGAAGAAGATGGAACTATATTAGCCCAAGACATTAAAATGTATACCAATACAGGAGCTTACGCATCTAGTGCATTAAATGTTATGGGTGCCCTTAGCCATAAGATATATAAGGTATATAAGATACCTAATATGAGATTTAGGGGGATTCCTGTATATACAAATACTATTACGGCAGGAGCTATGAGGGGATATGGTTCTCCGCAGGTATTTATGGCACAGCAAACTCAATTAGGGAAAATATCAAGGGAATTAAATATTGATTTAGTAGAATTACAAAAGAGAAATGCTGTTGAACCAAGTGGAGTAGATCAAAGATTTAATTCACCTTTGGGAAATCCAAGAGTATTAGATTGTATTGAAAAAGGAAGAGAACTATTTAAATGGGATGAAAAGAAAAAAGCAATAGGTGCAGAGGACAACTGGGTCAAAGGTATAGGTATGGCCATAGGAGCCCATGGAAACGGAGTATTTGGAGCTCATAGAGATGTTATAACTTTAATTTTAAAATTGAATGAAGATGGAACATTAACTCTCATTACAGGAACCCATGACATGGGGAACGGAACTGTTACAATGCAAACTCAAATGATTGCAGAAGTTCTTGGTATAACTCCTGATAAAGTAGAAACCTTTGAAACAGATACAGATGCTTGTGCTTGGAACTTAGGTGATTATGCCAGCAGAGGTGTATTTGTAGAAGGTGCTGCTGCTAAAAAAACTGCAGAGAAGCTTAAACAACTGATAATATCTGATGCTATGGAATTACTCGAAGTTGAGGAAGAATTAGAGCTTATAGATGGATTTGTTGTAAGCAAGTCTAATCCAGAAAAAAAAGTGTCATTATCTGATATTGCAGTAAATAGCCAAAGAGTAAAGAATAAAGAACTTACTGTAATAGAAGATTATGCATCTCCAGCAGGACTTACATCCTATGGAGCCCACTTTGCAGAAGTTTTAGTTAATAAGGAAACAAGAGAGATAAAGGTTATAGATTTTGTAGCAGTACATGATGTAGGCAGAGTGATAAACCCTATGTCTCTAGAAGGACAACTTGAAGGTGGTATTCAAATGGGATTAGGATATGCATTAAGCGAAGGTTATGTATTTGACGAAAAAGGAAAACCATTGAATAACAATTTCTCCACTTATAAGATGTTTAGAGCTACAGATATGCCAAAAATTACAACATTTTTTATAGAAGAATTAGAAGAAAAGGGTCCATATGGAGCAAAGAGTATTGGAGAATGTGCAGTAGTCCCAGTAGCACCTGCGATCTGTAATGCAGTGGCTGATGCTCTTAATATTGATATAAATCAATTGCCTATAAAAATCAAGAGAGGTGTATAGCTTATGATTAAGATATTAGGAATTAGTGGAAGTCCGAGACATGGAGCCACTGAATATGCAGTTCAAGAGGCACTAAGGGCTGCTAAGGAAACAGTAACAGAAATTGAAACCGAGTATTGGAGTGTAAGAGGTAAAAAGATAGGACCTTGTGTTCATTGTGATGCTTGTATTAGAAATAAGACTATGTGTATTATAAAAGATGATTTACAAGAATTAGAATCTAAAATTTTGGAGGCAGATGCTTTTATCATAGGCTCACCAGTATATGATATGAATATAACAGCTCAGCTAACAGCAATATTCAATAGACTCCGTCCGATTTATTTGGTACATGCTGGAAAACTGCAAAATAAAGTAGGAGCAGCTATTACTACAGGGGGAACTAGATATGGGGGGCAAGAAATGGCTAAACTCCCTATAATAAACTTCTATCTAATGCATGAAATGCTCGTGACAGGTGGTTTAGGTGGATGCTATATCGGAGGAACTATCTGGAGTAAAGATGCAAAGGATCAAGGAGCGGAAGAAGATACAGTTGGAATGGATACCATAAAAAGATTAGGTAAAGGTGTGGCTGAGGCAGTAATGGTTTCTAAACATGGACTAGAAGCATGGAACTCACAAAAAGAAACATTAGGTCTTATAGCTGATGATAAATCACCATTAAGAGATCATTAATCAAAAAAAGTTTCGATATATCAATGATTTTGCGACATTAGAATAATTTTAGAAAAAGAGGTAAATTAAAAATACAGACTGAATAAAATGCGAAATCCATAAACAACAATATTTTAAATCACTAAAGAGAAAGACCGATAGGTAATGAGATAAAATATAATCTATGGAGGGACATTTATGTTGAAAAAGAGAAACAAAAGCAAAAGCATTTCACCTTTCGATATCAATGGAGTGCCACCTATTACCAAAGCATTGCCTTTATCATTACAGCATATTTTAGCAATGATAGTTGGAACAGTGACTGTGCCAATAATTATTGCAGGAGTAACAGGTGCAAGTCCTCAAGAAAAAACATTACTTGTTCAGGCAGCTCTAATAGTTGCTGGACTGGCAACACTATTGCAAATTTATCCTATTGGAAATCTAGGCTCTAGATTACCAATTATATTTGGTGTTGGATTTACTTATGTACCTACACTAACGGCAATAGGCTCAGAATATGGCTTATCAGGCATTTTTGGAGCACAATTAGTAGGAGGTATTTTTACTATATTAATAGGTATAACGATTAGAAAATATATAAAATATTTTCCACCTCTTGTAACAGGAACGGTAGTTACCACAATTGGTTTATCATTATATCCTATAGCCATAAATTATATGGCTGGCGGAATTAACGCTCCAGATTATGGCTCACCATCTAATTGGGCTATAGCTTTATTGACATTAGTTGTAGTAATTATTTGCAGTCAATTTGGAAAGGGATATTTAAAATCAGCTTCAATGATAGTAGGAATTGCTGCAGGATACATTGCATCTTTAGCCCTTAATAAGGTTAATTTTGCTCCTATTGCAGAGGCAGCATTTATTTCTATACCAAAAATAAATAATTTTTCAATGTCATTTCATACTCCAGCCATAGTCAGTATGTTAGTCCTGGCATTAGTAAATGCGTTGCAAACCATAGGAGATTTGTCAGCAACTACTATGGGGGGAATGAATAGGAAGATTACTGAGGATGAATTATCAAGAGGAATTGTAGGTAGTGGAATAGTCACAGCAGCAGGTGTATTGATTGGAGGATTACCCCCATCTTCATATAGTCAAAATGTCGGATTATTAGCTATGAATAAAGTTATCAGTAGGTTTGTAATCGGTATTGCAGGTATATTTATGCTATTAGCAGGTTTTGTACCAAAATTTGGTGCATTAATGACAACCATTCCTACATCTGTACTTGGTGGAGCAACAGTAAGTATATTTGGAATGATAACTATGACTGGATTTAAATTAATAATCCAAGAAGAACTTACTGCAAGAAATGTTACTATAGTTGGACTTGCTTTAGCTATGGGAATGGGAGTTACTACAGTGCCTCAATGTTTAGATCAGTTCCCTGAAATTATATCAATGATATTTGGCAAATCACCTATAGTAATAGCTACAATGGTTGCATTTATACTAAATATTATATTACCGAACAAAACATTACAAGATGAAGAAAATGAGAGAATACAAATGGATGCCAATTAATTATGTTAGAAGTCTGCTCGATACAGAGGTCAGGATAAATGAATATAACAATAACAGTAAATGCAGAAAGTTGGCATTAGATGCTAAAATTTATTAGATACATTTAAAGGTTTACTTAAATCGTTTCATAAAATTTAATATAATTTAGATTTCCAAAATGAGTTATAAACTAATAAACGGAGGAGGAAATTTTATGAGAGACAGGAGTAATACGTCAAAATTTCACTTGGATGGAATTCCACCATTAAGGGAGGCATTTCCATTAGGACTGCAACATGTTATAGCAATGTTTGTTCCAAATCTAGTACCTATGATGCTCGTTTCACAGGCTGCAGGATTAGATCATTTTCATACAACACTATTAATACAATGTGCTATGATAGGAGCTGCAATAGGAACACTATTGCAAGAGTATCCGATTTCATTAGGAAAGGAATATAGAATAGGATCAAAATTACCAGTTATGTTAGGATTAACTTATGTTTTTATGCCAACTTGTATTGCAGTGGCAGGACAACATGGTATGGCCACAATATTTGGAGCTCAAATAGTAGCAGGATTAATATCAATTATTTTTGGTGTAGTCTTTAAGAAGGTTAGAAAATATTTTCCACCAGTGGTAACTGGAACAGTAGTATTGTCTTTAGGACTTTCTGTGTTTAGCTTAGCCATAAACAATATAGCTGGAGGAGCTAGTTCGGCCACCTATGGATCATATCAAAATTGGATTGTAGGTATGACTGTTGTAGTTATTGTATTGTTCTTACAACAGTGGGGTAAAGGCTTACTTAAGGATTCTGCCATATTAGTAGGCATGTTGGCAGGCTATATTGTTGCCTTTGGGTTTAATATGATAGACTTTTCACCAATAGCTGAGGCAGCTTGGTTTGCCTTTCCAAAACCATTAGCTTTTGGGCTGGATTTTAGGCTAGATGTAATTGTAATGTTTGTTTTATTGTATTTTATCGTATCGGTTCAGATAGTAGGAGACTTCTCGGTTTCAGCAATGGGCGGACTTGGAAGAGAAGCAACAGATGAGGAGCTTACTGGCGGGATAATAGGAAATAGTTTTTCAAGTGCCGTAACGGCTTTATTAAATAACTTTCCAACGGCTACGTATAGCCAAAACTCTGGGTTAGTTGCATTAAATAAAGTAGTGAGTAGATATGTCTTAGGTGTAGGGGCAGTGATATTGCTTATAGCCGGTCTTTGTCCTAAAGTGGGAGCAGCTTTTTCCACGATTCCTAATCCGGTGGTTGGAGGAGGAACTCTTGTAGTATTCTCAATGATAGCTATGTCAGGAATAAGTCTTGTAAATATGCAAGAATTTGGTGCTAGATCTAACTGATAGTTGGAATATCGTTAGCATTTGGGCTTGGTGTAGTCAATGCTAAAGAGTCTATAGCTATGTTTCCGGAAACATTTAAGCTATTATTTGGTCAATCTAGCGTAGTATTAGCTACAACTATTGCAGTTATATTAAATCTTATATTCCCTAAGGAAAAGGAAGATGCAATTGAAGTAAGGGATAAAAGTAGCAAAAAGAGTATAGAGGTTTTATCTTAGAATGATTTTATATCTAATATATAGAGGTGAGAATGTATGAATATAACAATAACAGTAAATGGCAGAAAGTTAGCACTAGATGTTAGTCCAGACGAAGTTTTATTAGATACATTAAGAGCCAATGGTTGTTTAAGCGTACAGAGAGGCTGTGATACAAGCTCCTGTGGATTATGTGCAGTATGGTTGATAATCAAGTAGTATTGTCTTGTACTTATCTTACTGTAAGAGCAGCAAATAAAAATATAACAACATTAGAAGGAGTGCAGAAAGAGGCCAAGGAATTTGCAGATTTTCTTGCAGATGAAGGAGCGGACCAATGCGGATATTGTGCACCTGGATTTATAATGACAGTTCTTGCAATGAGTAAAGAATTAAATAAACCTAGCGAAGAGGAAATAAATCATTATCTAAATGGTAATCTTTGTAGATGTACAGGATATAAAGGACAAATTAGAGCTATAAATAAGTATTTGGAATTCAAAAGTAAGTAGGGAGAGGGGGAGAGAAAATGATTACCATAAAGGAATATGTGGCACCTGTAAGTTTAGAAGAAGCATATAAAATTTTAATGTCTGGGAAGACAAACTTAATTCTAGGTGGTTTTGGATTTATTAAGATGGGCTCGAGGGCTGTAAATAAGGCTATAGATTTATGTAATTTGTCTTTAGATTATATTACAGAAACTACAGATGAGATATTAATTGGAGCTGAAACATCATTAAGAACTTTAGAAATTAATGAGATAATTAGAAACTACTGCGGCGGAGCAATTAGTGAAGGTGTTTCAAATATTGTAGGAGTACAGTTTAGAAATATGGCTAAGGTTGGAGCAAGCGTATTTTCTAGATATGGGTTTTCCGATTTATTACCATCCCTATTGGTTTTAGATGCAAAGGTAAGGCTTTATAAAGGTGGAATAATGGATTTAGAGGAATTTTTAGAAAAGGACTTTGAAAGAGATATATTAGTAGAAGTAATACTACCAAAAAAGAAAGGCATGGCAGTATATGACTGCATCAGGAAATCAACTGGAGATTTTCCGATTATAAACGGAGCAATATTTAGGGGAGAAGATGGTCAATATAAGATAGCCATTGGTTCAAGACCTCAAAGAGCTAAATTAGCTGTAAAGGCTGCAAAAGCATTAGAAGATGGTGAAAATATTGAAACAGTTGTAGATATCATACCTGAAGAACTGCATTTTGGAACTAATGTTAGAGGAAGTAAAGAATACAGAGAAGATATGAGCAAAGCCTTAGTGAGCAGAATGTACTGTAAGGTAGGTGCTTAATTTGATAAATAAGAGTGTAAGGAAAAAAGATAGTGAATCTTTATTAAGTGGTAAACCGGTATATATGGAAGATATGATTTTTCATAAAGATGTATTAACACTGAAGGCTTTGAGAAGTCCATATGCCTTTGCAAGAATTAAAAGTATAGATGTGGAAAATGCAAAAAAGGTAAAAGGTGTTATAGATGTATATACTTATAAAGATGTTCCTTACAATAGATTCACAGAGTGCTGTGAGTCCTATATGGAGGCATCGCCTTATGATAGATGCTTATTAGAACCATTGCTTAGATATGTAGGAGATGAGGTTGCCATAATCGCAGCTGAAACTGAGAAGGCTGCTGAGAAGGCATTAAAATTAATAAAGGTTGATTATGAGGTTTTAGAACCTATATTAGATCCAAGGAAATCCCAGGGTCATAGTTCTATAATACACCCTGAGGAAGATATTTTCTGCTCTTTCCCCTATGGGCATGATCATCTGAAAAATATAGTTTCTGAATTTAGTCTTTGCAAGGGTGATGTTGATGAGGAGTTTAAAAGCTGTGATGTAATAATAGAGAGAACATACAGTACTCAAGCTCAATCGCATTGTATGCTAGAGACCCATAGAGCTTATTCCTATATTGATGCTAATGGAAGGATAGTAATCATTTCTCCGACTCAGACCCCATATCATATGAGAAGACAGGTTTGTAGAGCTATAGGCATTCCTGCATCAAAGGTGAGACTTATAAAACCTAGAGTAGGAGGAGGGTTTGGGGGAAAGAAAATAGCACTAGTAGAACCATTTGCAGCCTTTGTTACATGGAAAACAGGAAGACCCTGTAAATTTATATATACAAGAAATGAAACATTTATTGCAACCAATACTAGACATCCGATTATATTCGATGTGAAAATAGGAGCAGATAAGAATGGAAATATTAGGCTATTGAAATGCATGCCCTAAATAATGCAGGTGCCTATGGTGGAGATTCAGTTATAATTACAATGGAGGCAGGACAAAATTCGCTGCCAATCTACAATAAAGTTCCTGCAATTAAATATATTGGTAAAACAGTATATACTAATTTGCAGCCGGGAGGTGCATTGAGAGGCTATGGTGCGACTCAAGGAACCTTTGCTTTAGACTCAGCAGTAAATGAACTGTCAGCAGCCCTTAATATGAATCCTACAGAAATAAAACTTAAAAACTCTATTCGTGCTGGGGAAGTTGGAGGAATAATTAATAATACTATTAGAAGTTTTAATATAGAAGCTTGCATAGAAAGAGGAAAAGAGCTGATATGCTGGAATGAAAAATTTCCAAGGAGGGAAACTGGAAATAATAAAGTCAGAGGTATAGGTATGGCTTTGGGTACACATATTTCTGGAGTGGCTGGTATAGATAAGTCGGGAGTCAGTATTAGACTAGTTGAAGATGGGACTTATATGATGTTAACTAGCTCAGGCGATACGGGAACAGGGTCAGACACAATATTATCCCAGATTGCGGCAGAAGCATTAAATACAAATGTAGATAATATACAAATATATGCAGGAGATACTGATGCATGCCCTTATGACTCAGGAGCATTTGCTTCTTCTACAACATATGTCTCAGGCAATGCTGTTATTAGAGCAGCAAAGGAAATGGAAATCTTAATTTTAAAGGCAGCAGAGAAAAAGTTAAACATACCCGCTGTTACCTTGGAACTAAAAGAAGACAGAGTTTGTCTAAGAGGAAATGAAGATATATTTGTAACATTAAAAACATTAGGGGAAGACTCTCAAGCAGGATCGAATTATCCTATTTTAATGGCTAATGCAAGCTCAGGTATAACTGAAAGTCCAAGACCTATAATGGCGGGCTTTGTTGAAGTTGAAGTTGATAAGACTACAGGTGAAGTAAAAGTTCTGGATTATGTAGCAGTTATTGACTGTGGAACTGTTATAAATCCTGCATTAGCAAGAGTTCAAGCTGAAGGTGGATTAACGCAAGGTATAGGTATGGCAATGTTTGAGGAGGTAATTCATTCCGACACAGGAAAACTTGTTACTAATAGCTTTATGAACTATAATGTTCCTGTTAGAAAAGACATAGGAAATATAAAAGTAGAATTTCAGCCTCAATATGAGCCAACGGGACCTTTTGGTGCAAAGTCTCTTGGGGAAATAGTAACTCACACTCCTTCACCTGCAATAGCTAATGCCATTTATAATGCAGTAGGAGTACAAGTAAGAGATTTACCAATAACACCTGAGAAGGTTTATAGAGCAATGAAGGAAAAGGAAGGTATTGTAAAACAAGAGTTGATATAGGTTTAGCTAAAAAATTTTACGATGGTTAGCAAACCCTGATAAGTAAGTATTGGTCAATAGCCAAGAAACACAGATTAATTTTATTAATCTGTATAAGTTGAACAAATAGGTATTATTAGACTTTATTGAATGATAGGCTGGGGGTTCTTTGTATTCGAAGGACTCGTAGGTTTAGTATGTATATAGATAAAATCTATATCATAAAACTGAAAGGAGATATCATTATGAAAGAAAAATCTAATTATGTGTTTGAGAGGACAATTGTTTCATCGAAAAAGTACATTTTAATGCAGTCCGAATCTTGTACTTGAAATAAGTGTCAGAGTGCAACTAGAACTTAACTATTTTTAAATATAGGGTTTATATTATAATCCTTTCATTATATTTAAGAATAGAAATTATAATAAGATGGGTGATTATAATGATAGGTAAAGGAATAAGAAAGACAGATAGTGAAGCACTTCTAAGTGGAAAGCCTGTTTATACAGATGATCTGATTTTCCATAAAGATGTTTTAACAATAAAACTTTTGAGAAGCCCCTATGCGTTTGCTAAGATAAAAAATATAAATGTAGATATTGCCAAAAAAGTACCGGGAGTAGTAGATATATATACTTATAAAGATGTACCGCAAACAAGATATTCAGAATGTGGTGAATCATTACCAGAGGCTTCTCCTTATGACAGATTAATTCTAGAAGAAGTCGTAAGATATGTAGGAGATGAAGTGGCTATAATAGTTGCAGAGGATGAAAAAGCGGCTGAAAAAGCAAAGAAATTAATAAAGGTAGAATATGAAGTATTTGAACCCTTATTAGACCCAGAAAAATCTGAAAATAGTAGGATTAGAATCCATGAAGATAATAGTATCATTTCCCCCTTTGACTTTGGATATGATAATACGAGAAATATAGTATCCCAATTTAATTATGGACATGGAGATGTGGAGGAAGAATTTAAAGATTGTGAAGTTATAATAGAAAGAACTTATCAAACACAGGCACAATCTCATTGTATGATGGAAACCCTTAGAGCTTATTCTTATCTCGATGAAAGAGGCAGAGTAACTATTATATCAGCAAACCAATCTGTTTATCATATGAGAAGACAAGCAGCCAGAGCAATAGGTCTTCCCATATCAAAGGTTAGAGTTATAAAACCTAGAATAGGAGGAGGCTTTGGCGGAAAGAATGTAGCATCACAGAACCTTTTGTAGCCTTTGCCACATTAAAAACAGGAAGACCATGCAAATTAATATTAAGCAGAAAAGAAACTTTTAGTTCAACCAGTGTTCGTCATCCCATAAAAGTAAGTGTGAAAATAGGTTCTGATAAAGAAGGAAATATAAAAGCTATTCATATGAAAGCTTTAAATAATACAGGAGCATATGGGTCCAATGGGCCAGCTGTAACCATGGAGGTAGGACAAAATTCGTTGCCTTTATATGCCAAAGTACCTGCCATAAAATTTGAGGGAAAAACTGTTTATACAAATATGGTAGCATCAGGAGCTTTAAGAGGATATGGTGCAACTCAAGGAAGCTTTGCTATGGATTCAGCTATAAATGAGCTAGCAATCGAACTGGGAATGGATCCTATAGGACTTAAACTAAAAAATACCATAAGAAAAGGTGCTGTAGGAGGAATTATTCCCCAATCTATTAAGAGTTTCAATATAGAGAAATGTATAGAAAGAGGAAAAGAACTAATAGGATGGGATGAAAAGTATCCTAGAAAAGAAGTATCACCTAACAAGGTTAGGGGAATAGGTATGGCTACAGCTATTCATAGCTCAGGGATTTCGGAAATAGATGCTGCTTCTGTACTGATGAGATTAGAAGAAGATGGAACATACAGACTATTCACTGCTTCTTCAGATTTAGGTACGGGCTCAGATACCATACTTTGTCAAATAGCAGCCCATGCCTTAAATACGGATATGGATGGAGTAAATATTCATGTCGGAGATACTGATGCTTGTCCTTATGATACTGGAGCATATGCTTCATCTACTACTTATGTAACTGGAAATGCAGTAGTTAGAGCAGCAGAAAAATTGAAATTAAAGATAATAGACAAGGCATCTAAAAAGCTTAATATGCCCAGTATAGACTTGGTTCTTGAAAAGGACAGAGTAAGACATAGAGAAGATGAAAGTATGTTTATACTTCTAAGAACAATAGGTGAAGAAGCTGTAGTAGGTCATGATGCAGAGGTTTTAATGGCAGATGCTACCTATGGAAGTAAATATACCCCAAAACCCTTTCTAGCAGGATTTGCAGAGGTAGAGGTAGATACATTTACAGGAGAAGTGGAACTTGTTAATTATGTAGTAGTAGCAGACTGTGGAACAGTAATTAATCCAGCTTTAGCAAAGATTCAGCTAGAAGGCGGATTGACTCAAGGTATAGGCTTGGCAATGTTCGAGGATGTTAAATATACTAGTGAAGGAAAATTAATAACAGACAGCTTCCTTCAATATAATGTTCCTGCTAAAAAAGATGTAGGGAATATAACTGTAGAATTCCAATCAGATTATGAGCCAACAGGTCCTTTTGGTGCCAAATCCATTGCGGAATCTGCAGTACACACGCCACCACCAGCAATAGCCAATGCTATTTATAATGCTGTAGGCGTGTATATAAGATATCTGCCTATAACTTCTGAAAAAGTTTATAATGGTATAAAAGAATTAAGAAACCAAAATAGCTAGGAGGATATTAATGTTAATTATAAAGGGAAAATATTTAATATCTTCATCAGAAGATATATATATAGATCATTCCTTAGTAGTAGAAGGAGAAAATGTAATAGATATATTATCAAATAGTGAAGCTGAAAAAAAGTATCCTAATGTAAAGGTAGTAGATAAATCTGATTCAATTATAATGCCAGGATTTATAAATGCTCATATGCATCAATATGGTATTCTTTCAAGGGGCATACCTGCCAATGTGGAATTTAAAGATTTTGAAGGATTTCTTTGGGATTATTGGTGGCCTTTTATAGAAAATAGAATTGGATTAAAAGAAGTAAAAGCAACTACTAAGGCTTCAGTGATGGAGCTTATAGAGTCAGGTGTCATAGGATTCTGTGATACATTAGAAGCGCCAAAGACTGAAGAGGGTACTTTAATAGAGCAAGGAAAAATTCTTGAAGAAATAGGAATGAAGGCAGTTCTTTCCTTGGAAAGCTGTGAAAGAATAAGTTATGATAACGGAATTAAATGTTTAGAAGAAAATGAATCACTAATACACTGGAGCAGAGAAAACAGTAAAAATATTAGTGGAATCATGTGTACTCATACTACCTTTACCTGTTCAGATAAATTCCTAAAATTGGCTCAGGATAAGGCAAAAGAGATAAATGTGCCATGGCAGTTTCATTTATCTGAGAGTATTTATGAAGTAAACCATTGTCTAAAGGATTATGGAAGAAGACCTGTTAATTATTTAGATGATTTAGGGTTATTAGATAATAATGTTTTAGCATCTCAATGTGTTAAGGTAAATGAAAATGAAATTAATATTTTGAAGGAAAAGGGTGTTAAGGTAGTTCATATGCCTTTAAGTAACTGTGAAGTTGGAGGTGGTTTTGCACCTATTCCAGAACTGTTAAAGGCTGGAGTAGAAGTAGCCCTTGGAACTGATGGTTATATAAATGATTTCTTTACTGTAATAAAAGCAGCGTTTTTATTACACAAGGCTAGTAAGGAGGACGCATCTGTTATGCCAGCTAGTACAGTATTTAGAATGGCTACTGAATATGGAGCTAAGGCATTGGGATGGAATGATACTGGAAGATTAATGGTAGGTAATAGAGCAGACTTTATAATCATGGAGGATGAATTCAAAACCCCTGTTACCTTAGACAATATATTTGACCAAATAGTAGTTCATGGACAAAAGGAATTTATTCATAGTGTTTATATAAATGGAAAATCCGTATTAGAAGATGGAAAGTTAAAGGTCATAAACAAGGAAGAAGTTTCTAGGGAGATGAGAGCTGTAGCGGAAGAATTTTGGAAATTTTAAAGACCACTTAAATATTAGGAGGAAAATATATGTATAATTTGCTAGGAGTTCAACTAAAATCACCGATTATCATAGGCTCAGGCCCTTTATCATATAGTGCGGAAGGTATGAGAATATTATCTGATGCAGGAGCGGGTGCAGTGGTTACAAAGACCATTAGAAAAGAAAGGGCAATAAATCCAGCTCCTCACATGGTAAGAAGCACAAATAATTCTCTTATAAATAATGAAAAATGGACTGATTTTGAGCCGGAAAGATGGATAAATGAAGAACTTCCAAAGTTAAAGAAAATGGGAGTTATAACCATAGCATCTGTTGGCCATACATTGGAGGAAAGCAGTGAATTAGTAGAAAAGGTAGAAAAGGCAGGAGCAGATATAATCGAATTGGTTTCCTATGACTATACTGATCTTATTCCTATGGTTAAGGATACTAAAAATAGAGTGAATATTCCAGTAATAGCAAAGCTTCCACCTATGATTGAAAACATAGGAGATTTCTGTAAAGAATTAGAAGAAGCAGGAGTAGATGCTATTACTGCATGTGACTCAGTAGGACCGGCTTTTAGAATTGATATAGAAACTGGAAGACCATTATTAGGAGGTAATGGTCTTGGATGGTTAACTGGTGAAGTTATAAAGCCAATTACTTTACACAAAATCTATGAGATTAGAAAGAAAGTAAAAGTTCCTATAATCGGTTTAGGAGGATGTATGAGTGGTGCTGATGCTATAGAAATGGTAATGGCGGGAGCTAACTTTATCGGAGTTTGTACAGCGCCTATATTAAGAGGAGAAAGCGTCATAGGGAAGATATTTAATGATTTCAAAGCCTACCTTGAAAGACTTGGATATAATTCAATAGAAGAAGCTTGTGGTGTAGTTCATCAACATATGGGTGATGTAAATGAAAGAATAAAGTTTGAATTTATGTATAATGAAGAGAAATGTACTAGATGTAGTCTTTGTGTAAAGGTATGTGCATATAAAGCAAGAACTTTAAATGAGACCATGGAATTAGATGAAGAAGAATGCAGATACTGCGGACTTTGTGTTTCTGTATGTCCTACTAAGGCTCTTGAGGTTTCAGAATTACAGAAAGCGAATAACTAATATAAAGCTGGTGAGTAAATGAAAATCTTAATTAAAAATGGATTAATAGTAGATGGGAACCTAAATAAACCATTTATTGGAGATGTTTTAATAGTAGATAATAGGATTAAAAAAGTTGGAACTATAGATGAAGAGGCTGACAAAATAATTGATGCCAAGGAGAGAGTAATCTCTCCTGGCTTCATAGATACCCATAGCCATTCAGATCTTGCTATACTTGTAAATCCATATAATGAAATAAAAATAAGACAAGGTATAACCACTGAGATATTAGGACAAGATGGACGATCAATGGCTCCCCTTCCAAAGAAATATATAAAGGAGTGGAGAAAAATCAACGCTGCTTTTAATGGAGATAGTGATGATATAGACTGGAACTATGAGACTACGGAAAACTATCTAAATATGTTGGAAGAAAAAGGCGTAGGACTAAATCAAGGTTATTTAATTCCCCACGGAAATATTAGACTTGAAGTCATGGGACTAGAAAATAAAAAGGCAGATCCTAGTGATTTAGAGAAAATGAGAGAAATTATAAGTAGAGAAATGAAAGGGGGAGCACTTGGACTCTCTACTGGTCTTATTTATTCTCCTTGTGTTTATGGTAGTACAGAAGAACTAATAGAAATATGTAAAGTAGTAGCTGAATTTGATGGAATATTTGCAGTTCATCAAAGATCAGAAGCAGATACTATTATTGAATCTATGAAAGAAGTAATAAGAATAGGGAGAGAATCAGGGGTTAAAATACATTTTTCTCATTTTAAAGTATGTGGGAAAAATAATTGGAAGTATTTAGATGAAGCATTTGGATTATTAGAAGAAGCTAAAAAGGAAGGTCTTAGGGTTTCCTTTGATCAATATCCCTATGTAGCAGGAAGTACTAGTCTAGGAGTTATACTGCCGCCTTGGGTTTACGAAGGCGGAACGGAAAAGCTATTGGAGAGATTAGAAGTCGAGGAGAATAGGAAAAGAATTATAAAAGATATAGAAACAGGAATTCCAGGATGGGATAATTTTGTTGACTTTGCAGGATTAGACCAGATATTTATTACTTCAGTGAATAAGGAAGAAAATAAGTCTTTATTAGGTAAGAATCTTATTGAATTAGGAAAGATAAAGGGTAAAGACCCTTATAATGCTACCTTTGATCTCATTTATGATGAAGGAAATTCTGTAGACATGGTTGATTTCTATGGTCTGGAAGAACATGTTGCAAAGATATTAAAAAGACCAGAGCATAATGTTTGTACTGATGGTATGCCATCTGATAATCCTCATCCAAGATTATATGGTTCTTTTCCAAGGGTATTAGGCAGATATGTAAGGGAAGAAAAGGTTCTTTCTTTAGAAGAAGCCATATATAAAATGACTAATAAGCCAGCAGAAACCATAAAAATTTCCGATAGGGGACAAATAAAGGAAGGATACTTTGCAGATATTGTAATCTTTGATTTTGAAAAAATAATAGATAAGGGAACTTATACAGAGCCAAAGCAATATTCAGAAGGTATAGACTACGTTATAATCAATGGCAATATAGTTATAGAGGAAGGGAAGTATAATAGGATTTTAGCTGGAAGTATATTAAGGGGTTGAAGTTATGGGAATTGTAATAACTAATGGAAAAATAGTGAGCTCAGAGGGGATATTAGAAAAAGATGTTCGTATAGTCAAGGAAAAAATAGTAGAAATAGGATTAAATATAGCTAAGGATGAAGATGAAATAATTGATGCTAAAGGATATTATATAATGCCTGGGGCTATAGATGTTCATACTCATTTTGATTGTGAAGCAGGAGGAATAGTTGCAGATGATTTTAGAACTGGAACTAAGGCAGCTATTATGGGCGGAACTACTACTATTATAGATTTTGCTGAACAAATTAAAGGCGGTACTTTAAGACATGCTTTAGATACTTGGAATGAAAAAGCGAGAAATAAGACCTATACAGATTACAGCTACCATATGACTATATCAGATTGGAATGATAGGACAAGCCAAGAGATGGCCGAAATGGTCAGTGAAGGCATAACCTCCTTCAAGATGTTTTTTGCATATAAAGATTTGCAAGTAGACGATGGTTCTATATATTTAGCATTGAAAAGAGCTAAGGAACTGGGAGTAATAATAGGATTTCATTGTGAAAATGGTGATTTAATAGAAAGGCTTAGAGAAGAAGCCATACTCGAAGAAAATATAGAGCCAATTTATCATATGCTGACAAGACCTCCATCTCTTGAAAAAGAAGCCGTATCAAGATTGATTACTATAGCGGAAATAATAGATATACCTGTCTATATAGTCCATTTAAGTTCTAAAGAAGGCTATGATGAAATAAAGAGGGGGAGAGATAGGGGGAATAAGATAATAGCTGAGACTTGTACTCAGTATCTTCTATTAAATAAGGACTGTTATATACTAAAGGGGAGGATAAGTTTGAAGGAGCAAAATATGTATTGTCTCCTCCTCTTAGAGATATAGAAAGCAGCAAAACATTATGGAATGGATTAAGAGAGGGAGAAATCCAAATAGTGGCAACGGATCATTGTGCCTTTAACTATAAGGGACAAAAAGAATTAGGATTAGAGGACTTTACTAAGATTCCAAACGGAGGTCCCGGTGTAGAGAATAGATTTAAACTTATATACACCTATGGAGTGAAGGAAAATAGAATAGGAATGGAAAAGTTAGTTGAAATTATTTCCGAAAATCCTGCAAGGGTATTTGGATTATATCCTAAGAAGGGAATTATAAAAGAGGGAAGTGATGCTGATATTGTAATATTTAATCCAGAACATGTTTCCCTAATAGAAGCAGAAAATCAAGTTCAAAATGTTGATTATAATTTATATGAGGGCTTCACCCAATATGGAAAATTCGAATATATTTTTTTAAGAGGAAAAATGTTGGTAAGGGATGAGAAACTCATAGTATCTAAACCAATTGGTAAATATCAGAGAAGAAATAGGTTCTGCTTGAATAGCAGATGGTAGCATACTTAGAATATTAGAAGGTGATTGATATGAAAAATCTAATAGTCATAAGAGGTGGCGGAGATTTAGCTACAGGAATAGCCCATAGATTATTTAGAGTAGGCTATAAAGTTGTAATTATAGAAGTAGAGCAACCTTTGGCAATTAGGAGAACCGTTGCATTTTGTGAAGCTGTATATAGCGGAGAAATAATAGTCGAAGGAGTTAAAGCCGTTTTTTCTAGATGTATAGATGATATTAAGCAAGTTCTTAGGGATGGTAATATTCCAGTATATATAGATAAAGAAGGAGATGTAATAGGAGAGTTAAAGCCTTTGGCTGTAGTTGATGCTATTATAGCTAAGAAAAATCTTGGAACTAAGATGGATATGGCACCTATAACCATTGGAGTAGGTCCGGGATTTGAGGCAGGTGTAGATGTGAATTTAGTGATTGAAAGCAACAGAGGACATAATTTAGGCAGGGTTATATATAGTGGAAGTGCAGAAAAAAATACAGGTATTCCGGGAGAAACAATGGGGTATAGGGAAGAAAGGATAATTAGAGCATCAGATAATGGAATAATAAGGTCTTTTTTTAACATTGGAGATATGGTAAGAGATGGAGATGTAGTTTGTAGAGTAGGAAATATAGATGTAAAGGCTCAGATATCAGGTATACTTAGAGGAATGATAAAAGAGGGAATGTCTGTTTATAAGGGATTGAAGATAGGGGATATTGATCCTAGAGGGATAAGAGATTATGCTTTTACTATTTCTGATAAGGCTAGAGCTATTGGTGGTGGAGTTTTAGAAGGAATACAATATTTACAGATGGAAAGGAGGGCTAATTATGGCAGATTTATCTGTAATGAGAAAAGCCTTAGTGGATATAGAGAATGGAGAAGAGTTAGCTATAGCCACCATTACTAGGGCTGAAGGGTCTGCACCTAGAAGGGAAGGAGCTATAATGGCCGTTTTAGAGGATGGCAGTATCCATGGAACCATTGGTGGAGGAGCTCTAGAAAAAAGAGTTATAGAATTATCCCTTGAAGCTATAAAAGAAGGAACTAGCTATAGTATAAATCTTCCTTTGCATACAGAAGGTTTAAATATGATATGCGGAGGAGAAGTGGATATTTTTATAGATGTCTATAAAAGAAAACCAAAACTTTTAATAGTCGGAGGAGGTCATGTAGGGTATTCTATATATCAATTTGCTGGTTTATTAAACTTCGATATAGTAATTTTTGAAGACCGAGAAGAATTTTTATCGGCAGAAAGATTTTCATTGGCTCATGAATTGGTTTTGGGTAATATAAAGGAGAAATTACAGCAATATCCTATAGATAGAGATACTTACATAGTAATAGTTACAAGGGGTCATGCTTATGATGAGGAAGCTTTAGAGGCTGTAGTCAATAGTGATGCTAGATATATTGGTGCTATGGGTTCTAAGAAAAAAGTAATGACCATGATAAGAAATTTGAAGGAAAAGGGAATATCTGAAGAAAACTTAAATAGAGTATATGCTCCTATAGGTATTAAAATATCTGATGGAAGTCCAGAAGCTATAGCGTTAAGTATATTATCTGAAATTCAGCTAGTAAGAAACGATGGAGCCCTTATGCATATGAAGGATGCTTTAAAAAAATAAGATAACTTCCGCTTTTATGGGTTATATAAAAGCGGAAGTTTTTTAATTGATTAAACCCTCTACTACTTCTTCCATTGCTAAAGGTCTTGAAGCCTTTACTAGAACTAAAGCATCGGGTTTTACGATTTCTTTAACTTTTTTAATCAAATCAGATTTGCTGTCAAAAGATAGAACTCGATCTTTACCAAATCGTAGCTTTGCAGTTTCGGCAATATATTTTGCTAGGTCACCAAAGGTAAATACATAATCTATTTTATCAGAGTTGATTTTCATGCCTATATCTTTATGCATATTTATTTCATCATCTCCTATGCCTAGCATATCACCAAGAACAACTATTTTTTGGCTGTATCCCAACATAGAATACATAGTATCCAATGCTGCCAAAACAGAGGAAGGATTAGATTTATAAGAATCATTAAGAATAGTAAACCCGTTTCCTTTAATTAATTCATTTCTCATTCCAGTTTTTTCTACATTAAGAAGGCCTTTCTCAATGTTTTCATAAGATACACCAAAATATCTAGCTACTGCAATGGCTGCGGTGGCGTTAAGTACCTGATGTTCTCCTAACATAGGTAAAAAGAATTGTGGTGAAGAAGGTTCCTTTAAGAAGAAAGAATCTCCAGTTTCATTTACAAAGACTATTTCAGGCTGATAATTATTATAATCCTTAGTTCCATAAGTCATAACTTGATAATTCATTGAAATATGTTCTACTTCATTTCTCAGCAAGGAGTCATCTCCATAATAAAGGAATAGATCATTAGGCTTTAAGCCCTTCAATATTTCTAGTTTTGCCTTTGCAATATTTTCTTTAGTTTTTAAACCTTCTAAGTGAGCCTCACCTATGTTGGTAATTACAGCAGCGTCTGGTTTGGCAATAGAAGTCAATAGCTCAATTTGTCCAAAATTATCCATACCCATTTCAAGTACAGCCATTTCTGTATCCTCATCCATGGAAAGAATAGTTAAAGGCAATCCAATATAATTATTAAAATTACCTAAGGTTTTATGGGTTTTATACTGAGTTTTTAAAAGACTTGCTAATATATCTTTGGTCGAAGTTTTGCCATTACTTCCTGTAATACCTATTACCTTTGTATTTAGCTCTTCCCGATAGGATCTGGCTAATTGTTGTAGGGCTGATACTGTATCTTCTACTATTATAAAGGGAAAATCAAGGTTAGGCTTTGGCTCATTATGGTTCCATAGACTGGCAGCTGCCCCTTTACCTATTGCCATGGTAATAAAATCATGGCCATTAAAATTTTCTCCTACTAGTGGAATAAACAATTGACCAGCATTTACGTTTCTGGAATCTGTAGAAACACCTTGTATCATAAGAGCTTCATATTGTTCTTGTAATCCTGAACCACCACACATTTTTTGAACTTCTTTTAAATTTCTTGTTATCAAAATTTTCACCTCGTATTTACTATAACTTTCTTTTCATTATATCTCTCTAAGGCTAACTGAATTAACCTTTCTATCAATTCAGCATAGGTGGTACCATCAGTGGCTCCCCATAAAACGGGAGTCATACTTACAGCTGTAAAACCAGGCATAGTATTTACTTCATTAACAAATATCTCATTTTCATCTGTAACAAATATATCTACTCTAGCGAGACCATGACAATTAAGTATTTTAAAGGCCTTTACAGCAGTTTCACGTACTTTGTCACTGATCTCTGGCTCTAATCTTGCCGGTATTACAGGTATTAATTTACCATCTATATATTTAGCATTATAGTCAAAAAATGGTCTTTCCATAATAAATTCTCCAGGAACAGAAGCTTTTGGATGATTATTACCAATTACTGAAATTTGCATCTCTCTAGCCACTATTTCTTTTTCAATAATTATTTTTCGATCATAAAGGAAGGCTTCCTTGAAAGAGGACTTTAGTTCTTCTCGGTTTTCAGCTCTACTGATACCAACACTAGAACCTCCGTTAGAAGGTTTTACATAACATGGATAACCTATTTCATTTTCAACTAGGTTGTAAGCATCTTCTTCGTTTTCTTGCCAACTATATAGCCTAAATGAAAGATACTTAACCTGCGGAATATTATATTTTGAAAATAAATCCTTAGTCATTACTTTGTCCATTGCTACAGCAGATGATAAAACTTCATTTCCTAGATAAGGGATATCAAGTAATTCTAAAAAGCCTTGAATAGTTCCATCTTCGCCATTAGGTCCATGAAGGGCAGGGATAACCAAATTCTTTTCATTATTATTAAGAACTTTAGTCAGAAATTCCCCTATTGAAAAAGATACTGTAGAAGAGGTTGCACGCCTTAATTCATCGGGAGCATTAATTTTTTCTTCTAATAAACCTAAATTGCACCATACACCTTCATTAGTAATATAAATTGGATAAACATTATATTTTTCTCTATCTATTGCATTCATTATTGCTGAAGCGCTTCTTAAAGATATATCATGTTCAACTGATTTTCCACCACATAATACATAAATATTTGTTTTCATACTAGACCTCCTATTTGAGACATTAGTTTACTAAATAGATTATATCATAATATCCTTTTAAATAATTTAATTTTATCTTACAATTCAATTACAATTATATTAGTACTATAATTACTTAAATATATAGAAAATAAGTCTAAATTATTCATAGGAGAGTATATAATATTCTAATATTGGGATAAAGTAGTAACTCGATATTTATTTTTACTTATAGTATAATGATTGTTATAGAAATAACTTATATTTGCTAGACATTTTAGATGGGAGCGATATTAATGTATAGTGAGGATATATTGGATTATTATAAGCAAGCCTATGAGGAATTAAAATTAATATTGGATGTGAGTTTCGATCAAATAACTATAGCAGATGGAAATGGTGTATTTACAAAGGTCAGTAAATCCTGCGAACCATATTTTGGAGTTTCAGAAAATGGACTAATTGGATGTAATGCCTTTGAATTAGAAAAAAACGGAGTATTTGATACTTCAGTTACAGCAGAAGTTATAAGAAAAGGTGAAAAAGCAACATTGATACAGAAAACAGGTGCCAATAGGACGTTAATGGTAACTGGAATACCAATGTTTGACGAAGAAGGAAAAATAACT
Organism: Tissierella sp. P1; assembly: GCF_002266425.1. Classification (GTDB taxonomy): domain Bacteria; phylum Bacillota; class Clostridia; order Tissierellales; family Tissierellaceae; genus Tissierella; species Tissierella carlieri. The sequence goes on from NZ_NPMN01000026.1 coordinate 31,383, forward strand.
AAAATAATAAATATCTCAAGGGATATAACCGAAAATCAAATGCTGGGTCAGGAGCTTAAGGATATACAAAGTCAATTACAATGGTTTCAAAAGGAGTTAAATAAAAGGCAAGCTATATATGATTCGAAGGTAAATTATAAAAGTGTGTCAATGAATAAAATAATGGAATTAATTCTTCATATATGTGATTTAGATGCAACAGTGCTGTTATTAGGAGAAACAGGAGTAGGTAAAGGATATATTGCTAAAGTTATACATGAAAGTAGCATTAGAAAAAATGAGCCTTTTGTTCCTATAAACTGTGGTGCAATACCAGAAAATCTTTTGGAATCAGAATTATTTGGTTATGAAAGCGGAGCTTTTACTGGAGCTACAAAAGGAGGCAAAAAAGGATTATTTGAAATTGCAGGGAAGGGTACCATATTTTTAGATGAAATAGGTGATATGCCTATGAATCTTCAAGTGAAACTACTTCATGTTTTAGATGATAAAAAGGTACTCCGATTAGGAGGAGAAAAGCCTATAAAAGTTGAGGGCAGGCTAATTGCTGCTACTAATAAAGATTTAAAAAAGCTTATTCAAGAAGGTAAATTTAGAGAAGATTTATATTATAGGTTAAATGTGGTTCCTATAAATATACCATCCTTAAGAGAACGAAAAGAAGATGTACCATCCTTAGTAAAAATGTTTCTTGATAACTATAACAATGAACATGGGACTCATAAGACTATATCAGAGGGAGGTTATAATATATTAATAGATTATAATTATCCGGGGAATATTAGGGAGCTAGAAAATATAATTGAAAGACTTGTAATAACTACTCTGGGTGACATAGTTGAAGATATACAAGTGGCAGAAATAATAGAACCAACAAAAGAAATAAATTATAATAGTGATGAAATAGTTCCTCTCAAACAGTCTGTAGAGGAGCTAGAACGGAGAATATTAATCTCAGCTTTTGAAAAATACAAAACCACTAGAAAGGTTGCTGAAGCTTTAGACATAAATCAATCTACTGTGGTGAAAAAGGCAAAAAGATTAAAAATAAAATATTGCTGATGAAATATTTCTGAGGATTTGATGATAATTATCATCAAATCCTTTTTTAATTGAAACTATTAATGGAGATAACTTCCTAAATATGTATTTTAGCATACATATATAACTGGCATAGGTATTGCAATTGATATAGGCGAATATTAATAATATTTAGGAAAGTAACTGACAATTATTAAGAAAGAGGGGAGATAGTTGAAAAAAATCAGTACAAGAATCATACTAACAGTTCTAAGCTGTGCCATAGCAATGTCTTTAGTGGTGGGAGGTACAAGTATATTCAGAAGTATAAGGGTTATAGAGGAAAATACTAAAGAAAATCTTCTTAGTACAGCACAAATATATTCTGGATATTTTAATGAAGATTTAGTTCTATATGAAGGCACTCATAACGATTTATACCAAGTCTTAAAAGGAACCATGGATATGTCAAGGCTAGATGAAGAAGGATATCTAGTTAATTACAGTGATACCATTCTAAGTCCTATGGTTAGGGGAATAACCCAAGAGACTAGAAAATGTGCAGGGATTTACATAGCAATAGATCCTAAATATACTGGCAGGACTGAAGGATCTTGGGCGGGAATAGATGACAATGGGACATTAACACAATCTTTACCTACAGATATAGCTGGAAAGAGTCCAGATGATCCTTCGGTATCATTCTATTATAATGCCATAAGAGCAGGTAAAGGAACATGGAGTGACCCTTATTTTAATAATGCAAACTTAAATGTAATGACCTATTCAGCACCTATTATAGTTGATAAGCAAACCGTAGGGGTAATAGGGGTGGATTTACGCGTAAAGGATTTAATAAGAGAAGTTGAAGATGTAAAGTTATATGACACTGGTTATGCTTTTTTGCTTAATAAAGATTATGACTTTCTAGTTCATCCTAATTTAGATAAGAATACAAATTTAGAGACTATAGAAAATGGAAAATATGCTTATATTGTAGAAGAAATAAAGAATAAAGAAAACGGAATAATTGAAGATGAGTTTGATGGACAAACTCAAATTATAGCGTTTTCAAAACTATATGACGGCAAAGTCGTAATCTTATCCATTCCTAAAAAAGAAATACTAGCCAAGGTATATACTACTACTAATTTTATAGCCATGGTAATTATAGTAGCATCTATGATTTCAATATTCTTATCTTTTATTTTAGGAAAGAAGATATCTGATCCTATAGTATTTGCAACAGATATATTGAATAAGATATCTAAATTAGATTTAACTGACATAGAAGAAACCAAGAAAATGAAAGTTTTTCTTAATAGAAAAGATGAGGTAGGAGCAATATTTAAGGCCACTGGAGTTTTAAAAGGGGAAATGAGAAGTATTATAAAAGCAATAGAAGATACAACAACAAATATAGTTGAAAATACCAATAGCTTAACTACAGCTACTCATGAGACCACTCAGTCTGTAAATGATATATCAAAAACTGTGGAGGAACTAGCACAGGCCTCTATGGGGCAAGCAGAAGATGCAGAAACTGGTTCAGAGAAATTATATATATTAGCTAATGAAATAAAGGCAGCAGTAGAAAATGGACAAATAGTAGTAGAAAGTTCTACTAGAGCACAAGGGATAAATGAAGAAGGTTCACAGGCAATGGATAGCATGGTTGAAAAATTCAATATATCAAATAAATCTACCCAACTAGTTGCAGAGAACATCAATTCTCTATCAGAAAAATCTCAATCCATTGGAAGTATATTAAATACCATAATGAGTATTTCTGAACAAACCAACCTATTAGCTCTAAATGCTGCAATAGAAGCGGCTAGAGCAGGTGATGCAGGCAGAGGATTTGCCGTAGTTGCAGATGAAATAAGAAAATTATCAGAGCAAACAGGACATGCTACAAAGAGTATAGAAGATATATTAAATGCAATTCAATTTGAAGTTGAAACTACAAAGGTAAGTATGGATGAATCAGAAGAATCATTAAATGATGCAAACAATACTCTAGAACAAGTTAAAAAAGGTTTTGATGAAATATATAAAGCAATATTAATATCTATAGAAGCTATAAATCAGCTAGATGGAAAGCTGGAAATAATAGATAATGAGAAAGAAAATGTAATACTAACTATTCAAAGTATATCTTCTGTAACAGAAGAAACAGCAGCATCTACAGAAGAGTTATCAGCTTCAATGGAGGAACAGGCGGCAACAATGGAGACTATATTAAATAATACAGAAAAATTAGCAGGTGTAATAGAAAAACTAAATGGATTGGTTGGAAGATTTAAATTATAAGAAAAGCTTCTATTGAAGCAGAACCTCATATTTATAATAAAAGAGAGCTGAATCATAGAAATACCTATGATTCAGCTCTCTTTTGATTTATTTCATCCAAAATGAAATGGGAGGGATTTGTAAAATCAAGTTATATTTCAATAATGATGAAATATTTCAAAAGACTTGATGATTATTTTCATCAAGTTCTTTTTTTATTTAAGGTGTTGATGAGAAAAAGCCCTAAAATCCACATTTAAATATTTATTAACAATTGGCATGGGTCTTGCAATTAATATAAGCAAACATAAAAACGAAGGAGGGACAAAGTTGGAATCCTGTATTGAAAGAATAAAAAATGATATAGAAAATGTAACAAGAATTACAGCCACTCCAAATATGGGATGCACAAGATTTTCTTATAGTAAAGAAGATAGTGAAGTTAGGGAATATTTAATTAAGGAAATGAAAGACCTTGGCTTATCTATTAAAGTAGATGGTGTTGGCAACATTAGGGCTAAGTATATAGATAATAATGAAGACAAACCTTCTATAATGATGGGGTCTCATATTGATACTGTTGCCAATGGTGGAAAGTTTGACGGACTTACTGGAGTTGTAACAGCATTGGAAGTCATAAGAGTAATAAAAGAAAATAATGTAAAGATTAACAATCCAATAGAATTGATTGCCTTTGCAGAGGAAGAAGGCTCAAACTTTGGAAGCACTATGGTTGGCAGTAAGATTTTAACTGGTGCATATAAATTGGAGGATTTAAAGAAAATTAAAAATGATGATGGTATCAGTGCTTACCAAGTCATGAAGGATTTTGGATTAGATGTAGATAATGTAGAAAATGAAATATTAAAGAAAGAAGAAGTGAAAGCAATGGTTGAACTTCATGTAGAACAAGGAGGAATACTTGACTCAGAACAAATTTCTATAGGTATAGTACAGGCCATAGTAGGTATGAAAACCTATAAGGTAAAATTGAAAGGAGTTTCTAATCATGCTGGTTCTACTCCAATGTATTTAAGAAAAGATCCTATGGTAGGTGCTGCTGAAATCATTATTCATATGGAAAAGGCAGCAAAAGAAAAAGCTCTAAAGGATACAGTTGCAACTATAGGAAAAATTCATTGTCAGCCTAATGGATCAAATGTTATTCCAGGGCAAATAGAATTTAATGTAGATATTAGAGATGTAGAAACTGAAGGAATGGAAATAGTAGCTAGAGAGCTAATAAGTAAAACAAAAGAAGTAGCAGAAAAACGTGGACTTGAATATAAGGTTGACTTAATTGGTGAATCAGAATGTGTCAAACTTTCATCAAAGATTATCAATATAATCGAAGATACTGCATTAGAAAATAAATATAACTTTATAAAAATGAATAGTGGCGCAGTTCATGATTCAGCTATGTTGCCAGAAATAACAGATGTAGGTATGATATTTGTACCGAGTATTAAAGGACTTAGTCACTGTCCACAAGAACTTACTAAATTTGAAGATATTAAGTTAGGCTGTGATTTATTATTAAAAACAGTAATTAAACTAGCTAATGAGTAAATAAAAAACCTTTTAATGTATGAAAGGTGGATTATTTTAAAATATAATATCATGCATCAAAATATGTAGTAAGGGAGGTGGCTAAAATTAAGAAAAACTTAGGAATTTCTATATCAGTTGGGTTACTATCTGGAATTTGGGTTTTAATTGCTGAAAAGCTTGGAGTGCCTGCATGGCCTGGATTTATTGGTTGGTCTTTATTCTTTTTTACAGGAGGTAATCTAGAAGCTTGTAAAAAAAGTTTTCCGTGTATAGTATTAGGGCCTATTCTGGCATATTTAACTGTTTATACTCAGATGGCATTAAATACTTCAGGAATAACTTCAGCTTTAGTAGTAGTAGCTCTTGGATTTACCATGACAATCGCTCAAAGCTTTCCATTATTTGCAGTATGTTCAGTCACATTTGTAAGTTGTAATATTTACTTTGCATCAGGAAGCCTGTTTCATTCAATAGTAGTTACATCAATAGGTTTAATCATTGGTATAATATCAGTAAAATTTGGTGCCTTTCTTGATTCCATCATATTAAAGGATAAGATGTTCTTAAGAGAGAATAATTAGGATTATTTTATTTAACAGTATTATTAAACTGTTACTAAAAATAAGTGTTGTAGTGAAGTCATAAAATTAAAGGAGGAAATTAAAAATGAGTTTGTTAATTAAAAATGGTGTTATAGTTACTGCAATGGATGAGTATCAAGGTGATATTCTAGTAGATGAAGGAAAAATAATAGCAATTGGAAATAATTTAGATTCTAAGGCTGATGAAGTAATAGACGCTAAAGGAATGTATGTATTGCCAGGAGGAGTTGATCAACACGTTCATTTTTCATTTGAATTTAACGGTTCAAAGGTTAGAGGATTTGAAACTTCAAATGCAGCAGCAGTAGGTGGAACAACTACAGTAATTGAATTTGTTAATCAAATAAAAGGAAAAGGTCTAATTGATACAATAGATGAATATAGAAAAGAAAACGCTGAAGGAATAGCTATGGTAGATTATTCTTTCCATGGTATAATAACAGATCCTTCAACTGGAGTATACGATGAAATTGCGAAGCTTCCTGAAGCTGGATATCCAACAGTAAAATTATTTATGGCATACAAGGTATGTTCTTCCATTGTGATGATGATGTTATTGCTAAGTCAATGCAAAAAGCAAAGGATGCAGGAGTTACTATAATGGTACACGCAGAAAATGCTGACTTAATAGACGTTCTACAAAAAGAATGTGTTGAACAAGGAAATGTTGAACCCTACTATCATGCAGTGTCTAGACCACCAATGGTAGAAACTGAGGCAACTGAAAGAGCAATTAACATCGCTAGGCTTATGGATGCTCCTTTATATGTAGTTCATGTATCTACAAAAGGTGCAGTTGATGCAATAAAGCGTGCTCAAGATGAAGGGATTCCAGTTTACGGAGAAACATGTACTCATTATTTAACACTCGATAAAGAAAATCTTGCAAAACCTAATTTCCAAGGTGCTAAATATGTATGTTCACCTGCACTTAGAGAGCAAGATGATATAGATTACTTATGGGCTTCAATCAAAAATGGATGGTTAAATGCAATAAGTTCTGATCACTGCGGATTTAACTGGGCAGAGCAAAAACATATGGGTAAAGACGATTTTAGAAATATTCCAAATGGAGCACCAGGTCTTGAAAATAGATTAGGAGTATTGTGGACTGCTGGAGTTGAAACAGGAAAAATAACAAGATCACAATTAGTTGATTTATTTGCAACTAAACCAGCTAAAATCAATGGTCTTGGAGATAAAAAAGGACATCTTGGTATAGGATATGATGCTGATATCGTAATATATAATCCAAAGGTTAAGTCAATAATATCAAATGAAACAAGCTTACAAGGAGTTGACTACAACTCTTATGAAGGATTTGAACAAATAGGAAGACCGGAAAAGGTATTCTTAAGAGGTCAATTAGTAGTAGATGAAGGAAAATATATAGGTGAAAAAGGACAAGGAGAGTTCGTTCCAGGAAAACCATATGGTCTTTGCTATGATGGCATAAAGAAATAAACTTAATAAATTTTATATAGAATAAACCACTCCAATTTTAGTGAAAACACTGAAAATTGGAGTGGTTTTCGTTTGTTTTGACAATATCATTTATATCTATATTGAAAACTTAACTATAGAAAATCCTTATTTGATTATCTTTTATTAAATTTTATATAATGATATGAATGATTGTTAAAGGAGTGACATATATGTTAAAATTACCAGAGAATTTTGAGAGCTATGAAGAAGCTAGACGAGAAGGCTTCCTAAAAGTAAAAGCTTTAAAAGAGAGAGGAACTCCAGTTGTAGGAATTTTTTGTACATATACACCTATTGAACTTATACATGTAGCAGGGGCAGTAGCAGTGAGTTTATGCGGCACATCTGATGTACCAATACCACATGCTGAAAAACACTTGCCTAAAAATCTTTGCCCTCTTATAAAATCTAGTTATGGTTTTGCGGTATCAGAAACATGCCCATATTTTTATTTTTCAGATTTAATAGTAGGAGAAACTACTTGTGATGGTAAGAAAAAGATGTACGAATTATTAGGAGAATTAAGGCCAACTCATGTTATGCATTTACCGCAAGGACAAGATAAAGACCATGCATTTAGATATTGGAGAGAAGAACTAGTTAGACTAAAGGAAGTATTAGAAGAAAAATTTAATATAGAAATTACAGAAGAAATTTTGAGAGAAGAAATAAAGGAAAGAAATCATGAAAGAAAAGTGCTTTTGGATTTTTATGAGTTAGGTAAATTAAATCCTTCCCCAATATCAGGACGTGAAGTAAATGAAACAATGGAAGCTTTGGGCTTTCAATTCGATAGGAGATCTCAATGTAATTTTATAGAAGAAAGAACTAGAGAACTAAAGGATAAATATGAAAATGAATTAAAGGGGACTAAGACAAATAGACCAAGGATACTTATTACTGGATGTCCAGTAGGAGGAGTTAGAGAAAAGGTACTAAAGACCATAGAGGATTCAGGAGCAGATATAGTGGCTTTTGAAAATTGTAGTGGAGTTAGAGAAAAGATGGTATTAGTAAATGAAACAATAGATCCAATAGATGCCTTAACAGAAAAATATTTAAATGTTAGTTGTTCTGTTATGACGCCAAATCCAAGAAGATTTCAGGCATTGGATGAGATGATAGATGAATATGAGATAGATGGAGTAATAGAAGTGGTTCTTCAAGCTTGTCATACATTTAGTGTGGAATCTTACAATGTAAAGAGATTTGTGACAGAGAAAAAGAATAAGCCATATTTATATATTGAAACAGATTACTCAAAGCTGGACATGGGACAAATAAATACTAGAATAAATGCTTTCTTGGAGATACTGTAATTACATCACCAAAATATTGACAGAAATATCATATATTGATAATATATAATAAATTGTTTCAAATTCCAACTAAAATTGGGGTGTTTAAATGAAAAAGAAATTTTTGTTATCATTTATTTTATCATTTATATGTTTTGGGTTAGTATTTATGGTTTTTGGGAAAGATGTTTTTTTAGATAATGGATATATACCAACTATAGAAGATAATAATAAACCAGAGATTGATCTAGGTGAGGACAATAAAATAGAACAAAAGATAAAAAATGAAATTCTCTTTTTAATGATGGGTGTAGATGCTAATGGAGTTAAGAATTATAAGGGTATCCGTACAGACACTATGATGCTATTTAAAGTTAATTTTGATACTGGGGAAACAAATATACTATCTATACCAAGAGATACGAGAGTTTTAGTAAAAGGGAAGAAGGATAAAATAAATCATGCCCATTCCTATGGAGGACCAGAGCTTACGATGCGAACTGTAAGAGATTTTCTGGGTATTGATGTAGATTACTATGTAAAGGTAGATTATAACGTTGTAATGGAAGTAGTGGATGCTATAGGTGGGGTGGAAATAGATGTACCCTTTGATATGAAATATAAGGATACTAACCCTGAGATTACTCCCCTTAATATAAATATAAAGAAGGGGTTACAAACATTAGATGGAAAGAATGCCCATGATTTTTTAAGGTGGAGAAAAAATAATGATGGCAGTAAAGTAGAATATCCCGAGGGAGATGTTGGAAGAATTAAAGCTCAGCAGATGTTTATGAAGGAGCTAATAAAGCAAACTTTAAAGTTTAAAAATTTATTTAAGCTACAGAATTTAATAAAAACATATTATAAGAATGTAGAGACTAATATTCCTCTTAATATTATATTAAAGGCTGCAACAAATGCAAAAAAGATTGATATGGAAAATATTAAGACAGATATAATTCCGGGAGAAGGAGAATATATTGGCTCAACATCCTATTACCTCTATGATGAAATAGAAACTGAAAAGTTGATTAAAAACATATTTAATGATTATTTACTTAATGAATAATTAAATTCCCCTTTTGGTATAAAAAACCAAAGGGGGAATTTGTTTTAAGAAATTATTTACTTGCTAATTCTATAAACTTTTCTATATCCTTTTCAATTAATCTCAATGAATTTCTGAAGAACTCTGGGTCGTGAACATCTATGCCCATTCTTAGAGCTACGTCTCTTATATTATTTTTACCTGTAGCGTTTAATAGTTCATCATACTCTTTTACAAACTCTTCTCCTCGTTTTAGATATTCTGCATACAATCCCTTAGAGAATAATAATCCAAAGGCATACGGGAAGTTATAGAAGTTAAGTCCTGCGGAGTAATAATGAGGTTTATTTAACCACATATATGGATGAAGGACATTATGGTCTAATCCATCTCCATAAGCTTGTTTTTGAGCATCCATCATTATTTCTTTCAGTTCATTTACTGAAAGGGCATGTGTCTTTCTTCTCTCAAATAACTCTGATTCAAATAAAAATCTACTATAGATATCTACTATAACTTGACCTGCATCAGATATGGAAGCTTCTAGTATGCTTAGAGCTTCTTCATCACTGGCCTCTCTTAGAGCTGCATTAACCACTATTGTTTCACAGAAGATAGAAGCTGTTTCTGCTATTGGCATAGGATATCTACTATTTAATATAGATTCATTTCTTAAATTAAGTCCATGATATGCATGTCCTAATTCATGAGCTAATGTAGTCATATTTGAAAAACTTCCATTGAAATTAGATAATATTCTACTTTCCTTTATAGGATGCAAATTTGAGCAGAATGCTCCTCCTCTTTTACCCTCCCTAGGTTCTACATCTAGCCAATTATTATCGTAGGCATTTTGTACGAAATCAGCTAGTCTATTAGAGAAGGTCCTAAAATTATCTATTATATATTTCATTGCTTCATCATAAGTAAAGGTTCTATTTACTTCTCCCATAGGCGTAAACATTTCATAGAATGGAAGTCCATTTTCATATCCTAATAATTCTGCTTTTTTTCTATAATATTTATGGAATACTGGTAAGAACTCTCTCATAGCTATAATCATTGCATATAGAGTTTTTTCATCCATTCTAGATTTTACTAAGGTTTCATCTAAGGGAGAATGATATCCTCTTAATTCAGAAGTAGTGATTACTTCACCTTTGATTCCGTTTAATGCAGCAGCTGAAGATTCCTCTATCTTCTTATATGCTTTTAGTTCAGCTTCATAACCTACTTTTCTCTTTACTGGATCTTTATCATATGCAAGGTTTCTAGCTGCTGGAAGTGGAAGCTGTTTATCTTCTCCATCTATATTTATATCTACCAATAAGGTAGATGATACCATATTTTGAAGATTTGACCATGCAGAAGAGCCAGTATTTGACATTTTTGATATAAGTATTTCTTCTTTCTCACTAAGCATATATTTAGTTCGTTCTTTAATTTGCTCTAAATAGAATTTATGCTCCTTTAATACTTCTGATGAATTTGCTATTTCATCTAAGTTATCTATATTTTTCATAAAGCTTTGAAACTGAACATCAGGTTTAGTTAGATCCGAACTTTTCACTCTCAATTTATCAAGATATTGAAGAGCTTTCTCATTTTTAGCCTCTACTGCATTTGTAAGAGATGCAAAGGAGAAAAGTTTTGAAAATAACGTGTTTATGGTACTAGAATATTGTACATATACTTCTATTTTTTCTATGGCATTGTCAGTAGAATTCAAATTATCATTAGCCCATTTACTAAATTCTGATATTAAGCTGTCAAGTTTTTCTAGATCAGAGATGTATTCCTTAGAATCGAAAGAAGTATATAATTCATTTAAACTCCAACGCATATTATCCCGCCTTTCAAAATATTTAGTTAACTATATTATAGCATATATTGGCAAATGAGAAAGAATTATTTTGAGGCTCTAAATAAAGTGTTTCTCAACTTTAAATACAAAAGGAACCTTCTTCAAGAAGATTCCTTTTTACATTAAAATATCTTTGTCGTCCAATTTTCACAGTTCCAAATATCAGTAGCTACATCCTTATAAAAGTCAGGTTCGTGGGATATAAGAAGAATACTCCCTTTATAAGCTTTTAAGGCTCTTTTTAGCTCTTCTTTAGCATCTATATCTAAATGGTTAGTAGGCTCATCTAGTATGAGTACATTGGTTTCCTTATTAATGAGTTTACAAAGTCTTACTTTAGCCTGTTCTCCACCACTTAGAACCATTACTTTAGATTCAATATGCTTAGTAGTCAACCCGCACTTTGCCAAAGCAGCTCTAACTTCATATTGAGTATATCCGGGAAACTCTTGCCAAATTTCATCAATACAGGAATTATTGTTTTTATCCTTGATTTCCTGCTCAAAATATCCTATTTGAAGATTATCACCAAGCTCTACTCCACCGGATACAGATTTAATCTCACCAAGGATACTTTTCAATAAAGTAGTTTTACCTAGACCATTAGCTCCAATTAATGCTATTTTCTGACCTCTTTCCATTGTTAGATTCAATGGCTTAGATAAAGGGTCATCATAGCCTATAACTAAATCCTTAGTTTCAAATATAAGTCTTCCGGCAGTTCTGCCTTCCTTAAAATTGAATTCTGGCTTTGGTTTTTCACGAGCCAACTCTATTATTTCCATTTTATCTAGTTTTTTCTGTCTGGACATTGCCATATTTCTAGTTGCAACTCTGGCCTTATTCCTAGCTACGAAGTCTTCCAGCTCTGCAATCTCTTGCTGCTGCTTTTTATATGCTGCTTCTAATTGAGCCTTTTTAGCTTCATATACTTTTATAAAATTATCATAATCTCCTACATATCTGGTCAATTCCTTATCTTCCATATGATAGATTAAGTTTATAACAGAATTTAGGAAAGGAATATCATGGGATATAAGAATAAAAGCATTTTCATATTCTTGAAGATATCTTTTTAGCCATATTATATGTGGTTCATCTAAATAGTTAGTAGGCTCATCAAGTAATAGAATATCTGGTTTTTCTAACAATAATTTAGCAAGAAGTATTTTGGTTCTCTGCCCTCCAGATAAATCATTTACATCCTTATCAAGACCAATATCATCAAGACCAAGGCCCCTTGCAATGTCTTCTACCTTTGCATCTATTATATAAAAATCATTATGATCTAATATATCCTGTATAGTACCTACCTCTTCAAGTAGAGCAGTAAGTTCATCTTCAGATACATCACCCATTTTTAAATACATATCTTGCATTTCCTGCTCTAAATCGAATAGATACTTAAATGCTGATTTTAGCACATCACGAATACTTTGACCCTTTTCTAGTGATGTGTGCTGATCTAAATATCCAACTCTAACTCTTTTAGCCCATTCTATTTGACCTTCATCAGGTTCTAGTTTTCCAGTAATTATATTCATAAAAGAAGATTTACCTTCTCCATTAGCGCCTATTAGACCTACGTGCTCGCCCTTCAGTAGCCTAAAGGATACATTCTTTAAAATTTCTCTATCACCAAAGCCATGACTTAGATTTGTTACAGTTAAAATACTCATTAGTATCTCCTCTCATTGATAAACTAAGACTCAGTTCAGGGGGAGTTTTAACTCCCTCTGAACGCAGAGCCGTGTTATCCAGAGGCTATGCAATTCCCGACTTTTACTTATAGAAGTGGAAGTCGTGGAATTGTAAGCCATCGGATAAAATCATCTCTAAAGATTATACAAAAAACTAGACCCTAGTCTAGTTTTTATTCTATCATTAATTTATCCGATATTTCAGCAGTTTTTATGATAATATTAGAACAGCCTATATCCCCTTTTCTACATGCCCTTTTTGAGATATCCGTATTGTATACTATTCATTTTTTCCATAAACTCTCTAAAAAGTCTTTGACTCACTTCTTTAACTTTATCACTTTCATGGGCAACATTATTCACATATTTATATGATAATACCATAACTCCAGCAGAGTAAGTGCGCCACATACAGATTCAATTCCCATACCTCCACCAAACCCTATAGACCTCCATAAATTTTTACTATAAATTAGTATAACATTAGAAATTTTAATATTGAAGCAAAATCTTTATAAAGGAATCTACTATATAAGGATCAAATTGAATGCCTTTATTTTCTAATAGGAAATCTATAGCTTCGTCTAAACACATTGCCTTTCTATGGGGCTTATTTTGAGTTATAGCATCATAAACATCTACAACAGAAAATATTCTAGACAGTAATGGAATTTCTTCTCCTTTTAGTTCATGGGGATAGCCTTTACCATCCCAACGTTCATGATGATATAAGATTAGTTCTGCAATGTCAGCTAATTCTGGTATTGACTTAGCAATCCTATATCCTATTTCGGGATGCTTTCTTATTTCATTCCATTCTAATTCATCTAGTTCTCTGGGTTTTTCTAATATTTCTTTAGAAATAGAAATCTTACCAATATCATGGACCTCTGCAAGAAGAATTAGTTTGTTTCTATCACTATTTGATAGATTTAATCTATTAGCTAATGCAAGAGAATAATTTTTGACTCTATCAATATGATATTTGATTTCATAATTTCCATCAAAAAGATACTGTATCATAGATGAGATTATTATATCTCTAACTTTTTTTCCATCTATTATCTTATTTTTGTACATATTATTTTCAGCTTCAACTAAAACCTTCATTATATCCATATCATTGTGGTCCTTAACAGCATATCCTAAAGAAATATTAGCATATTGCATATCTAATTCTCTATCCTTGCAATTGCTGTATATTCTATCAATTATTTCTTCAGTTATTGAACTGGAAGTGTTAGGGAGTAAAATGATAAATTCATCTCCGCCCCATCTAGCTATAATATCTCCTCTTCTACAGGAAACTTTAAGTATTTCAGCAATGGATTGTAGCATTCTATCTCCAGCTAAATGACCAAATACATCATTAATTATTTTAAGACCATTTACATCACCCATAATAATTGATAGAGGTAAGTGACGATTATTATCTAACCTTTTTAACTCTTCTTCAAAGAAAGCTCTATTGTAAAGGCCAGTTAATTTATCATGGTAAGATAGATATATAATCTGTTCCTCTTTTTCAATGATTTCTGTAACATTTCTTCCAACAGCATAAGCAATATCCTCATAAAAACTTAGTTTCCATTCAAGATATAACCATTCTCCACTTTTCTTTAATACTCTAGTTCTCAAAATATAATTAGGATCAAAAATTATACCATTATTAAATGATTCATATATAAACTCTAGATCTTCTGGATGAAGAAAGGACATAAATTGATGTGATATTAATTCATTAATATTATAGCCTAAGACTCTTTCCCAAGCTTGATTTACTTTGATAATACTTCCATTAAAGTTAATTGCTATGACTAAATCAGAAATGGAATTTATTAATTCCTCCAGTTCATTGGATTTTTGTATTAGACTAGCTTCTAGTTTTTTTTCTTTAGTTAGGTCAATGAATTGGGCAATAAAGAAGTTTTTCTTAGGAGAAAATAGATGTATTTTTAGCCATTTGTTAAAACTAGGTATATATACAGAATTTAAGGTATGTCTATTGTGCAAAATAGCATCAGTTACTAATTCAAATAGCTGTGGAATTTCATTTCTAATGCTTGGGAACAATTCCAATATATATTTATCTTGTATTTCTATATTTTTGATTCCAATAATTTCTAGATAAGAAGGATTGAAATCTAATATTTTCAAGTCTATAGGTATATACTTATCATCATAAATTAGCTCATGATATACATATCCTACAGGAGTACTATCAAGCATCATTTGAAAATCTTCTATGGTAAACATAAAATCATCTCCTAGAATGGGTCATAAGACCTAATTTTTCCATATATACCCTATTAAATATTAGTGGAAACTAAATAAAGATAATAAGAGAAGTTTCATAATTAAGGGTATACTATAAAGGAAACAATTATATTTATCAATCAGATATAAACTAATATTTTTCTTGCAATTAGTTAACATTATATGTATACTTAATAGGTTATAGATTAAGGAGGACGATTTTATATACATGGAAAAATTAAGATTTGAGGATATGAATTTATCGAAAGAAGTACAAAAGGGAATTTGTGATATGGGATTTGAGGAAATGTCTCCTATTCAATCCCAGGCTATACCAGTAATATTAGAGGGCAGAGATATTATTGGGCAAGCGCAGACAGGAACAGGTAAAACAGCTGCATTTGGTATCCCTATTATTGAAAGATGTGATCCAAATGGAAATTATGTTCAAGCATTAGTTCTATGTCCAACTAGAGAACTTTCAATACAGGTAGCTGAAGAGATCGGAAAACTTGCAAAATATAAAAAAGGTATATCTGTAGTTCCTATATATGGTGGGCAACCAATAGATAGGCAGATTAAAGCTTTAAAAAAGGGTGTTAATATTGTAATTGGTACACCGGGAAGAGTTCTAGATCATATAAGAAGAAGAACTCTAAAAATAGATAATGTAAGCATGATGGTACTAGATGAAGCGGATGAGATGTTTGATATGGGTTTTAGAGATGATATTGCCCTTGTAATGAATGATTTAAAGGAAGAAAGACAAACCATATTTTTCTCAGCAACTATGCCCCCAGAAATTATGAAGTTTGCTGCAAGTTATCAAGCAAATCCTGAGATCATTAAGGTGGTTCATAAAGAACTTACAGTACCAAAGGTAGAGCAAGTTTATTTTGAGCTAAAACAGCATATGAAAACTGAGATTTTATCTAGACTTGTTGATATGTACAATCCAAAGTTAACTGTAGTATTTTGCAATACAAAGAAAAAGGTAGATGAATTAACTGAAGAATTGCAAGGAAGAGGATATTTTGCAGATGGACTTCATGGAGATTTGAAGCAAAACCAAAGGGATACTGTAATGGGTAAGTTCAGAAAAGGTACCATAGATATTTTAATAGCTACAGATGTAGCAGCAAGAGGAATAGATGTAGATGACGTGGACTTAGTTATTAACTATGATATGCCGCAGGATGAGGAATATTATGTCCATAGAATAGGTAGAACTGCCAGAGCAGGAAGAGAAGGAAAGGCCTTTAGCTTTGTAGCAGGAAGAGATATCTATAAATTAAGAGACATACAAAGATATACTAAAACAAAAATTACAAGAATGGATTTACCAACTCTTAAGGATATAGAAGCAAACTATACTACAATAATGCTTGGAAAAATAAAAGAAGAGATTGACAAAGAAGATTTAAGTAAATATGAAAAGATTATCGAGACCTTACTTGAAGAAGATTATACCTCTTTTGATATAGCAGCTGCACTATTGAAATTCTACATGGCTGAAAACAGACTAGATGGTCACGAAGAGTTAGATATGGTGGATTTTGGAGGGAAGCTTAAAGGAGGCAAACCTACAGGAGGTAAACCTACAGGATTTAAATCATCAGGTTCTTCAACAAGAATTCACATAAATATAGGGAAGAAAAAAGGCATAAGTCCAAGGCATATATTAGCGGCTATAGTTCAGGAGACAGGTATAACTAAAAACCTAGTAGGAAATATAGATGTATATGATAAATTTACATTTGTAGAGATACCAGGAGATTATACGGAGGATGTCTTAGAAATATTAAATGGAGTAAGAATAAAAGGAACAAAGGTTAAAGCTGAAATAGCGAATCCTAAGAGGAAATAGTATTAATAGAGAATAAATTATAGAACAAAATTAAATATATGAGATATTATTAGAATGGAAAAAGCTTAGAAGAATCATAGGACTGAAAAGATGTCTATACTAAAGAGACATAGAATCAGAGTCTTTAGATTTTTTAAGCTTTTTTTGAATTAGAATAAAATATTCTTCAATTAGGAAAAATAAGTACTCTTTTCCAATCAAATCAAAATAGAATTAAAGCTACAAAAATGTTTTTATACTAACTTTCCTAGAGGAGTATGGGGAAAATAATTATTTATTTAAATTTATAAGTTATAATTTCCCATTGATTACTTTTATAAATTTAATAACCTTTTTAATATCTTCCAGAGGCATATTATCAATTTCTAAAAAAAGTTCTTCTAGTACATTTCTTTTAGTAGAATAAGGGCTTTCATTATTTTCCATAAATTGAGGATTCTTTTCCATATCTTGGTTTGGGAGAGAAAGTCTAATATTAGATAAACCTATAAGGTAGTCTAGTGAGACACAAAAAAGTGCAGAAATCTTCACAAGGAGTTGCACATCATTAGGAAAACGCGAACCATTTTCATAATTACTAACAGATTGTCTACTAATATTTAATTTTTTAGCTAACTCACTTTGAGTTAAAGAATTCTCTTCTCTAAGCAGTTTTAAACGCTCTCCAAAAGTCATGGCATCACCTCATAAATATCCTAGCATAAAAACAATCAAATCTATAGGCTGTCTTCAAAAAGGGTCTAAATGCAATAAAATGTCAACATTTGTTGTCAATGATAATATTTTATGCTAATATATAATTATTAATCCTAAGTTTAAATATTTAATTTTCAAATAAAGCTTAGAAGTAGGGCATTAGGAAAATTTAGTATCTATCTAAGTGATATATTAGCTGACTATTCGGTTTTAGATATATAATATTAGATTGATTAATGGTAAATTTAAAGAGATAATTTAAGCAATTTGTAGTATGTAAAAAGCAGAGGTGAGAAATTTTGAAGGAACAATTTGTAGAACACAATTGTAAATATAAAGAAGCCTTTAATAATAGTCTCACACCCATGATAATTATAGATGCTGAAACAGGAAATATTGATGATGCTAATTTAGCAGCATGTGATTATTATTTATACTCAAAAAAAGAATTGCTTTCTATGAATATTTCAGATATAAATATCTTAACTCAAAAAGAGATATCTAAAGAAATAGAGAAGGCAGAACTAGAAAATAGAAAGTTTTTTAGATTTAGACATAAATTATTTAACGGTGAAATAAGAGATGTAGAAGTATTTAGTAGTTTTATAGAAGTTGGAGATAAGAATTTATTATTCTCAGTTATTCATGATATTAAAGAAAAGAGTAAGTTAGAAAAAGACTATATGATCAATCAAATCTATTTTGATAATCTCTTTAATAATTCTCCTGAAGCTATTGCAATGGTTAATGCTGAATTTAGAATATTGAATATTAATGATAAATTTAAGAGGGCTTTTCAATATGATTTATTAGAAATAGTAAATAAAGATATTACAAAAATATTATGTGAACAAACCATATATGATCCTTTTTGTGATTTCAGAGAATCAATAATAGAGGGTAAATGTATACGGAGAGAAGTTAGAATAAAAAGGAGAGATGATAGTACCCTAGATTTACTGTTGCTCATATGTCCTATAGTAGTGAATGGAAATTTTATTGGAGCTTATTTCATCTATTCTGATATATCAGAGACTAAAGAAAAAGAAAATAAGATAAAGATGCTTACTTATAATGACAGTTTAACTGGACTATTTAATATGAAGTTTTTCTTGGATAATTTAGATTATGAAGTATTTAAGAATAATTCTAATGAAAATACTAAGGAAAAGTTAGTAATACTTATATTAAAGGTTAATGAGTTTAAAGAGATAAAGAATGCTTTAGGGCATTTTGCTGGGGAACAGGTATTGAAAGAATTTGCACTAAGATTAAGAGCTAGCGTAGGAATAGAAGATACTGTTGCAAGATTTAGCGAAGATGAATTTGCTATTTTAATGCCTAGAATAGATACCTTGTATGAAGTCGAGAGATTATCTAATAATATTATAAAAAATCTTGAAGATTATTTTTCTGTAGGTAATGGTGAATTTCAAATAACAACTTGTATTGGAATAGCAGTATATCCTGATGACGGAATGGATTCTACTACTTTAATTAGGAAAGCAGATATTGCTATGAATAAATGCAAGATACAAAACAATAATAATACCACTAGATTTGAAAAATCTTTGGATAAAGAAATTCAAGAATATTTTTGGATGAAAAATGATTTATTAAAATTAGGATTAAAAGAAGAATTGTATTTAGATTATCAACCAATATATAGTATTGATACGAATAGATTAGTTGGAGCAGAAGCTTTAATCAGATGGAATCATGGAGAAAAAGGTATAATTCCACCTGCTAGATTTATACCAATAGCAGAAAAGATAGGTATGATACATCCTATAGGAGAGTGGGTATTGCTAAAATCATGTAGTCAGAATAAAGAATGGCAAGAATTAGGATATGATCCTATATACATATCTGTAAATGTATCTGTTTTGCAATTAGAAAAACCTGATTTTACTAAAAGGATAAAAAAGATATTGGAGAAATCTATGCTGAAACCTCAATATCTTCAGTTGGAAATAACTGAGACTTTTTTTACCCAAAACTATGAATTGATTCAGGATACAATAAAGGAGTTAAGGAAATTAGGAATAAAAATAGCCATAGATGACTTTGGTACTGGATATTCTTCCCTAGGACAACTATGTGAGTTGAATATTAATAATATTAAAATTGATAGAATGTTTATCGATGGAGTAGATGGAAATATTAATAAATCTAAAATTGTAAAGGGAATCATATCTCTAGCTGAAAGCCTGAATATTACTTTAACTGCTGAAGGGGTAGAAAGAGAAGAAGAATTAAAGTTTTTAAATGCAAATAGATGCACATTTGTACAGGGGTACTTGTTTAGTAAACCAGTTGAAGCATATAAAATTGAAGAGTTATTAAAAAGGAATGGAAAGAATAAAATTTGTTTATGCTAAAAGGGGCGATTTAAAAGGCATGAATAAATTTTTTTAGGGGCGGAACGGTTGAATAACCGTTCCCTATATATTTTTGATTTTTTTCTTTAAGGTTCCCCTCAGCCCTTTTTCTTCTTTATCTCTTATACGTTTAATATTTGGTATATGAAGATAAATAGCTATAATCACAAGAAGGGCAGATATGATTATTGGACCAAGTCCAAGATTAAAATAAATAGTTGCTAATAATAGAAATAAGTTCATGGCTATAGTACCTAAGGCTATATAGTCAGTAAAAACAGTTATAAGCAAAATTATGAGGAAGCCCAATAAGCCAAATCTATAATCTACGCCTATTAACATACCTAAAAGAGATGCAGCACCCTTTCCACCTCTAAAACCCATAAAGAATGGGAAATCATGACCAAGGATTACAAAAAGACCATTTAAATACAGAAGAAAAACACTTTCACTTAGATGAGAAATTTTAAATAAATATCTGATAACTAAAATAGAAATAATTGCTTTTAATATATCTAAGACGGCAACTAGGACACCCCATTTCCATCCTAGGGATATTACAGTATTTGATGCACCAGCATTTCCAGCACCAAGTGTCCTGATATCCACATTTAAAAAAGTTTTACTAAGTATATAGGACCACTGTAGACAGCCGAATAAATACCCTATAATAATAACGAGTAAATAAGATTTCAACGTATCACCTCCGTCAATACAGTATATTATATCATAAAATGTATTATAATAATATCTCCTATAATATGCCAATGTACCTATTTAGTTTAACTGTCGCATATAGTATAATAATGTCTATAATTGGTAATTTCGTAGCATTGACAGATAGATAAGTTTGATTTAAGGAGGATAAAATATGAAAATGTTTATGAGTGACAATAACTCTGGAGTTCATCCCAAGGTAATGGAAGCTATGTTAAATGTTAACAGCGGTCATGATTATTCTTATGGTAACGATAATACAACTAAAGAAGCCATAAACAAAATAAAAGAACAATTAGGAGCTGATGTAGATGTATATTTTGTAACTACAGGTACAGCTGCAAATGTTATTGGGCTTAGTGGATTATTGATGCCATATGAGGCAGTAGTATGTGCAAATACAGCTCATATAAATGTAGATGAATGTGGAGCATTAGAAAAATTTAGTGGAGCAAAAATATTACAGATACCAACTGAAAACGGAAAGATATGTAGGGAAGGGGTAAAGAGTTTTCTTCATTCTTTAGGAGACGAACATCAATCCCAACCTAGGATAATTTCCATATCTCAAACTACTGAGACTGCCAACACTATATTCAGTGGAAGAAATTAAAAAATTAGCTGAATTAGCTCATGAAAATAATATGCTATTACATATAGATGGCGCAAGGATAGCTAATGCAGTAGTGGCACTCGATACCACTTTTAAAGAGATGATAACAGATACAGGAGTGGATCTTCTATCCTTTGGTGGAACAAAAAATGGCATGATGATAGGAGAGGCTATAGTTTCATTAAATAAAGATCTAAGTAAAGCTTTTAAATTTTATAGAAAGCAAGGAATGCAATTATTGTCTAAAATGAGGTTTGTATCTGCACAATTTGTCGCATATTTAAGTGACGACTTATGGAGAGAAAATGCATTAAATGCAAATAATATGGGTAAATACTTTGCAAGCAGCTTATCTGGAATCTCTGGAATCACCTTAAAATCTGAACCAGAGACTAATATGATATTTGCATATATGGAAAGGGATTTAATTAAATCTCTGCAAGAAAAATTTGATTTTTATGTAATAGATGAAGAAACAAATTTAGTTAGACTAGTTACATCCTTCGATACTAATAAGGAAGATATAGATAAATTTATTAAATTTGCTAAAGAGATAAAGGGGATTATATAGGGAGATTAACGGGGAAATATGATTAAAGGGGATGATTATGAGATCCAAGACGAAGAAAAATATAATAGTATTATTAATAGTACTAACTTTGATTTCCATCCAAAGCCTATTTATAGATAGTAAAAATGTTTATTCTAACAATAGTTCAAAAACTATTAGATTTGCAGGAGATCATAATCATCCACCTTATGAATACATTGATGAAAACGGTAACTATAAAGGATATAATGTTGATATAATAAATGCAATTGCCAATGAGATGGATTTACAAATCGAGATTATACCAATGGAATGGAATGACGCAATACTAGCCTTGGACAGAAATGAAGTCGAGGGCATTATAGGTATGTCCCAAAATGAGGAAAGGCTAGAAAAATATAAATTCACTCTACCTACAGTTGTCAATGAGCAAGTGATTTTTGCAGCGAAGGATACTGTACATATAAACGAATTAGAAGACCTAGAAGGACTAAAGGTAGCTTATCAAAAAAATGATTATAACGAATCTCTAATTTTAGAAATACCTCGCGTAATTGGTTATCCTAAAAATGGTCAAGAGGAAGCCTTGATTGCAGTAGGAAATAAAGAAGTAGATGCAGCTTTAGGAAATAAAATAGTTGGACTATATCATCTGCAGAGAAATAAAATGACAGAATTAGTTAAAGTTGTAGGAGAACCTATCTCTATTGCAAAGTATGGACCAGCTGTTAGAAAGGATAACGAAGAGCTTTTCCAAACATTGGAGAGGGGCTTAGAAACTATTAAAAGAAATAAGGTTTATGATAATATTTATAAAAAATGGTTCGGGGAAGATATGTCCTACATTAAGATGACATATAATGCCTATAGAAAACAAATTATATCTGTAGTGACGATAATATCTTTAATTTTCTTATTTTTGTACTTCTATAATAAAAGACTTCAAAAAGAAGTATTAAAGAGAACTAATGAACTTGAAGTAGCCAATGAAGGTTTAATAAAACATCAAAAAGAAATATATAATTTAGCGTATTATGATCCAGTCACGTCACTTCCCAATAGAGTTTATTTTATGGAAGAATTAAATAGTATATTTGAAAATTTAGAGAAAAACGATGATTTATTTGCAGTGTTACTTTTAGATTTAGACAGATTTAAACATATAAATGATACATTAGGTCACTATGTAGGAGATTATGTATTAAAGATTTTAGGTATGAGACTTAAGAAGTTAGTAAAAGAAGAAGATATCGTAGCGAGAATTGGAGGGGATGAGTACTATATACTACTTAAAGGTATTCAGCATAGTGATGATGCAATGGAATTAGCAAGGATTATCATAGAAGATTTTAAAAAACCATATTATGTTAAGGATTATGAATTATATTTAACTACTAGTATTGGTATAGCATTATATCCAGAAGGAGGACTGGATTCTCAGTCCATAATTAAAAATGCTGATCTTGCATTGTATAAAGCGAAGGATTTTGGAGGAAATGCTTACTATCTTTATGGAAAAGAGATACAGTCTAAAGGTCTTGAGAAGATGATGCTTTTAAATCAATTGAGACAAGCTGTAGAAAATAATCAATTGGTATTACATTACCAACCTCAAATAGATATATTAACAGGAAAAATCAGAGGGGTAGAGGCTTTGGTAAGATGGAATCATCCAGAACAAGGACTCCTATACCCGGATAAGTTTATTTTTTTAGCTGAAGAAACAGGATTGATAATCCAAATGGGAGAATGGATATTAAAGGAGGCGGCAGTTCAAGCAAAAAAATGGATTGATTTAGGACATGATATTATTATGTCTGTGAATATTTCAGCTAGGCAGTTCCAAGATAGAAGATTTATAAATGAAGTAATAAATGCCTTAAATGAGTCAAAACTTAATCCAAGGAATCTTACCTTGGAGATTACAGAGACCACGGCTATATCAGACATAGATTATACATTAAATATTTTAAATATGTTAGAAAACCTTGGGATAGCAGTAGCCATAGATGATTTTGGGACAGGATATTCCAGTTTAAATTATTTAAATGAAATGAGTGTATCTGAGCTTAAAATAGATAGATCTTTTATATGGGATATTGAGAAAAATGATAAAAATAAGATGATTTCAAATACGATAATTGTTTTAGCAAAACAATTGGGTTTAAAGGTAACTGCTGAAGGGGTAGAAAATATGGAACAGTTAGAGATATTAAAGGAAATGAAATGTGATATAGCTCAGGGTTACCATTTTAGTAAGCCAGTATCAAAGGAAAAGATAGATGAGATGATAAATGAAAAAAGCCCTGTATAAGGGCTTTTATTATTTGTATCCTAAAGGTGCTTGGTGGAACATATTTACATCACCATGAGTAGTAAAGTTTACTTTACTAATAAAACTATTGGATTCTTTATCAAATCTATATTCTGTAAGTTTTAAATTTGCCGTACCTGATTGAACTGTAGTTACTACAAAATCTTCACCTTCAAAATATGCATAAAAACTTATGCCGCCTAATTGAACATAATCATTAAAGAGAATATAATCGTTATCAGCATCTCTTGCAACTAGTACCCAATTTTGACCATCATCCCAAGCAATCTCACCATTGTATCTTTGAGCAACTGTGTACAACTCTATAGTTTCTTCTGTTCCATCTTTATTAAAGTCTATATTCACGGAATCAAGCAAAGTTAAGTCATTATAATCAACTTTGTCTGTAGCCTTAATAATTAGATCTCCAGATTCTCCATTTGGTTTTCCATATTTTTCAACTAAATCTTTTATAAATGAATTTGGTTCTATTGATTTCACTATATTGTCCTGATTAAAGGCTACCATATAATATTCATTTACAGCCAGATTATCTACAAGGCTTTTATCTGTTACCTCTAATTTTAGAGTTGTTTCATTTGTAGAAATAGTAATGTAATTTTTTCCATTCTCTGTATTTATTTCACTTAAGAAACCTAGATTTGTAGATATCTTTTCTTCTGCTGCAGGATTGCTCTTAGGAGTACAACCAAAGGAAATGACTAGTACCGTTAATGCTACTAACATTAAAGAGATTTTTCTAATTAAATTTTTCATATCATCACCATCCTTTATAGTATAGGGTAACATAATTTTATATTCTTTACAAGGAACATAGAATTACGAATTGATTACAATGATAAAATATAATAAATCTATCTGATCTAATTAATAATATAAAAATAGGGTAATTATTAAAGAAACTCTCCAAAATAATTACGAAATTTTGACCTAGGTCAAAGTAAATTATTCTATTCTAGCTTATAATAAAGCTACAAACAATAAAAACAGGAGGTAATATATATGATAACAAAAACTTATCAATTAGAAACATTGACTTGCCCAAACTGCGTGGCTAAAATTGAAGGAATGTTAA
Source organism: Tissierella sp. P1 (assembly GCF_002266425.1). Taxonomy (GTDB): domain Bacteria; phylum Bacillota; class Clostridia; order Tissierellales; family Tissierellaceae; genus Tissierella; species Tissierella carlieri. The sequence goes on from NZ_NPMN01000026.1 coordinate 56,736, forward strand.
AGAAGACAAAAGGTATTTCTACAGGAGAAGTTTTATTTAATACATCTAGAGTTAAAGCAACTTTCGATGAATCAATATTAAGCTCAGAAGATATAGTAGCAAAAATTGAAAAATTAGGATTTGACGTTTTAAGTGAAAAATAATAAGTAAAGTTTAAGAGGGGAGAGTATAATGAAATTAACCAAGGCTCAAAGAGTTTGGATATCAGGGATATTAGTAGCAATAGCTTTTATATTAAAGAATACAATAGGAGAGCAAATAATAACATCTGTGGTCATGATTCTTGCAGCCATAATTGCAGGTACTCCAATACTCAGAAATGCAATATCTGCTGCAAGATACTGGATAATAGGAATAGATGCTCTAGTATCCATAGCAGTCATAGGTGCAATGTTTATAGGGGAATACTGGGAAGCAGCAGCTGTAACATTTCTATTTATGCTAGGTGATTACCTAGAATCTAGAACTATAGAAAAAACTAGATCTTCAATTAAAGCTTTGCTGGATTTAGCTCCAGATACGGCTAGAGTAATGAGAGATGGAGTTGAAATAATAATCTCTCCTGATGAAGTAGTTAAGGGAGATCAGGTAGTAGTAAAACCAGGAGAAAAGATTTCTGTAGATGGCAATGTTGTAGAAGGCTCAGCATATGTAAATCAGTCAGCTATTACAGGAGAGTCAATCCCTGTTAATAGAAATATAGATGATAGTGTCTTCTCAGGAACAATAATTGAGTCTGGATATCTAGTAATTGAGGCAACGAGAGTAGGAGAGGATACTACGTTTGCAAGGATACTTCAAATGGTAGAAGAAGCTCAAGATAAGAAAGCAAAAACTCAAAAATTTCTTGAGAAGTTTTCAAGATATTATACTCCTGCTATAATAGTATTAGCAATAGGATTATATCTAGTGACTCAGGATTTGGTATTAGCTCTTACATTATTAGTTATAGCCTGTCCGGGAGCTTTGGTTATATCAACCCTGTGTCTATTGTAGCAGGTATAGGAAATGGGGCAAAGCATGGTGTGTTAGTCAAAGGTGGAGAGATAATGGAAAACTTAGGGAAGATAAAAGTTTTAGCCTTTGACAAGACGGGAACATTGACTGTTGGGAAACCAATGGTAACCCATATAAAATCCTATGATATAGAAGAAAGAGAGTTACTAAGAATAACTGCAATAGGAGAAGGATATTCAGAACATCCTCTAGCTCGTGCAATACTGGCTCGGGCAGAAAAGGATCTAGGAAAAATTGATGAAATGCCAGAGGAGTCAGAGATAATAACTGGTCAAGGTCTTAAAGTTAAGATAGAAGGTAGAACAATTTTAATAGGAAATAGAAAATTATTCTTAGAGAATAAGGTAAGTATTGGAGAGAATGTAGAAAAATATCTACAATCTGAAGAACAAAAAGGACAGACTGCTGTAATAGTTGGAGATACGAGGCAAATATTAGGGATTATATCCATTGCTGATGTTGTAAGGGAAGATGCTAAGAAATTAGTATCTAATCTAAAGAAATTGGGTGTAGAAAAAATAGTAATGCTTACTGGAGATAATAGAAGAGCTGCTAAAGCAATTGCCGAAGAAATAGGCTTAGACGATTTTTATGCAGAACTTTTACCAGAAGATAAGGTTAGGGTATTAAAAGAATTGCAAGAAAAATATGGCGTAGCAGCCATGGTAGGGGATGGAGTAAATGATGCGCCAGCATTGGCTTCAGCTGATTTAGGAATTGCCATAGGTGGTGCAGGAACAGATGTGGCCATGGAAACAGCAGATGTAGTGTTGATGTCTGACGAAATAAAAAAACTATCCCATGCCATAGGATTAAGCCGTGCTACAGTAAATAATATGAGACAGAATATTTACTTTGCTATAGCTGTAGCAGCATTATTATTAGCAGGAGTATTGATTAAAACGGTTAATTTATCCTTTGGAATGTTAGTCCATGAATTGTCTGTCTTGCTAGTTGTAATTAATGCAGTTAGACTTTTAGGATATGGAGATAGGGGCAAATCGAAGAAAATGTTAGGGATTTAAGGAGATGTTTAAATGGATTGTAACTGCTTTAAAAGGGAAGGGAAAAATTGTATAGAGATAGTTCCAATCTTTAGCAATCTAACTTATGAAGAAATGATGGAAGTAGCTAGGATAACAAGAGAAAAAAACTTTGAAAAAGGTGAAATGATATATACGGCTGGGGATAAAGGAGATAAACTTTACGTAATACATTCTGGAAAAGTAAAAATAACTAGATTTACAGATTCGGGCAAAGAACAGGTAATTAGAGTATTGGGACCTGGAGATTTTATGGGAGAACTATCTATCTTTAGTCCCTTGCCATTAACTGATAACGGAGAAGCACTGTCACAGACAGTTGCATGTATGATAGATGGGAAAAAATTAAAAGAGTTAATGAAAAAATATCCTACCATAGCATTTAAAGTAATGGAGGAGCTAAGTCAAAGATTAGAAAAAGCTGAACATTTGATAGAAAATATAAGCCTTCATGGAGTAGAAAGAAGGCTGGCCCTTACCCTAATTAATATGGCAAATGAAAAAGGGGAAGTATCTTTAAAGATGAGTAAAAGAGACTTTGCATCTCATTTAGGAATGAGTCAAGAGACTTTAAGTAGAAAGCTAACAGTTTTTCAGGATATGGGAATTATAAAATTAATTGGTCATAGAAGAATAATTTTACTGGATATAGAAGCTTTAGAAAAGATAGAGTAACCTCTAATTTAAATTAAATTAGAGGTTACTCTATTTGGATATTTATTTTATTAAATTTTTTATACTATTAAAGAAACCTTTATTATCTTTTATTACTTTCTCATTTCCAACTGTTACAATATTATTATCTTTTAATCCCTTTTCAATCATTTCAGCAAATTTTTTCATGTCCTGAGGCTTCGTGTTTAATATTTCTTTAAGCTCTCTATTTAAATCCTCAGTCTTAATTCCCATAAGATAATAATAATCGGCCTCATTTCCTTTTTGTATGCTAGATACTGGAACATAGTATTCTGCCAAAGAAGAAATAATAAATTTCTCAAATGCTTTCTCATCTGAATCAAAGTTTCTGAGAAAGCTTACGGTGCTGTTATAGGCATTATAAGTTTCCTTTAATTTTGGATCTCTATAGCTCATAAAGATAATATTAGATTCGTTGACTATATTAAACATAGCACCATATGCTCCGCCTTTGACACGAATTTCATTAAATAAATAGTCAGATATAACATTGTTTAAAACCTTCATGCTACCGCTATATTTATATCCGCCCTTTGTAAAGTCAAAAGCTGCGAAGTTATATAAAATATCTATTGGAGATGTAAAGGCTTCGTTAGTATCTCCAATCTTAAATTCATATTTTTGTGAAGGATAATCTTTATCTTCCAAGATTTCAAGTAATGTAGGAAGATTTTCCTTAAAAGCCTTATATTCTGTATTTTCTCCAGTTATACTTATTACTAAATTATTTCTATTAAAAATAGTATTTTTAACTTCTTCAAGATTTGCGACTATTTCTTCATACTTAGAATCATAATTCAAATCAAGTTCTGATATAAAATCATAATAATCAAAGCCATTTAAAATATCGTTATACTTGAAAACAGGTGAGAAATAAGAAAGATTTCTTATTGCGGCCGTATTCAAAGGCATGCTATTCAATTGATTTTCAATAGTAAACTTTGACATTGAGATAAGCTGTTTTAGCCTTTCTTTATCGTCGAATTTAGTCTTTTCTATTTCTTCTGAAATCAAGTTAAACATTTGACCTATGTTTTCATCAATGGCAATAGATGATACGACTAATTTAGGATCATAATCTGTGTTATTTCCTTTTTTAGTTAGTACACTAGGATAATAGTTGATACCTCCTGTATACATAGCTTCCTGCACTGGCAGTTCAGTATAATTATAATTTTCGGTACTCATTTTCCCTAATATCTCTGATAAGAGATTTATATAAGGAATTTGTTCTTGTTTCACATAAGAAGCATCAAAATATAAATTTATGCTTCCAATACCATTGGTGAATAATGGATGATGCAAAATAATAATATCTTCATCTTTACTTTCTATAGTAGGGATTTCCTCTATAGTAGGTTTTAAGTCTTTTAAAGATAATGCAGGCATGGTATCTAAGGCTTCTTTAGAATTAGGAGTGTTATTCCATTCTTGAAGTTCTTTATATTCTCTTATAATATCTTCTATTTCCTTATCCGAAAGAGATGCCTTATATTCTCTGAGTTTTTGTGTTGCAGCAGCATCTTTTTCTTCCATTAAGCCTTTCTTTGGCTGAAGAAGTATTAGAGAACTATGTTTATTATTTAGAATATGTTTTTTGATCAGTTCCTCGAAATAAGGCTTATCTAATGCAATCTTTAATTTTCTGAAGCTATCTGCCATATTTAGGCCTTCAAATGGGTCTTCGTCATATAGCCAGCTAAACATTGCTAAGTCACCATACATGAGCCCTGTATTAATATCTCTTGAGTATTGCTGTCTTAAATCTAGCTCTACTACGTTTAGTGTTGATTTAATAAGATCTTTATTTATACCTTTTTCTGCTACATCCTTTAAGGAAGAAAACACAATATTTACAAAACTATCCTTCATATCAGGATTGATATTTTGTGCAGTTATTGTTACATAAGGTTGCAAGAAGTTAGGAGACATTTGGGCACTAATATTGTAAAAACCAGCTTTATTTAGTTCTTGCACCACTGGAGAAGCTTGGTTTTTGAATAGCATGTAAGTTAGTACATTGAAGGAAGTCATCGTATCGATTCTAGAATCATCTTTAATAGAAAAGCTTAGAGCAACAGATGATTTTCCTTCTTCAGAGTCCTCCGTTGAAATAGGATACTCAACTATTATATCTTTTCTCTTGTCAAAGGGTTTTTGAACAATAGGTTTAGAATCTATTTCCTCTTTATCGAAATCCTTTAAATAATTATCATTTATAAATTTAAGTTTCTCCAATATATCGATTTTTCCATAGAGATAAATATAACTATTTGAAGG
>NZ_NPMN01000027.1 GCF_002266425.1 Tissierella sp. P1
TTCAGTTGAAGTTGCTCTTTTTAGTGCAATTCTTTGTCTTGCAGAAAGCTGATAATGTCCTCCAACAAATTCTAATATTGAAGATAATTTATAATTTCTATCTAACAACCATTCAATTTCTTCTTGCGCAATACTAAGTTTTATTAAAGATTGCTCTGAAAACCATTTATGATCGTTAGGATCAAATCCTCTTTTTACTATTTTTACAGACAATGTCACTCCTCCTAAAGTTTAAGGTTAAATATTTGATTTCCTTATATATTATTTACTTATTGTCAAGATATTAATAAAAAAGATATTAGAATAACTTATATGGGGATAATTTGTTGGTTCTTACAAATACTATATATAGTGATAATTTAATTAATAGGAGATGAATTTAATGTCAAAAAATAAATTAATTGTTCCAGAAGCCAGAGAAGCTTTAGAAAAGTTTAAAATGGAGATTGCAAATGAATTTGGAGTAGATGATCCTAGAAATTTGGCATCCAAACATACTGGTTTGGTAGTACGAGAATTAGTAAGAATGGGGGAAGAAGAACTTATAGATAATAAGAGAATAGAGTAAGAAATATTAGACCATAGATAGATATATGGTCTTTTTAATTATATTATATATTATTAAAATTGAAAGAGAACTATAGATGGAATAAAGCATTATTAATGATATAATACTTATAATAAAATAAAGTTTTATACATATCCATTATAAAATTTTATTAGGACAAAAAAGTTGTAAAATAGGAGAAAGTTATGAAAAAAATAATGCTTAAAACAATGGTTATTCTTATTACAATGGTTTTAATATCTTTTTTAGTAATAGAAAGTCTAATTATTATTGAGGGAAAAAGAATATCAACAGAAAAAGTGGATTATGTTATCGTACTAGGAGCAAGACTTTACGGAGATATACCTTCTCCAGCCTTATTAGAAAGACTCAAGATAGCTAAAGGATATTTACTTGAGAATAGAGAGGTAAAAGTAGTGGTATCAGGTGGACAAGGTTCAAATGAGGATATTGCAGAGGCATATGCTATGGAGAAGTACTTAGTAGATAATGGTATTGAAAAAAGCAGGATAATTATCGAAGATAAATCTACATCTACTTTTCAAAATCTTAGGTTAAGTTTAGATAAGATAAGGGAAGTAGATGATAAAGAAAATATAAAGATTTTAATTGCATCTAATAAGTATCATATTTTCAGGTCAAAATTATTAGCAAAGAGATTAGGATTAATTCCTTATGGATTGCCTGCAAAAACACCACCCATAATTATCTTCAAATCTTATATTAGAGAATATTTTGCTGTAATAAAATCTTTTTTCTTAGATAAAATGTAGAATTCATGGGTAATTAGGAAGCGAAAATTATTTAGCTTAAGTACTTGACTACCACCTTGGGGAATAGATTAAGCTTAAATTAGGAGGTGGTAATAATGCAAATTAATGAAGTCTGTAAGCAAACAGGATTAACTAAGAAAGCAATTGAATATTATCAGAACAAGGGATTGATCTCCCCAATAATAAAAGAAAATGGATATAGGGAGTTTACAGATGATAACCTTGAACAATTGAAGATGATTTCTTTGCTAAGAAGGCTTGATTTAAGTACAGATGAGATTAGAGAAGTAATGGAAAGTAAGGATAAGAAATCTGTTCTAATAATGATAAAGCAAGAAAAGCAAATTCAAGCAAAGGCGAAACTAGCCCGAATAGAATTAATTGAAGAATTAATTCGTGAGGAAGATATGTATAAGGTTCAAGATAGGATTAATTTACTAGAGCAACAAACTACAATAAAAGAAAAATTGATGATGGCTTTCCCTGGATATTATGGTCGTTATATTAGTATTCATTTTGGCCAATTTCTCAATGAACCTATAAAGACAGAGGAACAAAATAGAATGTATGGTATAATAGTTGATTTCTTAGACAATATTGAATCAATACAAATACCGGAAGAGCTCCAACCTATATTAGATAAAGCTAATCTTGATATAGAAGACGAGGTACTGGAAAAACTTAATCAAAATATGCAAGCTGTATATGATGACTTTGAAACATACTGGAAAAACAACAAAGATAGTATAATTGAATATGCAGAGTTTAAGAAATCAAGGGAGTATCAAGATTCTATGATGGCTCAGCAAATGAATTTATTTCGTAAGTTTGGAGAAACGAGTGGATACTATGATATATTTATTCCAGCAATGCGAAAACTAAGTCCAGCATATGATAAATATTATGAAAAGATGCTAGAAGCCAATGAAAAATTAATCCAGAAGATTCCGGATATAGAGAAATGGTAAATTAGGATTTAGGGAAACCTTTCACTTTTTACCATATTATTAAACTAAAATATGAAAAGGCCAGCTTGTGAATATATGATTTTAAAAGATAGGGATGGATATTAGATCAATGATTAATATTGTTTTTCTAAAGGAAGGGGAGCCTATTGCATCATATGGTGTAGATAAAAATGGTGTATATTGTCTGGATGCTAAAATAGAAAACTATAAATTAAAAAGTGACAGTTTGAATTATGATCGAATACTAGAGATATATGATGAAAGTAAAAATGAGAATTAATAAGAAGAATTTATTGTGAACTTAGGAATTAGACAATGAGAAATGAAATGGAATATGATATTTGTAATAGAGAAAGGACTAAGAAGCTATAATAGCAGTTTCAAGGTCTTTTTTTCTTTATTGACATATATAGATAATCTATATATAGATTATCTATATATGGAAAGGAAGGGAAGATATGGCTATTAATAAGAATCTAATTACTGGGAGCACAACAATGTTAATATTAAAGCTCCTTGAAGAAAAGGATATGTATGGCTATTTAATGATTGAAGAATTGGCTAAGAAATCCGATAATACATTTTCATTAAAGGCAGGTACACTTTATCCATTACTTCATAGTTTGGAGCTAGAGGGTATGGTGAATTCATATGATGAGAAGGCAGATAGTGGAAGAATAAGAAAATATTATAGTATCACCAAGAAAGGTAGAAAAATGCTTGAAGAAAAGAAAGATGAATGGAAGACATATGCTTCAGCTATTAACAAAGTCTTACAAGGAGGTGCTAGTTTTGGAACAATCTAATAAAATCAAAGAATATTTAGAAACAGTTTGTGAGCAAATAAGATGGAAAAAGGCTCATGGAATTATTTCAGAGGAAATAGAGAATCACATTATTGACCAAAAAAACGCTTTTTTAGACGATGGATTAGATGATGAAACAGCAACTGCTAAGGCAATATTAGAAATGGGGGATCCTGTTACTATAGGTACAGGATTAGATGGCGTTTACAGACCAAAGCCGGAGTGGGGAATAATTATATTGACTAGTGTAATGCTCCTTCTAGGTATAGTGATTAGAGCCTTTATTACGTATGACTATCAGATGTCATGGAAATTAATTAATGGTATAGTATATACTTTGATAGGTATAGCTTTTATGACTATTGCATATTTCTTAGATTTCAGTATTATAGGTAAATATCCTAAGACGATATATTTTGGGTTGATTATAACAACTATAGGAATTGCGATTTTAGGTCGTACAATTCGGGGACAGAATTTCTATGTTAAGTTTATTATGCTGTTATTTCCGACGGCTCTTACGGGAATATTATATACTATGAGGAGTAAGGGGTATTGGGGAATAATCTTAAGTGGAGTATATTGCATTATACCAGGGATTATTTGTTTTAAGGCAGGATTATCAAGTTTAGCATTATATTTCATAACCTGTTTCATATTGATTATATTTGCAATAATAAAAGGTTGGTTTAATGTAAAAAAGATTAATGCCTTATTACTTGTTTGTATATTAACAGTCATCTTATCCATAGTTATATTAGTATCCATGAATGGCTATCAATTAGATAGACTAAAAGGTGCATTTGATCCTACGGTAGGAGGATATATGAAAAATATAGTAAAAAAGATAACCGAAAATGCGCAGTTTATAGGAAATAATAGATATGGAATTGATACAAGTAACTTAATTGAACTGGAATATATAGATACGGACTATTTATTAATCCATCTAATCGATAAAATAGGTTGGATATCTTTTATAATAATAATGCTTATTATCTTAGCTTTTATTATTCGCTCTCTTAGATTTAGCTTAACTCAAAAAGGAGTATTGGGAGGATTGGTGTCATTTTCCGTTATAATAAATTTTACTATGCAGGTTTTAATATACGTTGCAAATAATTTAGGTTTCCAATTAATTGCACCATTAACATTGCCGTTAATTTCTTATGGTGGAATTGGCACAATAATAAATATGTTTCTAATAGGCATTATGCTCTCAGTATATAAATCTGGCATCTTATATAAAAATGATAATAAGCTAAATATAAGCTCTAATAAAAATAAGATATTTCAGTTTATAGATGGAAAAATAATTATTGATTTTAACAGAAGATAAATAAAATTTATCACTCCCACAAACTATTTACAATATAATTACAATTTGCTGTGATTGAGTTAATTTACTATATTGATTGATAATATAATATCAATTGGGGTATAAGATAAAATATAGAAATAATTTTCTAAAATAAATTTATAGGGGTGATAAATTGGAAAAATATAATGTTTCAAATCGAGATCTTATTTTGTTTTTGGGGATTACTTTTGGATTAACGGCTATAATGGGGGTTGCTATGGGATTGGCATATCCTACATATTCAGTAGATTCTTTCCCTCTCACGCAGATGTATTATCCTGCTCTTGGTGTTATGGTTACTTTACTATTGAATAAAAAATGGAGAAAGGAACTACCAAAGAATTTTTTTCTAACATATTTATTTTTCGCACTCGCATCAATAGTTTATCTTTTAGTAAAAATATTTGGATTTAATCAAAACCCAAATGCTCATTTAGAGATATGGCTTATGATAGGTAGTTTTTTATTAATTATTGCATACAACAGTGATAATAAGGAAACGATAGAGAGCTTCGGATTAAAGTTTACAAAGAATATAAGGTCATCAACTATCCATATTTTATTATTTGTTATTCTATATTTAACTGCTATATTTATATCGTCACTGCTGGCTGGAGAGGTAGATAGCGTTATAGTACCATTTAAGAGCTTAGAAACCTGGATTAAAGTGTTACTCCTACCGCTTTCCTTTCCATTTACTTATATTGCATTTTTTGGAGAAGAATATGGATGGAGATATTTCTTACAGCCAGCTATTCAAGAACGAATAGGAAAAAGAAGGGGAGCAATAGTTGTAGGACTAATTTGGGGGATTTGGCATTTACCAATAAATATGTTCTATTATAGCCCAGAAACATCTCTTTATTCTGTCATAAATCAATTAATAGTTTGTATTGGATACTCAGTTTTCTTTGGATATGTATATATGAAGACTGAAAATATATGGACTATATCCATGATACATTTTATGAATAATAATCTCGGTTATGTATTATACGGTGCTAACGGAGCCAATATAGTATTTACATGGCAGTCAGTTTTAGTAAATTTATTACTTTTTTCAACAGTATATATGCCATTCTTACTAACTAAAGAGTATAGAAAGTCAGATATAGATATGGTGGAAACAGTGGAAGATACTGATGAAGGGATTGAGGTCACTAAGAAAGATATATTAAGTTAGAGATATGATTAGTCAAAAAATTAGATAAACATTTTACTTATATTCTTAATCAAGATGAAACTTTATCTTTTAGACTTAGTCAATAAATAATAGCAAAAAAATCCAGATTTCTATTAAGTTTAGTATATGGTGAAGTTAAATAGTATCTATAGATAGCACCTGAGAATAAGTGTTTAATCTATAGGTACTTTTTATTTTAATTTAAGCTATTTTAGTATTTTGATATTATTGAATAATAAAATTTGGAAATTTTATGAAAAGTGAAATGACTAATATTGACATCATACTAAAAATGATTTACTATGATATATATCATAGTGAAGTGAGGTGTTGAAAATGAAATTGATTTATGAAACTATTTCTTGGATTGAACAAAATCATAAGAATAGTTCCCCGTTTTTCAATCAAAAAGATAAAGCTATGAGCATTATAAGACGCTATATTATGTGGCTATGGATTAATGAAATTGAATTAAATTTTTCGAGTGAAAAAAGAAAGAAGTATTTAAAAGAATGTTATATACAAGTAGAAGGAGATATCTTAGCTGGAATTTTAAATCTAGACATAGAACAAGAGGATAAGGCAAGGCTTATTTACTTTCTTTATTTGAGTGATGAAGAAAAACAAGAATTAATTGAATCCATAGAAGAAGCAAAAGAGGAGGTAAAAAGAATTTACCATGAAGAGAAAGTTAACTACCATAATAATGAAAAGAACATATTAGAGCAATTGAAAAATCCTGAATATATGAAGCAATTGGTAAATCTTCGTTTTCAATCGGAAGTAAAGGTTACCCCATATGTAAGTCTAATAGATAAAGACTCTATGAAATTGCATTATCAACAAAGTCGTGGTGTTTTGTTGATAATAGGACATGAATATAATATAAAAAATGATATCTTCATGTATAGTCACAAGTCGAGCCTAGAAAAGTTCAAAGCATTAGGAGATGATACAAGGCTTAAAATAGTAGAATCAATTATAGAAGAACCTAAGACTGCATCTGAATTATCTTCACTATTAAACTTAACAATACCAACAATAGCTCACCATTTAAAGGTACTAGTTTTAGCAGGAATTATTTCTACTTGTGTAAATACTGAAGAAACAGCTAAAGTAACCTACGAATTATATTATCCTGGAATAGAAGATCTCATTGCTAACTTAAACAAGTTAATGCTAGGAGGGATAAGATGAATTTAGTAAAGCAACACAAGTCATTTCTTATATTATTACTGTCATTGATACTATTAAATTCTACAGCTATAATGATAACTCCTATACTTTTGAATCAATGGATTAATCAAGATATAAATATAGGGATTAGGCAAGTAGGGAGCATAGCAATATTATTAGTATTTTCTTATATTATCCAAATTATATTGATTTATTTAAGAGAAAAATTTGCATTAAATTTTAATATCCATCAAGCTATTAGTTTAACTAAGAAATTTTTCGGTTTAACTTATGATGATATTAATACAAAAGGGCCAACATATTATCTAGAAAGAATAGCTATTAGTGTCAATAGTTTATATATCTATTTAGCAGATGGATTTGTGCAGATGGTAGTAAATGTAATTATTGTCTGTGCAATTATTGTCCTAGTACTTACTTTCAATCAGCTATTAGCAGTTATTCTTCTGGGACTATTGCCTATTAATTATTTTGGCTACAGATCATTGAATAAAGAATTGCAGAAGAGATCAAAGGTTATGCAAGAAGAAACTTCTAGTGGCTGGAAAGATATATTAAATTTATGCAAGGAAACAGATTATATAAAACAACTAGCTACAAAGGATGCCTTGCTAGAAACAATGAAGGAGCCTTTTACAAGAATTTACAGCTCTATGGCAAAAGTCAATAGTTTCGCTCAAGGGATAAGTGCTACTTTACGTTCTTTTAATGAGCTAATGAAAAATTTAATGATTCTTTTGTTAGCTTATGGAGTAATTGTTAATGGTGAGAGCCCGCTGTCCATTGTCTTATTTAGCATTATATTACCATTGTATTTTAATGCAATAAATGGAATAACTAATGCTAATTTAGCTTCAAGAAATTTAAAGGAAAGCTCTCGATTTATAGAATATTTAGATGAAAATCAAGAAAATAATGGTGCAAAACTAATATCTTCAATAGACAAAATAGAATTTAATATTAAGAACTTATCTATAGGAAATCAAACCCTAAAATCAAATATTCAAGGTGTTTTTGAAAAAGGGGATATTGTATCAGTAAATGGAGATTCAGGTACAGGAAAGTCAACTTTGATGAAGCTATTACCTAAATTTAGAGTAACGGATGCTATTCTTATTAATGGTATAGATATTAGAGATATTAGTAATGAGAGTTTAAGAAAGCAGTTAGTCTATATGTCTCAGGAAGTTCCAATAGTGACAGGTACATTAAGAGATAATTTATTCTTAGGGAGAGCTTATAATGATAAAGAAATTAATCAATTAATAAAACTTCCAATCTTACAGTCAATTTTATCCAATAAATCATTAGACACAGTAATTGAAGAAAATGGAGCAAATCTTTCTGGTGGAGAGAAGCAAAAGATTGCATTAAGTAGGGTAATTTTTAATGAGGCTGATGTATTTGTCTTGGATGAAATAACTAGCAATATTGATAAGGAAACAGCAGGAGAAATTTATAAGACTATCATGTCAATAAATGAGGACAAGATTACTTTCATTATATCTCACGATAAGATGCATCTTTCATATTGTAATAAGGTTATTGATTTACAATAACATATATGAATTCTCCCAGCTATTTACTTCACATTATTTTCCATCTATAATAGATATAAGTAGATTTTTAACATAAATTGTTAGGATTAGTTTTATGATTAGGGGAGGAATTGAATTGAGTATTGATGTACAAAAGATTTCAGGTAGTATGAAAAAATATTTGGATATACCTAGTCCAACTGGGAATACAAAGGAAGCTATATTAGAAATTCAAAAGGATTTCAAGAAATTAGGATTAAGTACTAAAATGACTAATACAGGAGCTTTAATCGCAACTTTAAAGGGAGAAAATGATGATGATCATGTATTGATATCAGCCCATATGGATACCTTAGGTGGAATGGTCAAGGAAATAACTAATGATGGTAAGTTAAGGTATACTAGAGTTGGTGGTGGCAGCTGGTCTGCAGTTGAGGGAGAAAATTGTCATATAATAACAAGAAAAGGTAAAAAGATTCGAGGATCTATGATTCCAAAGATGGCCTCTACGCATATATACGGACAAGAGAAAGCAAGTGTAGTTAGAGATCAAACAAATATGTTTGTTAGAATAGACGAAATAGTGAAATCAAAAAAAGATGTACTAGACTTAGGCATTAGAGTAGGTGATTATATTGCTATGGATACTAGAACTGAAATAACAGAATCTGGATTTGTAAAATCAAGATATTTAGATAATAAGTTAGCAATAGGCATAGTATTAGAAATATGCAGATATTTCAAAGAAAACTCTCTAATGCCAAAGCATACTACATATTTTTACATTAGCAATTATGAAGAAGCAGGTCATGGAGTTTCTTTTATTCCGGAAAAGACAAAGGAAATGATAGCAATAGATGTAGGAATAGTAGGCGAGGGGCAAGAATCTAATGAGTTCAGTGTAAGTATTGCAGCAAAAGATAAAAAAGTCCATATGATTATGAATTCAGAAATAGACTTGTAGACATAGCGGAAGAAAATAATATAGATTATGTTGTTGATGTGTATAATTTTTATAGTTCTGATGCCAGCCAATGTATGTTACAGGGGAAAGACGTAATTTTTGCTGCTTTAGGACCAGCTGTAGATGCATCACATCATTATGAAAGAACTCATATTAAGTCTATAATAAATACAACAAATCTATTGATCAAGTATTTAATCTAGAAAACCTAATACATATGGAATATGTCATTAATAGTTTTATCCCTAGACAATGGAGTATTAATATGGTACTATATCAATAATAGAATGAAAGGGGTGCATCGATGATTACATTTCTTGCTAAATAATGAATTAAATAAGTACAACTATTATCTTTGCTTTGAGCAGAGGCAAGTTTTGTTGTGCAGATTTAGCGAGAAATCTCATTCAATATGTTGCATTAACTTCATCATTAATGATAATTAGAAGATTATTTTTGTATTTTAAGTTGAGAGTTTTCTGCTCTCAACTTTTTTGTTTGCAGATTCTCGCTAATAATTTTATTATGAAGGGAGAATTTAAAATGGCGTTAATTGATATTCGTAACTTAACATTTGAGTATCCAGGAAGTGTAGAACCTACTTTTAAAGACCTAAATTTACAATTAGATACAGAATGGAAATTAGGTTTTATAGGTAGAAATGGATATGGTAAAACAACTTTTTTAAAACTTTTGATGGATAAATATTCTTATGAAGGATTAATTATTAAACCAATTCCAATGTTTTATTTTCCTTTTTCTATTGAAGAGTATGATATTAAGACTTTAGAATTATTAGATGCTTTGCAACCGGATTTGGAATTATGGAAATTGCAAAGAGAAATGAATTTATTGGAAGTAGATGAAGATACTCTTTATCGTTCATTTTCCACATTAAGTGGAGGTGAACAAACAAAAATACTATTGGCGTTACTATTTGCGGAGGAAGAAAGGTTTTTGTTAATAGATGAACCTACCAATCATTTAGATACCCATGGTAGAGAAGTAGTTGCAAAATATTTGCAGAAGAAGAAGGGATTTATACTGGTATCTCATGATAGGAATTTCATTAATAATATAGTAGATCATATACTAACAATAGAGAAGAGTAAGATCGTTCTTCAGAAAGGAACCTATGATACCTGGGAGAAAAATAAGAATTTAGAAGATCAATATGAGCTAGAACAAAATCAAAAATTAAGAAAAGAAATTAGGAGATTAAAGCAATCAGCAAGGGAAAAGGCTATTTGGTCCGATAAAGTTGAGGATACTAAAATTGGAGATGGACCTTGTGATAGAGGCTATATAGGTCATATGGCGGCAAAGATGATGAAGCGTTCTAAAACTATAGAAAAAAGATATGAGAAAGCTATAGAAGAAAAAAACAAACTACTAAAAAATATAGAAACTATAGAGCCTTTACAAATGGATGTAATTGAACATCATGCGAAATACTATATAAAAGCAGAAGATTTTACAATTGCATATGAAAATAACAATATTTTTAATCCTATGAAATTTACAATAGAAAGCGGAGACTGTATTGTCTTTAGAGGTGATAATGGAACAGGTAAAAGTAGCATAATAAAGGCAATATTGGGAGAGGAAGTTCCTTGGAAAGGTAAGCTTGAGATTTCTAAGGGAATTGCCATCTCTTATGTTCCACAGAGATTCTCTTTTATTAGTGGAAATATAGATGAGTTTGTTCATGAAGAAAAATTAGATAAAACAAAATTTTTAACCATGTTGAGGAAGTTGGGATTTTCACGAAGCCAATTTGAAACTCCTATTGAAAATTTAAGTATGGGACAAAAGAAGAAAATATTTTTAGCTAAATCCATGTGTGAAGAAGCAAATTTATTTATTTGGGATGAGCCACTTAATTATATTGATGTAATTTCAAGAATTCAAATTGAGAATATGATTTTAGAATATTCCCCAACTATGATTTTAGTGGAGCACGATAAAAGGTTTATAGATAAAGTAGCTACTGATATTATAGAATTATAAATACAGCAATAAAGTTCAAACTTATAATTTTATTAATAAATAATTTTTATTGAAAGTGGAGAGTAAAAAATACTTTTATACAGAATAGAGAAAGGATGTCAACAGATTATCTGTTAGACATCCTTTGGTCTATGCCAGAAGACATATAAATATAAGGTATAAAAAGGTTATAGAATATGTTATTGGTTGTATTCTGATTCCTATATTAAAATTTATCTAAATTATAGTTTCTAAAATATCATTGATAAAGAAATAAACCTACAATACCTGTTAGAATAATAATAGAGATTGGATTTGTTTTATACTTTCTTAGTAAAAATAAAGAAATAATGAATACAAAGATAGCAGTAATATTAAAATTAAGCATTTTGGCATCAGGCCATTGGGAGCCACAAAAGGTAATTAAAAGGATAGTAAATGTAGAGGAAATAATAAGTCCAACAGAAATTGATCGTAGTCCTTTCAA
This sequence comes from Tissierella sp. P1, assembly GCF_002266425.1. Classification (GTDB taxonomy): domain Bacteria; phylum Bacillota; class Clostridia; order Tissierellales; family Tissierellaceae; genus Tissierella; species Tissierella carlieri. The sequence continues at coordinate 11,834 of NZ_NPMN01000027.1, forward strand.
TATACTGGAAATGATATCTATATCTTTATGTTTCTTGAAGAACTTGTATAAGATAATAGAAAGAATAAACCCAGATATAATACATCCTAAGGTGGCTACTATAGCTCCAAATATACCTGCAATACGCATTCCCACAAAAGTTGAAGCATTAACTGCTAAGGGACCAGGAGTCATTTGTGAGATTGTAATAATATCAGTGAATTCTTTCAAAGTAAGCCAATGATGCAAATCAACTACTTGTTCCTGTATTAATGGTATTGTAGCATAACCTCCACCGATACTAAATAAACCAATCTGTAAAAAACTAACTAACAAAATAACTATATTTTTAGTCATAGTCCGCCCCTCCTTTCTTGGTTTTCAAATAAGTCTGTATAAAACATAGAAATGAACAGAAAATAATAATTAAAATAACATTGATATTTAAAAAGAAGCTAGCAAAAAATGAAGCAGGGACGATTAATGTTAATAACCAATTTTTTTCATCTAAAATTTCTTTACTCATATCAATGAGTAAATTCACAATAGTAGCCGCAACACCTGCCTCCATTCCTTTTAGGATAGAAGAAATAATTCTATTATCTCGAAATACGCTATAGCAAGAAGAGATAACAGATAAAATAAGTAAGGGGGGTAGGACTGCTCCGATACAACAGATGATTGCACCTATAATTCCAGCAATACGATAACCTACTAATACAGAAATATTAACTGCAATTGCACCAGGTGTTGATTGGGAAATGGCTGCCATATCTAATAACTTCTGTTCATTAACTAATTTTAAATTATTTACGAAATATTTCTGGATCATAGGTATAACAACATATCCACCTCCAAAGGTAAATGCACTTATAGAAAACATTATTTTAAATAATGAAAAATAAAGTTTTAGCTTATTAGATTTCATAATGATAAAATTCTCCTTCATATATAAATTATAGATCTTCTATATTATATCCTATGGAAATATCATAAGTAAAATAGTATAATATTATAATAAACATAACTGATTAGTAATGAGAGGGATTTATATGAATTTGAGACATTTGCGTATATTTAAAGCTGTATGCGAAGAAGAGAGTATTACAAAGGCATCTGAAAAGCTGTTTATGACGCAGCCGGCAGTTTCTCATGCAATCAATGAGCTAGAATCCTATTTAGGTATTTGTCTATTTGACAGAATTTCTAGGAGACTTTATCTAAATGAAACAGGTAAATTATTTTTAGCAAAGGTAATAAAGCTTTTAGATTTGTATGATGATTTGGAACAAAACTCTAAAGAATTGGAGGATAATGCAACTATCAAGATTGGGTCAAGCATAACTATTGCCAGCTTTATCTTACCTAAGGTAATAGCAAATTTCGAAGCGGTTTGCAATAATACTTCCACAAAGGTTATAATTGATAATGCTAGAAATATCGAAAATATGCTGCTTAATAATGAAATTGATTTAGGATTGATTGAAGGGGTTATCTATAAGGAGGAGTTAATGAGAATTCCATTTTCAAATTATGAGTCAGCAGTAATTTGTTCACCTCAACATAAATTTGCTCTAGAAAAATCGATAGATGTTAATTCATTAATGAAGGAAAGGCTATTGCTGAGAGAAAAAGGCAGTGCCATTCGTGATGTTTTTGACAGTGCATTATTATTACATAACATAACTGTAAACCCGGAGTGGACCAGTGTAAATTCACAAGCTTTAATTTATGCAGTAAAACAAAATTTAGGAATAAGTGTGCTTCCCAAAATATTAGTGGAAAGAGAACTTATCAATGGAGAGATTCTTGAAGTAAAAGTAAATGATTTAGAATTAGCAAGTGTAAATCACATTGTACTCCATAAAGATAAGATCCAAACTAAGAATTATAAAATACTAATTGAAATAATAAGGAATAAAGGAAATGACAAATAGACTATCTTTACTAAAGCTTATTCATAAGATAGTCATACTCGATAGGTTTTTGTCGTCTTGAAAAAGTAGTAAATAAGGGAGAAAAGATAGGAATAGATTCAATGATAAATAGAGAATATTATTAATGGTATATCAATTATTAATCATCCTAACTTTAAAATTATAAGCATATCTTGTATAATAGTATAATGTTGAAATATTTATAAGAAGGTCAGGGAATAAAATGAAAAGAATAAATGAGATTTTCAATGATTATGAGGCAAAGGGCAATATAAATACTGCAACAGTAGAAGGCGTAGTCTTAAGAAAAGATGATAAGACATTGGAAATGAAAATTAGAACCGATAAATATATTGAAATTAGAGAAATCGAAGGACTTAATGATTTTATAAAGGAAAGATTTTCATTAAATGATTCTAAAATTATTGTAGAGTATGCTGAGGAAATTGATAAAATGCCTATAGAAGAGGAATTAAGAGATATTATATTTGCCATGTCAGATAAATATCCTGTATTAAATGCAATTAAAAACAATTGTGAATTTGAAGTATTTGAAAATACCATTAATTTAAATTTTAAAATCCCAGCATCAAATGTTTTAAGATCCATGGGTTATAATAGAAAAATCAGAAATACTATAAAAAAATTTTACGGAACAGAATATGAAATAAATTTTGTTGATAAAATATGCAATGAAGAGTTCAAAAGGCTGCAAGAAGATGTATATTCAAATGAGATTATGCTAATTCAAAAAGAGGCTAAGATTACACAAAGTAACAATGATTTTAAATTTCCTAAAGAAACTGTAAAGAAACAGGAAATGAAAGTAGAAACTAATGGTAAAAAGAATGACCCATTCCTAATATTAGGTAGAAGCTCTAAAATTAAAGAAGCTATAACAAAGATCACTGACATTACACCATATGAAGGTAAGGTAGCAATAGAGGGTGAAATATCTAATATAGAATCTAGGGAGCTAAGAAGTGGGAAAATTCTAGTGTCTTTTGATTTATATGATGGGTCAAGTTCCATAACATGTAAGTCCTTTATAAAAGGTGATGATATTGAGGTATTAGATAAGATTAAAAAAGCCAAAGGTGTTAGACTTTCTGGGAATGCAGCTTATAGCAATTTTTCTGGCGAAGTTGAGATTATTGCTAATACTATAATAGAAACAGAAGGAATAAAGAAGGCTAAAAGAGATGATTATGCAGAGGTGAAGAGGGTAGAACTTCATATGCATACACAAATGAGTCAGATGGATGCTATGACTAGTGCCACTGATTTAATTAATAGAGCCATGAGTTGGGGGATGAAATCCATTGCCATAACAGATCATGGAGTGGTGCAGGCCTTTCCTGAAGCACATAAGCTTTTAGGAAGAGATAATCCGGATATGAAAGTTATATATGGGGTAGAAGCTTACTTGACACCAGATAAAAAGCCCTCTGTAACAAAGCCTAAAGGACAGAGTATTGATACTATATATTGTGTACTTGATTTAGAGACCACAGGCTTTTCGGCAGCAACAGAAAAAATTACTGAAATAGGAATTATGAAACTAAAAGATGGAGTGGTAATAGATAAGTTTAGTACATTTGTAAATCCTGAAAAGTCTATTCCACAAAGGGTTGTGGAGGTTACCAATATAACTGATGATATGGTTAAAGATGCAGAAACTATAGATAAGATTTTTCCTAAAATGTTAGATTTTATTAATGGTAGTGTGTTAGTTGCACATAACGCTGATTTTGATATAAATTTTTTAAGACATAATGCAAAGGTATTGGGATATGAATTTGACTTTACATATATAGATACCTTATCCTTAGCTCGAGAAGTCTTTCCTGATTTTAAGAGCTATAAATTGGGAAGAATAGCTAAAAACCTTGGTATAAAGGTTGAAGTTGCCCATAGGGCCTTAGACGATGTAGATACCACTGTAAAGGTATTTAATATTATGCTTGAAAAGCTAAAGGAACTGGGAGCCGAAACCCTTGAGGATATAGATAGATATGCTGCTAGTGAGGAATCTAAGAAGGAGGAATATAAAAAGCTTAAAACCTATCATGCTATAATACTTGCAAAGAATTATATTGGATTAAAGAATTTATATAAGCTTGTATCCTATTCTCATTTAGATTATTTTTATAAGAGACCACGTATTTTAAAGAGCCTCTATAAAAAATATTCTGAGGGATTAATTCTTGGCAGTGCATGTAGTGAAGGGGAACTTTATCAATCAATACTCTTAGGAAAACCCGAGGAGGAAATTGAATCAATCGCAAAGGAATACGACTATTTAGAAATTCAGCCTTTAGGAAATAATGATTATTTAATAAGAAATGAGCAAGTGGAAAATATAGAAAGCTTAAAAGAAATCAATAGAAAGATTGTACGTCTTGGGGAGAAATTAAACAAACCTGTAGTTGCTACTGGAGATGTTCACTTCTTAGATCCTGAGGATGAGATATATAGACGTATATTGGAAACAGGTCAAGGATATAAAGATGCAGACAATCAAGCTCCTTTGTATTTAAAGACTACAGAGGAAATGCTTGAGGAATTTTCATACTTAGGAAGGGAAAAGGCTTATGAGGTTGTGGTTACAAATACTAATATGATTTCTGATATGTGTGAACAAATTAGTCCCATTTCATCAGAAAAGGCCACTCCGCATATAGAAGGCTGTGAGCAGACTATTCGAGATATTACTTATGGAAAGGCTCATGAGCTCTATGGAAATCCATTACCTGAAATTGTTCAAGAAAGGCTTGATAGGGAGTTAGATTCCATTATAAAGAACGGATTCTCAGTAATGTACATTATCGCACAAAAGCTGGTATGGAAATCCAATGAGGATGGTTACCTTGTAGGATCTAGGGGCTCCGTCGGTTCATCTGTTGTAGCGTATATGACTGGTATAACAGAAGTAAATGCTTTGCCACCTCATTATAGGTGTTCAAAATGCAAGCATTCTGATTTTACAGATTATGGCTATAAATTAGGCTTTGATTTACCTGATAAGATATGTCCAGTTTGCGGAGAAAATTTAACTAAAGATGGAATAGATATACCTTTTGAAACCTTCTTAGGCTTTAATGGGGATAAAGAGCCAGATATAGATTTAAACTTTTCGGGAGAATATCAGGCAAAGGCTCATAGGTATACGGAAGTTATCTTTGGAAAGGGTACAACTTTTAAGGCGGGTACTATAGGTACCATTGCAGAAAAAACAGCCTTCGGCTATGTGAAGAAATATTTTGAGGAGAAAAACATAACGGCAAATAAAGCAGAAATTCTTCGAATCTCAAAAGGTTGTACAGGTATTAAAAGGACTACAGGTCAGCATCCTGGGGGAATAATAGTTGTGCCAAAGGGGCGAGAAATCTTTGAATTCTGTCCAGTTCAGCATCCTGCTGATGATCCAAATTCAGATATTATAACAACTCACTTTGATTATCACTCTATTGACGAGAATTTACTAAAACTGGATATATTAGGGCACGATGACCCCACAGTTATAAGAATGCTCCAAGATATTACTGGAGTAGATCCGCAAAAGATACCTATGGATGATAAAAAGACCATGTCCATATTTTCATCTACTGAGGCTTTGGGAGTGACGCCAGAACAGATAAATTCCAAGGTAGGAACATTTGGTATTCCTGAATTTGGTACTAGATTTGTAAGGGGAATGCTATTAGATACAATGCCAAAGACTTTTATGGATTTAATATGTATATCTGGACTTTCCCATGGTACTGACGTATGGCTGGGAAATGCTAAAGATTTAATTGATTCAGAAATAATTGTCAGCATAAGTGAAGCTGTATGTACTAGAGATGATATTATGGTTTATCTTATTAAAAAAGGCTTACCACCAAATACTGCCTTTAAGATAATGGAAACAGTTCGTAAGGGGAAGGCTTTAAAAGATCCAAAATGGCCAGAGTATGAGAATTTGATGAGGGAGTTTGATGTACCAGAATGGTATATTAATTCATGTAAAAAGATAAAGTATATGTTCCCCAAGGCCCATGCTGCAGCCTATGTAATGATGGCCTTCAGAATAGCATGGTTTAAGGTTTATATCCCTAAGGCGTATTATGCAGCATACTTTTCGATTAGAGCAAAAGCCTTTGATGCAGAATTTATGATATTTGGTAAAGAAAAGGTTAAGGAAAAGATGAAGGAAATTGAATTGATGGGGAATGATGCTGCTCCTAAGGATAGGGACATGTACGATGACTTGGAATTGGTTTTAGAGATGTACGAGAGGGGGATTAAATTCCTGCCTATTGATTTATATAAATCTCATGCAACAAAATTTCTGGTTGAGGGAGAGTATTTAAGACCGCCTATTAACAGTATCCCTGGAATGGGAACTGTCGCTGCTGAAGGTATATATAATGCAGCCCAGGAAGAACCTTTCAGCTCCATAGAAGATTTAAGGAAACGTGCTAAGATTGGAAATGCTGCGATAGACTCATTAAAAAAGTTTGATTGTTTAAAAGAACTTCCTGAAAGTGATCAAATAAGCTTTTTTGATGTAGGCTAACGGCTCTGTTATGTAGCAATTATATTAAAGTGAAAGATCATAAGCTTAACAATTAAGTTTATGGTCTTTTTATTTTATCTTAATATCCATCATCTCCATTTATATCCATTGGCCATAGTACCTGCCATTGGTGCCATGTAACCCAATTACTGCAATTGATAAAATAGCTTAAGCCATTGAGAATTAATACTTAAGCTGTTTTTATAGTAGGCTCTTAGCTTCTATATTATTTTGTGTTGCCTACTAAATAAAATAACAATATATCTTATTAAGTCTTTTGAACAAGCTGATAAAGTTGGGCCCATCTATATAATAACATCTGGAAATTTATGATATAATCTTAATATGAAAACTTTAGTCCAGTACATAGTTGTAGCAAAATGCGAGCTAAAGATTATTAAGATTTTTAATAGGAGTGGTCTAGATGAAAACCAAAATTATAAATGTGCTTATTGTGTTTCTATTAAGTATTTCAATTATTGGGTGTTCAAGCGGGAAAAAAAGTTTAAACTTAAACAATAGTAGTACAAATAGTAACAAAATTTCTGATACCAGTGTTCCAACAGATCCTTCTTCTACCTCCTTAGACAGCAATAGTGAAAACCCAGAGACCCAGATGCTATCTAATAACTCGGTATTGTAAGCATATAAAGAAGTATTGCAGAACGAGACTGAATTCTTTAGCACAGATAACAAGAAAAAATTATATCTGAATGGCTTTTTAACTAACGAAGGAATTTATGACACTATCTTCGAAGTAACGCACTTTACGGTGCTAGACATGGATGGTGACAAAGCTGTTGTTCTTGAATTATCAGTAGGCGATGAACCAGAGTTTTATGAAGTCTTGCATTATATGAATGATACAGTTTATGGATACCTTATTGCGTACAGGGGTTTAGAAGGGCTAAAAGCAGATGGAACATTTAGTTATTCAAGCGGTGCGGCAGATAATGGAACCGGAAAATTGAAATTGGAGTCAGATGCCTTTGAAACTGATATATTAGGGTACAGTAAGTCAAGTCAAGGCGATGATAACTTAATCATATCATATTTCATTAATAATGAACCAGTTACGGAAGAGTCCTTTGATTCTTTCATGAATGAACAATTTGGAAAAAAAGATGCAGTATGGTATGAATTTTCTCAAAGGAATATTGAAACTGAACTCTCTATAAATCCATAAAAAGGGTTCCCTTAAAAAAAGCTATGAGATTATATCTCATAGCTTTTTTGGGTATTCTTGACGCAGTAAAAAGTTAACTTGCCATTGGCACCATATCCGTTATTAATAGGAATTTTTACATGCTGCAATTATCTTCCTCATAGTCACTTTCTATATATTCTAAAATGTCTCCTGGTTGACATTTCAATTCTCTGCAAATAGCATTGAGAGTTGAAAACCTTATAGCCTTTACCTTTCCAGTTTTAAGATTAGACAGATTGACAATTGAAATACCTACAAGCTCCGATAATTCGTTAAGTGATATTTTCCTATCTGCCATCATGCGATCAAGTCTTACAATTATCGCCATACTATCATCCTCCTAAACTGTCTCATCATATTCATGCTGAAGGTAACTGCCATACTTAAATACACCACTAAGTATAAACATCATAAACCCAGCTAATATTAAATAAAGGTTTACTGAAAAGTTTGTACTTACATTTTGAATTTTTAAAGTATTTATCACTGAACTGGCCATAAAAACTTGAGACGCCGGAATTAAAAATGAGCCTAAAAGTAATATGAGCCCAACCATTGATATCCTTTTTGCGTTTTGTATTGAAAAGGGTTTAGCATCTTCTATAGTCTTTAGAATAAGGCATAATTGTTTAAGTAATGGGGTAACTAAAACAAAAATTAATGTTGATATTATTGTTATTGAAGAATATATATTTTTCGTATTAACCTCATGTGTTATTTCATTAAGATTATACCTAATCAATCCATCAAGGTAAAATCCGGAGTGCCCTGTACTGCTTTTACTTACTACAAAGTTCGAATCAGGTACTAAGAGAATAACTATAAAAGCAACTAAAGACACACAGGCAGCAACAATCGCTATCCAATAAAATGCATTCAAAACAACCTCCAAATTGTGTGAATATCTTTTGATTTTTTGCATTTCAGATTTGTAATTCATACATTTACCCCCTAAACTAAATTTATACATTTATTATAATTAAATATTTTATCAATGTCAATAAAATTTTAATGATTATCGATAAATTATAATCCTAATGAGGGTATCTGATAAAATAAAAATTGAAATAATAATCAAGTAAAATAAAGGATACTACTGAAATGAAAAGTAGTATCCTTTATTTTGGATATAATAAACTAAAAGATATAGAAAGAAGTTGATAGTATGACTGATTCAAATAGAGTGCACAATAGATTAATTCATGAGAAATCACCATACCTTTTGCAACATGCCCATAATCCTGTGTATTGGTATCCTTGGAGTGAAGAAGCTCTAACAAAAGCTAAAGAAGAAAACAAACCCCTATTTATATCCATCGGATATAGTACCTGTCACTGGTGTCATGTAATGAACAGAGAATCATTCCAAGACGAAGAAGTCGCAGAAGTATTAAATAAATATTTCGTTCCAATAAAAGTAGACAGAGAAGAAAGACCAGATATTGATAAGGTATATATGACATTTTCTGAAGCCATGACTGGATCTGGTGGATGGCCGCTTAATATATTAGCAACACCAGAAGGAAAACCTTTTTTTGTGGGGACATATTTTCCTAAGAGAACTAGAAGCAGGATGACAGGGATAATTGATTTAATTAATAAAATCAATAGACTATGGAAAAATGATAAAGATAAGGTATTGGAAGAATCAGAATATATCTTAGAAGAAGTAAAGAAAAGATATCTAGTAAATGAAACAGGAAATATAAAAGAGACAGTGAATAATGATGCAAAAGAAGGATTAATGAGAATATTTGATGAAAAAAATGGTGGATTTGGGTCTTATCCCAAATTTCCTATGCCACAATATCTATGGTTTCTCTTAGAACATAGTAGAAAAAATAACTATAGAGAAGCTTTGAAAATAACAGAGATTACTCTAGAAAAAATGTATAAAGGAGGCATTTTTGACCATATAGGATACGGCTTCTATAGATATTCCGTAGATGAAAAATGGTTAATACCTCATTTTGAAAAAATGCTCTATGACAATGCACTATTAGGAATTGTCTATACAAGAGCATATGAGATAACCGGAAAATCATTATATAAAGAAGTGGCAGAAAAGATATATGCCTTTGTAATAAGAGATATGTCATCTACAGAAGGAGGATTTTATTCAGCATTAGATGCAGAATCAGAAGGAGAAGAGGGAAAGTTTTATATATTTGACTATGATGAAATACTAAATGTCTTGGGAGAGGAGATAGGAGAATTATATTCTAAGTACTATAATATTACAGAAGAAGGAAATTTTGAAGGCTCCAATAACCCTAATCTAATTTTACATGATTTGAATGAGATATCAGAGTTGGATAGATCAAATCTTGATAAAGCTAATAAGATACTCTTTGAATACAGAAATAAAAGAATTAAACCCCATAGAGATGAAAAAATATTAACTTCATGGAATGGTTTAATGATAGCTAGTTTAGCACATGCAGCTCAAATATTTAATAATGAAGACTACAGTAAAATAGCTACAAAATCATCAGATTTTATAATAGAAAACTCCATGGATAAAGAAGGCCATTTATTATCGACTTATATAAATGGAGAAGGCTATAATGTTGGTTTTTTAGAAGACTATTCATTCTTTATATATGGATTACTTGAGCTATTTGAAGCAACAAATGATAATAAATATTTAGACCTAGGGGTAAGATTAACTGAAGATATGATAAAACTCTTCGGAGATACGAAAGATGGAGGATTATTTTTCTATAGCAATATATCAGAACAGTTAATAATGCGACCAAAGGATGTTTATGATGGTGCTATACCATCTGGTAATTCCATGGCTATAATGAGTTTATTTAAACTATACAATTTAACTAAAGAAGAAAAATATAAAAAGATTGCCAATAAAATGCTCTATGCCTTTGGAGACGATATAAACAATAATCCACTTTCACACCTATATTCAGTAATTGCAATAGAACAAAGATAGAAATAAATGGAGATAAGAAGTCTGCAAATAATTCCTATCTCCAAATTTTAAATAATTCCTAATGAGTTTAAAAATACAATTAATAGAAGTAGTGGTGAAATATATTTTAAAACAAAGTAATAGATAGTAATAGTTTTTGAGTTGCTTAACTTATTATTATTTGATAACTCATCTAATACGCTATCTTTGCTAACAAAATAACCAACAAAAATTGCTATTAAGAGTCCTCCAACTGGTAGAATAATATTAGATGATATATAGTCAAATAAATCAAAAAAGTTTTTTCCCAAGATCGTTACATGTCCAAAAATACTACTAGAATGTACAGTTAAGGCACCTACTATAAACGTAGATAATGATACAATAATAACTGAATATTTCCTTTTAATATTCCATTTCTCCGTGATAAAGGCAATAGGAACCTCTGCCATTGATAAGGAAGCAGTAGTAGCCGCAATGGATGCTAGAATAAAGAAAGCAATAATTAGTAGATTACCAAATGGGATATGTGAAAACACTAAAGGTATAGTATTAAATAATAGACTAGGTCCTGAATTTGGTCTCATTCCAAAGGTGAATACTACCGGAAATATTGCAATTCCAGCTAATAGAGAAACAAATGTATCTGATAGTGCAACTTTAGCAGATGTATGAATTAAATTATTATCTTCTGTAAAATAACTTCCATAAGTGATCATGGTTCCCATCCCAAGAGAGAGCTTAAAAAATGCCAAACCTAGTGCAGAAAGAATAACAGATGGATTTATTTTTGAAAAGTCTATTTTAAATAGAAAGTTAAAACCTGCTTTAGCTCCTGGTAATGTTAGGGCTCTTATACAAGAGATTACTAGGAGAACAAATAACACAGGCATAAGAGTCTTTGTTATTCTTTCAATTCCATTTTTGACTCCACCAATTAATATTAGTGCAACAACCAAAATGGAAATTCCTTGCCATATAATAGGAGAATATAGACTTTCAGTAGTAGTTAAGAATTGATTCTCTACTATATTTGTTGCTTGCTCAAAAGAAAAATTAGAAAGATTTGAAAAAGCACCATTTATAGCTTTAAATACATATGAATATACCCATCCAGCAACAGCACTATAATAGAACATAATCAAAAATGCAGCAGCTACTCCAAAATAGCCAATAATCTTCCATTTTGGGTTTGCTTTAAGCTTAGTGAAGGCAGAGACTGCATTACTTCTAGATTTTCGTCCTATATAAAATTCAGATACCATTACTGGCATACCAACTAATAATATGGATAAAAAATAAATTAATACAAAGGCTCCGCCACCGTTTTCGCCTACAAGGTAAGGAAATTTCCAAATATTACCTAATCCTACTGCTGAGCCAAGTGTTGCAAAAAATACTGCTAATCCGGATGAAAATGTTTCTCGTTTTTTATTTGTGGAGACTGATTCGTTATTTGGTTTTTTCATCTTTAGTTCCTCCTATATGAGTTTTGCCAATAGTACATTTGATATAAGGAATATTGTAATATTAATCTTAATTTACGTCAATAATTAAATTTTACCTAATTACTTAGGTAAAACATCATTTAAATAAAGTTGTGATAAATTTTAACGGATTTAAATCTTATAATCAATAATACTTGACACCATAAGTTCACTAGCCTATTATATATAATAAAGTGATAAAGAAAGAAAGAAGGGGAACAAATGACAAATAAAATACCTACTAGAGAGGAAGCTTTAGAATTATTTAAAAAATATAATAAATCGGATAGTCTGCTTCGCCATGCTTTAGCAGTTGAAGGAACAATGAAGCATTTTGCTGAAATTTTCAATGAACCAGATGTAGAGAAATGGACCATAGTAGGCCTTATTCATGACTTAGACTATGAAATGTATCCAGAGGAACATTGTATAAAGGTGCAAGAAATTCTCAGAGAAGAAGGATATCCAGAGGATTATATAAGAGCAGTAGCAAGTCATGGATTTGGAATATGCTGTGATATAGAACCTATTGAAAAAATGGAAAAGGTGTTATATGCTATTGATGAACTTACTGGACTTATTACAGCAGTAGCACTTCTCCGTCCTAGCAGATCTGTATTAGATTTAGAGCCAAAGTCTGTAAAGAAAAAATGGAAAGATAAAGCTTTTGCGGCAGGGGTAGACAGATCTGTTATTGAAAAAGGTATAGAGATGTTAGGGATGGAAAGAGATGATGTAATTAGAGAAACTATCCTCGCTATGAGAAAAGTGGCGGAAGAAATAGGCTTAAAAGGAGAACTATAAATTTAAAAACCCAGTATTTACTGGGTTTTATTATGCTATAATTAGGGTAACAAATAGTATAAAGAAATATATAATAAGGAGACAGTATATGATAAGAGATTTAAAGGATAAGAAAACTAATATACATCCAGAAGGATTTATTGCTGAGACAGCAGATGTTTTAGGAGATGTAACCATAGGCGAAGGAAGTAGTATGTGGTATGGAGCAGTGGCACGTGGGGATATGAGCTATATAACCATTGGGAAATTCACCAATATACAAGATAATGCTACAGTACATGTAGATACCAATACTCCTTGTGAAATCGGAGATTATACTACTATAGGACATAATGCAGTAGTTCATGGTTGTAAAATAGGCAATAATTGTTTAATTGGAATGGGATCAATAATTCTTAATGGGGCTGTTATTGGCGATAATTGTATAATAGCAGCCGGAGCATTGATTACAGAGGGAGCAGTTATACCATCTAATTCTTTAGTAATGGGCTCACCAGGAAAGGTTAGAAGGGAAGTAAGTAAAGAAGAAATAGAGACAGTAAAATATAATGCAGTTAGATACGAAGAATTATGGAGAAATGAACATTTATAACAAGAAAATATTTATATTAGAGGATATATTGACTAAGAAATTTCTAGATCAATATATCCTTTTTAATTTATTCAATTGATAATTTGTGACTGAGTTAGACCTTTTATCCTTTTTTTCGGTTCTATGATTTGTGAAATATGAATAACATATATCACAATAATTTTTTCTTAATCATTTTAATAAAATCAAGGGGGGATAATATGTTAACCAATCCAGTAGTATTATCAGTATTAGTTATGACTATCTTATGTTTATTAAAACTAAATGTATTAATCGCACTTATTCTAGCTGCTTTAAAAGGCGGTGTATTATCAGGTATGTCATTAGGAGATACTATAGCTACTCTAATTGGTGGTATGGGTGGTAATGCGGAAACTGCGTTATCTTATATATTACTTGGAGCCTTAGCAGTAGCCATTGGCAAGACAGGAGTTGCAGACATATTAGCTAGAAAAATAGGAAAAATGGTTGAAGGGAGAAGAGCAATATTTGTATTGTTAATAGCTGGTGTAGCTTGTTTCTCACAAAATCTGATTCCAGTCCATATAGCTTTTATTCCAATACTAATACCACCATTAATTTCTGTTATGAATAAGTTGAAAATTGACAGAAGGGCTGTAGCATCAGCATTGACATTTGGCCTCAAGGCTCCTTATGTAATGCTTCCAGTAGGCTTTGGACTTATATTTCATAATATAATAAGAGACGCTTTAATAGATAATGGTATGAATGTGGAAACAAATATGGTTTGGAAGTCAATGTTACTTCCCGGTATAGGTATGATAATAGGATTATTTATTGCAGTATTAATAGCCTACAGAAAGCCGAGAGAATATAAAGATATTAAATTAGCTAAACCAGATATTAAGCACGAGGGGATGTCTAAGGAACATATAGGGGCTTTAATTGGGGCGATTGCAGCCTTTGCTATACAAATTATAACAAAGTCACTTCCACTTGGAGCCATAGCAGGTCTAGCAATAATGATGGGATTTGGTGCGTTTAAATGGAAAGAACTTGATGAAATGCTAAACGGTGGCATTTCACTAATGGGATTTATTGCCTTTATAATGTTAGTTGCTTCTGGGTATGGTGCAGTTATTAGAGCCACTGGGGGAGTAGAATCTTTAGTAGAAGCTGCGGCAGGTATGATGGGGGGAAGCAAAGCCATAGCAGCGTTTATAATGTTATTCATTGGTCTAATAATTACCATGGGTATTGGAACTTCTTTTGGAACAGTTCCAATAATAGCTGCAATATTTGTTCCACTATGTATGACTTTAGGATTTAGTCCTGCCGCAACTATTTGCTTAGTAGGTACAGCTGGCGCATTGGGAGATGCTGGATCTCCGGCTTCTGATAGTACATTAGGACCTACGGCTGGATTAAATGTAGATGGACAGCATGACCATATTTGGGATACCTGTGTTCCTACGTTTATTCATTATAATATTCCATTATTGATATTTGGAACTATAGCAGCATTAATACTTTAATATGACTAAGGGGACAGGTTAACTGTCTCCTTTGCAATTATGGAAGGAATGGTTATGAAAAAGATAGTTTTGGAAATTGTCGTAACTAGTGATGGATGAGATAATATATAAAGATATTAATCTTTGTAAAGACATGATAAAAGCCGATATTTAGATAGAAATAATAGAACAAAGAATAGGAATATTAGATAACTAATTTAATTAAATAGTTATTAATAGATTTTATATGTTATAATATTATTTAAATTTTATATAAGAAAGGAATCGTTATATATGAATAGTTTTCCGACAATAGATGAGGTTCATCAGATCCTTGACGATATAGCAGAAGAATTACCAAAGGAGTTCTTCGATAAACTTAATGAGGGTATAATCCTTTTACCAGAATATAAACTTCATCCTGAGAGTAGAGATAGAGATAAATTATATATTATGGGAGAATATATCAAAAGTATAACAGGTAGAAGAATTGCGATCTACTATGGCTCTTTTGAAAAGGTCTGTTATGGACTCTCTAGACAAGAATTGTATGATAAGTTACAGGATACTCTATTACATGAATTCACTCATCATCTGGAATCCTTAGCAGGAGAAAAGGGATTGGAAATAAAGGATGCAGAAGATATGAAGAAATATAGGGGAAGGGAATAGAGTTGGTATTATAGAGAGATTTCATATATGAAATTTCTCTATAGGCGGAATAAGTTATGATTATATTTATAAACATATGAATTAAAGATGTCGATTAATATCGATGTTGTGGAATTAAAAAATCTTCTTAATTTATAGAAATGATAGTTGGTTAAAGGTACTTAATTAAAAACCCCTAGAATATTAACTATTCTAGGGGTAAAATATTTACTATTTTATAACGATATTTTCAGCTTGAAGACCTTTTTGTCCTTGAGCTACGTCAAATTCTACTTCTTGCCCTTCTTCTAAAGCTTTGAAACCTTCTTTTTGGATTTGTGAGAAGTGAGCGAAAACATCATTTCCGTCTTCTCCTGTAATAAATCCAAATCCTTTTTCTGCATTAAACCATTTTACTGTACCCTTCATAATGTGTACCTCCAAATTTTATTTCTTAAACTACTGTAATAAATTAATAATAAAATTTCTACACATGTATGCAAACTGCGAGTACCTATGGAAATATATATTATGTTACTTTTTACATTTAATTTAAGTTCTTATTAAGCATAGCATAACTGTTAACTAATAGCAAGGTATATTTAATAAATAAATATTACATCATCTATTGATACTACAAAGGCATCTACAATACTATCAAAATATATTGAGGTAGCTGAGATTTCTAAATGTAATAGAAAGGTCCAATT
This sequence comes from Tissierella sp. P1, assembly GCF_002266425.1. Classification (GTDB taxonomy): domain Bacteria; phylum Bacillota; class Clostridia; order Tissierellales; family Tissierellaceae; genus Tissierella; species Tissierella carlieri. The sequence goes on from NZ_NPMN01000027.1 coordinate 28,166, forward strand.
AGGGACCTTTTCTACTTCATAGCTTTTTTAGCAAATTCAGTAGTTACTATTTTGTTATAATCGGCTCTTTCATCTAGTTCTCCTGCTAATTCCATTATGTCCATCATATGATTTAATCCATCTTCTGTAATGATTAAATCTGGTTTCCAAGAATCTTGATCTCTATACCTTTCTATTAAAGTTTTTAGAATTTCTTTATCAGTATCTGGGAATTGTGGCATTACAGCATTTGCAATTTCTTCACTACTATGTTCTTGAACCCAAACCATGCCTTTATATAGAGCATTTGTAAATTTTTGAATTATTTCTGGATTCTTTTCAATGTATTCTTTGGTCGCTGAGTAGCAGGTGTATGGAATATATCCTCCTTCTTTACCTATAGAAGCTACTACATATCCTCTACCTTCTTTTTCTAATGTAGCTGCTACAGGTTCAAACAATGTTACATAGTCACCTTCTCCACCAACAAAAGCTCCCGCCATTACATCAAATTGTATGTCTGTTCTAACTTCAACATCTTTATCTAGTTCTAGACCATGACTTTTTATTACATATTCCAAAGTCATTTCAGGCATGCCACCTTTTCTGCCGCCGATTACAGTTTTGCCTTTTAATTTATCAAATGTAAAATTATCATCTTTTTCTCTTCCTACTAAAAAAGAACCATCTCTTTGTGTCAATTGTGCAAAGTTAATTACATAATTATCTCTTCCTTGATTGTACACATATACAGATGCTTCAGGCCCCATAAATCCTATTTCTGCCTCATTACTTAACAATGCAGCCATAACTTTATCTGCACCTTTTCCGTTTATTAATTCGATCTTTAGCCCTTCTTCTTCAAAGAAGCCTTGAGTTATAGCTACATATTGTGGTGTATAGAATAGAGAGTGAGTTACCTCAACTAACCTAATATTTTTTAATTCAGCTTCTTTTTTACATCCAGTTAATCCTAATGAGAGTATTAGTACTAGGATTAAAATAAAGGAAATCCTTTTAAAAAGCCCTGCCATCCTATCCCTCCTTACATAATATGGGTATACGAAACTATGATTTAATGTTATAATATTCTAAAATATAGTAAAGGTTACAAATTAGTTGTTAAAGGGGGAGTCGTATGAATATACCAAATATGTTAACGATTTTAAGAATATTACTTATTCCAGTTTATTTATACTTCTTTTATTCTAGTTTTCAAAAAAATATTTTATTTGCAGGACTGATATTTATTTTAGCTGGAATTTCTGATGTATTAGATGGATATATTGCAAGAAAGTATGATATGAGTACTAAACTCGGCATAGTGTTAGATCCTATTGCAGATAAATTGATGACATTTACCATTCTAATTAGTTTTACGACAAAGGGTATAATTCCAAGTTGGATATTGATTGCATTAGGAGTTAAGGAAATAATGATGATTTTAGGTGGAGCTATATTATATTTATTTAAAGGAAAACAGGTGATGCCTTCCAATAAATACGGTAAAATTGCAACCTTGTCTTTTTATGCGGCCACATTATCTATAGTGTTTAAATTTCCTGAATTAATTTCTACAGTTTTATTTTCTTTAACTGTAGCTTTAAATATTATTGCTTTTATCAATTATTTGATTATTTTTATGAAAGTGAAGCACAATACAGTTAATGATATAGTTGACAAATAAAAAATATGTATATATAATTAAATCAATAATTTTAGATTTGCTTTGATAAAGAAGAGTAGGTAAATACCCTATACAGAGAAAGGATTCTAGGCTGAGAGATCCTAAGTTAAGTATTTACTGAAGGTAGCTTTTGAGCGTTCAAGCTGAAACTAAGTAAGCTTGAAGGGTTAAACCCTTATATTTATTTAAGAGTCATGGATATTTCCATGGAATTAAGGTGGTACCGCGAATTACCCTTCGTCCTTACAATTGTAAAGATGAAGGGTTTATTTATTGTCATTCTGAAATACTTCAAATTGTTTTTTAGGAAGCATTTTAGTGGTAGAACCCTATGTTTTAAGAGTTTTAATTGTGAATTGTGCATTGTAAATTGTGAATTGAATGAAGGAGGAGATAAAAATGTTAGAAAATTTACCAAAGACGTATAATCCTAAAGACTTTGAAGATAGACTTTATAAGTATTGGAATGATAATAATCATTTTGTAGCTCATGTTGATAAAACTAAGAAGCCATATACTATAATGATGCCGCCGCCAAATGTAACGGGTAGCCTTCATATGGGCCATGCACTAAATAATACTATTCAAGATGTTTTAACTAGATGGAAGAGAATGGAAGGGTATTCTGCACTTTGGCTGCCTGGTACAGATCATGCTAGTATATCAACTGAAGCGAAGGTAGTAGAAAAAATTAATAAGGAAGGAAAATCCAAGGAAGAATTAGGACGTGAAGGATTCTTAGAAGAGGCTTGGGATTGGACCCATAAATATGGAAGTACAATCAAAAATCAGCTGAAAAAATTAGGAGTTTCCTGTGATTGGACTAGAGATAGATTTACTTTAGATGAAGGTCTTAGCAAAGCAGTAGAAGAAGTATTTATTAGATTATACGATAAAGGCTTAATATATAGAGGAGATAGAATAATCAACTGGTGTCCTAACTGTAAGACAGCAATATCAGATGCAGAGGTGGAGCATGAAGATTCACAGGGACATATATGGCATATTAGATATCCTATTAAGGACAGTAATGAATATATAGTTATAGCAACTACTAGACCAGAGACTATGTTAGGAGACTTAGCTATTGCTGTTAATCCAGAGGATGAAAGGTATAGGGATGTAATAGGAAAGACTGCTATTCTACCTCTAATGAATAGAGAGATACCAATAATTGCTGATGATTATGTAGAAATGGAATTTGGTACAGGAGCAGTAAAAATTACTCCATCTCATGACCCTAATGATTTTGAAGTAGGAGAGAGACATGGACTTGGTCAGTATATAATAATGAATGAAGATGGAACTATTAGCAGCAATGGTGGAATATATGAAGGATTAGAAAGATATGATGCTAGAAAGAAAATAGTTGCTGATCTAGAATCACAAGGATATTTAGTAGAGACTAAGGAACATCAAAATGCAGTAGGACATTGTGAAAGATGTACTACAATAGTAGAGCCTCTTATTTCTAAACAATGGTTTGTAAAGATGGAGCCATTGGCTAAGCCGGCTTTAGAAGCATATAAGAATGGAGAAGTAAACTTTATACCTGAAAGATTTGGAAAGATTTATACTAACTGGCTAGAGGGTATTAGGGATTGGTGTATTTCCAGACAGTTATGGTGGGGACATAGACTACCAGTATACTATTGTGATGAGTGCGGAGAAATTATAGTATCTAGAGCTAAACCAGAGAAATGTACTAAATGTAACAGTACTCACTTACATCAAGATACAGATACTTTAGATACTTGGTTTTCATCAGCTTTGTGGCCTTTCTCAACCCTCGGATGGCCTGAGAAGACAGAGGACTTAGAATATTTCTTCCCTACAGATGTACTAATTACAGGATATGATATTATATTCTTCTGGGTAGTTAGAATGGTATTCTCAAGTATTGAGCAGATGGGAGAAGTTCCATTTAAAGATGTATTCTTGACAGGACTAGTTCGTGACTCTCAAGGAAGGAAGATGAGTAAATCTCTAGGTAATGGTATAGACCCATTGGAGATAATCGATGAATATGGTGCAGATGCTTTAAGATTTACCTTAGTTACAGGAAATTCTCCAGGAAACGATATGAGATTCTACACCGAGAGAGTAGAAGCTAATAGAAATTTTGCTAATAAGCTATGGAATGCTACTAGATTTGTCCTTATGAATCTTGAAGAAGATGTAGCTAAGGAAGAATTAAATTTAGATAGTTTAGAGGAAGAAGATAAATGGATATTATCTAGATTAAATTCTGTAGTTAAAGAAGCCACAGAAAATCTAGATAAATATGAAATAGGTATGGCTGCACAGAAAATATATGATTTTATTTGGGATGAATATTGTGATTGGTATATTGAAATGGTTAAATCAAGATTATATGGAGAAAATGAATCTAGTAAACAAACAGCTGAGAAAGTTCTATTATTTGTTTTAAAAGATATATTAAAGCTACTTCATCCATTCATGCCATTTATTACTGAAGAAATTTGGCAGCACTTACCAGACAATGATAGACCATTGATTTTAAGCTCTTGGCCAATATATAAGGATGAACTAAATTTCCCTGAATCAGAAGAAGCTATTGAGTTTATTAAATCAGGAATAAAGGGTATAAGAAATGCTAGAGCTGAAATGAATATAGTACCTTCTAAAAAATCTACACAAATATTTGTAACAAAAAATGAAAAGATAAAGAATATCATTAATTATGGTCAAAGATATTTCTTAAATCTTGCATCCGCTGAAGAAATAGAAATAAGAGATACGAAAGATGGCATAGGTGAAGATAATATTTCAGTAGTATTGGATAGATGTGAGGTGTTTTTACCTTTAAAAGATTTAATTGATTTTGAGAAGGAAATAGAAAGATTAGGGAAGGAAAAAGAAAAACTTGAAGGTGAAATAAAGAGAGTAGTAGGGAAATTATCTAATGAGGGCTTTGTAAAGAAGGCTCCTGAAAAAGTAGTAGCTGAAGAAAAAGAAAAACAAAAGAAATACGAAGAAATGCTTGAAAAGGTAATGGAGCGACTTGAAAGTATAAAAACTAATAGATAAAGTGGGGGTTAAAATGAAGTATCAAGAGGCTTTAGAATATATTAATGACAAGAATAAATATGGATCAAGACTTGGGCTAGATTCAATTGGTAAGCTTTTGAGTCTCTTAGGAAATCCTCAAGAAGGATTAAAATATATTCATGTAGGTGGAACAAATGGAAAAGGTTCCACCTCCTCCTATCTAGCTCATGCACTAGAATCTGGAGGATATAAGGTAGGCTTATTTACTTCACCTTATATAGAACGATTTAATGAACGCATTCAAATAAATGGACAAGACATACCAGATGAGACCCTTGGAAGGATAACTGGCCTTATTAAAGAAAAGGCTGATATCATGGTAGAAGAAGGCTTTGAGCATCCTACTACTTTTGAAATAGTTACTGCCATAGGCTTTATTTACTTTAAAGAAGAAAATGCAGACTATATAGTGTTAGAAGTAGGATTAGGTGGTAGATATGATTCTACTAATATCATTTCTTCACCATTAGCATCAGTTATCACAACTATAGATTATGATCACATAGATGTTTTAGGTGATACTTTAGATAAGATTGCTTATCAGAAAGCTGGTATAATAAAGAAAAATAGTATAGTAGTTTCCTATCCGCAGGAAGAAGAGGCTTTGAAAATTATAAAAGAAGTATCAGATGAAATGAAAGCAGAGTTTCATCTATGTCCAATGGAGAATATTAAAGTAAAAGAGATTTCTGATGCTGGAGCCTGTTTTGATTTTCATTATGGAGAGATAAGTATGAAAGATATTAGTATCTCCATGTTAGGTGAATATCAGATATACAATGCTACTTTAGCCTTGACAACTTTATTGATTTTAAAGGAGAAAGGATTCGTAGATATTTCTGAAGAACAGATAAGGGAAGGTTTAATAAAGACCAAATGGCCTGGTAGACTTGAAGTTATGAAGAAAGATCCTATATTTTTAATTGATGGAGCTCATAATGTACAAGGTATTGCTCAATTAAAGAAAGCTATTAGCCTATTTAAGTATAATAAGCTGATTCTAGGTGTAGGAATATTAAAGGATAAGGATTCTTCTCATATGGTTGAATTACTAGCTCCTATTGCAGATAAAATTGTAGTTACAGAAGTTAATATGCCTAGGAAACTAGATGCAGAGGATTTAGCAGAAGAGATAGCCAAATATAATGAAAATGTTTTTGTAGAAAAAGATATAAAAAAGGCTATAGAAAAAACTTTAGAGTTATCAGAAAAAGATGATATGATAGTATTTGGCGGTTCTTTATATTTAATTGGAGAAGTAAGAACATTAATAAAACTACTGTAGCTTAGGCTCAGTAGTTTTTTAGATTTCACCAATATCTCACCTACTGCATAAATTACTTATATACAGGGGGTGATGTGTTGACTTTCCATAAAATATTAGTAGCTAATACTGGTGAAGACAGCTTAACATTGAAAGACGGCTATAATCTCAAAACTATTTTTCTATCTAAACTTATAGAGGAAAAAGAAGATAATTCAACTCAAGAAAATAATCAGCTGGGACCATATGACATAGATATGGGAGAAGAAGGATATATATATATCGCAAACTCTTACGATAACTCTATTATGAAATTAGATATAGAAAACATAAAATTATTAGAATTTATTAAAGTAGGAAGAAATCCTACCTGTATAAAGAGATTTAAAGGTAAAATTTATGTTGCCAATAGCGATTCTAATTCCATATCGATTATTGATGAAAATACATTTTCCTTAATAGAAGATATATCTGTAGGAGAGAGACCTACAGATATTCAAATAGATGAAGATAGTCTAAAAGTCTTTATTGCAAATGGAAACTGCTATACAATAAATGTTTTAGACTTAAATAATGAAAAGATTTCATCAATAACATTAAGTAAACAGCCAGTAAAAATGGCCATAGAAGATAAAAGATTATTTGTTTTATCTTATATTAATAATGGAGTTACTAACTACAGCAATTTATCAGAACTAGAAATAGAAGACTATAAGACCATGATGAGTATAGATCTAAAAGGAATTTTTGCTAATTTCGTTAAAATAAAAGGAAAGGAAGTGTTTTACCTCTCTAATGTAGAAGATGGATATATTTATAGAGTATTTATCGATGATGAAGTAAACATTTCTAAAATTTACTTAGGTGGGATGCCAAACAATATTAAATGGGACGGAAAAACAAAGCTTTATATATCAAATATATTAAATGATGATTTAACTATAATAGATGAGTCAAACAATCAAATAATAGAGAATATTAGAGTAGGAAAAGAACCTAATGGGATTCTCCTACTCTAATGGAGTTGTTTTTTCATTTGTAAGTATGTTAATTATATTTTGATATATAAACTCTGGATTTTCTTTCCATCTATTGCAAATCAAATCAACCTGTTTTTTTGTTGCCACATCTAAGTATAAACTGAATAGGGTATCTTCATTTTCCATTAATTTTAAGTTTACTACGTATTGATTATTTTCTTTTTCAAAGTAATCAGCAACCACTTGAGTTTCAATTTTATTTTTCTTTTCAATTCTATTGAATTCTTTGTTCAATTCTTCTTTTATTTTATTTGGAATTCTATCTTCAAAATATGATAAAGCTATTTCACCTTTTTCTAAGATAGAATATACCTCCTTGGAATTTTTATTTATTATTTCTATAAAATTAGACTCGATTAATTCACTTAAGTATTGTTGAACTAGGAAAAAATTCATATAATTTTTTTCTAAGACAAATTCAGTTATTTCAGTATTAGTGAAGACAGTAGCAGCTGATTTTATTAAATATAGTAAAAGTAATTTATTTTGTGCTAATTCTTCAGTGTTTTCAATAAACATTATTTAACACCTCTTTTCATGTATTACATCCTTAATATTATATCATAATAAATAAGTATGGTAAATATTCACATAAACTTAGTGTTTTCAGTAGTTAATTAAAATTAGTGGAAATATTGTTTGGAAATAAGATTTATAATTGATTTAATCTTCTAAATTCATCTCTAGCTTTATTTTGTAATAATTTTATTTTATTCATAAGATTTTCTTTTATGATATTGTAAAGAGAAATATTATGATTAAATAATATTTTTATTCTTTTTAAATAAGTATTGAATAAAAATCTAAAGTGAATTTGATTAGACGAATACTATGTTAATTAGGTATATGATACGAATATGATACAAATGTGATACCTTTTGATTTAAAATAGGTGATATGATGATATTGTGATAATATGTTTTAAATTCAAGAAATCTATTACAATTAAATTAATATCAGGAATTCACTGGGAGAATGATACAAATATGATACCTTTTGAGTGAAAATAGATGATACTATGATATCATGAAGTTATGTATCAAGTTTAAAAAATGCAATACAACTAAATATAGAATAGATTTATATCTAGCCCAGATAAATTTAAGTCAATGGAATGTCCCGTTGACTTATTTTATTATATTTAAATAGATATCATCATAAAAAGGAGGTGAAAAGATGAATGATAAATTAGATAGTCATAGAATAATTTTATTTGGACTGTTTTCTAGAGATCCACCAAAGGAGGATGAGAGGTGATTAATTTATATTTAGAAAATAGTTTTTCTAGAATATAAAGAATATCTTTATAATGATAGAGCTTAGGTTCGACACTTGAGGAGTTGAGTTTATGAAATTAACAGATATAAAAAGAGCTATTGACTCTATTCTAAAGGATAATTTTTCAACAATTGAAATATATTCTACTAACACTAAAGAAGGTCTTGATAGACCTTATTTTTTTGTTGAAATTTCACCTATTATTAGAGAGAGACTTAACAGAGCCCACTATCATAGAAAAGTAACAGTGCTAATTCGATATTTTCCAAATAATGAAGAAGAATTAGAGAACCTAGAAATCCAAGAGCAATTGGAAGAATTATTTGGACAAGCTCTAAGGATAAAAGATAGGGTGATTACCTTAGATAGTGTAGAAGGACAAATAGTTGACGGTACTTTACAGTTTAAATTTGATATAAGTTATATTGATAGCTTAGATGTGGATAAAATTTATGGATATGAAGATGCAGAATTAATGCAAAATCTTATATTAGAGGAGGAATGATTTATGGGTTTACCAGAGGTAATTATTGAATTTAGAACGAGAGGCACAAGCGCTATACAAAGAAGTTCTAAGGGTGTTGTAGCAATGATTTTAAAAGACGCTACAGGAAATTTTGATACTAAAATATATAAGTCTATAGAAGAAGTAGAGTCTGCTGATTGGACTTCTAAAAATAAAGACTATATAGATAAGGTATTTATGGGTACTCCAACAAAAATTATTATAGAGAGAGTTGGACTGGAGTCTACTGATTATAATTCAGCATTAGCAAGGCTAAAGAATAAAAAATGGAATTATTTAACCATTCCAGAGCTAGACAATGCAGATGTACAAAATATTTCAACTTGGATTAAAACCCAAAGAAATGTAAATAAAAAGACATTTAAAGCTGTATTAGCTAATAATGTGGCTGATGACGAAGGAATTATCAACTTTACAACAAATGATATTGAAGTAAGTGGAACTAATTATACAACTTCCCAATATTCAGCAAGATTAGCAGGGATATTTGCAGGTATGTCATTGGATAGGAGTTCAACTTATTGTGCTCTAAATGAAGTGACTAGTATTAAAGAACATGAAGATCCTGATGCCGATATTGATGCAGGACAGCTAATTTTAATTAATGATGGTGAAAAAATTAAGATAGGAAGAGGAGTAAACTCATTAACTACAACTACTGCAACTAAGGGTGAAGAGTTTAAGAAAATAAAAATAGTTGATGCAATAGATTTAATGAGAGATGATATTAGAGATACATTTGAAAAACATTATGTAGGTAAGGTTAATAATATTTACGACAATAAAATATTATTTTTAGCTGCTGTTAATGCTTATTTCAAGGAATTAGAAAGGGATAATATATTAGACCCTACCTATGGAAATATTGCAGAAATTAATATAGATGCTCAAAGAAATTATTTGCTAGGTAAGGGATATACAACAGTAGATGGCAGAAGTGTTGAAGATATGACTGAGCAGGAAATTAAAGAAGCTAATACTGGAAGTAAAGTATTTGCAAAAGCTAGTATTAAATTTGTAGATACTATGGAAGATTTAGAATTTTATATTTATATGTAAAGGAGAGATTTAGATGGCTAATAAAGTACCTGGATATAGACAAATAGCAGGAAGTTGGGGACAAATTTGGTGGGATGGAGAATTAGTGTTTGAAGTGGAATCATTTGAGGCAAAAATTACTGCTGAAAGAGAAGATGTATATCAAGCTGGTAGTTTAGATACAGATTCTAAAATGACTGGACTAAAAGGAGAAGGCTCTTTTAAGGTAAAGCATGTATTCTCTAGAGGGGTTCTTAAATTACTAAAGGCTTGGAAGGAAGGACGAGATGTAAGGAGTCAGTTGATAGGAAAATTAGCAGATCCTGATGCTTACGGTTCTGAAAGATGTGTAATTAACAATGTATGGTTTAATGAATTAACTCTAATGCAATTTGAAATGAAACAAAAATTAGAAAGGGAATTTCCTTTTGGATTCACTCCTTCAGATGTGGATTTTCCTGATAGAATAGAGGTGAAATAATATGAATAAGAATAAAGCTAAGAAAGTGACATTACAAGATTTAATAGCTAGAGCGGAACAAAGAAAACTAGATAAGAAGGAATTAAGACAATTATATATAAAATCCTTAGATGCTACTATTACTATTATGAAGCCTGATAGATCATTGGTTTTAGATTCTATGAATATGGAAGACGAATCTGATGGAGATAGACATTTAATTTATAATTGTGTAGTAGAACCATCTCTAAAAGATTCAGAGTTGCATAAGGCGTATAAAGTAGTGTCTCCTATGGATATAGTAGATGAAGTATTTGATCCCGGTGAAGTTGCTAATATTTCTAAAGAAATAGTAAGAATGGCAGGATATATTGATAGTGTTGAAGTGGTGAAAAACATAAAAAACTAATAAATGCTTCCTCTGAATTGTATATGATACATCATTACATTCAGAGGGGGCACAAAATTAATGATTTATTAGAATTGAGCAATGTTGAAAAAATATTTTTTATTGCTAGTATGAATTTAGATATTGAAGAAAGAAATAGTATTATTTCATGATGACAAATTAGAGACCAATCAGGGTCTCTAATTTATTATCGAAAAGGTAGGTGATAAGATGGCAAAACTAGGGGCAACATTAACTATTAAAGATAATGTAAGTGCTACATTAAAAATAATTAAAAAAGAGCAAGAAGATTTCAGAAAAAGTGTTGATAGGACTAGAATGGCTCTTGAAAGAATCTATAATAGAAAGTATCAGATTAGACTAAATAATACAGCTGCTACAAGGAATCTCAATAATTTAAAGAGATCACTAGCACCTTTTAGAAGGAAGCTTGTTATAGCTATGGCATATAAAGATATGGTTACATCAAGAATAAAAAGTGTTAATGAAAAATTAAGATCTTTTGGGAAGCAGGTATTTTCACCTGTTGTAAAAATCAAAGATAAAACTGTTGGAACTTTCTCTAGTGTGAAAAAGGGCTTCTCAAAATTAAAAGATTTAGATAATAAATATGGTGTTAGTGAAATACTTAGCTCAGGTGCTGAACTTGAAAAACAGCAAATATCAATGAAACATTTAATCGGAATTAACAATCAAGATCTAGATGAAAGTGGAGTTCAAAAAGTAACTGATGATTTTATGAAACAATTGAGAGATAATGCTAAGATTACTCCATTTTCATCTACAGAAGTAGTCGAAGCAGGGAGTAAAGCTTTAGAACTTACTGGGGGAAATACATCAGAAGCCATGTCACTTGTAAAGATAGCAGAGGATATGGCTTCTCTTAATCCTGGGAAGGACATTAATATGGCTATTGAAGCACTGGCAGATGCCAAGAATGGAGATATAGCAAAATTAAAGGAATTTAATGCAAAAGTATCTGATGAGGAACTTCAAGAACTGGGACTTATGGGAGTTGTAGATAAGAAACTCAAATCTCAATTTGAAGGCGGAACTGCTACGTTATCAAAATCTGCTAGTGGTATGTGGTCTACTATGACTGGTTTTGTTGATTCTACATTACAAGATTTAGGTCTTAAGGTAATAGAAAGTCTTCTTCCACATCTTGAAAAACTGATAGAATGGATGAATGCATCTGGTCCCACAATTGATACATGGGTAGGGCATATCTCAACTGGTATAGGGTGGGTAATAGATAAAGCTGGTTTGTTTCTTGGTAAAGTACTGGAATATTTACCTATGGCAGGAGAAGTTGTAGGTAGTGTAGTAGGATGGATAACTGATAAATTTGGTTGGTTAGGTGAAAAAATATTTAATCTTAACATTGATTGGGTTGGTGCATGGGAAGGTATCAAGAGTGTAATGGGTACTGCCTGGGAATTTATAGAACCTATATTATCCTTAATCTCAGAAGGTGTTAGATTTCTTTGGGAAGCTTTTGAATGGGCTTTCCCTGCAATCCAAGCTACAATAGAAACTGTATGGAACATTGTAAAACCTATACTAGAGGGATTAGGAACTATAATTGGATGGGTAGGGGATGGGATTGGAAAGCTAGCTGACTGGATAGGTGGTGAGAGAGAGCCAAAATCTACAAAACTTCTGTACAAAACAGGTAGAAATATGATATTTACTGAAGATGTATCAGGTCGGCATTTCAATGGCATTGAAAGAGTCCCATATAATAACTATAATGCAATTTTGCACAAAGACGAAGCAGTTATTCCAGCTCGCAATAATCCATATATAGGAAATGGAAAGATTAACAATCCAATAAATATAAATATAAATGGAGTAAATAAGTCAACAAACGAGATAGTAAATGAATTGGTGCCACAATTAAAATTAGCACTATCGAATATGTAGGAGGGTGATTTGATGGATATATTTATTAGTGTAAATAATAGAGAACAAGTAATCAAATTACCTGTTCTGCCCAAAGAATTTAAAATACAATCTAATATGAATAATCAAAGCTATGATACTATTTCAATAGGAGAAATAAAACTTATAGGCTTGTCTTCCTTAAAGTCTATTTCTCTAAGCTCTTTTTTCCCAAACCAAGAATATTCCTTTATTAGAGATAAGACATATAAATCTTGGGATTATGTAGAAATGATTGAAGACTGGAAAGAAAGAAGGATACCTATAAGGCTGATTGTTACTGATACTCCAATTAATATGGCTTGTACTATTGAAAGTTTTGAATATGGAGAGCAAGATGGTTCTGGCGATGTTTATTATACATTGTCTTTAAGTGAATTTAAGTTTATTAAGCTGGAGAAGAGGAGTGTATAATATGGGTCATGAACTTTGGTGTGTTAATGGTAGCGGTATGACAAATATAACTCCTCTTGTAGGTTCTATAACATGGAGAAGTAATATAAATGAATTAGGAGAACAGCTTGATTTTGATATTGCTTTTAATGATGATAGATATTTTCCAAAAAGTCCAGTAGATTTAGGTTCGCTAATCATAATTAAAAAATGGAGAAAAGGAAGTAAATAGAACTATAGTTATTACTGAGAATAAATCTGGGAGAGGTTCAATTCCTTACAATTGTTTTGATTATGCTTTTTACTTGAATAAATCTGAAGAGACCTATCAGTCAATAAAATGAATTCTAATGGAGCAATAAATGAGGTTTTAGCAAGAGCAGGAGTACCTATTGGTGGAGTGGACATACCCAGTATATTATTAACTAAGATATATGCTGATAAAGTTCACAGTGAGGTTATAAAAGATATTCTTGATTTAGTAGAAAAAGAAACTGGCGTAAAGTGCAGGATGGAGATGAAGGAAGGAAAATTATTTATTTTCAAACAAAATGATAAAATTATTGTTCCTACCTTTAAACTAGCTACTAATTTACCTTATGAGTCGGTTACTAATGCAATAAGTAATCCTTCTAGAAAAAGAACTATAGAAGAAATGAAAAACTCCATTAAAGTAATTATAAATAATGAAGATAAAATTAGATTAATCGATACTGTTCAAAATAGTGAACTAATAAACCAATATGGATTATTGCAAAAATTAGTGCAAGTCGATAAGGAAAATATTAGTGAGGCAAAGGTTGTTGCACAGAATATGTTAAAGGATTTAGGAAGGGTATTTGAAGAAAATAGTATAACTATACCAGGACATGATGATATAAGAGCAGGAAGACTAATTGAAATCGAAGAACCTTTAACTGGTATGAGAGGTAAGTATTTGATAGAAAGTGCCAATCATACTGTAACTAATGGAATACATTTATGTAGTGTCAATCTAGGGGTGATATAATGGAAGGAATAAGTGAATTAGCTAAAATGTTCAAAGAAAGAGAATCAATAAGATATATGGGACCTATAGTTGGGACTGTGTTATTTCCACCTCCTGAAATAAAGATCCAGATAGATAAGAATATAATATTGGATAAAGGCAATCTTGTTATAGGGGCTAGTATTCTAAAAGAATATAAAAGAAAGATAATCATAGAAGGTGAGAAGATTAAATTTAATCAAAGCAATCCTCCAACATATATTGGAACTACAGATAGTGTCAATGATGGAGGAATGGGTGCGTCAAGTCATGCTCATAAAATAGTAGATATAAATATAAATACCCCTGTAAGAATTGAAGCCACCAAAGAATCTTCATATATTGAAACAACAGATACTATAAAGGAAGGGGATAAAGTAATATTAATTCCTTCACAAGATGAACAAATATATTTTCTTATTGACTGGGCGGTGAGATTATGATATTTCCTAAAATAACTGAATTAGAATTACCAAAACAAGATTCTAATGTAATAAAGGATTTGGGTAAAACTTTCTTATATGATTTCAAAAAAAGAGAATTTATACTAAAGGATGGTAAGCCTATAGAAGCAGCAGGAAAAAAAGGCATTGAAATATGGATTGAAAAAGTCCTTAGAACTCAGAAGAACAGGTGGAAGATTTATGATGAAGTAGATTATGGAACTACTATAGAAGATTTAATTGTGGGACACAGCTATCCTAAAAGTTTTCTTGAGAGTGAACTAAAAAGAGAAATAACACAAGAAGTATTAAAACATCCTAGAATAGAAAATCTTACGAATTGGGATTTTATAAGAGTAAATGATAAATTAAGAGTTATATTTACTGTAAATTTATATGATAGTGATTTTATAAAGCAGGAGGTGAGCTTTTAACATGAAAAGTGTAAAAGAAATACACAATAGGATGCTTGAAAATATAAACAAAGAATACGATAGGAGCGAAGGCTCTTTTTTTTATGATGCTACAAAGCCTGCCGCTATAGAGTTTCAAAGGAAAGATAAAGAAATAAAAGAAGTTGAAAACAAACTAGATATAGAGAACCTATCAGGAGAAGACTTAGAAAGGTTTATTAATCAAAGGACTGGTATAGAAAGAAAACCAGCAACAAAAGGAACTATAACTGTAGTTATAAGTGGTTCTCAAGGATCTAGTATTAAAAAGGGTGATCTAATTGGTAGTGATACAGTAAATTTTGTGTTGCTTGAAAACAAGGTCATTGGAGAAAATGGAGTAACAAGTGCATTGGCTGAATGTGAGGTAGCTGGAACTGTAGGAAATGTACCAGCAGGAGCCATAAAGCATTTTCCGATAACTATTTCAGGATTAACTTCTGTAACTAATACTGAAGCGGTTATAAATGGATATGATGACGAAAGTGATTACGATCTAAGGCAAAGGTATTATGAAAAGATTCGTACTCCTTCAACATCAGGAAACAAATATCATTACCTCAACTGGGCAAAAGAGGTCGTTGGTGTTGGGGAGGCTAGGGTCTTTCCTTTGTGGAAAGGTGATAATACCGTAAAAATAGTAGTAATAGATTCAAATAAACAACCAGCTAGCACAGATTTAATTCAAGAAGTACAAAAGCATATTGACCCAGAGATAACAGGTCTTGGGGAAGGACAGGCACCTATAGGTGCTTTCTGCACTGTAGCATCTGCAAAGAGAAAAGATATTAATATATTAGTTACAATTACTAAAGATATGAGCAATTCTCTAGAAGAAATTAAATCTAAAATAAGGGAAAGCATAGTTAACTATCTCAAAGAAATAGCATTTAAAAAGAATTTAGTTAGCTATGCACAAATAGGGTCTTTAATATTGGATGTAGAAGGAGTATTGGATTATACGGATTTAAGAGTAAATGAAGGTATTGAAAATATATTAGTAGAAAATGAAGAAGTGGCGATATTAGGTGAGGTGGTAATAAGTGAGTAAAATGCTAAAGTATTTACCGCCATATGAGAGACAATCCAAAGTATTTCAGGAGATTATGAAGGCTGAGGAGATTGAATTTGAGAAGATTCATACAGAGATAAAAGATTTAGAAAAGCAATTCTTTGTTGACACTGCAACTTGGGGATTAGCTATATATGAAAAAGAGTTAAAGCTACCAATTAGACCAAACAAGTCCTTAGAAGAACGTAGAAGTATTATAAAAGCTAAGATGAGAGGTATGGGTAAGGTAGATGCTGAAATGATAAAGGCTATAGTTGAAGCATTTACTAAAAGTAGTGTAGAGGTTACCTTTGATGGCATAATCAAGATTATATTTAGTAATCAAGATACAATAATATTAAATATGAATGATATGTTTGAGGCTATAGAAGAAATTAAACCTGCTCACTTGGATTATGAGACAATCTTAGTCTTTGAATTAAAAGAAAATGACATATATATTTGTAGTACTTTAATATCAGGGGAAGAAATAACAGTATATCCTTATTCTCCTAGAGAATTATTTTCAAAAGGAAAGGTGTATGTTGCAGTAGGAAGTAATACTGGATTAGAAAGCATAACTGTATATTCAAGAAAGGAAGTGGTATAATGGCAGAACAATTTTATACAATATTAACTCAAATTGGAAAAGCTAAAATAGCAAATGCTAGTACATTAGGAAATAAAGTAAATTTCATACACTTTGCATTAGGTGACGGTAATGGAAGTTACTATAATCCTATAGAGAGTCAACAAGCTTTAAAAAATGAAGTATGGAGAGGGCAAATAGGTAATGTAGTGATAGATGAAAATAATCCTAGCTGGATAGTGTTAGAAACAATAATTCCTGCTGATCAAGGCGGTTTTATGATTAGGGAGGCAGGGGTGTTTGATGATGAAGGAAATATGCTTGCAATAGGTAAATATCCTGAAACATATAAGCCAATAGTTTCAACTGGTAGTGCTAAGGATTTGTATATTAGAATGATCTTAGAGGTGAGCAATACTTCTGCAGTGAATTTAAAGATAGACCCTACTATGATACTAGCAACAAAGAAGGACATAGATATATTGAGTAATAGAATAAAAAAGAATGAAGATGATATTTTAAATTTTAAAAAGGGAACAACTATAATAGAAGAGTTACAAACTGAAAATAAGACTTTATTAGGTGCAATAAATGAATTGAATGAAAAAAAGGTTGATAAAATCCAAGGGAAAGGATTAAGTACAGAAGATTACACTACAGACGATAAAAATAAATTAAAAAATATTGAAAATATAATAGAAGAAATGCACAATACAATAGGAGATATAAATGATCTTACTTTACCAGCAGAGTTAAAGGGTAAGGTATTAACTGAACAGACTAAATATATTCTAGTAAAAGCAGATCAGGCTTTTCAGTCAGCCAGTGATGGTAAACAACAAATTGCTACCGCTATTACTGGCAAAGGTGTTCCAGCTTCAGGTAGTGATACATTCCCTATATTGGCGAATAAGATAGGACAAATAGAAACAGATAAGACAGGGGATGCAACAGCAATAGCCTCAGACATACTGACAGGTAGAACTGCATATGTTAAAGGTTCAAAGCTTATAGGTACTATGCATAATAATGGAGCAATTAGCGGTTCTATAACTGCTCAAAATGGTCAATATACTATTCCTGCTGGTTATCATAGTGGATCAGGAAAAATAACAGCTACATTTTCAAATTTAACTGCGGGTAATGTAAGAAATGGAGTAAGTATAGGAGGAGTAACTGGATCATTTAAAGGTGGATGGAGTCTACGAGAGCTGAGTGTAGACTATGAAAACGATAGAATATATGAAGGAACATTTAATATAGACTTGCCTAGGGGACCTATAACTTCATTAAATCAAATAAAAGTATTGCTATTTGTCTGGAATGAATATTGGTCATATTATCACGCAGGGGGTACTACCTACAAGGTAGCAGGTGGTGGTTATACTGTAAGTCACTTATGGACACCTTTATCTCAATGGGGGCCCGATTTCAACCCGTCAGCTGGTACTGGTAATCAGGGGTCAAGCATTTATTTAGACAGTGTTACTATGTCTGGTACTAATATCAGATTAGGATTTAGAGCGCGATTAGGACTTGATGCTAATCATATATATGCAAAATCTGATCTATGCCAGATATATTATGAATCGTAACTCATAATAATCATAAATAAGTGAAAGAATTAGTATAAAATGGTGAGTAACAGGATGAATAGTGAAGTCTTTGTAGCTATCTTGTAGTAGGCATATTCGGAGGATTGTCATAACTAATAAATTAGTAAATTACAGACTAGACAGATCAGAAAAAGAAGTAAGAAAATACAATAATGTAATAAAGAGGAAATTCGTAATAGAAGAACAAATGAAAGTAGCTAGCCATAGAATTAAAGATTTAGAGAAGACTATATTCTAATGATAAAAATAAATATAACAGAAGGATACAAGGAATATAGCCTTAGATGTTGATAAAACATGTGTATTTTACACATAGATTAGGAGTATAATCGAATTAGTAATGACTTTAGATATGTGAAAGCAGATATTATTTTATGAAGTACAAAAGTTTTATACCTATAAAGTAGAGGTGATAGAACAATCATTTTAGGAGAGCATAGCCTTTTTTAGTGTTGTATTTAGGAAATAATTAAGTATTTGCAAAGTAAGAATTCCTTGGATGAAGTAAATTATATCCAAGGAATTCTTACTATTGAATCATAATACATTTATTATTTTATTGTATTTAAGTGGTAATAAAAATATTTTTAAATTTTAATCTTATGACTCATAATAAATAAAGAAGTGGAATTCCACTTCTCTATTTATTATGCTATTCCAAAGTTATTTTCCTGCAAGTTGGTTTTGAGCAGACTCAACTAATTTTTTTACCATGTATCCGCCTACGTATCCATTTTGTCTTGAAGTCAAATTACCTTTATCCATGCTGTCATAATTTGACATACCTAGTTCGTTTGCTATTTCTAATTTCATTTGGTTTAAGGCTGCTCTAGCTTCTGGAACAACTATTCTGTTATTATTGTTATTAGCCATTTGACAAACCTCCTTTTTCAACAACTTAATTTGTTGTTGTAATATTAATATAACCCTTCCATCAATATTTATTCTGGAAATTAATTTTAAATTGTATAAATATAGCCAGTTTAGTCAATAATCATAATTTGATTTTGTTTTATGCTTATTCTGTTGTATAATTATCATAAATAATAAAATAGACAGAGGGCGAAAATATGAAACTAAAGAAAAAGATTATATTTGTTTTATCTTGTTTTTTGCTATTAACTTTTACCGCATGTGAAAAAAATAGGAATAAAGATAATATGGTAGTTGATACCCCTACAGACTCTATAGTTGGAGATGATGTAGAAGAAACAGAAGAGGAAGAAATAAAAGATCAAAAAGAATTAATAGATTTATCTTTAAAGCCTAATGAAGCTGGAGAAGTGATGATTCTTATGTACCATAATATTGGTGAAGAGGAGGCTGAGTGGACAAGAACACCTGATAACCTTAGAAAAGATTTATTGACACTTTATGAGAAAGGATATAGGCCTGTAAGTTTAAAAGATTTTGTAAATAATGATATGGATGTAGAAGCAGGCATGACACCAGTAGTAATTACTTTCGATGATGGAAATGAAAATAATTTTAGGATAATAAAGAATGACAAAGGTGAAGATATTATAGATTCTAATTCAGCTATTGGAATATTGGAGGATTTTAAAGAGGAATATCCAGATTTTAAATCAACTGCAACTTTTTTTGTATTTGGAACCAATGTCTTTCGACAGCCAGAATTTTTAGAGTATAAACTAAATTATTTAATAGAAAATGGATATGATATTGGAAATCATACTATTGACCATAGAGGAATGAAAAAAATAGATGATAAAGATGTGATACAGGAAGTTATAGCCAAACAAGTAAGCAACATAAATAAGATATTATCAGGATATAAAGTGAACACTTATGCACTTTGTTACGGAGAAAGACCAGCAGATAAGGAACTAGAGAGATACTTAGAAAAAGGAAGTTTTGATGGTACAAGCTACGAAAACATTGCCATCTTAAATGTAGGTTGGAATCCAGCACAGTCACCAGTATCTAATAAATTTAACTCTTTATCATTACCTAGAATCAGAGCCTCCGAAATAAAGGTAGATAATGTTGGAATATATAATTGGTTAGATTACTTTGATAGCAATCCAGAAAAAAGATATATTTCAGACGGAATCAAGGAAGTAATTACTGTGCCTAAAGTTTTAGAGGAAACAATAAATTTGGAAGGTTTAGATGGTAAAGAATTATATATTTATGGAGAATAGAGATAAAGATCCTTCGTTTTACGAGGGATTTTTTCTATTTATAATTAACAATTATTTTCTATTGTAATATAAATTTTATTTTAGAATAAATTATATTATATAAGCACTTGGAGGTGATGTTATAATGAGAAAAACTTATTATAGGAATGATATTAATATTACAGTTAGATTATTAATCGTCCTATGTATAGCATTAGTATTTTTAGTCTATGTTTCTGTTAAGACTACAGGAAATATTGCAGCTGTATTTTCACCAACTAAGGAATTACCTATATATAGTGTAGAAACACCAGAAAAGAAAATAGCTATAAGCTTTGATGCTGCTTGGGGAAATGAATACACCAATGATATATTGGATACACTAGATAAATATAAGGTGAAAAGTACATTTTTCTTAGTAGGATTTTGGGCAGATAAATATCCAGAAGACGTAAAAGAGATAGCAAAAAGAGGTCATGATGTAGGAAACCATTCAACTACTCATCCAAATATGCCACAATTAAGTCCAGAGAAAATGGCAGAAGAATTAAATACAACAGGACAGAAAATTGAAGAATTAATTGGTAAGAAACCAACATTATTTAGACCACCATTTGGTGATTATAATGATAACCTTATCCGTACTTGCAGAGAAAATGGTTATTATGTAATTCAATGGGACGTTGATTCCCTAGATTGGAAGGAACTAGGTGTGCAGCCAGTAGTTGATAGAGTAACAAGAAATGTAAGAAATGGTTCCATTGTACTGTTTCATAATAATGCAAAATATATTAAAGAATATTTGCCTTTAGTTATAGAGCGATTACAAGAAAGTGGATATGAAATAGTACCAATTTCTGAACTAATATATAAGGAAAACTTTATGATGGATAATACTGGAAGACAGATTCAAGTAAAATAGATAATGATTTGAGGGGATATGGTGGAACAACAAATGATAATTATTGGAATAGTAGAGAACTCTAAGGACAGAATAACTTTTAAATTATTAAAAGAGATTTTCACCATGTCTGGTTATAAAATCTACTATGAAAATAAGCTCGAAAGTATGGCAGTATTAAATAAAGGAAATACCAATATCATTATAATCGATATAAAATCTAATTTAATATCTTCTATAGAAAATATTGGATTTCACTTTAATATACTTATCCATACTTTCTTAAGTCCTAAGGATTATGAAAATCATAAACTAAAGAAATTATTTAGTGAATCGGAATATATAATCATAAACTGCGATGAAGAAAGATGGACTTATCTTTTGAATGATAATATTAAACCAATAGTAATAACCTATGGATTTAATAACAAAGCAACTATTAATCCTTCTAGTTATAATATTCACGACTTAATAGAAACTAATATATGCTTTCAAAGAGAAATAAAAAGAATAGATAGCACTATGATTGAGCCATTTGAATTACCCATAAAAATTTATTCCAGAGAGAAACTAGATATTTACTCAGTTATATCAACTATTACCTGTGGATTACTTCTTGGAGTAGATAAATTTTCTATAAATACTTTTATGAATTTTAATACTCATATAGTTTAAGAAAAAAGTAACTGCAAAAAATAATTGAAAAAATTTTAACAAATTTTGCAAAAAAAGAAGGATTTTTTAAAAATTTGTCTAATAATAGATATATACGAAAGATAAGTTTGCTATATCTATTATTTTTTGTTTTTGTTCATATTATTTTCATTAGTAGAATATATTAGATATAGATTAAAAAACATAGGAATAGAGGGGGACAATAGCAATGATTGATAAGATTATGGATACAAATAGTGTAAGGTTAGTAGGTAAAGTGGCAAGCGAAAAGGTCTTTAGTCATGAGATGTATGGAGAAGGGTTTTATAGTATTGATTTAGAAGTACCTAGATTAAGTGATTCAATAGACTTGTTACCTGTTACAATTTCAGAGAGGCTTATGGTAGATATGGATTTATCTATTGGTCAATATGTTATAATAGAGGGACAACTTAGGTCCTATAATAGATATATTGACAATAGCAATAGATTAGTTTTGACCATATTTGCAAAGGATATTTATATACCAGATGAAGAAGAATTAATAGAAACTTTGAGAAAGCCTAATGAAATTTATTTAGATGGGTATATATGTAAAAAACCAATCTATAGAACTACACCTTTTGGCAGAGAGATAACTGATATTTTAATAGCTGTGAATAGGTCCTATAATAAATCAGATTATATACCTTGTATTGCTTGGGGAAGGAATGCAAGATTTTGTGAGAAGATGTTAATAGGAGACCATATTAGACTTTGGGGTAGGATTCAAAGCAGAGAATATCAGAAAAAACTTTCTACAGGTGAAGTTGAGAGAAAGATTGCATTTGAAGTATCGGTGTCAAAACTAGAATATGTTGAAAATGATAATAATAGATTGGTGGTATATGAACAGGAAGGATAAGATAATTTATGGATACAAAAATGATATTTAGTGCTATAATATTGATAATATTAATAAGTATTCAATATACGCTTAATCTTATATTAAGGGAGATTAGGGATATTAGAAAGATGCTAATTAAAAATCCAAATGATGTTTAACTTAAGAGAGAGGAGAGAATAAGCTTGGGAGGCAGCAAAAGAGAAAGAACCCTTTATAGTAGAGAGAGTATAAGCACTAGAGTTAAAGAATTAGGAGAAATTATATCTGAGGAATATAAAGACAAGAATCTGTTGGTTGTATCATTGTTAAGAGGGAGTTTTATTTTTGCTTCAGATTTAGTTAGGGAATTATCTATACCAGTTGAGATTGATTTTATGACAACTGCTAGTTATGGACATGATGAAGTATCATCAGGAAACGTAGAAATTGTACATGATATTAGAGCAGATGTAGAAGGAAAAGATGTTTTAATAGTAGATGATATTATTGATTCTGGATATACTTTAAAGAAGGTAAAGGAAATTTTAAGTCTAAAAAAGCCAAATTCTGTTAAGATATGTGTAATGTTGGATAAGCCTAGTAGAAGGAAAGTAGACTTGGAGCCAGATTTTGTAGGGTTTAGCATACCAGATGTTTTCATTGTAGGCTACGGGCTTAATTATGGTGATCACTACAGAAATATACCTTACATTTTTACATTTGATTAAAAATTCACCTACAGGAATTATTCTGTAGGTGAATTTATTGTCATTAAATATAAGTAAAAGGAGAAAAAATATGGAACGTTTCAAAAAAATGCGTGTTTTACAAGTTAATGTATTATATTTAGCACTTGGGCTTTTATTATTCTTTCTGGGATCTATAGTTCAAAGTAAAGAGATATATTCTGGATTACTTATTACAGAATATATAATAATACTTTTGCCCAATCTAATCTATTTAAAACTAACAGGAATACCTTTAAAACAGTTTTTGAGACTTAATAAGATTAGTCTAAAACAAGCATGGTATATTATTTGGATTACAATTTTTTCATATCCAGTAGCAATATTTTTAAATACTCTAGTAATAACTATTTTAAGTTTTTTCGGAGAAATGGTACCAAGTTCAGTTCCTATACCTGAGAATTTAGGATTATATTTTTTAAGTATTTTTATTATAGCTTTGTCACCTGGTATATGTGAAGAAATAATGTTTAGGGGGACAATAATGAATGCTTATGAAGATATAGGAAAAAAGAAGGCAATATTATTTTCTGCAATATTATTTGGCCTTTTTCATTTAAATCTTCAAAATTTTGCAGGACCAACATTTTTAGGACTAATTTTTGGTATAATTGTCTATAAAACTAATTCCATATACTCCTCTATTCTTGGGCATACATTAAACAATGGGCTAGCTATGACTATTGGATATTTTGGGATGAAGGCACAAAGTCAAGCCATAGATGTGCCAGCATATGAAATACCTTATCAGATTCAGATGCTGATCCTATTAGCAGTGCTTAGCATATTTGCTATATGTTCTTTAATTATCCTTATAAAACTGATTAAAAGGTTACCTAAAGGTGAGGAAGGAATACAACAGGATATACAACCAAGAGAAACAAATACTCTTCATTATATCCCAATAATAGGTATTATTATTTTATTTATAGTAATAAATATTAAATATTTATTTCTTTAAGAATAATTAAAGGGGTTCTTCCTAATAATAGAGCTAGGAGGGATGATATATGAAGAAAAATAAGAAGAAAGATAAAATTGAAACTTTAGAGGATAAGTTAAAATATGAGATAGCTGAGGAATTGGGATTAACACAGAAAATCAAAGAAGTAGGTTGGGCTGGATTAACTGCTAAGGAATCTGGTAGAATAGGCGGATTAATGACTGTAAGAAAAAGAGAAATGAATAAGAAATCTGAATAATTAGTAAAAGGGGGAATAGTTATGGATATCTACAATAAGTTTGCTAATATCTATGATGAATTGATGATGGACTTTAACTATGAAGATTGGTTTAATTATATAGAAGACATATTTAAGAAATATAATAAGACGCCTAGGAAGATTATTGAAATGGCTTGTGGGACAGGAAACCTTTCTTATTATTTAGCGAAGAAAGGCTATAATTTAACTTGTTTTGACTTATCAGAGAATATGCTGTCTCAAGCTTATGGAAAGCTTAGGAAGTTTAAAAATGTAAAGTTAATAAAACAGAATATGATTGATTTTAATTTAAAAGAATCATTTGACTCTATTATTTCCATATGTGATAGTATAAACTATATTACTAGAAAAGAAGATTTACTTCAGACTTTTAAAAATGTCTGGAATCATTTAGAAGATGATGGTATATTTATATTTGATATAAACTCTTTTTATAAACTAAAATATATTATAGGAAATAATACCTTTGTAGAAGATAGAGAAGATGTATTCTATACTTGGCAGAATTATTATGATGAGAATAAAAATATTTGTGAATTCTATTTAACTTTCTTCTTTAGTGAAGACGGGGAAATATATGAAAGATTTGATGAGGAACATAAAGAAAGAGCTTATGAACTAGATGAAATAGTAGAACTACTTAAAAAAGCAGGATTTAGAGATGTAGATTATTTTCAAGCATTTCAGTTTGAAAGACCAGTAGAAAAAACTGAGAGGATAAACTTTGTAGCAATAAAATGATAAATATAGGTTTCAGGAGTGATTAGGATGAAAGATTATTTGATAAGAGGTATAGATAAAACAGGAAATATCCGAATATTTGTAGCAACCACAACAAACATGGTTGAGGAGGCAAGAAATAATCATAATACATCACCTACAGCTACAGCAGCGTTAGGAAGGGCTTTAACAGCTGGATCTATGATGGGTGTGATGATGAAAAATGAAAAAGACAGACTTACATTAAAAATTTCTGGAGATGGACTTATTGGGACTATTATGATAGTAGCCAATAATAAGGTTGAGATTAAAGGATATGTAGACCATCCTTATGCAGATGTACCTAGTAGAGACGATGGAAAGTTAGATGTAGGTAGACTTGTAGGGTCTAATGGTACTATTACCACTATTATGGACTTAGGATTAAAAGAGCCTTATATAGGACAGGCCAATTTAGTATCAGGGGAAATTGCAGAGGATCTGGCAACGTATTATGTAATATCAGAGCAGCAGCCATCTGCTATTGGTCTAGGAGTATTGGTTGACAAAGATATATCAGTTAAAGCAGCAGGGGGATATATAATTCAATTATTACCTGATGTATCAGATGAAGATATAACTAAAATTGAGGAAGCAATATCAAAAACACCTCCAATATCCTCTTTAATAGATAAAGGGTTAACACCAGAAGATATAATGTATGAGTTGCTAAGAGAATTTGAAATGGAAATATTAGATAGAGTAGATATTAATTATAGATGTGATTGTTCTAGGGAAAGGATAGAAGAGGTGCTTCTTAGCATAGGAAAAAAAGAAATAGAGGCTATGATTGAAGAAGATGGAAAAGGAGAAGTAGTGTGTCATTTCTGCAATACAAAATATCATTTTTCAAAAGAAGAGTTAGAAAAATTAATAGTTGACAAATAGAGGAAATTCATATATACTAGATATTGTTCTGTTTGCCAAGGCAAACGTGATGCCCGGATAGTTCAGTCGGTATAAGCAGGGCACCAAAACGGCAAATTTCTGTTTTGTGTGCATCGCTTAATCCTTGATTGGTATATCTGGTCGAAGAAGTAAATAACTTTTACTAACAAAGTAAAGCATGATGCCCGGATAGCTCAGTCGGTAGAGCAGTAGACTGAAAATCTACGTGTCGCTGGTTCGATTCCGGCTCCGGGCACCAATATGTTCTAGGTAAATAAGCCAATGATTATTAACAGAAATTCAATTATAATATTTAATCAAAAAATAAAATTAAGTATTGACATTTTCTGTGAATCTATGCTATTATAATAAGGTAGCGAAACGTGCTAGAATGTAAGATTGTACTAGATAACATGCGGAAATGGCTCAGTGGTAGAGCATCGCCTTGCCAAGGCGAGGGTCGCGAGTTCGAATCTCGTTTTCCGCTCCATAATGAGTAGCCCTAATTAATTAGGCTATATATATGGCGCCATAGCCAAGTGGTAAGGCAGAGGTCTGCAAAACCTTTACTCCCCAGTTCAAATCTGGGTGGCGCCTCCAAAATATACACTTGTAGGACTTAGGAAAACGGACGAAAATTAAAAATTGTCCAACATGAATAAGATAAACTCCCTGGTTAGAGGGAGATTATTTGTATAAGGATCGTTTTTTAGAATCTATCGCTTGATCAAATAGTTGAGCGGTAGATTTTTTTATTTCTTCAGTAACGTGGATATAAATATCATCTGTAGTTGATACTATTGAATGTCTTAGCCTTTTAGATATTTCTTGGCTAATCAGCTTCAGCTCCATAAACAATAGTTGCGTGGGAATGTCTGAGTCCATGGAAAGTAATCCTATCGATCCTTTTCTCCTCTGAAAATTGTTTGGCAAATTTTGTGAAAGCTTTTGAAATATAAGTAGGTCTAAGCGGCCTACCATCTGGCCAAGAGCATAACCATCTTTTAATGTTATAGTTTATTTAGACATTTTTAGATAGAGTTCATTTATTATTTTAGTATTTAATTTATCAAGCCTAACTTTTCCTAAATTTGCTTTTATACAGTCTTTGTACCTCTTAACTGTATTATAAGTCTTCTTACCATCGATAAACGTTTCAAACTAATCATCTAAGAATGAAGAGAAGGTTATATTTCCTTTTGCACTTAAATTTCCTTCCTCAACTAAAGAGCAATAGGAGTGAGGATGGTGATCAATCGATTTATATAAACACTTTGGTAAAAGAAAGAAGGAAATCAAGAGATGTACAGCATAGCAAATGTGTTTTATGAGATGGGGACGAAGGAAGAAAAAAAGATTTATACAGGTAAAAAAACAAAGAAAATCGGGGACAAGCCCCGATTAGTGTGATAATTTAACATTTTTTACCGAAGAAGCCACCAAGTAAATCATCACCACAGAAAATAATTACTAGTAATAGAAAGAAGAATAGCAGTGAACTATCATTCTTACCACAACCTCTGTCTCTATCACAATCTCTTCTACCGCCTATGAATTCATCCATAAAGATACCCCCTATTTAATATTCGGTTTAAGTAAAGAACCTAATACTAACATATGAAAAGTAGTGATGAAGTGTTATTAATTAATAAATTAAAAGAAGGAGATACAGATGAAAGCATTAAAGCTATGGAAAAAGCTAATTACAGGGACATTACTTAAAGAATATATAGCAAATAGTATTTTGAAATAATGAGAATATCTATAGCTTTTGATGATAAAGAAACAAAGGAAGAGACAAGATTTCCTTTAAGTAATATCCAACCACATCAAATGGAGTTTACGGAAAATTAGTACAAGCATAGAAGAATATAAGGAGCATGAATATACAATAAAAGTTATATATAAGAATAAGAGTTATAAGGACCATGAGGATAGAAGGCATAAGGATAAATGCACCTATAGAGTAGAGGATATTATTCCCACACAGGTAAAGAAAAGACTATATGAGATGGTGATTTAAAGGCAGGAGATAAATATTAAGAAATAAGATGTAGTAAATGTGGCAAGTTATTACTTTGGGCAGAAGGCAAAGGCGAAATAATATGTAAGAGATGCAAGACTAAGAAGAAATATGATACCGATAGTTGATATTAATAGTTTATAAAATAAGCATTTTTCCACATACTATTAAAGATGATTTTTAATAAAACAATAAATGGGAGAGTGTTAAAAGTGGGTAATAAAATAGTGGAAGGATTATCGGCAATGACAGCAACATCACAGGAAGTAACTCCAGATATATTGTTAATGGATTTTACAATTGTTAATGCTTGTTTAGTTGGAAATGAAGAAAATGAATGGATAATTGTAGATACAGGTCTTGAAAACTCAGCAGATTTTATATTGCAATGTGTTGAGAAAAGGTTTGGTAAGAATAGCCGACCACAAGCAGTTATTCTTACTCATGGACATTTTGACCATGTCGGATCAGTTATTAAATTATCCGAATTATGGGATGTTCCAGTATATATTCATGAATTAGAAATGCCCTATGTAACAGGAAAAAAGGATTATCCTTTAGGGGACCCTACTGTGGATGAAGGTCTAGTGGCAAAAATGTCACCAACATTTCCGCATACAAGTATCGATTTAGGTTTTCGTGCTGTAGCCCTTCCTACTGATGGTAGTGTACCTGGTATCACTGGCTGGAAGTGGATACACACACCAGGTCATACTGAAGGGCATGTCTCATTATTTCATGAAAAAGACCGTATACTTATTGTTGGAGATGCTTTTTGTACGACAAAACAAGAATCCTTATCATCTGTAATAACACATAAAGAACAAATAAGTGGTCCTCCAAAATATTTAACAACGGATTGGAAGGCAGCAGAAAACTCAGTAAGAATTCTTGCAGATTTAAAACCTTCATTGGCAATAGCAAGTCACGGAAAACCTATTGAAGGTGAAGAACTTATACAACACCTAGAAGTATTAGTAAAGGATTTTGATGCAATTGCTAAACCTGAACAAGGTCGTTTTGTAACTAAGCAATAGTAAATAAGAGAAAACATACAATAAATATTATATACTTTATACATTAAATTAAAAAGATAGAGACTTTAGAAGCCCAAGGAGAAATTAAATCCTTGAGCTTTTTCTTTTTTAGGTGGGAGGACATGCAGGATATACAGAGAGAATTAAATAATCTTAGAAGTGAACTTAATAAAGCTATTATAATTATAAAAGAAAGAGGAAAGAATAAGACAATAGCAGAAAGAGATTATAGAGTAGGATTAGCAAAAGAAATATTACTTCTTAGAAGTTTAGGAATACCAGTCATAACAATATCTGACTTGTGTAGAGGAAATGAGAAGATAGCAGAATTAAAAATGAATAGGGATATAGCTGAAACTTTATATGAATCAAATATGTAATTTATATATAGTACCAAGCTTAATATAGATATAGTTATGAAGCAGATAGAGGCGGGGAGTAGGGAAGTATGAATAAAGAGCAATTATCACAGTTTAAATATCTAAAAAGCGAAATAGAAATATTAGAAAACAGATATCAGAATTAGATTGTACATACACAAAAGACAATGAAAAAGGATCTGATAATGAACTTCTTTATAGTTTACAATTGCAGGGTAGGATTATGAAACTTATTACAATAAGCTAGATAGATTTCAGAGAAAGCTTAATAGAAGAGTAGAGGAATTAATTGATTTAGTAGAGGAAACTAATATAGTATTATAGAAATCTATTCTAAACCATCTTCTTGCTAATGAAGTAAATCATGATGAGAATGAGTTAAAATATATAACTTGTCCCTATCATGGAAAATATAGAAAGATTATAGTTACTGATGAGTAGACGCTGTGGTAGTAAAGAGTGTTTATTGCATCCATAGCATTAAGTTATGGAAAGAGAATATGGTGAGAGGTCTCATTGAGAATGAATTACACCCTAGATGTTAGATAAAAAGCTAATATTTGGAGGTGTGCTTTTCATTTCTATATTAAGCAGTAAAGAGACCTTCCTAGAGGGTCTCTTTATATATTGGAATATGTTTTTATCAAGAGAAAATGGGTGATAAGCTGTTAGCAAAGCATGTCTAACGCTTAATACTATTATATTAAATTAATTAAAAAAGGTGAAATGAATATTTATTATTTAGAATGAAAGTTAATTTTACAAGTGAATTGCATAGGAAAATAGAATAAAAAAATAAAAAGCTTTGGAGTATTCCAAGGCTTTTTAAAAAACCAAAAGAGTAGCCACATTTTATCAGTTTCTACTTTTACAAACAATTAGATTCTATCTGATAATATTTTTAGTTTCTTTTGAAACTGCATAAATTTGTTCTAATGGTTCATCATATGCATTATACCAACCATTTCGAATGGCCATATCTGATAACTGAAAATGACCATTTATACCAGCAGTTAATTGACTTGATAACATTTGTCTTAGTTCTGGATTTGTAGTCTCAACCAAAGCGGCAGACAACATCCCTACGCCAGCTTTAGAAGATGCAAGCATATTTAATGCAATATCCCTATCGTTCATATTATTATCATTACCTCCCATAAAGTTTTCTAGCCATGACATAATAGCTCCTCCTATTCCATATCAATGTTATTAACAAAATTATGCATTTCTTCTATACTAGCTTTTTTAGAATTTAAAGCATTCGTTAAAAAACTCTTTAATTCTGGATTTTCAACCATAGGAAGACTTGCATTAATGTTTTTATATCCTAGAATTGAGTTGCTCATCAACTCACGTAATTGTATAGTTTCATGTGGTGCTAGCGTTTTTCTATCACTCATTATTTTCACCTCCTGATAATATGATTTGCAAAATTCAAATATTTATGTAAAAGAGGGTGATACTATTATTAGATACTTTCTATATCAATAGATGCTAATTAATTAATAAATATATGATCATATTAATTTGCTTAAATTTGGTGATATAAATGTTTAGTATGCAGAGTGAAATTTAATTTTGCAAACCAATCATAGAAAATTAAAGGTATTACACTAGGAGTTAGAGCAAAATCTAAATTGTTACATAAAAATTTAATAAATAAAAGTAACATAATTTCAGGGACAACATATATAGTTATTGAGGGAGGAATTATATATGACTGAAATCAAAAGAGACATTTATAGTGATAATTTGTATAGATATGATTATGATGAAATAGAAGAGGAATTTATTGATCAGAATATAGACGAAGATGGACTTTGTCAACAATTTGCCAATATATTAAATGCTTCTATATTAACCTCAGAAGAGGATCTATGTGTAGTAACATTTGATAGAAATATTGAAGCTGAAATCGCAGGAAGACCTACAAGGAGTCCTTTGGCATTAGCAGCATTGTTTTCTTTTGAATCTATGGATAACAGAGGTAGAACATTAAATTTAGGAGAAACAGTAATACTTCAGAGAGAAATAAATCCTTTTATAACTGCTTTAAGGGAAAGAGGAATTGAAGTAACTGCTTTGCATAACCATTGGTTATTTGATAGACCAAGACTATTTTATATTCACTTCTTTTCTATAGAGGATCCAATAACTTTTGCAAGAAAAGTTGCCGAGGCTCTTCGAATATTGAGAGATTAAATTTAGATCAGGATTAATTCCTGATCTTTCTATATTTATAGTAACACTTGTACAAACTCATAATATACTAATATTGGGAAAGAAATTCCCAATACAAAATAAGGAAGGCGAAAGCAATGGATTACAAACAAGTGGCTAGCGGAAAACCAATATGCAACGATCCAATTATGATAGGTGCAACATGTGTAGCTCAAATAGATGGAAGATTTTTCTTGCTTATAGAAATAGAAATAGACGTTATGGGTAATGAGAGAGAAGAAGTAATCATATTTGAAATAACAGCAGCACAAGCAGCAGCACTAATAGCATCAGGAGTTATGCGTTGCCAAATAGTTAATACAATCCCTACAGGAAGAGAAGTAAATCTTATTTGCGTGTTTGTAGTAGGTCAAAATGCATTCTTGGTGTTTAATGTTGAAAATGCAACTGATCGTCTAGTTTTAGTTAGAGTACCTTTGTGCACTATCATTTAATATAATAAATAATTACGCCTATAGAACGATTAGACCAGAATTAATTTTCTGGTCTTTTTTATTACACAAAAAAGAGACCTTCGAAAAGGTCTCTGCATATATCGAATACGATAGTCTTTATTATTAGCAAAGGAAGAAGGGTAACACAGCTGAGTGCAAAGAAAAAAGAGATACCCAATATCATTATATTCAATTAATTAAATTGTGTGAGACAAACATAAAAAATAAATCAACTTTTATTTAAAAGAAATTCAAAAAAAGAAGGGTTTTCTTAAACAAATATTTGACTATAATAAGTAAAATCTAATGTAAAAGGTGATAAATAATGGTAAAGAACCTATTATTTATAACTAGAGATTTATTACGTTCTTTAGACATTATGGAATTTACAGAAGATGAAAAAGATTATATAGCTTATGTAGCATCAAGAGTTATGGCTGTTTTGTCAATTGAGTTAGAGAAAGGCATAGTAATAGAATAGGATATTGTTGATCCTATTTTTTTGTAATAAAAGATAACCGTTCAATTTAATAATTACCTTTAGTTTATATCATAATTAATCTTAAATGTAAAAGTAAAAAATATTGAAAAATAGAGGATGACATTGGTCTTGCGATAGTAAAATTTTATATATCGGAAGCATTTAAGTATCTGCAAAACCTTTACTCCCCAGCTCAAAATAGTATTTAGTATAAAAAAGAATCGGGCACAA
>NZ_NPMN01000028.1 GCF_002266425.1 Tissierella sp. P1
TTAAATAACTTATTAAAGTGAGAATTATTTTTTGCTATAAAAAATTAAAAATAGTGGATATAGCTTCTGCTATTTATCTTCACTATTGAAGTGAACGAAGACTGTGATGATTAAAAAAATAACAAGCTAATATTTATATTAATATATCGTGTATTGATTCAAATACAAGAATTTACTTGAAAGGATGATAACTATGGAATTTGATGAATTGTATGATATCGCAAAAAATACATTAAATCCTAGAGAAATCTCTAAAAATTCTTGCGCTGGTTCTGTTGCAGCAGCTATTGCGGCTATGATTACCGTTGGAGAAAATAGAATAACAAAAGTAATTGCAGTGTATGAAGATGGAACAATAATTCCACCATGTGGAAGATGTAGGGAGTTTATTTGTCAGATCCATGATGAAAATTATAAATGTTAAGTAATGATAGAAAAAGATAAAATACTCATGTATGATTATTCATAGTGGGGAATGTAAAATATTATATTTTGAGAGGTGATTTATATGGAGCAGATAAAAAGTTGCAGTGAAGAAAAGGCGAATTATATCCACAGACGATTACAGGAGTATAATAGTCGATATATTACGGATTGTGAAGATTTGTCTTACTGTATTGAAAATGAAAATGGTGAATGCATTGCTGGTATTGTTGCATCAAGAGATATGGATTGTATTACAGTAGACTATTTGTTTGTTGATGATTCATATCGAAAAAATGGATATGGATCAAAATTGTTGATTCATCTTGAAGAACAAGCCATTCGTTTGCATGTAAAAAGAATCATATTAAATACCTTTGGATTTCAAGCACCGGATTTTTATGAGAAACAAGGTTATCAATTATTTGGAAAGATAGAACCATGTTTTAATGATTATGGACAATATTTTTTTAAAAAGGAGCTATAATAAAAGATTATTAGTATAACACTTCACAAAGTCACTAATTTTATATATGATTAATCTCCTTGATATAGTTAATTCATAGCAGTAGGATACGATGAATTGACTATATCAAATTAGAATTAGGAACGCTGAGTCGAGTCATAAGTGGCGGAATAGCTTTTAATTTGTTGAGTAAGAATTAGAATTTATATTATAAATATTTAACTTAGTAAATCTGATTTATATTGGCAGGTATAAATAACATATAAAAAAGTAGTGGTTCTTATATAAGAACCACTACTTTTTTATTAACAGAAATACCAAAATAATAGACAAAACTATAAAAGGTTTATTTATATGTAGACAATAAATCAAAAATGGTATACAATCAATATATAAATATATATTAAAGGATGTTGAGTAAAATGAAAGAAAATAATAAAGAACTATTTTGGGATGTAACTATTGAGGAGATGAAAAGAGGATATGTTGAATTAGATGAAAGTTACAAATGTATAATTTGTGAGGAGGAATTTACGAAAGGAAGAATATATCAGATAGATTCTATGTTTTATGATGCAAGAAAGGCTGCTGAACTTCATATATCAGAAAAACATGGTTCTACTTTAGAATACCTATTAAATATGAACCATCATTTATAGGGATATCGGAGGTTCAAAGAGAACTATTAATATTAATGGCAGAAGGATTATCTGACAAGGAAATAGCCATAAAATTAGGGGTAGCACAGTCTACTATAAGAAATCATCGTTATAAATTACGTGAAAAAGAAAAGCAAACAAGGTTATTCTTAGCGATGATGGAATTAATATCATCGAGTACAAATAAGAAGATAAACATATTAGATAAAGATGCTCTATGTGATGCCCATAAAACAGCAACTACCATAGATGATAGGTATAATATCACTGATAAAGAAAGAGAAAATACAATTAAAAATTATATGGATGAAAATGGAGCAATAAAAACATTTCCTGCTAAAGAAAAGAAGAAAATAATAGTTTTATCTCAAATAGTTAAGCATTTTTCTAAAGGAAAGAAATACTCTGAGAAAGAGATAAATAGAATTTTGCAAAGAATATATGAAGACTATGCTACTATTCGAAGAGCCCTAGTAGAATATGGATTTATTGAGCGTACTAATGATTGTAGTAGTTATTGGGTAAAAGAATAACTTAGCAATATTACGGGAAGAAGAGTGGGGCTCCATGATGGAGCTTATTAGACATCGGGATTATGAGTAAGCTTAAAGCATCTCTAATGTAATACTATCTAATGAAGGAATATGTAGAGTTCTAAAATTAAATCATTTTAGAA
Source organism: Tissierella sp. P1 (assembly GCF_002266425.1). Lineage (GTDB taxonomy): Bacteria > Bacillota > Clostridia > Tissierellales > Tissierellaceae > Tissierella > Tissierella carlieri. Next base: position 2,225 of record NZ_NPMN01000028.1, read on the forward strand.
ACTGATGTGTTTTCCCCATTTTATAGGCTAATTTAATTATTTGTTGCTCTTCTTCAGTCATATTTCTATCATACATTTTTTTAAATTGTTGAATAAGGCTATCATAATCTATCTTGTTTTTTACGTCGAGCAGGTTTGATTTTTATATATGATGGATCATAGATCTTGGGTTGAATTGATGAAGTATATATTTTTTTAAATATTTCTGCAGTATAGTAGGCGTCATAAAGTGCATTATGAAAGTTATACGTTATTGGAATATTAAGTACTTCTATGGCATTTTGAAGACTAAGCAACCTTTTTTTGAGAAATGCCTAAATGCTTAGAAACATAAGGTTGGAGATTAATAAACATTTTAGGTAAGGATTTGAGATCTAATTTATAGTAATTAGCACTCTTAAAGAGTTCTTTTATATCAGACATGCCCCAAATACAAAATATAGATTCTGTATTACCTATAAACTCGATATAGGCATTATAAACTTCAAAAAATGGATCTTCCAGAAGAAGCTGTTCCGTAGTAATGCTGGTTAATTCTGTAATAAATGAATTTACCTTTGAATAAATAGTTGGTTTTACAAAGCGATTAAAAACTGCTATGGTGTTAAGATCTAAATCCAGTTTTATTGCACCTATTTGGATAATTTCAAAAGGATATTTGGATCTTTCTATGATAGTATCTTGGTCATGGAAGGAAGAAAAATCCTGATTAAACTCTAAATCAAAAACAATATAATACATTTAAAAACTCCCTTAATTACGTTTTAATTTATTTTTAACTAAATGTATTAAGATTATTCTATCAACAAGGAATTTGAGTATGATTCTAATATATTGTAGTCTATGAAAAGACTTTTAATTATAAAATTAGATAATTCTTATTCTCAATACACATAATAAACTGTAAGAAGAAAATAGGGTGGTGTATTTATGAGAGTAAGACTAGGTTATGTTGCGATTGCTTTAAATCTTCCACAAGTTACTTCCTCAAGCAATATTACTTATACCTTTTATCAAAAGCTGACAACTGAAGAGAAGATTAGAAAGCTTAAACAAGTTACATATTCCAATATTGTAGATTTGAAAAAGATACTAGAATATAATATAGACAATAAAATACATTTTTATAGGATAACTTCAGCCCTTATACCACTTGCAACTCATCCAGATGTAAACTGGGATTATAGAAAAATGTTTGATGTGGATTTTAAGATACTTGGGGATATAATAAAAGATAATGATATGAGAGTTGATACTCATCCGGATCAATTTAATGTAATAAATAGTGTAGATAATAAGGTAGTAGAAAATACCAAAAGAAACCTGTTGTTTCATGTTAATTTATTTGAAGATATGGATTATTCTCTTGGTAAAATGGTACTTCATGTAGGGAGTGCGGCAGGAGGTAAGGATATAGCTCTTAAAAGATTTGAGAACAATTTCAAAAATTATCCGAAAGAAATAACATCTAAACTGATTTTAGAAAATGACGATAAAACTTTTACTGCAAAAGAAACTCTTAAACTATGCAAAACATTAGGTGTACCAATGGTATTAGATGTTCATCATCATATATGTAATAATGAAGGATATAGAATAGGTGAAGTACTACCCAGTATATTAGGAACCTGGATGATGAGATACTCCCACCTAAGCTACATTTTTCAAGTCCTAAAGATGCTCCAAAGGATAGAAAACATGCAGATTTTATTGATGGTCATGATTTTGTAGAATTTATAGAAATTTGTAAACCTTTAAATAGAGATATAGACATAATGATAGAAGCAAAAAAGAAAGATATTGCTTTATTTAGACTTGTAGAATCCATAAAAAATTTAAGAAAGGAATGGAAATGGGTAGATTCCTCTACATTTGAATTTTAGATATTAGGTTGGGGATTGACTATTATATAGAGAGATTATAAAATAAGTGATGGAGGGTGTAATGATTTTGGAAACCCTCTTGAAATTTAGAATAAATATCTTAGAAGAAAGGGACCAATATGAATATAGCATTTTTCCTAACACCTAAAAGTGAAATTGTATATGAAACGATAGATTCGACCATGAGACAAGCTTTAGAGAAAATGGAGCATCATAGATATACGGCAATACCACTAATTGATAGAAAGGGTAAATATGTTGGTGCTATTACTGAAGGTGATTTACTCTGGAAGCTTAAGAATACCAGTGGACTTACAATTGAAGGCACAAATAATATATCAATAAAGGATGTTCATAGACACACACAAAGTAACACCGTATCAATTAGCGCGAATATGGAGGATTTAATTTTACTTGCGAAGAACCAAAACTTTGTTCCAGTAATAGATGATCAGGGAATATTTATAGGAATCATAAAGAGAAGCGATATTATCAATTATTGTGCAGATTTATTATTTAAAGATAAAGTAAATCAAAGAAATTAAAGGTAGACTTCAGATATCTGAAGTCTACCTTTAATTTTATACTTAACTTACAGCTTATTATTTTTAGTAATTTGCCATATAACCCCTGATTTGGGGTAAAATTCATCGGGTTCATCTTCAGGCGTAACTGCGAAATCAAGTATATACATGGCTTGGTCAGGTCCAAATACTACATCAATTGGCCTTTCAAAGCCTCCCCCGCCTGTATAAGATGCTGGAAGACCAGATTTATTAATGGCGAAATCAGTTACTTCTCCTGTTTCCATATCAATTCTTGATATTCTATGACCTACATGAGGAAGGGGTTTACCTCCTGTGGTTTCTGGAGCTTCACTGCCAAATTCTGCAATATAAACATCTCCATATGGACCGAAATCACTATAATTAAAATCAAAACCCATTATTGCAGAGTGTGGGGTAAATAGGGCAAATGGCCTTGGAGGAACCATTGGATGTTCAGCTAGTAAAAATCTAGGCTGAGCCTCATCTTCTGGCTTGAATTTTGGTAGCGTTATTGGAAGACCTCCAGTGTAGTCAGGCCAGCCATACCAAGTTCCAGGAATAATCATATGAAATTCATCTGGCGAGTTATTAATAGGTCTGCTTCCTCTAACATCTGCACCATGATTTGTACTAAATAATCTATTGAATCTGTCAAATTTTAATCTAAATGGATTCCTAAGACCCCAAGCGATTAGCTCAAGGTTCGAACCATCAAGATTTGATCTAAGTATACTGCCACTAGCTCTTACAATGCCTTTTACTGTTTCATAAGACGTACCTGGTACACCAAATGGTGAATATGCACCAGTGCAGGTATAGTCATTTGGCGATGCAGTCTGAATATTTTTAGTTATAAAATTTTCTCCATTTAAGACTATATTATTTCCAGGATAATCGTGGAAAAAGGGATATCTTTCTATCCAGCCATTATCTAGCCCTACTACACCAGAATTAGTAGCTGTCCCTTGTCCAAAATACATCTTTCCATCAGGCCAAAAATTACTTGATTGTTATGATGGTCCCCATAGCTAGGAAGGCCAGAAATTATATTCTCCTTTGTTCCGTCAGGCTTTACTATGGTTATAAATCCTCTATGAGATACATAGATATTTCCATTAAGATAATTTATTCCTGTTAATGGAGGATTGAAATCTTCTGCAATTATTTCAAAACCATTGTTAGAAAGACGCAGAACTTTGCCATTACCAGATATTACTCCAGCATCGGCTATGAGAATTTCTCCCTTTTCCATAAAAACCATACTTATAGGAGTGTCTAATCCTTGTGCGAATACGTCTATCTTATAGCCTAAAGGGACCCTTATGTCTGAGGGATTAAGTTTTCTTTTATAGTTTTTTTTATGTTCACTAGATAGTTTCATTGAGTTAGAAAGTTGTTCTTGTCTTCTCATAAAAAAACTCCTTTTAAATTATTATTTGTAATAGCATATTCACTGGGCGTTCAGTTAGTTCCTTTTGAGAATATAATAAGGTAACAAAGAATAACTTAATCTCATATAATATAATTCATTATACATATATAAAATCAATTATTGGAGGAATATTATGATTAATACTAAAAACATTATAATTGGTTCCTTATTTGCAGCCATAGCAGCTTTATTTCAGCTAATACCTGTTTTCTTTTCAGAAGTTCTTGTATTTTTGACTATTTTTAGTGCAGTTCCCATTTATATTGTTTCAAGAATAAATCCTAAGACAGGAATTCTATCATATTTAGTAGCAAGTATAATTGTTATGATTTTAAGTGTACATGAGGGATTGTTTTTTTTATGCACTAATGGAATTGTTGGAATATCACTTGGAATATGTAGTTATTATATAAAAAAAGAGTCTGCCATTTGGATTTTAAGCTCTATTGCTCTAACAATTACATTAAGTGTCATGAATTATGGCATAGGCATCCCTGTTTTTGGCATGAAGATTCCTGGAGTAATAATAATTCAAATACTAATACTGTTTTTGGTTTCAGTAACTTATAATATTTTTTATTACTATTTTTTAAAATTCATTTACAGATATTTGAAGAAAAATTTAAGATCCATATAAGATCAAATAAAACACCGTTGTTATCCTTTGATATAAGGATTAGCATTGGTGTTTTTTAATCCTTAAGATCGGCATAAATTGATTTAAGTGTTTAAATCCCTAACTTTCATAATAATTATAGCCGCTTAATGCAATGAGTGTTAGTGCAGGCGTGTAAAACATCCATATAAGACTGTCTGTAATTAGGCTGAAATTACCTAATTGTAAAGCCATCGTTAGTCCTACGTTTAAGTCACATAAAACAAAGAAAAACATCCCAATAGTAACTAGAATTGAGTTTGGTTTTGGAAATATTTTTAACAATAGATTAGCAATTGCAATTAATAAGGATGCGGAAAGTAAAACTACATAAAATTTTAATATATAAAATAGAGTTGACTCTTTCATCAAATTATTAGCTACCTTCATGATAATTAGTATAAATAAAACAGTAGCTAAAACAGTATTAATAAATATATTATTTGATAAAACCTTTGATTTATCTATTGTAAAATTTTTTAAGATTGCAGATCCATTTCTTGATATCAATCCTAATTGTACTATAGAGAACAGAATAATTCCTATATAAGGTTCTTTGAAAATTACCAATGATATATCTGCAAGAATGATAAATATATAAATAAATTTAAGATTTTTTGTATCACTATGGCTAAGTCCATTTTCCCCAATTATGAAAACCAGTGTAGTAGAAAGAATGACAATTAAAAATTTTGCTATATATGTATATAGAAATCTATTGTATTTAAGCTCTTCTTTAACTATAAAAAATCTTGCCCAATCAAGAGTTATAAAGCTTCCACTTATGAAAATTATTAAAAATATTATGATCCAAACAAATTTGAATTTAATCTTATCCATATTAGCCTACCTTTCAGATTGTTAAATTAATTATTTCCCATTTTTCTTTTTTATATTGACAGAAGTTAAAGAAAGTGTTACCTTAAAATTGAACGGTGTTTAAACATGGAACGATGTTAAATAAAATAAGGAGTGGCGTAATGACTATTAAAGAGAGAAGAGAACGTGAAAAGGAAGAAATGAGAGAACTTATCCTTTCAGCAGCAAATGATATTATTACTGCTGAAGGTTTTGACAAGTTATCAATTAGGAAAATAGCTAAAAAAATTGAATATTCTCCATCTATTATCTATCATTATTTTAATGATAAGGAAGAAATATTAAACAATGTAATGCAAAGAGGTTATAAAAAAATAGTAAAAGCTGTATCTTTGGCGAAGGTAAAAGGAGATTCTCCTGAAGAAAGATTAGTTGAAATGACAAAAAACTATATAAAAGCAGCACTAGATATGCCAGAAGAATTCATAGCTGCCCAATTAAATCAATCCGAGATAGCATTAAAGCATACCTCCTCATTATTTAAAGGTGCTTCAAAAGAAAAGCCTGCTTTAGCTGCACTATATAATTGTTTAAAAGAAATTTACAAAGATAAAAAGGTAGATGAAAATACAATTGAATTAACTGCTCAAATGATTGCAGTATCAACATTAGGACTTATTATAAAGCTCATTATAGAAAAAGACATTGATGATAAACAGAGGCAAAAATTAATAGGATATTTTTCAGAAGAAATAGTATTGAAAATAGTTAATGAAAAGGGAATTAATAGCAAGGAGGTGTAAATTTGAAGACGATATTTAAAATATTATTATCAGTAATATTTATATGTATACTTGTACTTGTAAGTGGAATATTTTATATATCTCGAGGACTTAACGACGGAAAAGACATTACGATAAACGAAATAGATATATCAAATTTAAGTGATGGAGTATATAATGGAAAATACAAGGCTGGAAGATGGACAAATGAGTTAAACATCACAGTAAAGGACCATAAAATCATAAAAATTGATATAGAAGATGATGTTACTTTTTCTATGCCTAGTGTAAGTCATGATTTATTTAATAAAGTTATAACAGTACAAAACACAACAGTTGATGTAATTTCGGAAGCTACTGTGACATCTAAAGCTTATCTTAAATCAATAGAAAATGCATTTAATAATAATTAAATTATATGGAGGTAATAAAGTGAGTACTTTAATAGTTTATGCAAGTAAATATGGATGCACGGAAAGATGTGCTAAACTGTTGTCTAAAGAGCTTAATGATAAAGTGGATTTAATAAATCTTAAGAATATAAAGGCTATCGATTTTTCAAAATATGATAGGGTAATTATCGGGGGATCAATATATATTGGTAGAATCCAAAAAGAAGTCACTGAATTTTGTACGAAGAATTTAGATAAACTAAAGGAAAAACGAATTGGATTATTTATTTGTGGTATGCAAGAGGGAGAGATGATAAATACTGAATTAAATCAAAACTTTCCTTCTGAGTTGCTGAAGATTGCAGAAGTAAAGAGCTATTTCGGAGGAGAATTTATCTTTGATAAAATGAACTTTATGGAAAAGTTAATAGTAAAGAAGGTATCAAAACTAACATCCGATAAGTCAAATATACTGGAAGATAATATTTATAAATTTGCTCAAAAGATAAACTCTATTTAGTTTATCTATATGAATTATTAATAAAATATAAGAGTGTAATAAGTATACTTATGTTCTTGATACAATAAACTCTCCACTATAACACCAGACTTCGATTTTATATTATGATACCTAAAGAGCAGGAGGTGGAGCAGGCATGAAAAATACTTATAAAACAGCAGAAGTTGCAAGAAAGATTGGAATACACCCTAATACTGTACGCCTTTATGAGGAGCTTGAATTGATACCGAAACCACAGAGAAGGTCAAATGGTTATCGTGTATTTACCGATTTTCATATTGAACAATTCAAACTTGTAAGAATAGCTTTAAAAGTTGAAGTTTTGCAGAATGGTCTGAGAAAAAAGATGATCCGTATTATAAAACTCTCAGCAAAAGGGAATTTTCAAGAAGCCATCGTACTTACTGAAAGTTATTTGGAACAAATTAAGGTTGAGCAGGATAATGCTGAGGAAGCTATAAGAATTGCAGAAAAACTATTGTCTGGTATGCAGGAAGAAGGGGATGAATTATCTCTTACGAGAAAAGAAACAGCTGATTATTTGCAAATTACAATTGATACTTTGAGAAATTGGGAGATGAATGGATTATTGACAGTTAAGAGGAAGCAGAATGGTTATAGAGTTTATACCAACAACGATATTAGACATCTAAAAATTATTCGTTCACTTCGCTGTGCCAATTATTCTCTTGCAGCAATTTTGCGTATGTTGAATGCGCTATCTTGTAATCCAAATGTTAATATACGAGAAGTCATTGACACCCCAAAAGGGATGATGACATTGCATCTGCCTGTGATAAACTTCTTACATCACTACGAAAGGCCGAACAAAATGCATTATATATGCTGGATCATATAAAAGCCATGCAAGAAAAATTTAATAGAAACTCTATGATTTAACACTAGACCTTGTTCTGGTGTTATTTTTTTTATATTTAAAAAACAGATAGAAGTAATTTGTATATACCAGTTTGATCTCTTAGGTAGAATATTAAAATTAAATATTGTAACTTTTTAAAAACGATATTGCTTGTGACGTTACGTCATATGCTATTATATATTCAAGGAGGGAAAAAGAATGAAAGATGATTTATTTACTGTTGGGGAATTAGCAAAAAAGATGAATGTTACTGTGAGGACTTTACAGTATTATGATAAAGAAGGACTTCTGAACCCTTTTGCAAGAAGCGAGGGAGGGCGCAGGCTATATACAAAAAAAGATATGGTATTATTATATCAAATTCTATCAATGAAGTATTTGGGTTTTTCTCTTGAGGAGATAAAAAATAATCTTATCTCCCTTGATAATCCAGAAGATATCTATAAATTACTAGAAGAACAAACAAAGGCTATAGAGTATGAAATCGATAATTTGAATAGGGTATTGGAAGCTATCAAGGCTTTGAAAAAAAGCGTAACCCAAACGAATACTGTAGATTTTAATAGATATGCTGATATTGTTTCACTTATTCGCACAAAGAATGAAGGATTTTTGTCAGTTGAATTTTTTAATGAAGATGAGGAGCTGGCAACACATATTAAGGGATTATTTGAAGACAATCCAGAGCTTGGCATTGGACTTTTTCAAAAATACCAGCAGATGTGTGATAAAACCATATCATTAAAAGCACAAGGTAAGACACCTGATAGCAAAGAAGGACAGATATTGGCAAAAGAGTGGTGGGATTTAATATTTACTTTTACAGGTGGAAATATGGAGTTGCTGCCAGGAATTCTGAGTTTCAGTGAGAATCGTGAAAATTGGAGTGAGGGGATGCGAACACAACAGAAGGCAGTAGATGAATTCATGGAAGAAGCTCTTTCAATCTATTTTCAAAAAAATTCTATAGATTTTCCTGAGCTAGAGGAGGGCTATAATGATTGAATTAAATAGAGTTATAAAATGCTATGGACAGAAAAATGTTGTTAATGATATTTCTTTTTCTATTCCAGAGGGAGAGCTATTTGGATTTTTAGGTCCTAATGGCGCTGGAAAATCAACAACAATAAGGATGATAACTGGTCTTTTGAAGCCAACATCAGGCAGTATTATTGTAAATGGCCATGATGTTATAGCAAATAAAAAATCCATTTGTGAGGATATCGGTGTTGTATTTGAACTTCAAAATCTTTACCTCCGTTCTTCTATAGAAGAAAATCTAAAGTTATTTGCTGCTCTGTATAGAGTTAATGATAAACAGGTGAATCAGGTTATGGAGGAATTACAGCTGACTGAAAGAAGAAAAATGGCAGTCAAGAAACTATCAAAAGGATGGAAGCAAAGAGTGCTGATTGCGAGGGCTTTATTACACCAACCAAAAATTCTTTTTCTAGATGAACCTACAAGCGGGCTTGATCCAAACACTGCTATCCTAATTCGTAATCATATAAAAAGAGTAAATGAGAAAGGTACAACAGTTGTTTTGACTACCCACGATATGTATGAAGCAGACGAGATGAGTAATCGAGTTGGCATAATGAATGAAGGACGATTAGTTGCAATTGATACTCCTGAAAGATTAAAGCAGCAGCATGGAAAAAATGAAATTTTTGTTGAGTACAAGGATAATGGCAATATTAACAAAAAAAATCTTCCATTTGGCACCAATGAAACAAATCAATTCATAGCACAATTAATTAAAGAGGGGCGAGTTGTAAATATTCATACAATGGAAAGTTCACTTTCTACTGTATTTGCAGAATTAACGGGGAGGAAATTAAATTGAAAAGTATCTTTGTTTTAGGCAAACATGAGTCTAAAGAAATGTTGAAAAATCCAGGAACTTTGGCTGTGCTGTTTTTACCAATTTTAATGTCGAAAATGATTTTGACTACTATTAAGGTATCAGGAGCAGATTTTCTTCTTTTATCAATATGGATATTATTTGCTCAAGTTTTAATTGGAATTATGCTTGCAGGTCCAACAGTTATTGAAGAACGAGAGACAAAAACTATAGATGCATTGTTATGTTCACCTTTGACATTCGAGGGTATTGTGTGCGCTAAGGGTGGCATTATACTGATTGGTTCCCTAATAGTTCAAATAGTAGTTGTTTTAATTAACGAAAAATTTTCCATTCACCTTATTTCCTTACTAGTGCCTATAATTATAGGAGGAATTGTATTTGTTGAAATTGGTATGATAATCGGTTTAACTGTAAAATCTTCGCAAAGTGGTTCAGCCTTATCATCTGTAGTTATGATATCATTATTTTTAATTGTTGCTCTTTATCAGGCTCTACCGAAATGGACATATAATTTTTTAGTTTTACTTCCAAGTATTGAGGTTAGTGAAGTCACGCAACGAATATTGGATGGCAAGGATTTAATATGTATGGAAATGTTGCTTCTATTTGCATGGATGTTTGTATTGGGTTTTACTATTAAGAAAATTGGTGATAGGTATTAAGCATATAAAAATGGTAATTCAGCACTACTCTTCAATAAATACTTCAAGATTCTATTGGAATTCCATATACTGATAAATAATTATTTTAAAAGCAAAAAAGGGAATATTATAATATTCTCTTTTATTTTTATAGAGTTAAAATCCTTTCTAGATTACTTTCTATTATTTTTAGTTAGATTCCCCAAAAATTTATCGAAATTACCAATCTATATTTAAGAAAATGACTTGATTAGAAAATAGGCATCAAATATTAAAAAAATAACTATATTTGAAAAAAAATAATTTCAATGATATTATAAATTCATTAAAATTAAAAATTACTTTTCCATGGTTTAAATTAGAAGTGTCTATGTTTTATATTTAAAAAGTTTAGAATAGGAAGAAGAAAAGGGGTGGATTTATGGCATTAATTTTAATTGTTGAGGATGAAATGCCTATCAATGTTTTAATTAATAGAAACTTAAAGTTAGTAGGGCATGAGTGTATATCTGTATATGATGGTGAAGCTGCGTTGGAAATAATACAGAAACATACATTTGATTTGATACTACTTGACATAATGCTACCTAAAATGAATGGCTATGAGGTTTTAGAGGCAGTAAAGAAAATGAATATACCAGTTATATTTCTTACATCAAAAAGTTCCCTTTCAGATAGAGTTAAGGGATTGACATTAGGTGCTGATGATTATATAGTAAAACCCTTTGAAATGGTGGAATTACAGGCACGTGTTGAAGCTTTGCTACGACGGACAAATAAGGCTCAAAAGTTTTTTGTACTTAGCAATGTTCGTGTGAATTTAGATGGACGACAAGCATTTCTCAATGATAAATTAGTCGATATTACACCACAAGAGTTTGATTTGCTAGTTGTATTGATTCGAAATCGAAATATTGCTCTTTCACGTGAAAAATTACTAGAACTAGCATGGGGATATGATTTTGAAGGTGATACAAGAACAGTAGATGTTCATATCACAAAGTTGCGGAAAAAACTAGGCTTAGATAATTATATAAAGACAGTATATAAATTAGGATATAGACTGGAGGTGCTGGATTGAAGTTCAGAACATTCGTTGCCACCTTTACTTTATTTTTGATAATATTTTTTGCCAGTTTGTTTTTTATTTCAGCTTTTATTTTTAATAATCAGATGACTATTATAAAAGAACGAGGAATAAATGAGCACTATTTTATTTCTTCTTCATTTGGTAAAGACCTAATGGCTGTTGTCAATCGTGGAGGAGACTTAGATGAAGCAATAGAGCAGCTTTTTGATTTCTATACAGAGTACTATCAAAAGCAAAATGTATTTTTAGAATTATTTTCGCAAGAGGAGATGATATACAGTAGTTTATCAGAACGTCAAGATAAATTAGGACGCTATTCTACAGAAACAGGTATGAGAAAAGCAACTTTTGAAGATATAGGTGATGGCGTTTATTTTAAGGTCATTGGAGAATTGCCGGGAACTGATAATAAATTTAGCATTCAGTATCTTTACGATATTTCGGGTGAATTGAAGGGATGGAAGGATATACAGCGTATTTTGTTGTTAGTTGGTATCATGTTTGCCATTATTTTAGCCGTAAGCCTTCAATATCTTCTAGGACGTGTTTTCAAACCATTGGATATGGTGTCAGCTGCCTCAAAGAAAATTGCTGATGGACAATATGATAACCGTATTACCGTATCTGGAAGCAATGAAATTGCTGAAATGGCAGGGAGTTTCAATAACATGGCAGAGGAAATCCAACGACGCATTACTCAACTTGCGGAAGCGTCGGAGCAAAAACAGCAATTTATAGACAATTTAGCACATGAGATACGCACCCCCCTTACTTCGGTCTATGGATTCGCTGAATATATTCAGAAAGCTACTATAAGTGACGAAGAAAAAATACTAGCTGCCGATTATATAATGTCTGAAAGTCAACGTATGCTCAATATATCGAACAGACTTTTAGAGTTAGCTACATTAAGGAACCAGAAAATTAAAATGAAAGAAGTAGATGTAAAAAATCTATTTGAACACTCTTATAAATCCCTAGCGGCGAAGCTGACTGAAAATCAGATTTCACTTAAGTGGAAAAGTCAGATAGATACTATTTATGGCGATATGGATTTATTACAAAGTCTGCTTCTTAATTTTACTGATAATGCTATAAAAGCTTGCAATTCTAAAGGGGTCATTATATGGAATGCTTATATTGAAAACGGATGTCATGTTCTATCTGTACAAGATAATGGTGAAGGTATTCCGCAAAATGAAATTAACAAAGTAACAGATCCATTTTATCGTGTAGATGAATCACGAAATCGAGCAAAAGGTGGTGCAGGACTTGGACTCTCTATTTGTGAACAAATAGCTCATTGTCACAATGCTATGCTTTCAATTGAATCATTACCAAATATGGGTACTATAGTAAAATTAACTTTTACAAGTTCATAACAAGTTCATAATAATTCAATAATATCTTATGATTATACTTTATTTGTGTCTATCACTAAAATAAATTTGAAAGGAGATTCATCTATGGCACAAAGAAAAGAAATAAAGAAAAAAAAGTATCTGGAGGACAGTAGCATCAAGTACAATTGCTATAGGCTTATGTGGTACGATTTTTGTAGGAGCCAGCAATACAGCAATGGCATTAGCATTGGATAAAGAGGAATCAATTCCTACAACGTACAATATTAGTACTACAGTAATTGATAAGGCTGATGATTATGTAAAGGCTGACTACAATGTTTTGGAGAACAAAATCATGTCATCTACAAATGCCAGTGCATTGCCAATTGAAGAGGCAGCTGAGATTGGGGCCCAATATCTTTGGGATATGTTTCAGATTGATTTAGAGGGTAAGACAATTTATATGTCCTACTTCGTTGACCCTTCTGTTGCCAAAGCATACTGGAGTGGCGATATTATTGAAACGGGCAGTGATATTTCAGATGGACCACCAACTTACAGCTTCGTCATCGAAGCTATATCTGGTAAAAGAAATTCTGTTTCAAAGCAATACGGAAGAAAAGAAACAACTGTACCTTTTAACTATCAAAAAGTTACAGAAGAGTATAAAAATAATTGTGATGAATACTTACAGTTGGCAAAGCAATTTACTGAAAAACATTTTGGAACTAAAGCAATTGCAGCAGAGTTCAAAGATATAGCTGCATCTATCGATGGAAAAAGTATTCCAGCTGGAAAATCGCCTTCTGATGCAAGAGCCTATGAAATATTTGTTGTTGTTCTTGTAACCGATGAGGAAGGACAGCAGACAGAAGTCACCATATCAACTGATAGCAAAAATCTCCAAACTATTAATACCATCGATCCTGATAGGAATAATGATGATAATTATCTTGGTTAATAAAAAAGGTTTTTAAGGGTTATTGGGTTATATATTATAATTAATTTATGATATGTTTCTTTATTGTTTCAGTAAAAAATTATTATATACCTTTATAGGATTCAAAAAGCTATATTTTACTTCTCGAATACTTAGAGAAATTACTAATCAAGGCTAGATATCCTTGACTTTAAGTAGTATAATATATTAATGAATCCCACTTTATTGTGGGATTTTTAGACTAAAATTTCAATTAAGGAGAGAAGTAGATGAATGAATTTTCAAGAACCGAGCTTCTGCTTGGAGTTGAAGGTGTAGATAAATTAAGAAACTCATTTGTTGCAGTATTTGGTATAGGTGGAGTTGGATCATTTACAGTAGAGGCTTTGGTAAGAAGTGGAGTAGGTAATATTGCCATAGTTGATGATGATAAGGTCTGCTTAACAAATATAAATAGACAGCTGATAGCAACAAGAAAGACTATAGGAAAACACAAGGTTGAGGTCATGAGAGATAGGATATTGGAAATAAATCCAAAAGTTAATGTAGAGATACATCAGACCTTCTACACTGTAGATAATGCAGATGAGTTTGATCTATCTAAATATACTTATGTAGTAGATGCTATTGATACTGTCTCTTCAAAGTTAACTCTAATTGAGAAAGCAAAGAAATGTAACACTCTAATTATTAGTTGTATGGGCGCAGGAAACAAACTAGACCCAACTAGATTTGAAGTAACTGATATATATAAGACAAGCATATGTCCGCTTGCCCGAACAATGCGTTCCGAGTTGAGAAAAAGAGGTATTGATTCCTTAAAGGTGGTATATTCAAAGGAACCAGCATTAAAGCCGATAGAAAACGAAGAAGATAATTGTAAGAATAAATGTATTTGTCCTCCAGGTACAGCTCGTAAATGTACTATTAGAAGGCAAATCCCGGGAAGTGTATCATTTGTTCCATCTGTAGCAGGTTTAATTATTGCTGGAGAAGTAATAAAGGATATCATTGAATTATAAAGAAAATAAGATATTAATTGTTAATGATAATTTAATATAGTATTAAAACAAAATTTATTAGAGCAACTATTTATTTAGTTGCTCTTTTTTGTATTTTAAATTAATAAGAAAATAATTAAAGTAAGTACTTGGTTAGAAGAAATTCATAATCCTTTGTAAATTTCTATAGAGATGAAAAAAATAGCTATAAATTAGCTAATAAATGCAAATACTGTTTAGGAAATACTAAATGATTGTAACCATTACTATATAGGGAGATGAAAATATGAATGAAGAAAGGAAAAATAAAAGGAAGAAAAGGTTTGAATTTCCCACAGCCTTTACAGTTTTATTTATAATTCTAATACTTGCTGCTATATTAACTTATATAGTTCCAGCAGGATTTTATTCAAAATTACAATATGATTCAGATCAGAATGTTTTTTTGGTAGAAAATCATCAGGGGGAAATAAACACACTTCCGGCGACTCAAGAAACACTAAATACCTTAAACATTAGGATGGATATTAGTAAGTTTACAGATGGTAGTATTAAAAAACCTATAGCTATACCGGATACTTATCAGACTATACCACAGTCGCCACAAGGAGTTTTATCAGTTATCATGTCACCTATTGAAGGTATTATGGATACTGTTGATATTATGGTTTTTGTCCTAATCTTAGGAGGAATTATAGGTTTAGTTAATAAGACTGGAACATTCGATGCAGGGATTGCTGCCCTATCAAAGAGAACAAAGGGAAAAGAGTTTTTATTAGTAGTGTTTGTTACATCACTAATAGCCTTAGGAGGAACTACCTTTGGATTAGCGGAAGAAACCATTGCTTTATATCCTATACTTATGCCTATATTTGTAGCTAGTGGATATGATGCGATAGTTTGTATTGCAGCAATATATATGGGATCTTCAATTGGGTCCATGTATTCAACTGTAAATCCTTTTTCAGTAGTTATTGCCTCAAATGCTGCTGGAATTTCATTTAATGAAGGGCTTACATTCCGTATTATAGCTTTAGTATTGGCTACTATAATAACTTTAATATATATCTACTACTATGCCAGAAAAGTAAAGAGAAATCCAAAGGATTCTTTAATATATGAGGATATGGAAAAGATAGAGGAAAGATTTTTGAAAAATTATGACCCTGAGAATGTAGCTCCCTTTAATTGGAGAAGAATCCTGATACTTGTTATATTTTTAGGTGCATTTCCATTTATGATTTGGGGAGTTTCTAGAGGTGGATGGTGGTTCCCAGAAATGGCGGCATTATTTTTAGCAGTAGCTATTGTCATAGTGTTCTTGTCAGGACTATCAGAAAAAGAAGCTATTAATACATTTATAAATGGTGCAGCAGACTTAGTAGGTGTTGCACTTATAATAGGAGTTGCAAGAGCAATTAATATTGTAATGGATAATGGAATGATATCTGATACATTGCTATTCTATACATCATCTATCATTAGAAATATGAATGGCGGTATTTTTGCAGTAGTTCAGATGATACTCTTTAGTTTTCTAGGATTTTTTATACCATCTTCATCAGGGCTAGCCACACTCTCTATGCCTATAATGGCTCCACTGGCAGATACAGTAGGAGTATCTAGAGATATTGTAGTTACGGCATATAACTGGGGGCAAGGTTGGATGGCATTTATTACACCAACAGGGTTAATTTTGGCAACACTAGAAATGGTAGATGTAACATATAATAAATGGCTAAAGTTTATACTGCCATTAATGGGAGTAATCGGAGTATTCTCTATGATAATGCTTATTATACAAACATTACTATAAGATTACTTTAATCGAAAGGATGATTATATGGATAGAATCGTTGAAAGATTTAAAAAGTATATTGCTATAGATACGAAATCTGATGAAAATAGTAGTACCTGTCCTAGTACTCCAGGTCAATTGGAGCTAGGTACTTTATTAGTGGATGAGCTAAAGGAATTGGGACTTGAAGATGTTAAGCAGGATGAAAATGGATATGTATATGCTACTCTCAAATCTAATACTGATAAGAAAGTACCCACTATAGGATTTATCTCCCACTTAGATACTAGTCCAGATTTAGATGGTAAATGTACAAATCCAAAGATTTTCACATATAGGGGCGGAGATATAGAGTTAAATGAACAATATAGTATAACTATAAAAGAATTTCCTTTCCTAAGAAATCTTATAGGTAAGGAGCTTATTACAACAGATGGAACAACTCTATTAGGGGCTGATGATAAGGCTGGAATTTCTGTAATTATGGATGCGATGGAATATTTAGTCAAACATCCGGAAATAAAACATGGAGATATTAAGATTGGATTTACACCAGATGAAGAAATTGGAAGAGGAGCAGATTTATTTGATATAAAGAACTTTAAAGCGGACTTTGGATATACTGTTGATGGGGGTCCTGTAGGCGAACTGGAATATGAAAATTTTAATGCTGCAAGTGTGAAGATAGAGATCCGAGGAAAAAACGTACATCCAGGTACGGCGAAAAATATTATGGTAAATTCACTTAGAATAGCCATGGAAATTGAATCTATGCTGCCAGTAAATGAAAAACCAGAATATACAGAGGGCTATGAAGGATTTTATTTATTAGATGAAATAACTGGAAGCATAGACCATACAGTTATTAGCTATATTATTAGAGATCACTGTAAGGATAGGTTTGACAAGAAAAAGGAAGATTTTAGAAAGATAATAAATTTCTTAAATGATAAGTATGGAAATACAATTACCATAGAGATTAAAGATAGCTATTATAATATGAAAGAAAAAATCGAACCGCATATGGAAATCATTGAACTTGCTAAAAGGTCTATGATAGAACTAGGAATTCAGCCAATTATTCAACCTATTAGGGGAGGAACTG
This sequence comes from Tissierella sp. P1, assembly GCF_002266425.1. GTDB lineage: Bacteria > Bacillota > Clostridia > Tissierellales > Tissierellaceae > Tissierella > Tissierella carlieri. The sequence goes on from NZ_NPMN01000028.1 coordinate 19,921, forward strand.
ATGGGGCGAAGCTTTCCTATATGGGTCTTCCGTGTCCTAATATCTTTACGGGAGGTTATAATTTTCATGGAAGATTTGAGTTTATCCCAACAGAAGCAATGAAGCTAGCATCACAGTTAATTGTAAAAATTGTTGAAAATAACGCAAAATAATCAAGTAAAGGGTAGTAAATTAATATAAAAAGATCAAGGATGTGAAGAGAATAAAGTTTTCACATCCTTGATTTTATAAAATTATATTATTACCTAAAATCAAATTGCTTTATTATTATATCATTTATTGCCTTTAACAGTATTGCATATACAGGAATTGAAAGTGCTTGTTTAATACCAGCTTTCCACATATAGAACCATATAGTATTTCTACCAAAAAGTAAAGATGTGAATATAGGTACCATTATTACAGAAGTTATGGTTTGTCCAACAAAAATCCCAATAAAGATTTTCCATAGTTTATAATCTGGATATTTATCTCCTAGAAGTCTTGTTATAAGTATTGGTATTGCTCCGGTTAAAGCTGATGTTAAAGTAAATAAGGGATTAAATGATCCTGTTGAAGATGGTCTAATTAGAAAGCCTACTACATCGGCTAATCCTCCAACTATAAATCCCATTAAAGGCCCAAGGGCATAGCCTGAAAATATTATAGGAAATCCCCCAAAACTTATACTTCCTATTCTCATGGTGTTGATGGCTACGGATAGTGCTACAAATATAGCTCCGTAAGCGATTTTTTTTGTTGTAAAACGACTTTCCTTAATCATTAAAAAAACTCCTTTCTTTTATGACCTGCACATAAGAAAGAAGTCTTATGAGCAGTGAACGCGATAACAAACCGCAAGCATAGCTTTTCGTCTTGAGACAACGTTCCATTCTCAAACACTTAACGCTTGTTATCTACTCTGTCATATATTATTTTATTTTCCAAATTCTATAATAACATATATTAGAATTGATTTACAGATAATTTGTTTATTTATAGATTTTAATTTGCATGGACGAGATTTTAAATATCCAGTAATAAGGTGTTTTTACAGGATATTGATATTATAGTGAAGTTAATTCCCTATGGCAAGTGTACATAAGGTAATTCCTGACTAAGATCAGGATGGAATGTTTTGGAGAATTCTAATGGACCAAACAGCTTTTATTCTGGTCATTCCTTAATCAGAACTGAAATTTTAATTACAAAATTTTCATATCCGACAACAGATAACTCATCTAAAACCGCATCTTCAAAAAAATATTCTATTAGCTGTAGTTGATGCTGCTCTGCAAAGGTAAGTATTTTTTCATAAGTTTCCTCAATTGAAGAATAACCATTTGTGTGATATGCAGTTAAGTATCGACCTGACTTTTTAAGATAAATATCAACCTTTGGTAGTTGCGTAGAAACCTTTGTATAGAAATAATCATAGGCATTAAAATCCTTTTCAAGAATGTTTGAACTACTAATCATCTGACCTACAGAATAAGGGATAAAGATATTATTTTCTATACAAGATTTTATGTGATTTGCAAAGGATATGAATACACTGCGTTCTCCTGTCCATGGTAGAGTAGGTGTTAAAAGCAATAACTCTTCCTTTTCTTCTGATATAGAAATATTTTTTGTATCTACATTAAATAGAGATTTAGTAAGCTGTGATTTTTGCGAAATTAATTCCTTCATGGCAAGAAGCCGATCAATTTTTTTGTCGATTTCATCTTCCTGTTTATTCAATAAATCAATAAGTTTTTCTGGTCCCCGTATATCTAAATAAGCTTTAATTTCTTTCAATGGCATTCCCAATTCTTTTAATGCAGATATGACATAGAAAGGTTCAACTTGAAAAACAGAATAATATCTGTATTCATTTTCTCCTTTTAGTTCTGGAGAAAATATACCTATTTGATCATAATGGAATAAAGTGTGTTTTGTAACCCCTACAATTTTTGCAAATTCTCCAGTTGTAAAGTAATTCTGTAAGTTTTTGTTCATAAATAAAATCTCCTCTTGACTATCGGGTAACACTATACTTTATTATAATCAATGTTATATAAATTATCAATAGGAGAAAATCATCATGAAAAATTCGATAGATAAGGAATTTAGCTTCTATTCACTATTTAAATTTGCCCTTCCAACTATAGTGATGATAGTTTTTATGTCATTGTATACAATTGTTGATGGACTGTTTGTATCTCGTTTTGTTGGCACAACAGCATTATCGGCAGTTAATATTGTATATCCAATTTATAATGTAATTATTGCTATAGGGCTTATGTTTGCTACAGGAGGAAGTGCAGTGATTGCTAAAAAAATGGGGGAAGGGGAAAGTCAAGCTGCAAGAGAAAACTTTAGTTTGATTGTTTTAGTTGGTGTTATGATAGGTTTGATTATTTTGGTAGTAGGTATTGCTTTTATTAAACCCCTAGTAGTTTTATTAGGAGCCAATGAAGCAGTACTTCAGCTATGCCTTGACTATGGGAGAACATTTTTATTTTTTACTCCCCTTGCCATACTTCAAATGCTGTTTCAATGTTTTTTTGTTACTGCTGGAAAACCTGAGCTTGGACTTGTAATGACTATTGTTGGTGGTTGTACAAACATTGTACTTGATTATATCTTTATTGTTCCAATGCAAATGGGTATTGTAGGTGCTGCAATTGCTACTGGAATAGGTATTACAATTCCAGCTGTTTTTGGAATGCTCTATTTTACTTTCCTCAGAAAGGGAACATTATATTTTGTAAAACCAAAGCTAGATAAAAAAGTTCTATGGGACAGCTGCTTTAACGGTTCATCTGAAATGGTGAGCAATATTGCACTTGCTGTGGTTACCTTTTTATATAATATAATAATGATGAAGTATTTAGGAGAAAATGGTGTTGCAGCAATTACTATTATGCTATATGCTCAATTCTTATTAAATGCTGTATTTATGGGATTTTCAATGGGTGTATCCCCAATTATTAGTTTTAATTATGGAAGCCAAAATATAATACAAATTAAAAAAATTTTTCGATACTGTATAACTTTCATTGTGGTAAGCTCGATTATATCCTATGCTGTTGCGACGTTATCTGCACCATTACTCGTTCAACTGTTTGTTCCTAAAAACAGTGTAGTATATAATATTACTATAGAAAAATTTTATATTTTTAGTATCAATTTTCTCTTTGCAGGAATAAACATATTTACATCTGCTATGTTTACTGCATTTTCAAATGGTAGGGTTTCAGCAATTGTTTCTTTTATGAGAACTTTCGTATTTATTACAGCAGGACTTATTATATTGCCATTAATTTGGGGTATAGAGGCGTATGGTATGCTATGACCATAGCCGAATTTTTAGCTATGATAATGTGTATTATATATTTGGCTGTTTTTAGAAAAGATTATCATTATGCCTAAATATTAGATTAATATAGAGGTTTTATTTATGGTAACGTAAGTCATGGAGTTAGAGGCTAAAAAATAGATTATGACTTAGAGGGATATTAAAAATATATGTATTTTCAAGGGAAGTCTTTTGACTTCTTGATTCGATTTTAAAAGAGAATGTACATAACCATTATTATAAATTTTTATTTTATTTGAACATTTGAAACTATATTTGATTTATGAATAATACTCTAACTATCAAACTTCTGATATAATTATGATTCTATATTCGTAAAAATTAATGAGAATCGAATTTCAAGTTTTTACAGCCTAGTTCTTTTTTTCATCATAAACTTATGGGATTCCCTAGTAAAACCATATTGCTCATATAATCCGTGGGCGTCTTGAGTAGCTAGAATACCTAGCAATCCTTCTAATTCTTTAGTTGTCATAATATTTTCCATCAGTTTTTTTCCTAAACCATTGTTTCGATGATTTATGTCAACTATTATGTCACAAATCCAATAAACTGTAGAGTAATCTGTAACCACTCTACCAAATCCAACTAATTTGCCATTCTGGTATACTCCATAACAGATCGAATTTTCAATAGATTTAAATATTGTTTCTTCAGTTCTGTCATTAGCCCAATAAGATTGTTTTAATAATGATTTTACTGATTCAATATTTAATTTTGACTTATCTGTAGAGATATAATATTCAAAGTTGTTCATTTTATTACCTCCATAATTTTAATGATAATTTACCTAATAGCAGATAGGTTATTTAAATTTTATAGTTGAATCAGATTCTAGAATAAGTTCAAGAGAATTGCATAGGTTATCGATTTCTTCACTTTTAATTATTAATGGAGCATAGAAATGTAGATAATTATGAACATCTGAATATCCAATGAAAAAACCTCTTTCGAGAAGGACTTTAAATACTTCTGATGCTTTATGTCTTTTATCAAGAACCGCAACGTTCATCATTCCTCTTCCACGTACTTCCATTATTCCACCTGTACGTTCACCTATTTCAGCTAGTTTATGACGAAAATATTCTCCTATTTTATTTCCGTATTCAACGAGATTTTCATTTAACATGACTTCAATTACTTTCCTTGCGACCATACAACCTAGAGGGTCGTCCGTATGAGATTGGACGTATCTAAAATCTATTGACTCTACTATATCTGCCAATTCTGAACGAACCAGCAAGCTGCTTATAGGATAGCCGTTTCCAAGACCTTTACCTAGCGCAATAAAATCAGGGGAACTTGATTCACAGTCAAAGACCTTATAGTGTTGAAATCCAAACCATTTACCAGTCCTGCCGAAGCCTGTCGTAACTTCATTTGCTATAACAAAGCCTCCTGAATTTCTAATATTTTTAACTAGAAATGTGATTAGCTTATCTGGTGGACATAGGACAAGGCCCCCTGAATTCCCAGGCTCCAGAGCAAATGCAGCAATATATGAGAAATCTATATGATTATACTTACCACATTCTTCGCAGTTGGAATTTTTTGTACAGTTGAGGCACTCATATACATTTAGGTCTACCCATTGATTAGGGTTTCTAGGCAGTCTCAGTTCCGGAGATGTACCAAGATAAGAAATTGATAAGGAAAGTTTCTTTAGTCTACCAGTAACAAGTTCAGCCAGTAAAACAGCTAGAGAAACAGCCTCACTTCCCGATGACATAAAGGTTCCTTTATAGTTTCCATTAAGTTTAGACGCTTCAGTAAGTTCTTTTACTAATGCCCCCGGGTGTTCTGTATCAAAATATTGATGAGTATGAAATAAATGTCCCGCATTTTCAACTATAGTCGCCACGACTTCTTTCTTGCTATGACCTAGGACAGCAGCCCAACATCCTGATTCAAAATCAATCAGTTCTCCATATTCTTTAGTTTTGATTCGAGTACCTAAAGCTTCCATGACTGTTATGGAAGTATCTGGATTTGTAAACATTTTCATGCATCTATCTTTGTATAGTTCATCCACCTTTATTACCTCCAATATATTGTATTATTTTAGGTTAAGTATATAATGAAAAATATAGTAGTTCAATTATGTAAAATTCATTCTGTACTATTACAAAATATGGTGTAGAGGTGAAAAATGATGAAAAAAAGTAAAGTTGAGGTGGTTAAGGATTTTATATTTAGAGAAATTAAGGATGGGAAAATAAAAAATGGTCAGCGGCTTCCCAGCTGCAGAGAAGTATCTTCATACCTTTCTATAAATAAAATAACTGTAAATAAAGCATATAACGAATTGGAAAGGGAGCATAAGGTATATAGTATTCCTCGCGGAGGTTTTTACTTGATTGATTCAGAAGAAAGATTAAAGGTGGTGCAGGAAGAGGTGGATTTTAGGACAGTTAAGCCAGATGAAAAACTTATTCCATATAGAGAGTTCACTCATGTAATGAATAAGGCGGTTGATATGTATAAAAATACATTGTTTGAATATGAATCTAGCGGTGGACTATCTTCTTTAAGGGATACATTGAAGTATGAATTCGAGAAGGACGGAATATATACTGCTGCCGAAAGGATAATAATTACCAATGGAGCCCAACAAGCTATAGGGTTAGTATTTCAATATCTATTTGGGAAAAGTAAAGGTAAATTACTTGTTGAATCTCCTACATACAGTCTTGCTTTAAAATTGGCAGATCATTTAGGTATTGATATTATAGGAATTGAAAGGAGAGTTGATGGTTTTGACTATAAAGAAATGGAAATAATATTTAAGTCAGGTGAAATTACTGCCTTCTATGTTATACCAAGACATCATAATCCTACCGGTTATACTCTTTCTGAAAAAGACAAGCAGAAAATTGCCGAACTCTCTTATAAATATAATGTGCTTATTATAGAAGATGACTATTTAGCAGATTTAGGCTCAAGAAAAGGTTCTATGTCAATACATTATTATGATATAAGCAAAGGCACTATTTATATACGAAGCTTTTCAAAGGCTTTCATGCCTGGAATAAGGATGGGAGCAGCAGTACTTCCAGAATCCATGATTGAGGAAGTGATTAATATTAAGCATATTAGTGACTTGAATACATCAAAAATTCCACAAGCAGCACTGGATATTTTTATAAAATCAGGAATGTACGAAAAACATATTAAAAAAGTCAAAAAATCTTATGAAACTAAACTTAAGAAGGCAGCTAAAATCGTTAAATCATTAAGCCCGTTAGGTTTCAGTTGGTATGTTCCAGAACATGGAATATTCATATGGCTCCATCTGCCTGAGAATATAGAGGCTGTAGAATTTGAAAAGAAACTTAAGCATCATGGGATTCTTGTAAAAGCAGCATCAGAATTCTTTCCAGAAGAATGGTCTAAAGAGAAGAATCAGAGGAATTGTAATTACATAAGGATTTGCATATCAGGTGTTCCAGAAGAAAATATGGACGCTTTGGCTACTATAATTTCAGTTATGGAAGCTGAAGGAAAATAATAATATTTATAAAAGTTAGAGAAAAAATTATACTTTTGTAGCTTGATTATGTTATTACTATGGGATATAATCAATATAGTTAATATTTGCAGGGGGACTACAAGTAGTTGAGAAGGTAAAACCTGACCCTTTGAACCTGTTGGTTAATACCAACGTAGGGAAGCAAATCATTTATGTTATTTGTATTTGATTAGGGTGCTTCTCCGTATAGAGAAGTATCCTATTATTTATTTAAAATAGAGTTACTAAGTATAAAAAATGAATATAGTTAATATTTGCGGGGGGACTATAAATAGTTGAGAAGGTAAACCTGACCCTTTGAACCTGTTGGTTAATACCGACGTAGGGAAGCAAATCACTTACATTATTGTATTTGATTAGGGTGCTTCTCCGTGTAGAGAAGTGCCCTATTATTATTTAAGGTAAGGTCATTAAGTATAAAAATGAATATAATTAACATTTGCGGGGGGACTATAAATAGTTGAGAAGGTAAAACCTGACCCTTTGAACCTGTTGGTTAATACCGACGTAGGGAAGCAAATCACTTACATTATTGTATTTGATTAGGGTGCTTCTCCGTGTAGAGAAGTGCCCTAATTTATTATATATAAAGAACAAAGGGAGGAGTTTCAATGAAAAAGGTACTTAGTATTGCTGGATCAGATTGCAGTGGAGGTGCTGGGATACAAGCAGATTTAAAGACGTTTTCTGCACATGGGGTGTTTGGAATGAGTGTCATTGTTTCAGTAGTAGCAGAAAATACGAGCCGTGTTATCGATATACAAGATATTACTCCAGATATGATTGAGAAGCAGATTGATGCAGTATTTGAGGATATTGAGGTTGACGCTGTGAAAATTGGTATGCTGTCTACACAACTTTGTATGGAGGCAGTAGCAAGAAAACTGGAGCAATATAAGCCGTGTAATGTTGTAATTGATCCTGTAATGTATGCGAAAAATGGTTGCCCACTTATGGACCCCGATTCCATAGATACGTTGATCAAGGTTGTACTACCTTATGCTGATTTACTTACACCTAATATCCCAGAGGCTGAGAAGATATCAAATATTAAGATAAGCAGTACAGAAGATATGAAAATAGCAGCAAAGCTTATTTATGATATGGGGTGTAAAAATGTTCTTGTTAAAGGTGGTCATGCTATTGGAGATGCACTGGATATTTTATATGACGGTAAAGAGTTCTATTATTTTGAAACCCAGCGTATAAATACAAAAAATACTCATGGAACAGGTTGTACTTTCTCTTCGGCTATTGCTTCCAATCTTGCACTTGGTATGACTATGCCTATTGCTGTAAAGCAGGCTAAAAAATATATTACTACAGCAATTGAGCATTCGTTAAACATTGGTAAGGGTAATGGGCCAACACATCATTTTTATGAGCTATATAAAAATGGTTTGAAAATTAAGGAAAGTAAAGGAGATTTATAATGAAAAGTGAAAATCAAAAGGTGTCTACCTTTAGTCAAATATTATTATGGTTCGGTGCAGCAGTATCGATTGCTGAAATTATGACAGGAGCTTTACTTGCTCCTTTGGGACTAGTCCAAGGTATTTGGGCTATTATTATTGGACATGTAATTGGAGGGGCTATTCTTTTTCCAGCGGGACTGATTGGTGCAAAAACTGGTCTTTCTGCCGCTGAATCTGTTCGTATTTCTTTTGGTAAATATGGGTCCTTTGGGTTTTCGTGGATTAATATATTACAGCTTCTTGGTTGGACTGCGATTATGATTATTAACGGAGCAAAAGCATTTGATGGAATTACAAATCATCTTTGGGGCTATCAGAATGAAAAGTTATGGTGTATGGTTATTGGATTACTTATTTGTATTTGGGTAGTAATTAGTATTAAAAATCTGTCAAAATTAAATACTGTAGTGATGACGGTCTTGTTTATATTTACAATTATTCTTGGTTTTACGGTTTTCAAAAATACTAGTGGAGTAATTGTAATGGAAGAAACTATAAACTTTGGCACGGCGGTTGAACTTAATGTAGCTATGTCCCTTTCTTGGCTTCCTCTTATATCTGATTATACAAGAAAGTTGGAGAAGAAAATCACAGGTACTTTGTGGAGTGTAATAAGTTATTTTGTTGGTAGTACAGTGATGTTTGTAATTGGACTCGGTGCAGCAATTTACGCTGGCACATCGGATATTACAGCCATATTAATGTCTGCAGGACTTGGCTTGGTTGCTCTTGTAATTGTTCTATTTTCCACAGTTACCACTACATTTCTCGATGTTTATTCTGCAGGAGTAAGCACAGCGAATTTAAATAAAAAGGTAAATGAAAAGTTTGCTGCTGTTATTGCATGTGTCGTAGGTTCATTACTTGCAATGTTTGTTCCTATTAGTCAATATGAGAATTTTTTATATCTTATAGGTTCTGTATTTGCACCTTTATTTGCCATCCTGTTTGTGGATTATTTTCTGCTGCATAAAAAAGATATAGACCCTAGTCGCTCCCATAGCATAAGAAACATAATTTTATGGGTGATTGGATTTATCGTTTATCGTTTACTTATGCCTTATAACTCTATTATAGGAATCACGTTACCTGTAATGGTAGCAATGGGTGTTATATGCTTCATTATAAATAAAAGAAAGGTTGGAAATACTAATGAATCACTTAACTAATGCTTGCATGGACTTACTCCGCGAAGTCAGGATAAAAAATCCACTGATTCACAATATCACTAATTATGTGACAGTAAATGATTGTGCAAATGCCATTTTGGCAATAGGAGCATCTCCTATTATGGCAGATGATGTTGCAGAAGTAGAAGAAATCGTTTCAATATCTTCTGCTCTTGTAATTAATATAGGAACTCTAAATCAACGAACTATTACTTCAATGATTATAGCAGGAAAAAAAGCCAATGAACTTCATATTCCCGTAGTTTTAGATCCTGTTGGAGCAGGTGCCTCCTCACTGCGAAACAAAGCAACGCAGGAAATTCTCTCAGAAGTAAAAATAGATGTAATTCGTGGAAATTTATCAGAGATCTCCTTTGTAGCTGGACTAAGTGTTTCTACAAAAGGAGTTGACACTTCAAAAGCAGATGAAAGAAATGATGCGGAAGCTATTGCGAAGTCAGTGGCTAATAAATATTCTTGTGTTGTAGGAATTACAGGACAGGTAGATATCATTTCAGATGGCATTCGTGTTGCTAAAGTAGCCAATGGTCATAAACTGCTTTCCAAAGTAACTGGTACAGGCTGTATGACATCTGCACTTGCAGGTAGTTTCTGCGGTATAACAAAGGATCATTATACAGCAACGGTTACAGGAATTACTGCAATGGGAATTGCTGGTGAGATTTCCTTTGAAAAAACTAGAGAAATGGGAACAGGTAGCTTTCATATTGGTATCATTGATACTTTATCAAATATGGATAGCACATATTTTGTAGAAAGGGCGAAGATAGATGAAATCAAATATTGATTATACACTTTATCTTATAACAGATAGAGAGCTTATGAGTACAGAAAAACTGGAAACTGCTGTAGAGCAAGCCATTTTAGGCGGTTGTACGGTAATACAATTGAGAGAGAAAAATTGTTCATCTTTAGAGTTTTTTGAAATAGCAACGAAAATAAAAGAAATTACAGATAGATATCAGACTCCATTAATTATTAATGACCGAATTGATATTGCATTAGCGGTTGACGCTGCAGGTGTACATATTGGTCAGAGTGACCTACCTGTAACCATTGCGAGAAAATTGATTGGTGACAATAAAATTCTTGGTGTATCTGCATCTACCTTTGAAGAAGCAATAAAGGCGCAGTCAGAGGATGCAGACTATCTTGGTGTCGGAGCAATGTTTACAACTGGTACGAAAACAGATGCAAAGATTACATCCATAGATGAACTTGCACGAATACGAGAACATATTAAACTGCCTATTGTGGTGATTGGAGGAATTAATAAGACTACAATACCAAAATTTGAAGGCATAGGTATCCATGGGCTTGCAGTGGTCTCAGCTATTATTTCACAGCCAGATATAAAAGAAGCGGCTAAGGAGTTAAAAAGTATGTTTAGGAAAGGAAAAAATTGATGACTGCTTTTAGAATTATATATTTGATTTAGATGGTATAGTTTTCAAGAATCAACAGATAATTTTTAAATTATTTGTTGACTCTTACACTATGGCATACTTTATACTATAATTGAGCTCAAAAAACACATATATGTGAGGTAAGATAAATGTTAAAAATAGGTGATTTTTCAAAACTATCAATGATCAGTATAAGAATGCTACGTCATTATGATGAGATTGGTTTACTTATTCCCGAGAGTATAGATGATTTTACAGGTTATAGGTATTACAGTGAAGCACAATTGCCTCTTGCAGGTCGTATTAATGCACTAAAAGATATGGGATTTAGCCTAGCATCTATTTCTAAAATACTGAAAAATTATGAAAATCCACAGGCTCTAAAGGAATATTTATTGTTAAAACAGACAGAAATTCAAGAACAAGCGGAGGAAATAAATCGACGTTTACTGCTCATTGAGACTACTATTCAGAGACTTGGAAAGGATGATAAGACAATGAATTACAATGTAACGTTAAAAGAACTTCCTGAAAGATATGTGGCAAGTGTACGTAAGATAATTCCTAACTATGATCAGGAAGGAATGCTTTGGAATATTCTCATGGAAGAAACAGCATCTCTTCATATGCAAGATGGTGAACCGTGCTATACCTTAGCTATCTTTCATGATGGAGAGTATAAGGAAAGCGGAGTAGATGTAGAAGTTCAGAAATCAGTGCGTGGAAATTATGAAGACACTGAAAATGTTAAATTTAAGACCGTTGCTCCCATTCAAATTGCATCAGCTACCTACAAGGGAAGTTATGACCAAGTTATAGAAGTGAATGAAGCTGTAGCCAATTGGATTCGAGATAATGGATATGAATTTAATGGTTTATCCTTCTGTATTTACCATGTTAGTCCCTATGAAACACAGAATCCTGAAGAGTGGGTAACGGAAGTATGCTACCCTGTGAAAAAGAAATAAAATGAAATGACAAAAATCGTCTGTTATAAATACGGACGATTTTTTGATGTTTTATAAATACTACCCGCTATGAACTGATTTCTAAAAGTTAGAGAAAAGATCTAATATTTAGTTAAAAGTCAAACTTATAGTGGCGATTTCAAACTATCTGTTATAGAATATATGCATAGTACAGATTATTCTGCACGTCAGGCAGCAGAACATTTTAATATAAATCCCATGTAAGGATGTGCAAGACTATCATAATAATAAGGGGAATAAAATGGAGATTAATACAAGGTTAATTAAAGAAGATGATTATATAACAACGGAATGGTCAGGAGGTAAGACTACTCAAATATTTATCTATCCAGAAGGTTCAAATTATAAAGAACTTAATTTTAAATTTAGATTAAGCTCTGCCATAGTAGAATTAGAAAAATCAGAGTTTACTAAATTAGAAGGAGTAAATAGATTTATTACGCCACTTGATGATGAGCTTAAATTAACACATAATCATAAAGAATATATCAATCTAAAGCCCTTTGAAGTATACGAATTTAATGGAGCAACAGATACTACTAGCTATGGTATGGTAAGAGATTTTAATTTGATGCTTAGGAATGGAGCTAAAGGGCAGCTTGAGAGCATTTATATAGACAAAGAACATTTAGTAGTAGAAGAAATTTCTTTCGATTTTAAGGAAGCCTTTTGTTTCATATATGCTTGGGATAATGGGGTATATGTTGATATCAATGGAGATACAAATCCTATTAGCCCATTTCAAACTCTTTTAGTTAGGTCTAATAATAATACTCTAAATCTAAAACTAAGATCTGAAAATCCAGCTAATATTTTAATAGCAAAGGTATATATATAATTAAGCATAGAAGAGCATTTGCTGTATTTTAGATATTATGTCTTTGTTTATTGATATACAGGAATAACAATAAAAGCAATAAAATAATTAAAAAACGAACATGACTGTTCGCTGTAATTATTTTATTGCTTTTTATATTTGTACGTGATATGATATAGGATACGCAATAAATCAAAAAATAATCATATATTATTATCATAACATATTTTAAAAGGTGTGTCAATAGGATATTGAAAAAAATAAAAATAATTTAGCATAGGAGGAGATTTATTTTGTTATTCGAAATAACTAGCTTAGGTTCATCCTTGATACTAAAACAAGCTGTGGCAGAAATAGAAAGATGTAATGATTTTACTGCTCAGTTTAGGCTGACTTTATCCCATCATGATGCTGTTGAACTAGTTGAAACCCGTGCTCTGGCATTAAAAACCAATGGTCGGATTGAATTTGGAGGAGGCTCCATCAACAAGATAATTAAAGAATTTTGTGATTCTCCTTATATTTCTATGTATAACTATGCTGAAACACTTCACGAACTTACGGAAATCTTTTATTTTTATAAAAATGAAACACTTGATTTGATGAACGATGATGAATTGATAAAATTTATGAAGAATAGCTTTGATGGAAAATGTCAGGGATCATTGGAGTTACTTTCAGAAAGAGAACTTGCTAATATGGCTCATAACTTAAGATATGGATATCCTCCGGATTATTCGGAGGATTTGGAAGAATATGAGGAGGATGAATATGGTGAATATTAAAAATCGACATATCATTGATAGTAATAATTTGAATGAAGAATCGTATTTTATTTCGATTCTGCAAGAGGCATATGCTTGTGGGCTTTTATATGATTCAGATATTGAAAATATTCAGTTGCAATGCATTGATTTTTTAGCATATAAAAGTGAGAATTATAATGGTGGCGAAAGTAGTTCCATAAGAGTAGAGGTTGCTGAAAATATAATGAAATCCAATCTGTACACAATAGGACTATATTTAAAATCATTACCTGATGCTGACAGTGCGGTTAGTGAACTCAAATCAACAAGGATTGATGAAATTTATAAGAAGGGGAGAGATTTGATTGATGAGAAAATTCGTACTGTAAAACATATCTACAAGCTGGCTAAAAAGAATAAGGTTTTTACATTAAATTACACTTATAATGCAACCCTTGATGATGATGGAATAGGAATTTTTTTTAGGTCATATAATCCAGATTATGAGGCTCATGAGACTCCTGCATCAATAGATTATCAGCTCTGTAATCCAGTGATTAATTTGGAGGGGATTGAATTTATTCACAAATATCTTGAGGGTTTGCTTATTGAAAATGAGTTTTGTAGAAATTTTGATACACAAGATATTCACTATCTTCTTTATGGATATGACGAAGGATATAAAGATTTGCTAATTAATATCTTTGAACATGTATTGACGGCGGGGCTAGGGTGCTTGCTTGCCAATAAAAGTATTAAAAAATTGGATATTTCAAAAGATGAAATTCAATTTTTAAATAGAGAGCTATCAAAGGATACTAATTATTCACTTGCCTTGAAGATTCAAAATGCGGCTAAAAAATTAATTGAAAAGATGAATATTACAAATCCTTTAGTTCAAGAGTATATTGAAAGAAGCTTACACAAAGTCACATCTAATATTGCCTATGGAATTAAGACAAATGCTTTGGATAAAGTATTTGTAACTCCAATTAATCCTGACTTGAAGCCGAAGATCAAGTTTTCATCTGGTGTAAAGATGGAGGATGAAGATTATAGAAAATTAATTAATCAATTATTAGTCTGTGAATATTCATTGAATAAGATTGCAATTATAAAAGAAAACGTAGAGTCATTTAATGATTTAGAAGATATACTTTTTGATGCAGAATTAAATGGAGAAGAGAAAGCTCTAGTCTTTGATATACTTGAAGATATTGAAGTCGCTGCACTCATTAAGCGTCATCCATTCAAATCGGATATTCAAGCTATAGATTTATCTGAGGCTGAACATGAGCTACGGTTAGATTTACAAAAGTATATAGATAACCTTTCAACAGATAGAAAAGGACGGATTTTTAAAATGGTGAATGTCCTTATTGATGGATAATCTTTTTATGTGGAATGAGAATACAATTAAATCTGGTTGTTTCAGTCAACTCTTTACTAAGGCTCATGGAGTTTGGTATCAAAATATTGAAGAGTATGCAATAAATGTCAGACCCTCAAAATCAACTGTAAATCCTCTGAGCTTTTAATAACAGAAAGTTATAATTAAAGCAAGAGGTGATTAGATGAAGGAAATAAATATTGTAAAAACACTAATAGTTAAGAGAAAAGAAAAAGGCATTACTCAAGAAGAATTAGCAAAGTATATCGATGTTTCAAAGGCCTCTATTTCTAAATGGGAAACAGGACAAAGTTATCCCGATATTACTTTTTTACCACTACATGTATATTATTTCAAAGAAATATTGAAGGAAAATAATTATAATTAAAAATAAAATGGGAGATAAGAAGAATATTTATTTAATTTGATTCCATTATGTAATTATTATGTAATTTTTTTGTAAATACTCCTAGATTTCTTAGTTATATAATAAAGTTAATTCAATAAAAAAGGAGAATAAAAAATGAGACAGAAAATAAGAAGAATTGCTTCAGTTACATTAGGTTTTACTATAGCTATTGCACCACTACCACAAGCATCACTGGGATATTTGAGTGGAATTACAGCTATGGCAGAACAGACTAAAGCAAGTGACAGATTACAAAGCTCAATATCTGCAATTATTAATAAAAATGATAAAAGCTACGATTATATAAAAGATAATAAATATATGAATTTAGCTAATGAGTTAGGAGTTAATCTTTTAACAAAATATAGTAAGGAAAATGAGAGAAAAATAAGTAAACATTTTAATATAGGTAATTTAGATGGGGATAACATTCCTGAAATTATAGTGTATGAGCAAAGAGATTTCAGCAACATGGATGATGAAGGGACATTAGTATTATATAAATATAAAGATGGTGAGTATAAGGAAATAGATAGAGTTTCTATGAATTATGATAATGGAGTTGAAAATATAATTATAGGAGAAGGAAAAACAGGAAAAAATGCGATTTTTATAAATTCCAATGTAGGAGCACATTCAGGACAATTTTATCTTTTTACTCTTGAGAATGATAAATTAGTTAATAGAATAAGCTCTAAAAAAGCAAATCTTTTATCAGTATATCCAGATGGTGAGATAAAAGATATTGATAAGGATGGGATACTTGAATTTTCCATACAAGAAATTGATCCTGAATCTGCGGATAGCAGTTCTGTCAACTCAGAAAAGATTAATATATGGTATAAATGGGATGGAAAAGATGGAGTTAATTTTGTGAAATATGAGAAGGTAGGAGAACCTAAAGAAGAAAAAACAGATAAAAAAATAGTATCTAATTATAATGAATTTATAAATAAAGGGAATTTATCAAAAGCATTTGATTATTTAAATGAAAATAAAGATAAACTTTCTATAAGAGATAATAGTGAAGGGATTAGGACATACTTGTCAGCTTTAAATGAAGAACTTAGTTCAATGAATACTACCTTTAATAAATATCAGGAAAGATATAAAATGTTTGAAAATCAAGGCATCATGAAAACATATAAATTAAAAGCCACTGATTTAAATGATGTAAACATTATTGAAAATGCTTCTGTTTTTTCAAAGGAAAAAGATTTGAAAGAATTACTTCTAAATGCCAACAGTATGGGATTAAAAGTGGCTACGGCCGAAGGAAGTTACTATTTTGTTATAGGTTACGAGAAGTTTTTAAATTTTAGTGACTTTGTAAGTAGTGAGATTAGTGATTATTTAAAGATATTTGCAGCAGAATCTAATAAACCAGGACTTTCTGAAGAATATGTTAAAATACCATTAGATGAAATGGCTTCAAGAATTGCAGCTATGGAAGAGTTTATGTTGATGTATCCTTATTCTAAGTATTTACCAGAAGTTAATCAAATGCATGAATGGTACTTGAGAGGCTATATTTTCTCGACCCACGATCTTACAACTCATAAGGTGAATTCTGATACTCTTAAAAGTTATAATAAGGCAATGAAAGATTATGAGTATTTAATATTACACGATATATTGAAGACTTATACAGAAGAAGTAGCCAAAAATGGTAATAAAGTTACAGAGGATTTAATAGATAAGATGAACCAAATAATAAATGAAGATGAGATAATAGAACTTAAATCAAATACAATAGATTTTTCAGGTATTAAATATAAATCTTCTGAAACTGAAAGAAATGAAAAATTAGAAAAAGCTATTATTGATTATTTAGAGTATGATAAAAATCAAGATGGAAAGATTGCATATTCTTATAATTATATTGATCTTAATGGAGACGGTAAAAAAGAAATCTTCGTTTACTTATTAGGAGAATCTGTATCAGGTTCAGGTGGATCTACAGCTTTAATAATTGAGGAAGAAAGTTATGAAGTAATATCTAAATTCACATTAGCAAGAAATCCAATTATAATAAGTGAAGATAAAATAAATGGTTGGAATGATATTATAATGCAGGTAGCAGGTGGAGGGACAGAATTTTCTTATGCCAGAATGAAATTTGATGGAAAAAAATATCCATCTAATCCTTCGATGGTGCCTAAAGTGGAGGAAAAAGTTGTAAAAGGTACAGCTATTATTTCCAATATTCTATCTATAGAAGATGGGATAGAAATTAAATAGATTAATTTACTTAATTATCTTACATTAGATGTTATTAGTGGGATGGAAATGTTAGAAAATTAATAAATCATATTTACTTTAATTATAATATAGAATATAATACACATAATAATTGAAATACGAAGAAAAGGAAAGTAGCTTTAAGAATGCTTTTACA
Source organism: Tissierella sp. P1 (assembly GCF_002266425.1). Taxonomy (GTDB): domain Bacteria; phylum Bacillota; class Clostridia; order Tissierellales; family Tissierellaceae; genus Tissierella; species Tissierella carlieri. Next base: position 37,613 of record NZ_NPMN01000028.1, read on the forward strand.
GAGAGCTCCTAGTTGGTGAGAAGGGGCAAAGAAGATTAAAGTGAAAATGGCCTTGGAGTTGTGCACCGAGATCGTAAGATTTAGGCTGCAACGGGTTCACCCGTTATAGTGATAGAGTATAATCACATTGCTTGTGACGTACTTGATGAGACTTATATCGTGAGATATAGGTAAATTAGGATGGTAACGCGAAGTTAAACTCTCGTTCCTAAGATTATTTCTTAGGTTCGGGAGTTTTTTATATTTATTAAAAAATAATAGGAGGGAAAATTATGAGCATTTTTATAGGAGGAGCATGGCCATATGCCAATGGATCATTGCATATAGGACATATAGCTGCATTATTACCAGGAGATGTTATAGTAAGATATTTTAGAGTCAAAGGTGAAAATGTATTGTATGTATCAGGAAGTGATTGCCACGGTACACCAATATCCATAAGAGCTAAGAAAGAAAATGTATCTCCCAGAGAAATTACTGATAAATATCATAATGAATTTAAATATTGCTTTGATAGGTTGGGATTTTCTTATGATATATATTCTAGGACTGATGATGAATATCACAGGAAAGAGGTTCAGAATATTATCAGCATATTATATGATAATAATTTGATATATGAAAAAGAAGTAGAGCAGTTATTTTGTGAAAAGTGTACTCAATTCTTGGCTGACAGATTTGTGGAGGGTATTTGTCCAGTGTGTAAAAGTATTGCTAGGGGGGATCAATGTGATGCTTGCTCCACTATTTTAGAGCCGCTTGAGCTTGGAGACAGAAAATGCAAACTTTGTGGAAGTGAGCCAATAATTAAAAATGTAAAACAATTATTCTTTAGACTATCAAAGTTTGAAAATGAAATATGGAAGTATTTAGATAAAAGTAGGGGAGATTGGAGAATAAATGCAGTTAATAATACAGAAAGATATTTAAATGAAGGCTTGCAGGATAGGGCTATATCAAGGCAGCTTTCATGGGGGATAGATATACCGATTAAGGGTTATGAAGATAAAAAGGTATATGTATGGATAGATGCAGTATTAGGTTATTTAACTGTAAGCAAAAAATGGGGATTAGAAAATCATAGGAACTGGGGAGAATTTTGGGATAGTAAAACTATAGCTTATTATGTTCACGGAAAAGATAATATTCCGTTCCATACAATAATTTTACCATCGTTGTTAAGCGGTGTTGGGGCTGATAAATTTCCAAACAACATAATTTCAAGTGAGTATGTTAATCTAGAAGGAAAGAAAATATCAACCAGTAATAATTGGGCAGTATGGATTCCAGATGTTATTGAAAAATATAATATTGACTCATTGAGATATTTCTTTATAGTAAATGGCCCTGAAAAAAGAGATACTGATTTTTCTTGGAGAGAATTTGTTAATAAGAATAATGGAGAATTGTTGGGGGTATATGGTAATTTAGTAAACAGAACCTTAGTATTTGTGGAAAAATACTTTAATGGTGAGATACTAAAAGGAGAGCTGGATTATAATATAAGAACAGATATTGATATTTTATATAATGAGGTTGGAATTCTCATAGAGCGTGGAAATTTAAAAGTATCAATAGAAAAAATATTTGATTTTATTAGAAGTATAAATAAATATTTTGATGAGACGGCTCCTTGGATTACAATCAATACAGATAAAATTCAATGTACCAATACCATTTATAATTGCTTAGTAGCCATAGTAAATATAGCTAATTTGCTTCATCCATTTTTGCCTTTTTCATCAGATAAGGTTAAGTATTGGTTAAATTGCGATTCAGATACTTGGGAGTATTTAGATGTAAAAATAGGGAGTGCAATAGGTGAATTTAATATTTTATTTGAAAGGTTAGATAAAAATATAATAGAGGAAGAGCTAAGTAAATTAGGCCGTTATTAAGTTAGAGTCATAGTTATATTGGCTATACTTTCTTAGAAATATGAAGGATATGCTGAGAGATCAGAATAAGAAATTGCTCCAAAATATGAATTTAGGTTTACTCTTTGAAGCAAGCCTAAATTCATACTTATTATCTAAAAAGGTATAATTTTAAGATGGAAGAGAATGCAGCTAATATTCTAGCTTGTATACAATCTCGCCTTCAACAACTCTGCCGTCTGGTGTAAATCCCATGCTTTCATAAAGTGCTTTTGCCCATTCATTTTCAGGTTCAAAGCTAATGAAGATAACATGGTGCTTTTTGTCTTCCTTAATCCTATTTATAAGCAATTCCATTGCCTGTCGTCCATATCCTTTTGACTGATATTTGATGTCAATCATAATTCTATAAATCCAGTATTCCTTGTCAATGCTGTCTATACAGTACATGAGAAAGCCTATGGGGGTTTCATCATTATATATGGCTAGAGGTATACATTCTGGCTGTACTTTTGATTGAGCAATTGAAAAGGTATTAGATGCCACAAATTCTTCTTGTTGTTTTGTTACCTTAAGTTTTATAATTTCCCAAAAATTCTCTGAATCAATGTTTATTAATTTTAACATATAATTACCTCCGTAGTATATAAATGATTTGAAACTTATGCAAATTTTCCAGTACTGTATTATCCAATTTTTTCCTCATCAATCATTATATCACACTTTTTTAGCGGGATATATTCTAAAATTAAAGCTGAAAAAGGTTTTTGAGGGGATATATTACCCTAAGACCTTTTTTATTATATAATAAAGGTAAATTAATTATTTATTATAGAGGTGAAATTATTGAAGAAAATTTTATTAATTGAAGATGATGAAAACATATCCTTTGGAATAAAGACATATTTGGAGAAAAAGGATTTTCAGGTGGAGATAGGAGATACCTTAGCCAAAGGAAAAGAAAAGTTTAAATTAAGCTATGATTTAATTATCCTTGATATGAATCTGTCAGATGGAATTGGATATGAATTTTTTTCCTTTGTAAAATCTAAATCTCATATTCCAATAATTTTTCTCACAGTAAGAGATGAAGATGAGGAAATAGTTAAGGGCTTAGACTTGGGAGCAGATGATTATATTACTAAACCATTTAAGTTATCCATATTAGAATCAAGAATAAATACAGTTTTAAGACGAGTGAAAAGAGATAATATTGTAGATGATATATTGTTTTGTAAGGAGTTAAAGCTGATAAAATCTCAAACTAAGGTTTATAAAGATAACGAGGAAATCAATATAACTGGTAGGGAATATAAATTGCTTGAAATGTTTATGGAAAATCAAAATCAAACCTTAACAAGAGAACGCATTTTAGAAAGGCTCTGGGATATTGAGGGGGATTTTGTTAATGACAATACCCTTACAGTTACAATCAAAAGATTAAGGGAAAAGGTTGAAGGTGATTATAACAAACCTAAAATCATAAAAACAATTAGGGGAATAGGATATAGGATGGGGAATGAAGATGAGTAGCTCAAGAAAAGATTTATCTTATAAAGCAGGAATATCAATTTTTATTTTATTGCTATCATTTATATTCTGTATTTTAATCTATAATTTGCTGGGACATATGTTATTTGAAAAATTATCAACTGTAATAGGAGTCGTAGCTGAGAGTTCAAAGGATATGGAAATATTGGCTATGAGCCAATTGAAATCTGAAGATAGTCAATATATTGCTATCGGAAAAGAAGTCCTGAAAAGATATGGATATAGTTCAACTAAGTTTATATTTTTAAAGGATAAGAAAACTGTTATTTACATAAGTTTTTTATTTTCTATACTGGTTGGTTCTATGGTTTATATCAATATGAGGATATTAAGCAATAACAGAAAGAGAAATATAGAAAAATTGAAGAATTATCTTGAAAGGACAAATAAGGGAGAGTATTCCTTAAATCTAAATATTGATGAAGATTTTACTATTCTTTCTGATGAATTATATAAAACTGTTGTCAGCTTGAGGGAATTAAGGGAGCAAGCCGTACAAGATAAGATTAATTTAAAAGATAATATTGCAGATATATCACATCAATTGAAAACTCCAATTACCTCTATTAATATAATGGCTCAATTAATGGAAAGCAATGAGCATAATAAGGAAACTCAAGAATATATTCAGAGGTTAAATAAACAGATAATAAGATTGGAAAGTTTGACTAATTCCTTACTTACTATGTCAAAATTAGATGCAGATACAATCGAATTTAAAAAAGAGATTATAAACATTAAAAATATAGTAGACCTAGCTATAGAGCCTATTATGCCCTTAATAGAAAAAAAGAATATAGGATTGAATATAATAGGACAAGATATATCAATAAAGGGAGATGCCTACTGGCTAGGTGAAGCTTTTCTAAATATTATAAAAAATTCCACTGAACATTTAGAAGCTAATGGAAAGATAGATATTTTTCTTGAAGCTAATCCCGTATTTACAGAGGTGAAGATTGAGGACAATGGAAATGGATTTTCAAAGGAGGATTTGCCTTATATTTTCAAAAGATTTTATAAAGGCAAAAATTCTGATAAAGATAGCGTTGGAATAGGCCTTTCTATGGCGAGGACTATTGTTGAAAAACATAGTGGAGAAATTTCAGCAGAAAATAAGGTTGAAGGTGGAGCGAGATTTAAGGTTAAATTCTATCAAAAAATATAAAATGTCACTTAAATGTCACATTAAGAATATAAAATTATAACCATAAGGAGGAGCCAAAATGGAAATATTGAGAACGGAAAGCTTGACAAAATCTTATGGTAAAGGAGAATCAAAGGTTATAGCACTTAACGATGTGACTTTTGCTGTCTCAAGAGGACAATTTTTATCCATTATAGGTGCCAGTGGTTCAGGTAAATCTACTTTGCTTCATATATTAGGAGGAGTTGATAGACCTACAAAGGGTAAGGTATTCATAGAGGATGGAGAGATTTCGGCATTAAAAGAAAATGAATTAGCATTATTTAGAAGAAGAAAGGTTGGACTTATATATCAGTTTTACAATCTTATACCAACAATTGATGTAAAGAAGAATATTTTGCTTCCTTTACTATTGGATGGAAGAACACCGAATATGAAACATTTTAGTGAGATAGTAGAGATATTGGGCTTGGACAATAGATTGACACATTATCCAGGAGAATTATCAGGAGGACAGCAACAAAGGGTTGCTATTGGAAGGTCTTTGATTTATCGTCCGGCAATTATTTTAGCTGATGAACCTACAGGAAATTTAGATAGGAAAAATTCTAATGAAATTATTGAGTTGCTGAAGCTATCAAACAAGAAATATAAACAAACAATAATATTGATAACCCACGATGAAAAGATGGCATTGGAAACAGATAGGATAGTTACTATGGAAGATGGTAAGATAGTTTCAGATGAGGTGATTAGGCAATGAAAATCCTCATGGAATATACTTGGAATAGCTTAAAGAAGAATAGGAAAAATACCATATCTATAATGATTGCCGTTACTATAGCAACTATTTTGCTTAGTACAATGGTATTAGCTACTTATATGAACTGGAATCATGATATTAATAAAGCTATATTGCGGAATGGAAACTATCACGGATCTTTTTATAGCGGTATTGATAAATCTCAAATTCCATATTTAAAGGAAAATCAAAAAGTGGATGAGGTATACTTAAGGTCTGAATATTACAGTGGTAAAATCGATACTAAAAGACCCTATTTTAATATTTCATATCTCAATAAAGAATATTGGGAAAACATGTATGAAAAGAATTTTATATTAGAAGGAAGAATCCCAGAGAAATCCGATGAAATTGTAGTTATTGGAAATTTTTTAAAGGAAAATCCCCAATATAAAATAGGGGATAAAATCAAGGTGAATTTAGGATATAGGGAAAAAGAAGGAAAAAATATAGACCCATTTGATTTTATTGGGGAGGGCGAAACATTTATAGGTGGTAAAGAGAAAGAGTATACCATAGTCGCTGCTATTTCTGGAAAAAGCTTATCATATGAGCCATATTATGGAGGATTAGGTTTTTTAGATGAAGATTCAATAGATGAAGATATGAAACTTTTTCCATTTTTAAGGATGGAAAATCCTAGAAATATATACAAGGATTTACCTGAGATTGGTAGAATGTTAGGATTTGCAAAGGGAGAGGAAGATAGTCCTGAAGACTATTATAGTTCATCATATAATTTGTATTATCTAAGGCTGCAGGGAATATTTCCGCCTTCTCTTAATTTATGGGAAAGAGTCCCTGAATCTACGCTTATATTTTCTATTTTTATATTATTCGTCATACTATTATTTGTCATAATAATCTATAATGTTTTTACAGTATGGTCTAATAATAGGTTACGACAATTGGGGATACTAAAAAGTATAGGTGCAACTCCAAAACAGATAAAATCAACCATCGTATTAGAAGCTATTTTTATTTCAATAGTACCAATAATTATAGGTGTTATCTTAGGTCATCTGTTCTGTTATATAATAATAGATATAGTGAACAGTATGATACAAAGTATTAATCTTGATATGAATGGAAGTATGTTTAATCTAGTATTTAAAACATCTCCTATAGTGATTGGATTAATTTTGATTTTATCGTTTTTAGCTATTTTAATATCAATTAGCAGACCTGCCAAAAAATTAAGTAAAATATTACCCATTGAGGCTATCAAATATGGTGGTTTAGATTATGAGCATCTTAGAAAAAAGAAAAGAAAAGTGAATAACTATAGTCCTAGTAATATAATATCTAGTTTAGCTAAAGATTTTTTGGATGGAAATAAGAAAGCCTTTAAAACTACAATAATATCTATAACCATCAGCTTTGCTGTAATGTTTGTTTTCCTTACATTTAGAAGCTTGAACCAAGCAATTGATAATTTAGACATGATGGAATACTATTACTCCATACAAACACGAGTTTTAACTAATGAGCCTGCTGATGAAAATATATTTAAGGAAATAAGAAAGATAGATGAAGTAAAGGAAAGTATCACGTATAAAAATATTTATTTATATTCTAGGCTGAAATCAGAATATGAGTCAGATGAGTTTAAAGGTACAGGTGGATTTGAAAGTATAGATATTAAAAAATATCCTATTGATAAATTGGAAGATGGATATGAGGTACCTATAGTTTTGGCAGGTATTGAAAATGAGGATTTTAATCGATATATTAAGTCTCAGGGAGAAGAACCGGAAGAATACTACAATAAAGAAAAGCCAAAAGCTATTCTCTTAAATTTAGTGAAGGAGGATATAAATCAACCGCTGGCTAGGACAAAGTTTATACCATATTTACATGAAGAGGTAAATAATATATCCATTAATGAATATAAAAATCAAAAGGGATATACTTTGGATATAGATATAGGACTTAAAACCTTTGAAAAACCAATAAAAGATTACTATTTACAAGATTATCGTATATATTTATTTATGCCAAAGGAAGTTCTTTATTCCATAATTGAAAACTTTGATTTACCGGGAGATTACAGTTATTCTGAGATAATTAGATTAGCAGTTGATAAAAACGATATCGAAGGTGCCAAAGAAAAAATCAAAGATATTATGAAATACTATTTGCCGGAAAGTGATTATTATATTTGGAACATATTGGATGATGAAGCAGAGCGGAAAATGCAAAATAAATTGGTTTATCTAATCACGTTCTCTATTATATTTTTTCTAAGTATTATAGGTATATCTAATGCATATTCCAGTATAAATAATAACTTAAGGAATAGAAGACGAGAATTTGCTATGTTGAAGTCTATGGGTATTACAAAGAATGATTTAGGTAAAATGTTAAGATTAGAAGGAATTTATTACAGCATATATCCTTTTATAATATCAATTCCTCTATTTTTGATTTTTTTAGCATTTGTAGTTAAAATAAATAAAACATATACCTTTAAAGATTTAATTATATTTTTAGATTATAGAATTATAATTGGATATGTTATCGTGATATTTATGAGTATATATTTAGCATATTATTTTGGAATTAAGAAAGTAGAGAGGGATGAAATAGTAGATGTTTTAAAAGATGAGAGTTTATAGATTCTATCGTAATTGTATGTTCTTCTGATGAAAGAATTACTTCTAATGAAATTATTAAGTTTTTAAAAGACTTATTAGACATTAACAAGGACAAAAGAGTGTTTATTATTTGGGACAATGCTAGAATTCATACTTCAAAAGCTGTTGAAGGGTTTATCAATCAACATGAAAATGTATTATGTACATTAAATCTTCCACAATAAAAAAATTTAATGCTATAGTTTAAGGAGAGATAAAAATGAAAAAACTGATGATTATAATTTTAACCGTTTTATTATGTGCTTTTCCAGTGGTTCATGCCAGTGAAATTACGGAAAGGGAAGAAAATTTAGATTTTTTGTATGAAACATTAAAAGGAAGTCATCCTAATATATTTTATAGCACATCAGAAAAAGAATTTATAGAGAAAAAAGCTGAGATTAAAAAGAATGTAAATGAAAAGTCAAATGTGGAGTATGTCCTTGATTTACAAAGCTTAGTAGCTATGGTTAATGATTCGCATACAAATGTGAATATAGGCCATGCTTTGAAAGATGTACATATCTATCCGTTTAGCATCAGACATATTGAAACATGGGTGCTTGATGTTATTGAAACAGAATATGAAGAATATCTTGGCTGGGAAATTGTGGATTTAAATGGATATGATATGGAAACTGTAAAAAATAAAATGGCGACTATTATCAGCCATGATAATGATGTGTGGCTTCAAAGACAATTAAGACAATTTATCAACGTCAAAGAAATTCTTGATTATGTAGGTATTATAAAAGATGATGAATTAGAAATAACAGTAAAGAAAGAAAATCAGGAAAAAACAATTTATCTTCATACTGTAGATACTTCAGCGGATATGGTAGATGTGGTATATTTAGCCCAAAAACGTATACAAGAGCCAAAAACAACTAAGGATAAATCTAAAATTTATTTTTCTATGCCATTAGATGGAAATGTTTATTATATTCAATATAATGCTTGTCAAGAAGATAAAAACTTGCCCATGGAAACATTTAGTTTAAATGTTCAAAAGGATTTAGAAAGCAATGACTATCAAACTGTTGTTATTGATTTAAGAAATAATACAGGCGGCTCTGATGGGGTGATTATGCCTTTATTATATGTATTAACCGAATATCAAAACAATAATGATGTAGAAATAGTAGGTCTTATTGGTGAAAATACATTTTCTTCCGCTACAATAAATGCCATGATGATAAAAGAAATGGGTGGTATTTTAATGGGGACTTATAGTGGTGGAAGTGTTGACCATTATGGTGCTGTAAATCAATTTCAATTGCCTCAATTGAATATACAAGTAGGTCACTCTACAAAATATATAGAAATTGATAGTTTATTTGACAGTGGTATTCCTTATGGTATTGAGCCTATTAAACCTGATATTATAATGGAACAAACTTATGATGACTATATGCAAGGTATAGATACGGCAGTTCATTACATTGAAAATAATTCAGGAAAGTTGCAGGCTAGAGAGGATAAAAACTTATATATTTCACGAGGAAGATTGGCTTACTTATTACATGAGATATCTCTTGAAAATAATGAATCTTTAGAATATGCAAAAGAAACACCTAAAGATATTTTTTTCTTCACTTATTATGAAGAGGCTAGTCGTTGGGCAGTAAAAAACAATATAATAGTAGGAAAATCATCCAATGTTTTTGCGCCCTCTGATTTATTAACAAGAGAAGAATTGGCTGTTGTACTGGACAGATTTGTGTCTTATTTAAACATGGAACCAGCAGAAAAGCAACAACTTTCATATAAAGATGAAAAAGATATTAGTATATGGGCAAAAGATAGTGTAGAAAAAATAGTAAATATGGGTTATTTAGAACTAGAAAGTGAAAAATTTAATCCAAAAGGTAATACTACCATAGAGAAAGTAGAAAGTATATTAGAAAATATTAAGGAAAATAAATAATACACATAAAAAGAGGCTGTCTCAAAATAGAAAATAATTAATGAGGTAAGGCAGCAAAAAAAATATCAAAAAATATAAAAACGGATTCCGCAGAATCCGTTTTTTGTGTATAATTATTTTTTAAAATTAGTGCTGTTTTTTATTTATATCATATCAAGTAAATCTATGTTTAAACATATGATTATAAGTATGATATAATATTATCAGAATATAAAAAATAGTTATGATAATATTATAATTAACTTAAATTAACTTGCATAAAAGTGAGGTGCTAATATGGAAGATACTAAGGGAAATAATTCTGATAAAGGCAAGGTTAATATGTGCCTAAATTTAGAAAGAATCAAAGACATATTTAATTCATTAGATGTTGGCGTTCATGTAGTAGATGGAAAAGGAATAACAGTTTTATATAATAAAATCTGCGAAGAAATTGAGGGAATCTCAGAGGATTGGATTGTTGGGAAGGATATGAAGAAACTTGTCCATGATGGAGTTTATTCTGAATCAGTTGCTTTGGAAGTTATAGAAAAAGGACAGAAGACTGCAAAGACACAGAAGGTAAACGGAAGATACATTTTTTCAACAGGTATACCTATTTATGAAAATGGAGAGTTAATAAATGTTGTTGTATCTGTTATGGATATGACTAGTCTTGAAAATTTAAAGCTTCAATTTAATGAATTAAAAAGTGTTAATGTGAGAATGCAAAAAGAATTAGATATACTTAATGCAATAGATGGACAAAATGATTCTATTATATCTAAAAGTAAGGAGATAGAGAACATAAAGATTTTAGCACTTAGAATTGCAAAGGTAGACTCCACAGTATTAATAGAAGGAGAATCGGGTGTTGGTAAGGGCATTTTTAGTAAATATATACATGAACATAGTAATAGAAAGAATGGTCCATTTGTTAAAGTAGACTGTTCATCTTTGCCTGAAAGTTTAATAGAATCAGAATTATTTGGATATGAGGAAGGGGCATTTACAGGTGCTAAAAAGGAGGGGAAGGTTGGATTAATCCAATTGGCAAATGAAGGAACTCTGTTTTTAGATGAGATCGGAGAATTGCCATTAAATTTACAAGTAAAACTTTTAAATTTAATTCAAGATAAAGTATTTCAAAAAGTAGGCGGAACAAAAAATATATCTATTAATACAAGAATTATAGCTGCAACTAATAAAGATCTATATACTATGGTAGAAGAAGGCACATTTCGTAGGGATCTGTATTATAGACTAAAGGTTATACCGATAGTGATTCCGCCTCTTAGGGAAAGAAAGACAGATGTTGTACCTTTAGTTAATTTTTTCCTTAAGAAATTTAATGACCATTATAATTATGAAAAAATCATTTCTGCAAAAGCTATGAATTTACTAATTAATTACGATTGGCCCGGAAATGTAAGGGAGCTGCAGAATGAGATTGAAAGGCTTGTAGTTACATCGGAATCTGAAGTGATTAGTGAAGTAGACGTTTTATATGGAGACATTGGCAAAACAAGGTCAATGGACATAGATGAGAATAAACTCTTTAAAGAAAATGTTTATAGCTATGAAAGGGCTTTATTAGAAGATTATATTTATAGGACTAGTGATATACATGAACTTAGTCAGAAAACAGGGTTGGAGGTTAGCACCCTGAGAAAAAAAGCAAAGAAATTAGAAGTTGATCTTAATTTCCAAAAGAGAAAAAATTCCTAAATGAGAGGAAAAAAATCTTCAATTGGTTTTTAATAGTTTCCCTTTGTATTTAGAGGTTTTTAACTTATTATTAAATTTAGAAAGGAAAAAAATCACTTTTAAACTCATTCTAATTGGGTGTAAATTATAGTTGATTCAATATAATAAATCATTATTATTGATTTGATAGAAAATATAAAATAAAAAGCATTAGATAAAATTAGAGATTTCCTATGAATCAAGTATAATTAATGAAAAATAAAACTTACTTTAACTATTTTTTGAAAAGTTACAAGTAAGTTTTATTTTTTGGCATAATACTTGCTTAATATATTATATGTAATGTAGTTTCTGAATATTTTTCTTGAATTTGGGGTAATGAACAAAATCAAGAGGAAAATCCTAAGCAAATTATACCAATAAAAATGCTAAACTGCATTATATATTAGATATATGGAGGTGTCAAGATTGTTTATTGACAAAAGCTTAAAACAATATGCATTGGATACTAAGAGCAGTGATCCTACACCTGGTGGCGGAAGTGTATCAGCTTATGTTGGAACATTAAGTTCAGCCTTGACAAGCATGGTTGGAGGATTAACATTTTCTAAGAAAAATTATTCGGAATTACCAGAAGATGTAAGGTCTAAGATGGAGTCTAATGCTAAAGAATTAGAAGGATTATTTGAAGAATTAGCAAATGACGTAGACAAGGATACAAATGCTTTTGATAAGGTAATGGAAGCGTTTAAGATGCCAAAGGAAACTGATAAAGAGAAAAAAGCTAGATCCCAAGCAATTCAAGAAGGATATAAAATTGCATTAGAAGTTCCATTAAAATGTGCTGAAAAATGTCATAGGATTCTGGAATTACAAGATGTATTTGCCGAATATGGAAATGTAAATGCTATAACAGATATAGGAGTAGGTGTATTACTTGCTTACTCAGGCTTAGAAGGTGCGTTATTAAATGTTACGATTAATCTAGGAAGTATAAAGGATGAGGAATATCAAAAGAATATTTCTGAAAAAGTATCTAGCTTATTAAGTTCAGCTAAGAATTTAAAAGAAAAATCCTTAGAAACTGTATATAAAAGGCTTAACGGCTAAGAACATTTACTATAACTACTTTATTGAGGAGAGAGGATATGGAAAATAAATATATTTTAGCTGTACCTAATTTTAGTGATGGCAGAAGACAAGAGGTAATTGATGCGATTTCTGGTACTATAAAGAATAAAGAAGGAGTGAAGCTTGTTACTTGTGAACCAGAACATGATTTTAATAGAACAGTTCTAACAATTATTGGTGAACCAGCTCCACTTAAAGAAGCTTTACTAGAAATGGCTGCAAAATCATATGAGTTAATTGATATGACAGTACAAGAGGGAACACATCCAAGAATTGGTGGACAAGATACTATTCCATTATTCCCATTAATGAATACAACAGTAGAAGAATGTAAAGAATTAGCAGAAGAAATCGGAAAAGAATTGTTTGCAAAATTCCAAGTGCCAATTTTCTTCTCTGGAGAAAATGCTAGAACCGAAGATAAGAAGAGTATTTCCTTTATTAGAAAAGGACAATATGAGGGATTAAAAGCTCTACTAGAAGATAATAATCATCCAGATTATGAATCAAGAAAGCCAGATTTATCAGTAGATGGAAAATTAAGCCAAAATATGGGGCAACTATTGTATCAGCAGATAAAGAGGGGCTAACTGCATATAATGTTTTCTTAGGAACAGAGGATTTAAGCATAGCTAAACAAATAGCAAAAGCAGTAAGAGGACCAAGTGGTGGATTCTCAACAATAAGAGCTGTAGGAATTAAATTCCCAGAAAGAGAAGGAGTAGTTGTGTCAATGAATATGTTTGACTGTGCAAATACTCCGCTTTATAGAGCTTTCGAATTAGTTAAACTTGAAGCTCAGAAATATGGTGTGGCAGTAACAGGTTCAGAACTTGTAGGACCAGTTAAATTAGAATATTTACTAAATAATTTAAATCATTATTTAGGCTTACAAGGATTAAAACAAGAGCAAATATTAGAAACTCATTTAATGGGTTAATATAATTTTAGGACTGTCTATTTAATGAAATTGAATAGCAGTCCTATTTATATTTAACAGCTATGAAAATTCGTAGCTAGCAGAATGTACAAGGGAAAAATTTATATAGTAAAAAGAGAAGCTTCTAAAATTTGATCCTTAATAAAAGGATGGCTTATTGGTAGTGAGGCCGATTTTTATTAATTTTTAAACTAGATAAATAAAATAATTAACTTTAAAATATTTTATGGAAGATGAAATTAGAATTTTTAAAAAACTTATAAATGGGTTGACAGATAAATAAATTTATTGTAAGCTATATCAAACAATTGAATAAGGCCTCACTTTTACAAGTGAGGTAGAGGCGCGATATTTAACAGTCTTTAGTTGAGCATGAGAAAGCAAAGATGCTAAGGAGAAGGAAATGTTGCCGAAGCTTGTAATATTCTCAGTATTACTTGCTGGGTCTGCAGTTAAGATCTGCAGGACTGTCTCAATAAACTTTCCCAGTTTATTGAGTTGTGCTATCTCATTTTGGGAAAAGGAGGGGAATTAGGTATTACTATGTCTATTAGGACCTGAGTCTATCTCAGGTCTTTTTGTTGTCAAAAATAGCATGACTCGTATAACAAGTGGCAAGTTAACCTTTTAGTAAAAATACTATATTAAAATTAAGACAACAGGAGGAACTAGTCATGAGAAAAAAATTATCGGTATTAATCGTAATATCTTTATTAACAACAATCGTTTTAGCAGGATGTGGTACAAACAGTAGTATAAAAGATGTGGGAGTAGCTGAAAAAGAAACATTTAGGGTAGGTCTTGAAGCAGGATATGCACCGTTCAATTGGACCCAAGTGGATGATTCCAATGGCGGGATTAAAATAGATGGTGCCGCAGAATTTGTAGGTGGATACGATGTGGAGATCGCTAAGAAAATTGCAGAAGGTTTAGGAAGAGAATTAGTTATAGTTAAAACCGAATGGGATGGTCTTGTACCAGCATTAACTTCAGGAAAAATTGATGCAATTATTGCAGGTATGTCACCAACAGCTGAACGTAAAGAGACAATTGACTTCTCGGAGAATTACTATAAATCTAATTTAGTTATGGTTGTACAGAAAGGTGGAAAATATGAAGATGCTACTTCTATCCAAGATTTTAAGGGAGCAAAAATAACTGCTCAATTAAATACATTTCATTATTCCGTAGTTAATCAGATTCAAGATGTGGATAAGCAGCCAGCTATGGATAATTTCCCAGCAATGAGGGTTGCACTTGAATCAGGAATGATTGATGGATATATCTCCGAACGTCCAGAAGGTATTAGTGCTGAAACTGCAAACAAAAATTTCAAAATGATAGAATTTAGAGATGGATTCAATACATCAGATGAAGACACTGCGATTGCTGTAGGTGTTGTAAAAGGTAGTAATTTAACTGAAAAAATCAATGAAATATTAAAAGCTATTTCAGAAGAAGAACAAGAAGCTATTATGGATGATGCTATTAAGAATCAGCCTGCAGCAGAATAGGAGGAGAAAAATGAGTTTTGAGTGGATACTAAAAATTATTTCAAATAATGGGATAATGTTTCTTCGTGGAGCTGGTATGACACTTATAATTTCTATGGTTGGTACTATTGTGGGTTTTATTATTGGTTTACTAATAGGAGTTATACGTACTGTTCCAATACCTGAAAGAGGAGTAAAGAAAATTATTTTTAAATTCATTAATGCTATTCTTTCTATTTATATAGAAATATTTCGTGGAACACCAATGATTGTACAAGCAATGGTAATTTATTATGGGTCTGCTTCAGCGTTTGGTATAGATATGAATCGAATTTTTGCAGCTATATTTATAGTATCTATTAACACGGGGGCATATATGTCAGAAATTGTTCGTGGTGGTATTGTTTCTATTGATAAAGGGCAATTCGAAGCAGCTCAAGCTATGGGTATGAACCATATTCAAACTATGATAAATGTAGTATTACCACAAGTAATTCGTAATATTTTACCAGCAATGGGGAATGAATTTGTAATTAATATAAAAGATACATCAGTTCTTAATGTAATTTCTGTAACAGAATTATATTTTCAAACAAAATCAGTTGCAGGAAACAACTTTAGATATTTTGAATCATTTTTTGTTGCGTGTATTCTTTATTTTATAATGACATTTACAGTGACAAGAATTTTACGATATATCGAAATAAAATTAGATGGTCCTGAAAATTATATTATATATGCTAATCAAATGTAAGTATAAACACATGAAGAATATGATAGGTAGAATAGAAGATTTCAATGCGAATCGATATTAGAGAGAGAAGGAGAAATATGGAAAAGATACTAGATATTCGACATTTAAGTAAATCCTTTGGAACTCATGAAGTATTAAGAGACATTAATTTTTCAGTAAATAGAGGAGAAGTAGTTTGTATTATTGGTTCGTCTGGTTCAGGTAAATCAACTCTTCTTCGCTGTGTTAATCTTCTAGAGAAACCAAATGGTGGTGAAATTCTTTATAAAGGAGAGAATATTTTAGATGATAATCACGATATCTATGAATATCGTACAAAGCTAGGAATGGTATTCCAACAATTTAACCTATTTAATAATCATAATGTTTTAAATAATTGTATAGTAGGGCAAATGAAAGTCTTGAAAGGTTCTAAGGAAGAGTCTGAAAATATAGCTATGAAATATTTGAATGTTGTTGGAATGGACCAATATATTAATGCAAAGCCAAAGCAATTATCAGGAGGACAAAAACAGCGTGTAGCCATTGCTAGAGCACTTTCTATGGAACCTGATGTTATGCTATTTGATGAACCTACATCTGCCCTCGATCCAGAAATGGTAGGAGAGGTTCTTAAGGTCATGAAAGAACTTGCGGAAACTGGACTTACCATGTTAGTAGTGACCCATGAAATGGAATTTGCAAGGGAAGTGGCAGATCGCGTGGTATTTATGGATAGAGGAATTATTGCAGAAGAAGGTAGTCCAGAACAAATCTTCAATAATCCAGTTAAGGAGCGTACGAGAGAATTTTTGAGACGTATCTTGTAAAAATGGTTGGGCACCATTTTGGTACCATAAATTTTAAGGAGGGCGACATGAGCAACGAACTTTTAGATAGGGGTATTATACTCCCGTTCTGTGAAGTGAACGACGAAAACTAAATAAGCACCTCATGGGCGGCGTTTACTAATTTCCATGCGGGGAGGAATATAGGAACGCTGCTTTTTTCATGTTCTTCTGTCACGCAGTAGGGGTGAAAGAAGCCATGTATCGGGTGCTATTTTGATAGGGTAAGAGAAAGCTTTGAAATCAAATTTTTCTGTTGCCGCTTCATAATATTTCACCCTATTACATTTTACCGTTTACCTTTCCTCTGGGATATGAGTATACATATCAGTACTGACTGAAATAAAGCATATAATACAATTTTGGATGGGCGTTTTCTTGACTTACCATTTGATTGATGATATACTTTTCATGTTAGTATGAAAAGTATGAATGTGGAGGGGTTAAAAATGTCATTACCAAAAGGTAAACATATTTTTGGAACAGTCAAGGTGGGAGAACGAGGACAAATTGTAATTCCTAAAGAAGCAAGAGATTTGTTTGATATAAAATCAGGAGACATTTTATTGGTTTTAGGAGATGAGGAACAAGGGATTGCTATTACAAAAGCAGATGTTATGCAAGAAGTTGCAGTAAAAATCCTTAAAGGGTTAGGGGAGTTTAAGCCAGATGAAAAATAATATAACAAAATCCTTTGGTGTGTCAGATGTAGGTTTCATTCTTTTACTCATTGCAACGATTGGGGATTTGCTTATACCTTTTTTTCTTGCTCCATTTTGCAAAAAGTATAATCATATGACAATGGTGATGAGTTTGTTAGGTAATCGCAATTCCCCAGTACATCTAATATATAACTTGTGGCTCATCGCTGCAGGAATTATGCTTATTCTTGGCGGTTTAAAATTGTATGCAATGTATTTACCTGCTTCAAATATACTTTCGCAAGTATTGCTATTTTGTGTAGTGTTTTATGCCATTGGAGCTTGCATATTATCCGGTATATTTTCAGTTGGAGAAACAAAGGCACTTGTAACCCTACCCGAAAAAATACATGGGTATGGTTCTGTTTTAGGATTTATTGTTTTAACCTTTGTTCCTTTGATTATTGGAATTGTTACCATGTACTCAAACGAGGTAGTTTGTAGTGTTATGTCGTTTATATTTTTTGCTTTGTCTATACTGTTTTTTGCTTTTTTTGTAATGGCTGATAAGGCAAGATTTGAAAATACTATAATTTCTAATGAGGGAATATGGCAAAGATTAAGTTTGCTTTGTATGTATGCGCCGATCATTATGGTTTCATTTAAAAATATATTTATGAAATGAGATGCTGCAATGGTAAATACCAAATGGATTTTATGTCCTATCTGCGGAAATAAAACCTAGGATTATCGGCTCTTTCTTTTTGACGCTGAAACACCACAATCAATATTTTCCCTCATTCACAGGCATAAAAGAAACGCCGACAACCTGCAAAAAACCTAATGTTTATACGGGATTTCGGTGTGTTTCTTATCCCTGCATGGTAGAAAATCACGATTGACAAGGATAGATTTTTTTACTATTCTTTATACATTAATACTCAACATACAAATTAGTATCCTATTTTCAAATTAACTACATTAATGAGTTCTTCGTTATTTATATATCTTTTCATATTTTCATAGGCTATCTCGTATCTTCTTCTGATATACATTTCTGAAGCCCAAGAATTATGAGGAGATATAATCACATTATCCATTTTCCACAAAGGATTATCTTCTGATAAAGGCTCTACTTCAAAAACATCAAGAGCGGCTTTTTTAATTTTACCAGATTGTAGATAATTGATAAGTGCATTCTCATCTATAATGCTTCCACGAGCAATATTAACTAAGTAAGTTCCATCTTTCATATTAGTGAATACACTGTTATCTATAAGATGATGGGTATTATCTGTATATGGGGCAGCTATTACTAAAAAATCGCATTGGGGAACTATATCATTTATTTTATCTATACTAAAACATTGATGAAAATGATTTGCATTTTTTCCGCTGGCGTTAATTCCCAGTATTTTTACACCAAATCCTTCTAGTCTTTTAGCAGCTTCTTGGGCTATAGAACCAGTTCCTATAAATCCTACAGTTTTTCCATATAATTCTAAAAGTGAAGTATCCATTTTCCATATTTTCTTATTTTGTTTATCATAGAACTCTTTACTATTTTTAATCATTTCTAATATCTTAAGCACTATCCATTCAGCTATTGGTATACTATATCCGCCTCTATTATTAGTAAGAATAATATCTTGAGCTATGATTTTATCTATTGGAACTTGATTGATACCTGCACTTAAAAGTTGAATCCATTTAAGATTTGGGAAAAGTCCAATATCTATTTTATTAAATGGATCAAAGCATACCATTAAATCTATATCTTTTATTTCCTCGGAAAAGGTTATATTCCTTTCATCTTTGAATATTATATCAAAACCTAGTTTTTCTAGGCTTTTCATTTCCTCATCTTTGTATTTAAAAGTAAATAATGCTTTCAAAAGTATTCCTCCTTTTAATATTGTAATAATATAATGATACCCACTTGCTTATAAAACCAACCTTTGTTTTATGTTTTAAAATCAGAGTAGAAAAATGTTGTAAAATGTCGAAATATCTGATATATTTATTACGTTAAAATAAAATATTTGCTCTCATATAATCCCGATAATATGGTTCGGGAGTTTCTACAGGATAGCCGTAAAATATCCTACTATGGGTCAGGATAACAGATAAAACTACAAAGGTGGATATATCAATTCTAACCTTTGTTTTCGTTTTGAAAAGACTGGCATTCTTTCCTATAGGAAAGAGTTCCAGTCTTTTGTTTATGTATGTATTCCATTGTTTGAGAGCAACATAAAGGAGAGACATAAATGGACTTATTAAAAGATTTACTTGCAGCACTTAGTGTTATCCTTAATGGATTACCTCAAGGACTTTTGGCATTATCATTTGGATTTGCATCTGTACCCACAGCTTTTGCATTTATTGTTGGGGCTATTGGATGTTTAGTTTTAGGTGTAGTAGCACCAGTTTCATTTCAGGCCGAGACTATTACTTTAGCTGGAACAATGGGAAAAGATATGAAAGAAAGAATATCTATGGTCATTTTAGGTGGAGTAGGGATGACTATTATAGGTATATTTGGACTTCTTGAAAGAATCGTAACATTTATTGGACCTGCAATTACTAGTGGGATGATGGCAGGTGTGGGTATTATGTTGACACGTGTAGCTGTTGATATGGCAAGAAAAAATAAGGTTGTTGGATATGGATCTATTGCTATTAGTTTTATTACCTATATGATTACAAAAGATCTAGTATACACAATTGCAATTTCAGTTATTGCAACTAGTGCTATTGCAATGATCTTAAAGCAGAAATCTGATATCAACATCACTGAAAGAGAAAAAATAAGTTTTCCAGAAGCCTATTATAAATATTTCTGTTGTTCGTGGTGCTTTAGCCATGATATGCTTAAATGTTGGAGCAAATATTGCTTTTGGAAAGATTACTGGAAGTATTGCAAATACCAATGTAAACATTGACCACTTATCCATTGTAAGTAGCTTAGCAGACCTTGCATCTGCAATATTTGGAGGTGGACCTGTTGAGTCTATTATTTCTGCAACAGGAGGTGCACCACATCCTTTGATGTCAGGCGTTTTAATGATGGGTTTGATGGCAATTATTTTATTTGCAGGCTTATTGCCTAAAATGGCAAAATATATACCTAGTGAGTCAATTGCTGGATTTTTATTCGTGTTGGGAGCCATCGTGACAGTGCCTACTAACGCTACAGCTGCTTTAACTGTAACAGGTGTGCCAGGAGGTGCAATTGTTGGAGGAATAACCATGACTGTAACAGCAATCACTGATCCGTTCTTAGGTATGCTTGCAGGAATTATATTTAAAACATTTGCCAGTATACTAGGAATGTAATAGATAAGGAGGAGTAAGATAATGGAAAAGACATATTCTATTGAAGTAGCAGGAGTAACACGTGAGTTACCTATTATACAGATTAATGACAATCTAAGTATTGCAAGCTTTGTAATACTAGGAGATACTGAGTTAGTCTGTGCAGCAGCTCCTGAAATTGTAAAGAAATTACCTGATGTTGATATACTAATAACTGCGGAGGCAAAAGGAATTCCTTTGGTATTTGAAATATCAAGATTGTTAAAGATGAAAAAATATATTGTAGCTAGAAAAAGTATTAAGCCTTATATGAATTCACCTATTATAGATGAAGTTGTATCTATTACAACACAAAAGAAACAATTGTTGTGTTTAGATGAACAAGATGCTGAATATATAAAAGGTAAGAGAGTAGGTATCATCGATGATGTTATAAGTACTGGAGAATCGATTCAGGCAATTGAAAGGCTTGTAGAGTCTGCGGGAGGTATTGTCGCTGCTAAGGCGGCTATATTAGCAGAAGGTGAAGCAGCAGATAGAAAAGATATTATTTTCTTGGAGTATCTTCCGCTTTTTGAAATGGAATAGATTCTTTTACACTAACCATACATTAGCTAATAAAGACTCCTATCACTATAAGGAGTCTTTATTCTTTACAATGAGCTTCTTTTCATAGACTCTTACTGATGTTTCTCTTAAACTTATGAGAAAGTTTGCTTACTCAAGAGTTTATATTGTTTTTATATCTCATTAGGTTTCATGAAATAATATATATTAATTTTAAATTTATTTAATTCTTTTATTTAAATTTGAAATTAGATTTAGAATCTATTCAAAAGAACGGCTAAAATCATTAAAAAATTCATTTCTTATATATTAAATTTGTACA
This sequence comes from Tissierella sp. P1, assembly GCF_002266425.1. Classification (GTDB taxonomy): domain Bacteria; phylum Bacillota; class Clostridia; order Tissierellales; family Tissierellaceae; genus Tissierella; species Tissierella carlieri. The sequence continues at coordinate 59,232 of NZ_NPMN01000028.1, forward strand.
AAGCTTATGAAACAGCATAAATTATACATTTCTTAAAATTTCAATCATAAATATATTATTGAATAGTATTTATGATTGGAGTGATATATTTGAGTAATATTAATTTTGAAAGTACAGCTCTATTTGAACATCGATTTTGGCTTCAGATATTAGGTGACCATGCAAGATTTATTTATAATACTTTGTCGCCTTCTGAAATTGACAAGATTGAAAAAGCTAAGTATTTCATTGGCATATTTGATCTGCTACTAGACGAGGCTAGAAAACCATTATCTATCGATGAAATTCAAAGATTAACACAAAAGGCTTACCAACATGCTAAAGATATTGGAGAATTTAAATTACAGTTATTAAGGGAACATCTAGTAGGGGAGATATTAATAGGGCTTACACCTACATTTATAAACCATATGGTAAATGAGTTAGAAGAATATCTAAGGATTTTAAGTTTTTTATTAAATAATGAAGTACCTACTGCTCATCCTTTATATTATCATAATCTATGGCTTCCAGATGCTGAAGGGCATGCAGGTGCAATTCTATGTGAATTAGATAGTGTTGAAAAAGATCTAAGAGAGAAAAGTAAAGAATTCGTAGTATTTTTTAGTGATTTATATAATAAAGCACATGAATTTTCAGGATATTTGAGAGCAGGTCTACAAGAATTTCCAGCTTTACATAGGTTAAATAATCAAGTGGAATTAAAGATACTATTATTTATGATGTTTCTAAAAGAAATACAGGAACTTAGAATATCTAAGGAAGCAGTTGGAACATTAATGCCCCTTATGCCTGACCACATGTTTAGAGAAGAATGTTATTATTTAATTAAGCTATCTCAGGTATCCCAAATTAATATGCCAGACTGTGATCCAACTAAGCCAAGAATTTAATGGTTTAAGTGCTAGGTTGCTAACCTAGTGCCTATTTTATTGTTTATGAATACCACTCGCTAATGAAGTGCACCCCAAAAGATATTATTGATAGGTTGT
>NZ_NPMN01000029.1 GCF_002266425.1 Tissierella sp. P1
TTTATCTGCTTTTTTTAAAGGATTCTAGATTTATCACACTACACTCATGTTTTCTATTATTTCTTGATTCTAAAAAGTTTAAAACAGTCTTTCCCAAAGAAGTCAATTTGATTTCATAATTTGGATATAAATTGCATTTAATAATTCCTAGATATTGTAAGTATATATAAGATGCAAAGAAAAACTTAAGATTATTTGAGAATTTTGGTAAAATGCTCCCAATTTCATAATTTGTATTTTCACTTAGGGAAGATAGAGATAACATTAAATCCTTCTTGGATTTTTCCAATATATTTATATTTTCTATATCGCAAAGTTCAGATATAAATTCACTTTTCCAAATATGTTGAAAAAATAATGCATATTTATCTTCATCTCTTAATCTCAAATAATTAGTTCCCTTATTAGAAACAGATAATTTATTGCCGTTTATTGAAAGTAATCCTAGATTAAGAGAAAGCTTATAAAACATATGGATTATAGGGAAATCCTTTTGATTAGGTGAATCTTTATCTACATGATTAGAAAGTTCTAATATTTTATTCATTTCTAAAAGATTCTTTCTTTTTATGTATTTATTTTTTTCTGTTAAATCTAAGGGTTTATCTAATACATATAGCATAAATTTATCATAATCCATAATAAGAGATATTGCATCTTCATTTAGAAAGTCTGATACAATATTTGATAGTTCCTTGTCTATTACAAAGGGTGATTTAACTAGCTTTAACTGATTCATAAAGTCAAATCTAGTTTTACTGATATTTAATAGTTCTTTATATACCTCTTTATAATCTGAGTCTTTATTACTTAAAAATCCCAAATAATTTTTAAAAGTTGCTATATAAGAATTAAGGTCTTCTTGAGATACTATAAATCCTTCTTTTATGGCATCCTTAAAGAAATAATGAAAATCTACTTGATCAAGATCATATAAAGTTAAATCTTCATCTGCTAGATAGTATTCAAAAAAATCTATTAAATTTGCGATATATCTCTTTACTATGGATTTAGACACTTTAAGTCCCAGATATGCTTCGAACTCGTCTAATTCGTCATATAAAACTGAAACAATATCTTCATCCATTTCCATTGCCTCAAAGATGCAATTTGTATAGATTTTATATAAGTTTATGCTATATTTCTTTAGGTACTCTTTCATAGTAAGTGTTTGGAAATTTAATCTCAAACGATTAAAATCAATAAATACTTCTTCAAGGAACATGGATTTAATAGAAGAAGGTAAATAACTAATATCCCCTACAAAAGTAAAATATCCTAGTAGATTTCCAACTCTAGCAAGAGCAAAATCTCCAATGGATATAGTATGTGCTAATTCTGGTTCCCATAATTTATAACTTTTATTTTGAAGTAAATCAACGACTTTGATAAATTCTCCATCAATGTCAAGGACTTCAAAGAGAGATATATTTGATTTGTTACGTTCAATTAGAATATCTTTTTCTTGCTCTGTTAATACTCCTGATTTTTCTTCAAGAAATTTCTCAATAAAGGTTTTCCCATCTTTCCCCATGAAGTCGATGCTTATCCAGACATTGAAAGCTAAAGTATGTTTTTGTTCACCAAAATCAGGATAAAAAAATTCAAGTTTATCTAAAATACTCTCATCCTGTATTTCCTTAGATATATATTTTAACAACTTTTTAGTTGCAGACTTATCAATTTTTTGTATTTGCTTATAAGTTAAATCTTGCATAATTCCCCCCAAAATATATTACGAATAATTCTTCATTAAAGTATATTATATACTATTATATAAGAGATTGCACAGAAAAAAATCCTCTTTTACAAAAAGAGGATTTTTTCAATTAATTCGGAATTTTAAATCAACACAATTTATTATATATCAGATAATTGTGTTCTTGCTTTATTTTGTTCCCAAGCATGAAGTAGAAGTGCAAGACCTATAACACCGTATGCAATAAATACCCTAAAGTATTCACCTATTTGGGCATTTCCCATTAGATTTTGACCAGCTAGTGGAGAAATTATAAACAGTAGATGGAATAGGAAGGTGCCTATTAGAGCTTCCCGCCAAGATGCTTTATTTACTGATGCACCACCTATTAGAAGGGATGCAACCGCAAAAAGACCTACCTGCTCATGATTGCTAAAGGTATTTAATGTACCCATATTTTGAAGATATACTATTTGTCCCCAAGCAGCCAGTACTGTTGAGATTATTATTGCAATAATTCTAGTTTTATCTACATTGATACCGGAAACACTGGATATATGCATATTTTGCCCTACAGCTCTCATTTCCTGACCTAATTTAGTTTTTAGGAAAAAGTAAAGAGCAAAAAATAATAAGGCAGTTACTATCAATGTAACAATAGGGTAAGAGGTGATGTCTTTAAAGAATAAATTATCTAGAGATTTTCTAATAATATTTAAGTCTATGGTGTTTCTAAGTCCCACACCTGTGGGCATAAGTATATTTTTATTACTAATAGGTATGACTTTACCAGCAAGTACTATAAATATTAATTGATATATCCCATTGGCGAAGAATCCTAAAATCATGGAAGTTATCATTTCTTTTCCTTTAGCTTTGTTTAGTACTTTTCCAACTAGGTAACCAAGGATTATAGCTACAGGAGTAGATACTAATATTGCAATTAAAAATCCACCTATTCCTCCTATACCATAATTCATTATAAAGATAAGACCAATTTGTCCAGCCATGGCCCCTAGAACTATACCGAAGTTCAGTCCCATTCCAGTTATAACTGGAATTATAAGTGACATTACTAATATCAGATTTCTTGATAGTCTAAAAATCATTTCATTAAAAAGAAAGTTAAGTGGCAAACCAGATAAGAAAAAGCCAACTACGCATATAGCCATGAATACTATTGGAACTATCATGCTGCATCACCTGCCTTTCTAGTTAGTGCATAGATAATAATACCATTACTGATTATTATTCTTATTATTTCAGCCATACTTCCTTCAGATAAAATATTGATTACAGGAAGTGCTACAACTAATAAACCTTGAAACAAGAAAGTACCGATTATCACATGAATTATTTTTGCTTTTTGCAGAGTTGCACCACCTATCAATATAGAAGCAGCTGCTGGAAGTGCTACATAAAGAGGTGCATTATATAATTGTAAGAAACCAAAGGACTGACTGTATACTATGATACCAATAGCAGCCAATACAGTAGATAGCATAATACCTAAAATTCTTTGCTTATCTACATTTACTCCATTTGAGGTTGCAAAGGCTTCTGAGCTTCCAGCAACTCTCATGGCAGTACCCTTTTTACTTTTTGAAAATATCCATACGACTGCTGCGAGAATTATAAATATAAGGATTAAACCTGTAGGAAACTTTATTTTACCAAGAGAAAAGGATAAAAATCTATCTAATACTCCTCCCATTGAGGATTCTAAGGAAAGTGTAACACGAAGTCCTGATCCACCCATTGCCCAAATTAAACTCTCGTTTTTAAATGGGGCAACAAGCCAAAATATACACATAAAGGACACTATTGAGTAACCAAAATAATTACCTACAGTCATTTCCTGTCCTTTTACTTTATTGAGCATTAGGCCATATAGATATCCTGCTATAGTTGCCAATGGAATTGCAATAGCCAAAGATACGGCGAAACTGGCAAATCCAGTAAGCCCCAGCTCAATACTGACTAAGGCACCAATAAGCCCAAATATAACTCCAAGGGGAAGGTTAAAGTTAATACCGATACCTGATTGTATAGAAGGAACCATGGCTAGTACTAAAATTACATTCATACCAAATCTTGTGAATATGTCTTGCCATATCCCTGATAGTGGAATATCTAATATAGCTGCTGCAATTAATAAGACGATTAAAAATGCTGAAATTATCAATCTAGGAAATCCAATTTTTCTGTATATTTTCTTAAAGTCCATTTAACTCACCACCTTATCTATATCTTCTCCAGCCATGGCTAGACCAAAGGCCTGATCTGATGCATCTGGTGGAAGGATTGCATGAACTTTACCTTCTGAAATGATGGCTATTCTATCAGATACCTGCCTTAGCTCAGCTAATTCACTGGAAGTGATTATTATGGTCATATTGAGCTCTTGATTTAGCTTAACTAAAGTATCTAGAACCAGTTTTTTAGCTCCTATATCTATACCGCGGGTAGGCTCTGATACCAGTAAAATATCTGGATTTAGAGTAAGAGCTCTAGCTATACATACCTTTTGCTGGTTTCCACCAGATAAAAATCTCGTATATTGATTAGATCCTGTACATCTAATATCTAAATCCTTTATCATTTTTTCTGCATGAAATTTAATTGATTTGCTATCAACTATTTTAAAAGGGCCAATTTTATTGATAAACTTTTCTTGAATTTCAAGGGATGTAAATGCAATATTAAAATCAATCGGTTCATCTAATAAAAGCCCAACACCTTTTCTATCCTCAGAGAGAAAAGCCACAGCGTTATTTAGCATTTCCCTTGGATTATTTAATGGCATTTCTTTACCATCTTTCAATATACTCCCCTTAGTTGGATAGAGTCCCATGATTCCATTGGCTATACCAATTTTACCTTGTCCAGCCAATCCTCCAAGGCCTAGAATTTCACCTTTTCTTATTTGAAGGTTAACGCCTTTAACTCTTTCACCAGGCATATCTACATATAAATCTTTTAACTCTAAATATGGTGAGGTATCAGAGTCAATATCCTTTTTATCCGATATGGTAGAAGTTATTTCCCTTCCTACCATAAGTTTTGCCATTTCAATAATATTAATCTCAGAAGTCGGTATAGATTTAACTAAGGAACCATCTCTTAAAATAGTGATAGAATCTGTGACCTGTTTGATTTCATCTAATCTGTGAGTGATGAACAAAATAGCTATACCCATATTTGATAGATTCTGTATGACATCTAGAAATTGATCAGCTTCAGATTCTGTAAGTACAGCAGTTGGCTCATCTAGTATTAGGAGTTTTAGATTTGATTTATCTATTTCCCTAGCAATTTCAATAAACTGCATATAGCCAACGGGTAGTCCTGCTACTGGAAGGTATTCATCTACAGTCATATTTAATTTATTTAAAGCATTTTTAGCATCTTCTTTCATCTTGGTGAAATTGAGTTTTTCTAGTTTTGGTCCTAAGACTTTAGATAGTGTTGTAGGTTTAGTGTTTTCACGATTTAACTTTATATTTTCCGTAATAGTAAATCCAGGAATAAGCATGAATTCTTGATGTACCATTCCAATACCCATTTCCATAGCTTCTGTTGGAGATTTTGGGTTGCATGTTTTTCCATCAAAGAGAATTTCACCTTCAAATCCTCCGGTAGAGTGTATAACGGGCATACCAAATAATATATTCATTAGGGTTGATTTGCCTGCGCCGTTTTCTCCTACCAAACCATGAATTTCACCTTCTTTAATAGTCAGAGAAACATTTTTAAGTACTTGATTTCCAGAGTAAGTCTTTGATATATTTTTCATTTGGAGTAAATCCACTTTATAACCTCCTTTACTTAAAGAGAAGGGAGTCGTCGAAACGACCCCTTATATTTAGTTTATTAGAATATTTGAGATCCTAGTACAAATAACAAGAAGTTTGGAGTATCTTCATTAAGCTCTGAGAATTTAACTTCATTATTCTTATCTCCAGTTACTTCTTTCATATACTGAACCATAGCATCTTTATCGAATTTTTCTATTTTACCTTCAGCGTATGCTTTAGCGTATTCTACACCGGCTTCAATTATAGCTACGTTTGCTGGTCTATTCCAAGTACCAAATCTTCCAGTACCACCTTTTTCAGCTATCTTAGCAGAGATTTGTTCTGATAGATAATCTAAATCTCCTGCTTTATCGGAAGGAATTTCAATACCTAAAGCACCAGGATAAGCATGATATGGGGATGGACAGCATTGTTCAGGATAGATTGCACCTGTTTCAAGAGCTTGTTTAATTAAAGGCTCCTGCATAGAGCAGTTTGTACTGAAGAATGCAGTATCTTTACCGTATTTATCTACTTGTCTTGGAACATCTTCTAATATAAATAGTTGTGCACCTGGCACACCTGCATCTGAAAGTGGATCTGGAGCGTCTACTTCAACAAACTGAATGCCTAGATCAGCACAAGTTTCTTTGAATATATCCCTTCTAGCTGCTAACAATTCCATAGACATATGTCTTGGGAATGAGTAATGTATAAATGTCTTAGCTCCCATTTCTTTAGCTTTATGAATCACAGATTTCCCACGTTGAAGCTGGTCAAGTTCAAGTAAGATATCTCCACGAGAAGCTATTGTATCAGGATTTTCATGAGGTACACCTAAGATAAATAATATATCTGGTCTAGTTTCTCTAACTTTATCTATAGCTGGTGCAGCTCCTTCAACTGCTTGAACGAAAACTATAGCTTTTACAGCTGGATCAGCTGCCAATGAAGCAACTTGAGCAATGGTAGTTTCCTGTTCTTGAGCAAACTTGTCAGGATAAGTAATGTGTTTAATCATATCACCATATTTCGCGACCATTCTTTCACCTGCACGAAACTCTTCTTCCCCTTGAGATACAGTGCCAGTCACTATACCAATTTTATAATCGGTTTTACCTGATGTAGTTTTAGTTCCGCAGCCAGTTAAGCTAATCACTAGTATAGCCACTAGAAACAATACAAATATTTTTTTCATAGCTATTCCCCCTTAATTTTTATTATAAAAAAAGCCCAATTACTAGTTGGGCTTATATTTAGAGATACAAGAATAGAGAATCAAAATGATATAAAAATTAAAGGCTTGTTCTTGTATCTTATTATTTAATTTGTATTAAATGGGAGGTAAAAATATTCCTATTATTTCTATTAAATTACTAATAAAAATATGACTGTTAAGTAAGTATCCTCATCTTTTCAATTCTATTTTTTTCTATTTTTTCGATTATAAATTTAAGGTTTTCATATTCAATTATTTCATTTTCTTCAGGGAAACGATCTAATATACCTATTACGAATCCACCTATGGAATCAAAATCTTCAGATTCTATATTAGTTCCTATCATTTCATTTAGGAGGTCAAGCTTTGTACTGCCATCTACTAGGTATTCGTCCTCTTTAATCACTTCGATATCTTCGTGTTCTTCATCATATTCATCCTTGATTTCACCAACTATTTCTTCAACAAGGTCTTCTGTAGTAACCATTCCAACAGTACCACCATATTCGTCTAAGATAATAGCTACGGGAATTCTATTTAATCTCATTTCATCGAAAAGTTCAGCAGTTGATTTAAATTCATAGGTATAATAAGCAGGTCTTATTATATCCTTTAACTTGAAATTGTCCTTGTTGTCAACATAAAGTATAAGGTCTTTTACATGCATTATACCAACGATATCATCTATATCTTCGTCATATACCGGAATCCTAGAGAAGTTTTCTTCTTTTAAAAACTCTAGCAATTCACTGTATGTAGAATTTATATTTACAACAGCCATATTGGTTCTAGGTGTCATTACGTCTTTAGCATGAGAGTCGCCAAATTCAAAAACATTATAAATCATTTGTCTTTCTTCACCCTCTAGAACTCCTTCTTCATGGCTTACATTTACTATGGTCTTTAGTTCATCCTCTGTAATTAGAGGCTGTGTTCCTGTTTTAGTACCACCTAATAGTCTAACTATACCATTAGTTACAAAAGTTAAAATAGAAATAAGAGGCTTAAAGACTATAGTTACAAAGCTAATAGGTCTAGCTACTTTAACAGATGTTTTTTCTGAATTTTGTGCAGCTAGCGATTTAGGTGTTACTTCACCAAAGACCAATATCAAAATAGTCATAACAATTGTAGAAATTAAAGTACCTTTACTGCCGTATAAGTCTATAGCTATTGATGTAGCTATTGCAGATGCTCCAATATTAACAACATTATTCCCTATTAAAATAGCCCCTAATAATTTATTTGGATTTTCAACAAGATTGCTAATTAATTTTGCATTTTTTTCATTATCTTCAACCATACGTCTTAATCTAATTTTACTTAAGGAAACGAGGGCTGTTTCAGATGCAGAGAAAAAAGCAGAAAGTCCAATAAGAATAAATAAAATAATAAATTCCCAAAATAAATGGTCTGACAACATCATCACACTCCAATTAAATATTGATTAGTTTATAAAATATCATACCATATTATACCACATTATTTTTATACTACTATAATATACATTAATATTATTAGGCATTTTAGAGATAATAAACAAAAATAAATATTTAATCTATTAATTAATGGAAAAATCTGATATTATTGAAAATAAGAACCAATTAGAATGGAGGGTTAATGTGCTAAAATTTAAAGATTATAAGTATGAGAGACCAGATTTATCTAAGATTACTGAGGAGTTTGATGAGATTTTAAAAAGATTCAGTGAGGCAAAATCTTTTGAAGAGCAAAATGAAGTAATGAAAGAAATAAATAAAGTAAGAAATCATGTAGATAGCATGGCTACTTTAGTGAGTATTAGACATTCAATCGATACTGAGGACGAATTCTATGCTGAAGAAAATGATTTCATTGATGAAAACAGACCGAAGTTTGAAAATTTAGTGTCTAAATTTTATAAGGAACTTGTTAACTCTAAGTTTAGAAAAGAATTAGAAAAAGCATGGGGAAAGCAAGTATTTACTCTTGCAGAACTGCAATTACAAACTTTTTCAGAGGAGATAATTGAAGATTTAATTAAGGAAAATAAACTTGTAACAGAATATGATAAATTAATTGCTTCAGCTAAATTAAATTTTGAAGGTGAAATAAGAAATCTAAGTCAGATGAGACCCTTTATGGAATCAAAGGACAGAGATATGAGAAAAAAAGCATCTGAAGTTACGACTGGATTCTTTAAGGAAAACGAAGAAGAACTTGATAGAATTTATGACGAACTAGTTAAAGTTAGAGATAAGATGGCTAAGACTTTAGGATTTGCTAGCTATGTAGAAATGGGATATAAAAAACTTGGCAGATCAGATTATGATGCGAATATGGTTGCTAATTATAGGAAACAAGTATATGAGGATTTGGTTCCAGTAGTTGCTGAATTAAAAGATAGACAGAGAAGAAGACTTGGACTTAAAGAAATGAAACATTATGATGAGCCTTTGGAATATTTAACTGGAAATGCGACTCCAAAGGGAGACCCTGATTGGATTCTTGAAAATGGAAAGAAAATGTATAGAGAACTATCTCCAGAAACTGATGAATTTTTTACATTTATGATAGAAAGAGAGCTATTAGACCTAGTTAGTAAAAAAGGAAAGATGGCTGGCGGATATTGTACTATTATACCAGAATATAAATCACCTTTTATATTCTCTAACTTTAATGGAACATCTGGAGACATTGATGTATTAACTCATGAAGCAGGTCATGCTTTTCAATCCTATTTAAGTATGGGATTTGAGTTGCCCGAATATGGCTTCCCAACATTAGAGGCTTGTGAGATTCATTCAATGAGTATGGAGTTTATTACTTGGCCATGGATGGAACTTTTCTTCCAAGATGAGGTAGAAAAATATAAGTTTAGTCACTTAGCTGGTGCAATTAATTTTATACCTTATGGAGTAACTGTAGATGAGTTCCAACATTATGTATATGAGAATCCAACTGCTACACCAGAAGAGAGGAAGCTTAAGTGGAGAGATATTGAAAAGAAATACCTTCCATTTAGAGATTATGGAGATAATACTTTCTTAGACAATGGTGGATATTGGTTTAGACAGGGACATATATTCAGTAGTCCATTCTATTATATAGACTATACTTTAGCACAAGTATGTGCATTCCAATTCTGGATCAAGACTAGGGAAGACAAAGAGAAAGCGTGGGAAGATTATATAAGACTTTGTAGAGCAGGAGGAAGTTTACCTTTCCTAGAGTTAGTTAAACTAGCTAACCTAGAAAATCCTTTTGTAGATGGAACAATAAAAAGAGTAGTAGAACCTATTAATGGGTGGCTAGATAGTATAGATGATAGTGACTTCTAATAGTTAAGACTAATAAATAACTTGTGCTTACAAAGCACAAGTTATTTATTTTCTAAGGGATGTTCTTCTAAAAAGCTTTTTATCTCGAGAAGTAGATTTAAGCTTTGATTTAGATGATAATTATATACAATATCTATATCTTCTTTAATTAAACCTTCTTTGGGATCTAAAGTTTTATCGAATAATTCCTTTAACAGTTTTTGATTTTTCCCATCGATATATGGGATTTTATCCATCTTTGATAATAAAGAAATATTAGTCTCTATAGAATCTGCAATAGATAATATTTTATTATATGAATTTGAATCTTTATTTCTAAATAAGTTAAGATCAATGTCATTACTAAGTGCCTCATAGTTTTCCGCCAATAACGTTATATCTGATCTAAGTTCTCTTAGGTCTACTTCTCCTTGTTTCCATATTATGGTATAGATTATTTTCTTACATTCATTATAAAGAGTATTTATAGAACCTCTTATTCTTTTCTCCATATTTGGGGCAGAAATAAAATAGTTTATTATCATTCCTACAATGATTCCTATGAAAGTATCTATTATTCTAAACAATGCATATGAAAATCTAGCTTCTAGTATTGGATTCAATGCGATACCCATAAAAACTATAGCTGATAATTGTAATGCCTTATTCCATCTCATAATATAACATAAATGGATAACAATTATAACACCAATTCCAATAAAAAAAGGATTTTGTGGAAATGCTAGAGAAAATAGCAATCCAATAATAGCACCTACAAATGTACCTAGCATTCGATTTTTTCCCATTGTAAAGGATTCAGAAACCGAGGCTTGCATTGCCATAATTGCCCCTATGCCTGCAAATATAGGACTTTTAGATTCAAATAGAGAACAAATCATAATACTTATTGAAACTGCCAACCTGTTTTAATAGTTCTCATGCCTATTCCTAAATTCATATTTTTTTTCAAAAATTTCCCCCTCTCTTATAAGGTAACAATATTATACCCCAAAAAACAATGATAACAATAATTTATAGACTAAGAAGGATATATATGTAAAAAATTAACTCATATTATTAAAGAATATGAGATATTAGTCGATATAATGTGTAGGAGATTATTAAGGGGAGGTAATATAGATGCAGGTTAGTACTATGGCAAATATCTCAACAAATTCAAGGATTAGCCAAGCTCAAACCAATACTGTCACATCAGGGAATGGAGAAATTAAAATACCAAAACAGGCAAGACAAAGTGAGGAACAAAGATATAAAGAGGATAAAAAATTTTCACAAGAAGAAGTTATAGATATAATACAAAAAGCAAATAAGGACTTTGTTGCTTACGATAGAAGATTTGAATTTTCAATACATGAAGCAACTAAAGAGATAATGGTAAAGGTCATAGATGTAACAACAGATGAAGTGATTAGAGAACTTCCACCAGAAAAGATACTAGATATGGTTGCAGCAATTTGGGAAGTTGCAGGAATTATAGTAGATAAAAAAATATAGGCGGTGATTTTATGAGTAATTTAAGAATATCAGGGTTAGCATCAGGTATGGATACAGATGCTATGGTTCAAAGTATGATGAAAGTAGAAAGGCTAAAAGTTAGTAGATATGAGCAGAGCAGGCAAATGGCTCTTTGGAGACAAGAAGCATATACTAGTATGAATAAGATGTTTGCAAACTTTATATTGAATACTAGAAAGGATATGGGACTGACCAAAGTCACTAGTACAGGTATAGCTCTTGGTAATTCATATTCAAATTTAGATTATATAAGGAAGGCAACGTCGTCAGATGAAACAGCAGCAACTGTGTCTAGTACAAGCAAGGCTGTTAATGGAAGTTATACAATTACAGTTGATAAATTAGCTACCAATGCAAAACTAAATAGTGCAAAGGTAGCTGAGAGTAAAAAATTTGACAATGAAATTACTATTAACTTAGGTACAGGTGGAGAAGATATTGTAGTTAAAAATGAAAATGGTGTTACCATGAGCGATGTGGCTAAGGCAATAAATAATGCTAAGCAAGGAGTTACGGCTTTTTTTGAAATAGATAGTAGTAAGGAAGGAGTACTATTTTTACAAACTACTAAAACAGGAGAGACTGCAACAATTAATCTTACTTCATCAAGTAGCGAATTTTTAAGCTGTTTTTCTGAAAAAACGGCACAAGGTATAAATTCACAAATCGATTTTAATGGACAAAAATTTAATTACTCTGATAACAATATAACTTTCAATGGTCTAAATATTGAACTTAAAGCACAAGGCACTACTACCATCAAAGTAGATACAAATGTTGATGGTATAATGGAAAAAATTCAAAAGTTTATCAATGATTATAATGAATTAGTGGACAAGGCATCTAAATCATTAAATGAGAAAAGATATTCAAGTTATCATCCTTTATCTCAAGAAGAGAAAAAGGCTATGCATGAAGATGATGCTAAGCTATGGGAAGAAAAAGCTAAATCAGGAATGTTAAATAGTGATGCAACCATTCAAAGAGCACTTCAAAATGCAAGAACTGATATATATAAAACAGTAGAAAATGTTGAAGGCTCTTTTAACCATATTACACAAATAGGTATAAGTACTGAAAAATATGCGAGAGGTACTACTGGTGGAAAACTTCAAATAGATAAGGAGAAACTTAGAGAAGCAATTGAAAAAGATCCAGAGGGAGTAATGGAATTATTATTCAAAGAACCTCCGGCAATGGCAGGTAGACCACCAGTTCCAGAGAAACCGGTACAAGGTGAAGGGGAACCAGATGATGAATTTGCTGAGAAAATGGCCCTATATGATGAAGAGTTTAAAAAATATCAAGAAGATTTACGTAAGTATGAAATTGAAGATAAGAAATATAGGAATGCTAATGGAGGCATTTTCACAAGAGTATATGATAATTTAATTGATGGAATGAAATCCATTATAGATAAATCAGGTCCAGGTGAAGATGCAGAATTATTTAGGTCAGTGAAGTCCAATATCCTTATAGATTTTGTAACTAAAAAATCAAGTATATCAGATTTAGATAAAGAAGTATCAGAAATGAATAGAAAAATAGATGATTTAAACGTAATGTTATACAGAAAAGAAGAATCATATTACGCTAAGTTTGCAAATATGGAAAAAATGTTACATCAGATGAATAGCCAAAGCAATTGGCTGACACAACAGTTAATGCGATAAATAAGGGGAGAATAAAATGACATATCAAGCATTAAACCAATATAAGCAGAACGCTGTCCTGACGGCTACTCCAGAGGAACTTACATTGATGCTATATGAGGGTGCTATTAAATTTATGAATATTGGGAAATATAGCATAGAGAATAAGGACATGGAAAAGGCACATTCCTCATTACTGAGGGCACAGGACATTATATTAGAATTAAACTATTCTCTAGATATGAACTATGATGTATCCAAAGGACTTAGAAAGTTATACGATTTTGTTTTAACTAAATTAGTAGATGCAAATATAAATAAAGATAGTAAGGCAATAGAGGAAGCACTTACCGTAGTAAATGATATGAGAGATACTTGGAAAGAGGTTATAAAACAAATAAAACAAAAAGTTTATCAAGCTAAGTAGGTGTGCAAATGACTTATGATAATGTAAAAAAAATGATAGAACTTTCTTTGAAAAAGAAGGATATATTAATTCAAATTTTAAAATTAACTACAACTCAAGCAAGCACAATAGAAAACGATAATATAGATAATTTAAGTAAAATATTAATTCAAAAAGAAAAATTAATGGAAGAGATAGATATCTTAGACAGGGATTTCTTATCATTGTATAATGATATAAAATCAGAGGAAGGCATAGATAATTTAGAAAAGATTAATATAGAAAAATATGCTAATATAAAATCTTTAAAGGGAATCGTCACCGAAATAAATGCCATATTAAATGATATATCGATGATAGATCGTAATAATACAATTAAAATGAAATCAAATGTTGATAAAGTTAAATCAGATCTTAAGCAAGTAAAGGAAGTTAAAAGAGCATATAAAGGATATAACTATGAAGCTGTGGAAAGTATTCTAATAGATGAAAAGCAATAGAAAGGATACAATCTAAATTTTTCGTACAAAATCTTTATATTTAAAAAATAGCATAAAAATAAATTGACATAGATATTCTATTATGCTATTATATACAGAAATTATGTAAATTGAATAAATCTCTAAGTATTGTCCTCGCCGGAGGATAATACTCTTTAAAAGAGATAAGAAATCGCATCGATAGGCCTGAGGTTGCGTCAGGTCTATTTTTTTTATTTATAAGGGGGAGTTGTATATGAAAAATACTGAAACATTACTTAATAAAAAGGAAAGTCAATCTAAGAACATACTTAAACTATTATTGTCCTATATTATTCCTGGAATAGCAGGACTTTTATTTAATTCAATATATATTGTAGTTGATGGGTTATTCGTAGCAAGAATGCTTGGAAGAGATCCACTTGCCGCTGTGACAGTTGCTGTACCTATTGTAGAAATATTGATTGCATTAAGCATGCTTGTATCTGTGGGGGCAGGTATAATGATTTCTAATAGTAATGGTATGGGGAAGTACAATGAGGGGAGGAGAATTTTCAACTTATCTGCCAGACTTTTAGTTATAGTATCTATATCTATAGCAATATTTAGTTTAGTACTAAGATACCCTATTGCAAAAATATTAGGATCTACCCCTGATATAATGGATATGGTAGTAGAATATACCACATATCTTTTTGCATTTAGTCCTACTTTTATGTTTAGTTATGCTATGTGTACATGGCTAAGAAATGATTCAAAGCCGAAACTTGTGATGTTTGCTCAAATTGTTGGAGCATTGTCAAATGTGTTTCTTGATTGGTATTTCATGGGGCCATTAAAAATGGGTGTAGGTGGAGCAGCACTAGCGACTGGTCTGGGCCCTGTATTTAGTATACTGATAGTGCTTCCACATTTCATATTTAAAAAAGGGAACTTATATATTGAGAAGACAAAAATGAACTTACAAGTTATTTGTGAGATTCTATTAAAAGGTATTCCATCTTTTACTATGGAATTCGCATTAGGTATAACTGCTCTATGTGTTAATATTGCAATTGGAATACATATGGGAGCTCTAGGTTTTGCAGCATTTGGAATAGTAGGGTATATAGCTCTCATTGTTTTATCAATATTTTTAGGTATGGCAGAAGGTTCACAGCCATTGATAAGTTTTTTCTACGGAGCTAATGAAAAAAATAGTATAAAGGTGATTTTAAAAATCAGCTTAGGAATATCATCGACAATTGGAATAGTGTCATATTTATTGCTATTTAAATATGCAGAGATTCCAGTATCTATATTTGCAGATAATGATATTGAACTGGTTAGAGTGGCCGTCAAAGCTTCTATGTACTATTTCCCTGCTTTATTTGTATCAGGTATCAATATACTTATGGCATCTTATATGCAGTCTATAGGATATTGGAAGAAATCCGTACTTATATCACTATGTAGGAGTCTGATTATACTGTTTCCCTTATTACTAGTTTTACCAATGTTTTTAGGAGGAAATAGTATTTGGATAGCAGTTCCTATTGCAGAAATATTAACAGTTCCTATAGTTTATATGCTTTGGAAGAATAAAGGATTGGCATAAGTAAATTCTCAAGGGACTTTCTTGAAAAAACTAAATAGATATTAAAAATATAAAATATAAAGTTTAGGTGTAAAAGATTTCTAGATAAAATTATATTAAGATAATAATCAATAAGATAGGTTAGAGTGAAAAGATATATTTACATTCTAATCTATTTTTATTTTATTGATAATTTATTTTGTTAAATGTGATAAAATATTCTAATTATTTTAATAATTTTAACTACATTAGATTGACTTAAGAAAATATTATTGTTATAATGACATTATGCCGTATTACAATATAATGTACCGCAATACGAAACAAAAAGATTTAAAACAAAGAAACATCAAATAATACTACAAATAGCAATGCTTATGAGTCGTATTGTTTAAGATATAATAATAAAAATAGGGGTGGTAAAATGTCAGAAGGAAAGAAGAAGATGACAGTCACGGATTTCAAAAAGTACAAAGAGGAGGGAAGGATGTTTACCTATGTGACAGCATATGATTATACAACTGCTACTATCGTAAATGATAGTAATTGTGAAGTCATACTTGTTGGTGATTCATTAGGAATGGTAATGTTAGGATATGATGGGACAACTTCGGTTACAATGGAAGATATGTTACATCATATAAAGCCAGTGGTGAAGGGGGCTCCAGATACATTTATAGTAGGGGACATGCCATTTGGGTCATATAATGTTAGTAAAGAACAAGCTGTTGAGAATGCAAATAGACTATATAAAGAAACAGGATGTGATTGTGTAAAATTAGAAGGTGGAACAGAAATGGCAGATACAATAGCAGCTATAGTGAAGGCAGGTATACCAGTAATGGGACATATAGGACTTACACCACAAACAGCAGGAATGGTAGGTGGATTCAAGGTACAGGGAGGAACACCAGAAGCAGCTAGACAGCTAATAGAAGATGCAAAGACATTGGAAAGAGCAGGAGTATTTTCAATAGTAGTAGAATGTGTACCAAAGGGAGTAGCAAAAGCGCTAAAAGAAGCTGTAAGTATACCAATATTAGGAATAGGAGCAGGACCATATGTGGACTGCCAAGTATTAGTAACACAAGATCTATTAGATATGTATGGAGAGTTTAAACCAAAATTTGTAAAACATTTTGCACATATCAGACAAGAAATGGTAGACGGTCTAAACAAATTTCATCAAGAAAGCATTGATGGCACATTCCCATCAAAAGAATACTGTTTTAATGCAAGTGTAGAAGGATTTGAAATAGAATAAACAAAAAACATGGAGAGATGATTAAAATGAAGATAGCCATAATAGGCTCTGGAGCCATGGGAAGTTTGTATGGAGGAATTTTAGCAGAGGCTGGAAGTGAAGTATATTTTATTGATGTTTTCGAAGAACATGTAAATAAAATAAATGAAAATGGTTTATGTATAGTAGAAGATGGTGTAGAAAGATATATTAAAAATGTAAAAGCTACAACAGATGCTAAGAAAGTTGGTAGGGTTGATCTTGCTATAGTATTTGTAAAGTCTACTATAACAGATATTGCAGTAAAGCATAATAGTGCTGTATTTGATAAAAACACAATTGTATTGACATTACAAAACGGATTAGGGAATATAGAAAAAATTAATTCTGTTGTTGATATAAATCAGATAATTGCAGGTACTAGCTCAAATGGTGCTAGTATGATAGAGCCTGGCAAGATTAATCATGCAGGTAATGGAGGAACCACCATAGGAGAGATAGATGATATAATTACAAACAGGATAAAAGAACTAGGCAATCTATTAAATCTACCAAAATTAGGACCAGCAAAAATATCAGAAAATGTAATGGGATTAATATGGGACAAGCTACTTATAAACGTTGGAATAAATCCATTAACAGCAATAACAGGATTGAAGAATGGACAATTATTAGAAAATGAAGAAAGTATATTATTGTTAGAAAAATTAGTAAGTGAAGGCATTGAAGTGGCAAAAGCATTAGAAATTAAATTAGGATTTGAAAATTCGGAGCATTGTAAAGAGATATGTAGAGCAACATCTGGAAATACATCTTCAATGTTGGCAGATATAATTAATAGGAGAAAGACGGAGATTATGAATATCAACGGTGTTATTGTAAGAGAAGGGAAAAAGTTAGATATTCAAACACCTGTAAATGAAATGATGACTAATCTAATTTTATTGAAAGAAAAAAGTTATTTTAGCTAATTACATCAAATCCAAATAATTAATTTACTATTAAAATCATGGGAGGATTATAAATATGAACAGTTCTGTGATAGCGGACAATTCTATTGTATTAGAAAACTTAAAGACTGATGAAATGATAGAATTCATTCAGAAGCTAGTTAGAATCAATAGTGTGTATGATCCTGAAGTAGAAAATGCAAATGAGGCAGAAGTTGCACAATTTATCTATGAATTTTTAGAACAAGAGGGATTTGAAGTTCATTTAGACGAAGTAGTCCCTGGAAGACCAAATGTTATAGCTATATTTACTGGAAGTGAAGAAGGAAAAACCCTTCTATTTGAAGGTCATACAGATGTAGTATCTGCTGGAGATATAGAAAAATGGGATTATAATCCATTTGGAGCAGAAATAGTCAATGTAGATGGCAAGGATAGAATGTTTGGACGTGGAACAAATGATACCAAAGGAAATGTTGGTGCCATGATATATGCGACAAAGGCTATAAAAGATTCAGATGTGCCATTAAAAGGAAAAATAAAGCTTTGTATTCCAGTTGATGAAGAAGGTCTAATGATTGGGATAAAAGATTTTATTAGAAAGGGTTGGGCAGATGATGTAGATGCAGGCATTATTTGTGAGCCTGAAGAGAAAAATTTATGCCTTGTACAGAAAGGTGCTTTAAGACTTGGTATTACAATAAATGGAAAGATGTCCCATGGAGCTATGCCTTTAACGGGTAATAATCCAGTTTGGGGAGTTGGTAAAGTAATAACAGAACTTAGAAAGCTTGAAAATGCAGAAAAGGATAGATTAGGTAAACATGAATACTTAGGTTGGCCAAGCATAACACCTACGACGATTCAAACACCTATAAAGGGAGTGGCTCAGATTAATGTAGTACCTACTGATGCATATATGACATTGGATATAAGGACTGTACCTGGTCAAAATCATGATGCCTTAGTAAATCAGGTTCAAGGAATTTTGGATAGACTAATGGAGCAATATCCTTCTGGTGATGACAAGTTTTATGCAACACTTGAGATTATTGACAATAGACCAGTTGTTGAGTGTGACATTGACGAACCAATAGTTAAGGCACTTGCAAAAGCTTATACAGAAGTTATGGGCTCTGAACCTATTTATAATGGGGTGCCTGGTGCAACTGATGGGACTTTTTTAACAGCATGGAGGAATATTCCTGTAGTAGTTACAGGGGCTGGAGATAGGGAAGTTCCCCATCAAGTTAACGAATGGTGTGAAATTGATGATTTGATTGAAACGGCTAAAATGTATACATTAGCAGCTTTAAACTTTTTAAATGGAAATTAACTTTGATTAAGAGGTGAATTGGATGAAAAAGCATACCTTATCTGCCATGACATTATTACCTTTAGGTGGTGCCCTATTTTCAATGCATTTTGGAGCTTCTAGTATGATTTGGCCCATGACTTGGGGAAAAGAAAGTGGAACATCCATAATACCAGCTTTTTTGGGTGTATATGTAACAGCAGTTTTTATTCCATTTTTAGGATATTTTGCACTTGCTAAGGGAGAAGGAACATTCCTTGGACTATCTAGGAGAATATCACCTATATTTGCAAAAATATTTTGTAATATAACAATTTTGGTGTTGGGGCCATTATTTGTCATACCTAGGATGAGTGCTGCTGCTTGGGGTGCTTTTTTGCAAATCACCGGTTATGAACCTTTTAGTATGATACCTCTTTTGATATTTACCTCAATATACTATGCATTAGTTTATTGGTTTATTTCGGGAAAAGATAATACCATGGATAAAATCAGTAAGATACTATTTCCTACATTGTTAATTACGGTTGCAGGAGTTATAACTAAAGGGCTATTTACTCCCTTGTCCATACAAGGACCTAAGATGTATAGTGAGCCTGCCTTTGTATATGGATTTTTACAAGGCTATGCGACTATGGAGTTGCCTTGTGCTCTATTGTTCGGAGGCCTTATAATTAATAGTTTAAAATCAAAAAATATAGGGAAAGACAGTATAAGTAGATATTTGATAATCGTAGGATTAATAGGCACGAGTATACTTGCTTTATCTCATTTTTTCCATATGGTTATTGGCTCAACCACTTATGGATTCTTTGATGATTTAAAATTTTCTGCTTTATATGCGGCTGCAGTAGTCCAATTATGGGGGACTGCTGGAGGTATAGTGTTTAATATAGGGCTTTTATTTGCTGCATTAACTTGTGCTGTTGGAATAACAGCGTCTACATCTGAGTTTTATGAAGAAGTAAGTGATAAACAAATTAAATATAAAAATGCAGCTATTATAATTTCAATACTTAGTGGAATCGTGAGTATACTAGGTTTGGAAAACATAGTAATATTGACCGAGCCAATGTTAACTGTAATCTATCCTCCAGCAATAATGCTAACTCTATGTTATGCTTTGATTCCAAATATAATCTACAATGAAAGATTAATGTCTGGTATGAGAGTTGGCAGTGTCAGTATCATTGGTGTTTGGCATTATTGATGGACTAATTGGATATATGAATATGTTTAATTTAAATATAAGTGCTTTTGAGAAAGTTTATCGATTGTTACCTCTATCCAATTATGAGTTAGGTTGGATCTTATTTTCCATATTAGGATATTTTGTTGGGTACTTTTTCATCAAGAAAACATCAGCTATTAAAATGTTTTGAAATGACGATATACAAGTTTAAAGACTTAGTATTGTTATATAAATTTAAAAAGGGATGGTGAATAATTGTGAAAGAAGTAGAACAAAAAAAGAGAATCGACAACAGTGAAGGGGATTTCATGGAAGACCCCAGGTATAAACAATGTAATAAAGAAGCAATGTATGGTGTAATATTAGGAATTGTGAACTTGATTTGGTGGTATGTATTCGGATATGGAATGGGCAGTAAACCAGTGGAAGAGTACACATATATTCTAGGCTTCCCAGCATGGTTTTTTATGAGTTGTATAGTAGGTGCAGTAATATTTACGGCTTTAACTTTCATAATGGTAGATAAAGGATTTAAGGACATGCCACTTGATAAATTCACACAGGAAGAAGCAGAAGAATATATAAGATTAGTTAAATAAGGGGGAGGCTAGAATATGAGCAATCTAAATCTTCAGGTTTTAGTTCCAATAGTATTATACTTTATAGCTATGTATTTCATTGGAATCTACGCTGCAAAGCTTCTTAGCAAGGTAAAGAAATCAAAAAATGGTGATGGTACAGAATACATGGATGAGTTCATGACTGGTGGAAGGGATACTGGCGGATTTGTATTAGCTATGACACTTGTGGCTACTTATTTAAGTGCAGGTAGTTTTATTGGTGGGCCAGGTACTGCATATACTCATGGTCTTGCATGGGTATTTCTAGCAATGGCACAGATGCCAACAGGTTATTATACTCTTGCAGTATTGGGTAAAAAGTTTGCAATAGTTTCTAGAAAAATAAATGCTAATTCAATAACTGACTTTCTTAGAGTTAGGTATGAGAGTAAAGCAGTTGTTATAATATCATCCTTATCCATTATTTTTTTCCTAATAGCTGCAATGGCAGCCCAATGGATAGGTGCTGCAAGATTACTTCAAGGATCTACAGGAATAGATTATACTATAGCATTAGCTTTCTTCGGAATCACAGTAGTAGTTCATACAGCAATAGGAGGATATAGAGGTGTAGTATTAAACGATACTATGCAGGGAATAGTTATGACAATTTCAACTTTAGCTTTATTTACCGTAGTTCTAGTTAAAGGTGGGGGTATTGCAAATATTGTACAAAATATGAAGGCCATAGATCCGGGGATGATAACTCCTTTTGGGGTACAAGATGGATTTATGACAAAGCCTTGGGTTACATCGTATTGGGTCTTAGTAGGATTTGCCGTAGTTGGATTTCCAAGTGTTTCCCAGAGGGCTATGAGTTATAAAGATTCTAAGAGCTTAAATTCAGGGATCAAAGTTGGTACACTGGTTTCCATATTAATATTAACAGGAATGCATTTAGTAGGTGCATTTGGTAGTACTCTAGTATCTGGAATAAGCTCAGGAGACCTAGTAGTACCTACATTGGCAGTTACACTATTTCCAAGTGTAATAGCTGGTATAATATTATCAGGGCCTTTAGCAGCTGTTATGTCCACAGTAGATTCTCAATTATTAGTTGTTGTAGGGGCGATAGTGAATGACCTAATTATAAACTATATTAAACCTAAATTTGCTAAAGATTCACATAAGGTGTCAAGATGGACTATTGGATGGGCAGTAATAGTTGGCATAATAATATTTTTAGTTTCTATGGAGCCGCCAGAATTAATGGTTTGGTTAAACTTATTTGCTACGGCTGGACAGCTTTCAACATTCTTATGGCCAACTATCTTGGGGCTATATTGGAAGAAAGCTAACAAGGAAGGTGCAATCGCTAGTATGATAGTGGGTATTGGTTCATATATAATACATAACTACTATTTACCAAGACCATTTGGACTTCATGCAATAGTGCCTTCATTATTATATTCATTGCTTGCATTTATAATAGTATCAAAAATTACAAAACCACCTTCAAAGCAAACAATTCAAACATTTTGGGGTATATAGAATGATATCTAAAGGTTTATCAATTTAAAAGAAATTATAGTAGAGATTAGAAATAATCTCTACTATTAATATTTCATCGTTAATTATAGATTATATTATAATAGCTTAATCTAATTCATCAACTAATAAAATGATTATATCTACTACTTTCTAATTAATATAAATCATTTTGTATTTTAATAGCATAACCCTTTAGTAGAGATGAATAATAAGGAATATCGTCTTTATTAAATCTAATTGCAGGTTTGGAAATACTTATACTAGCAATAGCATTTCCTATGGAATTTACGATAGGGACGCCTATACAGATAAGACCTTCAACATATTCCTCATTGTCGATTGCATATCCAAGTTTTCTAACCTGTGCTAAATTCTCATATAATTCCTCATCAGAAGAAATAGTTTTTTCTGTATACTTAATATAATTTTTTTCAAAAGAAATTACTTCATTATTAAATGCAGCAATAGCTTTACCTAAAGCACTGCAATAAAGTGGAACCTTAATACCTAATTCTAATTCTACTCTCAAGGGTGACTTAGAAACCATCTTATCTAGATAAACAACAGCGTTGTCATCGAGTATACCTAAGTTAATAGTTTCATTTACTTCATTATATAGTTTGATTATGTGAGGCTTCGCTACATCTTTTATTGCCATATTATTTACTACACTACTACCCAATTCATATAACTTTATTGAAGGGAAGTATTCTGATGTTGACATATCTTGGTCAATATATTTTAAATATTTCAATGTATTTACTATACGTTGAGTAGTACTTTTACTATAACCTGTTAAGTCACTTAGCATACTTATACTAAGTTTTTTATGTTCAGTTAGTACTTCTAATAAATGAAAAATTTTTATAGCAGATTTAATAATATTTTTATCATCTAAATTATTATCCAAGACTTTACCTCCATTTTGAAATAATAGTTATTCTATCAAATAAGTTTGTAAATGGCAAGTTAATAAGTATTTAAGGTCATGGATTCTTCTTAACTAGTCAATCATATATTGCTATTACATATGTTATTATAACCAATAGAGGATTATCATAAGTAAATTCTAAAGGAGCTTTAGAAAAACTACCTAAGTTCCTTGAGAATTATTATTTTAAATTATTTAAAAAACATATCATATAAAATAAAAAGATAATATCTATGCACTCATAGATATTATCTTTTATTATATTTATTACATAATTGTAAGAAAACTATTAAAAAATGTAATTTAAATAAATTGATAAAATATGGTTTAGATCTTAAAATTATTATATGAATAAACAAAGGAAGGAGATTTTTATGAATGCATTTATATTAAAGATTATAATGGCAATTCTTATGGTTTTTGATCATGTAGCAAGTGTCATAGGAAATGCTCCTATTTGGTTTACATGGTTAGGGAAGTTAGTGGCTCCAATATTCTTCTATTTAGTAGTAGAGGGATTTTTTCATACAAGTAATAGAAAAAGATATGCTTTAAGATTATATCTTTGGTCAATAACAATGTTTGCTGGATCAGCATTATTATCTATATTGGTTCCCAGCGCACCATATATAAAGAACAATATATTTTTATCTCTTGCCCATGGGGTTACTATGTTAATAGGTATAGACTATATTAAAACTTCAAAGGATTATAAAAAAGGTCTACCTCTAGCTATAATATTTGGAATTTTAGGTTTGATTACGGAGGCTTCAATACTTGGTGTCTTAATGTTTTTAATATTTTATTTCTGCAGAGATAAGAAAACATTATTATCAACAGTGTATGTATTAGTATTTACACTTTTGATAGTTCCAATATCACTTAATACTGGTGAAGGAACAGTATATGAGAAACTATTATTATATGATCCACAGATACTTATGATATTTGCTGTACCATTTATTCTTTTATATAATGGAGAAAGAGGACCTAATAATAAGTTTACTAAATACTTCTTTTATGTATTTTATCCATTACATCTATGGATATTAGCTATAATAAAAGCTTTCATGATATAAGATTTATTTTCATAGATATAATAGGCTGACAGTTTTACTTTCAGCCTATAAAAATGTAATGATTAAAATATAAGACTTATAATTTATCTTGTTATTATGTAAAAAGGGTATAATACAATTGGATTTATTAACTGTAGAGGATGGTGATCTTAATGAGTTATAGGATAATGATAGTAGAAGATGATATAAATATTGCCGAGCTTTTGGGTTCACATATTTTTAAATATGGATATACACCTTATGTAGCTAAAAATTTTGATGATATATTAAGTGAATTTAATGAGTTAGAACCTCATTTAGTATTGTTAGATATAAATTTGCCTAAATTTGATGGATATTATTGGTGTAGAAAGATCAGGCAGGTTTCTAATTGTCCAATTGTATTTATTTCTGCTAGGAGTGGAGAAATAGAGCAGATTATGGGAATCGAAAGTGGCGGTGATGACTATATCACTAAGCCTTTTTATTATGATGTTGTAGTAGCTAAAATAAAAAGCCAACTAAGAAGAGCCTATGGCAGCTATGCAACAAATTCTTCTGAAAGAATATTAGAATTAGAAGGAGTAAGCTTATATCCTGAAAGACCAGAGATTGGATATAAAGATAAAAATATATTATTAACTAAGAAAGAGGCAGTTCTTGCAGAAATACTTATGAGAAACTATCCAAAAACAGTATCAAGACAATTGTTATTAGAGAAATTATGGGATGACGAATCCTTTGTAGAGGAGAATACTCTGAATGTAAATGTAGCAAGGCTAAGAAAACGATTTGAAGAGTTGGGCATAGATAATGCTATAGAAACTATAAGGGGAGTTGGTTATAAAATAGTAGTTACTTGGAGGAACTAGTATGAAGTTATTTTTAAAGGAACATATTTCATATATTTTAATATATATCTTTAATTTTTCTATATTATTTATTTTTTATAATTGGATAGGAGGGTTTGACAGCTTTTCAAATAGGATATATTTTATTTTCTTATGTTTGTTTATACTTTTTTTCTTTTTTAATATATAAGTATTCTTCAAATAGAGAACTATATAAAAGATTATCGTCAAAATCTAAAAATATGGAAGAGATTTTAGTTTCCTTAGGAATATCTCCATTATCAATAGAAATAAATAATTTATTAAGAGAGCAATATAGATTATATCAAAAAGATATTGAAAAATATAAAGACAAACAAAAAGAAAATTTAACCTTTATAAATCAATGGGCACATCAAATGAAAACACCTCTTTCTGTAATAAATTTAATAGTACAGGAAAATGAAAATGAGCTCTATATGGATAATATAAAGAATGAATTAGAAAAGTTAAATAGAGGATTAGATATGGCTTTGTATATGGCACGGCTTGATGCTTTTACTCATGATTTTCATGCTGATAAGATAATGATAGAGCCCTTGATAAAACAAGTTATCAATGATATGAAGAGATATTTTATTATAAATAATGTTTTTCCAGAGATAGATATTCAAGAGAATTTAACTGTTTTTTCAGATTCCAAGTGGTTTATGTTCATTCTTGAGCAACTAATTACAAATGGTGTTAAATATTCCTATATGAAAAGTAACAAAATATATATAAAAGCCTATAAGGAATTGGATGAAGTAAAATTAGAAATAATTGATAGAGGGGTAGGGATTCCTAAAAAAGATATAAAAAGAGTTTTTCAGCCTTTTTATACTGGAGAGAATGGAAGAAGATTTGGAGAGTCTACTGGGATGGGGTTATATATCGTTGAAGAAGTATGTAAAAAATTATCTCATGATATAGAGATTGAATCGAAAGAAAACTTAGGAACTACTGTGAGGATAATATTTAACTAAGATTACAAAGATGTAATCTAGATGAAATAAAAGTCGATAGTAGATATTTTCAAGGGATAATATAATAAGGCTATATTATATAAGAGAGGAATGGCATATATGAGAGAAATACTTAAAATAAGCAAACTTAATAAAGTATATGAAGGCAAAGTCGCCTATAAAGCCTTGAAAAATATTAACCTTAATATTGAAGAGGGAGAATTTGTCGGTATAATGGGACCATCAGGAAGTGGAAAGACTACATTATTGAATATTATATCTACTATTGATTTACCTACATCAGGAGAAGTGATTATTAATGGTTCTAATCCTCATGATTTAAATAATAGTGAATTAGCTATGTTTAGAAGGAAAGAATTAGGTTTTGTATTTCAGGATTTTAATCTATTAGATACCCTAACTATAGGGGAAAATATAATACTTCCTTTGACTTTGGATAAATATCCAGTAAAAGAGATGGAAGAAAAGCTCAAAGAAATAGTGAAAAAATTAGGGATTGAAGAAATACTGGATAAGAGAACTTATGAAATATCTGGAGGGCAAGCTCAGAGAGCAGCAATTGCCAGGGCAATAATAAATAGTCCCAGTCTATTATTAGCTGATGAACCAACTGGAAACTTGGATTCTAAGGCGGCTAAGGATGTTATGGAACTATTTTATAATATAAATGTTAAAGAAAAGGTTACTACTTTAATGGTTACTCATGATCCGTATACAGCTAGTTTTTGTCATAGGGTAATATTTATAAAGGATGGAGAGCTATATAATGAAATTTATCGTGGAAATAAACGAGAATTATTCTATCAAGAAATCATGGATATTCTTTCCTTGTTAGGAGGAGATAAAAATGACTTTACATCAATTGGCTTTTAATAATATTAAAAGAAATATGAATGCTTATACTGCATATCTTTTTAGTTGTATATTTGCAGTATTTATATTTTTTTCTTTTGCAATATCTTTATTCCATCCATTATTATTTAGCTCCTATGAAACTGGGTCTTCAATATTTATAGCTTTAACTATAGGAGAGGTTATAATTTTTTCCTTTGCTTTTTTATTTGTACTATATTCATTAAGTACATTTTTGAAAGCTAGAAAGAAAGAATTTGGAATTTTAACTATATTGGGAATGACTAAGAAAGATTTTAATAGACTAATATTTGTTGAAAATATAATGATAGGAGTTTTATCTATTTTATCAGGTTTGATAATTGGATTGGCTTTATCTAAACTATTTTTGATGTTCACTAGCAAGTTCTTAGGAGTTGAAAATTTAGGTTTTTATTTTCCATTAAAAGCTATAGCCCTGACTACTATCTGTTTTTCTATAATTTTTATACTGATTTCATTTATTACACCAAAACTAATTAGTATGGAAAAGACAGTGGAACTTTTAAAGGCAGGAAAAAAACCTAAGAAAGCTCCTAAAATTTCAATATCATTAGCCTTGATATCTATTTTTATGATAGGTTCTGGATACTATTTAGGTTTAACAGGAGATAGATATACACAAAGCTTTGTTCCCTATTTAATGGTGGGATTAATAGTTTTAGGTACTCTACTGTTATTTAATCAATTTAGTGTACTTGTATTGAATCTATTGAAAAAAAACAAAAAGATTTATTTAAATAAAACAAATTTACTATGGATTTCTAATCTTTCTTATAAAATAAAAGATAATGCAAGAATGTTATTTTTAGTGTCTATCACTTCTGCCGTAACTTTTATATCTGTAGGTTTACTTTATTTAATGAAGACTAATCAGGTTTCTTCAACTAAGATTCACTTTCCATTTCCTTTTACCTATGTATCCATGGAAGGAAATCAAGTGGAATTCACCCATTTGTCCAGAATAGAAGAAAGTCTCAAAGCTAAAGGGTTTTCTTATGGCAAATACGAGATAGAATATATAAAGGATACAATGGAAGGCAAAAAAGATTTCTATGCAATAAAACAATCAGACTTTAATAATATGGGATATGCCTTAGGTATAAAAGATATAAATGTTAATGAAAGTGAAGGAGTATTAATAAATTCTTATATGGACAGGAGAGAATGGGAAAAAGTAAAAGCATTCTATTCAGAAGTTTATCTAGATAGGAATGGATTAAAGTTTAATATAGTAGATACTATAGATGAAAATGTAGTTACTCAAGGCTTATTAAATACTATCATAGTAGTGGATGACCAGACTTTTAATAGTTTAAAAGGCAATATAGAGAAAGTATATCTTTATGATACAGAAAGATGGACGGAAACGGGAGAGATAGCTGTATCCTTGAAAAATGAATTTCAGCATAAATACGAAGACCCTTTTATATTCCTTACAGCCGGAGACATGTATGAAGTAGAACTACAGCAAGCAAATATATTATTATATATTGGATTTTTTATTGGAGTAATATTCTTTATAGGAGCAGGAAGCTTTTTATATTTTAGATTTTATAGTTCTCTAAATGATGAAAAGGAAAAATATAAAAATATTTCAAAACTGGGTTTATCCAATAAAGAGTTAAAAAAAGTTACAACAATTGAAACGACCATTTTATTCTTTACTCCATATATTGTTGCTGCAATCCATTCTTTAATAGCTATAGAGATGTTAAAATCATCCTCTCAGGATATTATAGGCTCTAAATCTGTTGTAGTATTAATTGGATTTTTTATAGTGCAAGGGATATATTTTTTAGGAGTTAGGCAGAGGTTTAATAAGCATTTAGTAAAATATATAAGATAAAGAATATATTATGTTTTAAATAGATTTTTTAGAGATACTTCAATGAGATATACTATGAGAAAAGTAATTATTATAGTTATCCACCATTTGTCCATAACATATCCACAGGTAAAAAAGGACAAAATTAAATTATTGACAGTTTTACACAGACTTATACACATTATCCACAGAAATAATTCACAATCCACAATTTTAAATTCACATTTTATTAACAAAATGCATTTTTCAGAAAAAATTGTTAATAAAATTAGGATATTATGTTTTGTTTTAAATTAAAAAAAACTTAATATAATGTTATTATATTAAGTTTTAGGGTAATATATATAACAAATAGTATAAGCTATTATCTATAATGCTTATATGAAAGGAGCTGGGTTTATGAAATTAAATTTCACTGGAAAAAATATGGAAATAACAGATGCATTACGCGATGTAACAGAGAAAAAGCTAGGAAAATTGGACAAATATTTCCAAAAAGATATTGAGGGAAATGTCACTTTCAGTTCAGAAAAGAATAGGAAAATAATTGAGGTAACCATAAACCTACCTGGCACTATTATTAGAGCTGAAGAATCAACAGACGATATGTATGCATCCATTGATAAGACAGTTGATGTATTAGAAAGGCAAATTAGGAAACATAAGACAAAATTACAAAAAAGATACCAAAATAATGAAACCATTAGATTTGAAAATGTATTGCCTCTACCAATGGAGGATGATTCCGAAAAACCAAAACTAGTAAGAAGGAAGAGATTTGGACTAAAACCAATGTCATCAGAAGAAGCAATATTACAAATGGAGCTACTTAGACATAATTTCTACGTATTCTTAGATTCAGATAATGAAGGTGTAAGTATAGTTTATAAACGAAAAGACGGTAATTATGGATTGATAGAGCCAGAGCTTTAATATAGAATTACTTAAAAGGCAGGACGTATACCCTGCCTTTTTTATGTCAATCTTATAGTTGAAAGGAATATTAATAAGTGATAAAATAATATGATAGCTGTAATATTGAAGTTGAAAGGTGTGGTTTGGAATGGCGAGCCTATTTGAAAAATTATTTGGTACCTATAGCGATAGGGAATTAAAAAAGATTACACCTCTAGTAGATAAAATAGAATCACTAGATGGAGAGATGCAAAAATTAACAGATCAACAGTTAAAAGAAAAGACATTAGAATTTAAGAATAGATTAAATCAAAATGAAACCCTTGATGATATTTTACCAGAGGCTTTTGCAGTAGTGAGAGAGGCATCATATAGAGTACTTGGTATAAAACATTTTAGAGTTCAATTAATTGGTGGAATAATACTTCATCAAGGTAGAATCTCAGAGATGAAAACAGGAGAAGGTAAAACTTTAATGGCTACCTTACCAGCATATTTAAATGCCCTAACAGGTAAAGGTGTTCATATAGTTACAGTAAATGATTACTTAGCCAAAAGAGATAAAGAATGGATGGGTAAGGTATATGAATTTTTAGGTCTTACAGTTGGATGTATTGTTCATGGTATAAGTAATCAAGAAAGAAAGGCTGCTTATAATTACGATATTACCTATGGTACAAATAATGAATTTGGTTTTGATTATCTTAGAGATAATATGGTTATCTATAAAGAGGACATGGTTCAAAGACCGCTTTATTTTGCCATAGTTGACGAAGTGGATAGTATACTAGTAGATGAGGCTAGAACCCCTCTTATTATTTCAGGAACAGGAGACAAATCTACAAAGCTTTATGAAATGGCTGATAGCTTTGCAAGAACATTGACTAGTAGAATAATGGATCCTGGCGAAGAAAAGATGGATCCATTTAATAGAGAAATTAAAGAAGAAACTGTAGATTATGTAATAGACGAAAAAGCTAAGTCATGC
Source organism: Tissierella sp. P1 (assembly GCF_002266425.1). Taxonomy (GTDB): domain Bacteria; phylum Bacillota; class Clostridia; order Tissierellales; family Tissierellaceae; genus Tissierella; species Tissierella carlieri. Next base: position 30,941 of record NZ_NPMN01000029.1, read on the forward strand.
TCTATTACTGAAAAGGGTACTGCAAAGGCAGAATCTTTCTTTGGTATTGAGAATTTATCTGATATAGAAAATATGGAAATAGCTCATCATGTTAATCAGGCTTTAAAAGCTAGATCTATAATGAAGAGAGATATTGATTATGTAGTGAAAGATGGAGAAGTAATTATTGTAGATGAATTTACTGGAAGACTTATGTATGGTAGAAGATATAGTGATGGACTTCATCAAGCGATAGAAGCTAAGGAAAAATTAAATGTAAAGAGTGAGTCCAAGACTCTGGCAACTATTACATTCCAAAATTATTTTAGAATGTATACTAAACTTTCTGGTATGACTGGTACTGCTAAAACAGAAGAAGCTGAGTTTAGAGAAATATATGATATGGACGTAGTTGAAATACCTACAAATAAACCTGTAATAAGACAGGATTTAGCAGATGTTATTTATCGTAGTGAAGAAGCTAAGTTTAGAGCTGTAGTAAGAGAGATCAAGGAGAAACATGCAACAGGTCAGCCTATATTAGTAGGTACTATTACTATTGAAAGATCAGAGTTGCTTTCCAAAATGCTAAAAAAAGAAGGTATTCCTCATGAAGTATTAAATGCAAAGCATCATGACAGAGAGGCAGAGATAGTAGCTCAAGCCGGTAGATTCGGTTCGGTTACTATAGCTACCAATATGGCTGGTAGAGGTACAGATATAGTCCTTGGAGGTAATCCTGAATTCCTTGCAAAGCAAGAGATGAGAAAGAAAGGATTTACAGATGAAATCTTATCTTTAGTAGATAGTTTCTATGATACGGATAATGAAGAAGTTCTAGCAGCAAGAAAGACTTATCAAGAATTACATGATAAATATAAAGTAGAAACTGATGCAGAAAATAAAAAGGTATTAGAAGCTGGTGGACTTCACATAATTGGTACAGAAAGACATGAGTCAAGACGTATAGATAATCAGCTTAGAGGACGTGCTGGCAGACAGGGAGACCCTGGTTCTTCAAGGTTTTACATATCCTTAGAAGATGATTTGATGAGATTATTTGGTGGAGAAAGAATAATTAATCTAATAGATGGTTTAAAAATGCCAGAAGATGAGCCTTTGGAACATTCAATGCTTACAAAATCCATAGAAAATGCCCAAAAGAAGGTAGAGGGAAACAACTTTGGTATTAGAAAGCATGTATTAAAATATGATGATGTTATGAATAAACAAAGAGAAGTTATCTATGGAGAAAGAAGAAAAGTATTAGAGGGAGAAGATTTAAGATCTCATATCCAGGAGATGGCTAAATCTCTAGTAATGGATAATATTGAAATATATACTAGACAGAGTAAATATCCAGAGGAGTGGGATCTAGAGGGATTAGAAAATTATGTAATGAATCTTTTCGATATCAATAAAAAATTCTTATCTTTCACAGATATAGAAAGTATTACAAAAGAAGCATTAATAGATAAAATAATTGAAAAGGCTGAAGAAAAATATAAAGCTAAGGAATTAGATTTTGGTGAAGAAAGATTTAGAGAAGTAGAAAGAGTAGTTTTGCTTCAAGTAGTAGATAGTAAATGGATGGATCATATAGATGCTATGGATCAGTTAAGACAAGGAATTGGTCTTAGAGCATATGGGCAAGAGGACCCTGTTCGTGCATATCAGAATGAAGGATTTGATATGTTTAATGAAATGACCCATAGTATTTGGGAAGATACTGTAAGATTCCTCTATCAAGTAGAAAATCCTGAAAAGGTTCAAAGAAAGAAAGTAGCAGAACCTGTATCTACCAATGCAGATGAAATAAGCAAAACTATTGTAAATAAAGAGAAAAAAGTAGGAAGAAATGATCCTTGTCCATGTGGCAGTGGAAAGAAATATAAGAAATGCTGTGGACAGAATGAGTAGTTAATAGTGAATAACTAATAGTGAATAGTTAAAAGACAAAAGACCCTAAACATCTACTAAAAACTTTTCACTATTCACTTTTCACTATTAACTAAAAAAATGGGGTGATATATTGCAGGATATTTATTTAGATAAAGAAAAACTTAATGAAATAAAAGAGACTGTTGAAGAATTGGGTGTTTCACTTTGACATCCAAGGACTTAGGGATAAGGTTATTGATTTAGAGCAGCAATCCTATGAAGAGGATTTTTGGAAAGAGATAGATAAAGCCCAAAAAACCATGCAGGAAATTAAGTCCTTGAAAAATCAAGTTAAAGAGTATGATGATTTGATAGAAGCAATAGAGGATTTAGAAACGTTAATAGATTTAGTCCTTGAAGAAGAAGCTTATGATATGTATAAGGAAATAGAAACAGGACTTAAGGAATTGTCCATAAAGGCAGATGAATTCAAATTAAGTACCCTATTATCCGGTGAGTTTGATAAGAATAATGCGATTCTTTCGATACACTCTGGAGCAGGAGGATTGGAAGCTCAAGATTGGGCTGAAATGCTCTTAAGGTTATATAGAAGATGGGCAGAGCAAAAAGGATTTCAAGTTGAAACCTTGGATCTTTTAGCAGATACTGAGGGTGGTATAAAATCTGTTACATTACTTATAAAGGGATATAATGCATATGGATATTTAAAATCTGAAAAAGGAGTTCATAGATTAGTAAGAATATCTCCATTTGACTCTGCTGGAAAGAGGCATACATCCTTTGCTAGTATAGATGTATATCCAGAGTTAGATGATGAAGTAAATATTGAGATTAATCCTTCAGATTTAAAAATAGATACTTATAGATCTGGTGGTGCTGGAGGTCAGCACGTAAATACAACAGACTCCGCGGTGAGAATTACACATATTCCCACGGGTATCATAGTTCAATGTCAAAATGAAAGATCTCAAATCAGTAATAGGCACACTGCTTTAAATATGCTAAAGGCTAAGTTAGTACAATTAAAAGAAGAAGAGCAAAAAGAAAAAATAGAAGACCTTCAGGGCAGCTATAATCAAATAGGCTGGGGATCACAAATAAGGTCTTATGTATTCCACCCATATAGTATGGTGAAAGATCATAGAACCAATGCAGAAGTTGGAGATGTATATGGTGTAATGGATGGAGATATTGATATTTTCATAAATGAATATTTAAAACAAAAAGCCCTTTCATAAAAAGGGCTTTTTAATCGTAAAGTATCAAACATTAATTTAACTTTGGGATTTAAGACTTTGCTTGTTATTAAAGCTTTTTTATAGTAAAAGAGGAATTTTTGATTTTACGTCGAATAATTAATAATAGGAAAGTTCGTTTATGACCTAACCCAGTGAACGTAGATCCTATCGGACACCACTAAATTAAGCCCTATGGGGTAAATAGAGGTTGTGAACTGTAGGTAGGTCAAACGCAACACTTGCTACGCTCACTAACGTTCGCTTCGCTGTTCGTTTTGTCTACAATTGGCTAGTACTTATTGGACAAAAAGGCAACGAATAGAATTTATCATTGGGAGTGTCCGTTAGGACCAAATCTATGCGAACTTGAGAGCCCTTACAGGACTACTGAATTATATCCTGCGGAGCAAAGCAAGGTTGCAAATAAATTTGTGTTTCGAGACTGCGATAATTAAGTGGAGGGAAGATGAATATGGATATTTTAAAAGTGCTTGTTGATGAGTTTAAATTAAAACCTTATCAAGTAAAAAATACAGTGGAATTATTAGATGAATGTAATACTATACCATTTATAGCCAGATATAGGAAGGAACAGACAGGAGAGTTACAAGACGTTGTTATAAGAGATTTATCAAATAGGTTAACTTATTTAAGAAACCTAGAGGCAAGAAAAGAGGAAGTTATAAGGCTTATTGATGAGCAGGGAAAACTTACTGATGAACTGAGAAAAGAAATTATAGATTCAGAAACACTCCAAAGAATTGATGATTTATACAGACCATTTAGACCAAAGAGAAGAACTAGAGCTACTATTGCAAAGGAAAAAGGCTTGGAGCCTCTTGCAGAAATCATATTTACTCAATCCTTAGATAAGGAAGAATTTAAAAATAGAATAATTAGCTTTATAGATGAAGAAAAGGGAGTAAATAACGAAGAAGAAGCTTTAGCTGGTGCTATGGATATTATTGCTGAAATAGTATCTGATGATCCGGATAATAGGGAAATCATTAAGAAAATTATTAATGATAAGGGGATTTTAGTAGTAGAAGGAGTAGACAAGGAAGAAAAAACTGTATATGAGATGTATTATGATTATAAAGAGCCTGTAAAAGCCATAGCAAATCATAGAATATTAGCTATAAATAGAGGAGAAAAGGATAAAAAGTTAAAGGTTGCATTAAATATAGATGGTGTTGATTTAATAGAGTTACTAGGAGATAGACTGATAAAAGATAAAAGCAAAGATACTGCAATTTACATACAAAGAGCGGTGGATGATGGCTATAAGAGACTACTCTTTCCTTCAATAGAGAGAGAAATAAGAAATAACTTAACAGAAAGAGCTGAAGAGGAAGCTATAAAGGTTTTTGCAATAAACTTAAAACCGTTATTGCTTCAGCCGCCAATTAAAGGAAAAACCGTAATGGCAATAGATCCTGGATTTAGAACTGGATGTAAGGTTGCCGTAGTTGATGAAACAGGCAAAATGCTAGATTATATTACAGTGTATCCTACAGAGCCTCAAAATAAGATAGAGGAAACAAAGATTAAGTTAAAAGCGTTAATCCAAGAGTATAGTGTAGACATAATATCCATTGGAAATGGTACAGCATCTAGAGAAACTGAAATGGTAGTAGCTGAAATGTTAAAGGAAGTAAACAGAGAAGTCTCCTATATAATAGTTAGTGAAGCAGGAGCATCAATATATTCTGCATCAGAAGTAGGAATAAAAGAATTTCCAGATTTAGACGTATCCATTAGAGGAGCTGTATCTATTGGAAGAAGGCTGCAAGATCCTATGGCAGAATTGGTGAAAATTGAACCAAGACATATTGGTGTAGGACAATATCAGCATGATTTAAACCAAGGGAAACTTGATGAAGCTCTTACAGGAGTTGTAGAGGATTGTGTAAATAGTGTAGGAGTAGATTTAAATACTGCATCTCCATCTCTATTAAAATATGTAGCTGGAGTATCTACTAGAGTTGCAAATAGTTTAGTTAAAGCTAGAGAAGAAATGGGTAAGTTTACCAGCAGGAAAGAACTTCTCAAGGTAAAGGGATTAGGAGAAAAGACTTTTGTCCAATGTGCAGGATTCTTGCGTATCCCTGGAGGTGATAATCCTTTAGATAATACAGGAGTTCATCCAGAATCCTATGAGGTAGCAGAAAAGCTACTTAAGATGGATTACTCTAAAGGAGAAATAGAAAAGATATCAGAGGAATTAGATATTGGGATTCCAACCCTTGAGGATATAATCAAAGAACTTGAAAAGCCAGGGAGAGACCCTAGAGATGAGATGCCGAAACCTATTTTGAGGCAAGATGTTCTTAAAATAGAAGATTTGAAGAAAGATATGGTACTAAGTGGTACTGTAAGAAATGTAGTAGACTTTGGTGCCTTTGTGGATATAGGAGTAAAAGAAGACGGCTTAGTTCATATATCCCAACTTTCTAATAGATTTATTAAGCATCCTAAGGAAGTTGTTAAAGTAGGGGATATAGTTAAAGTTAGAATAGTGGAAGTAGATATGGAAAGAGGAAGAATCGCTTTAAGTATGAAGGAAGCTTAGGCAATTAACAGTTTACAATTCATAATTCATAATTATAGGGAGCGAGTTTTGCTCGCCCGTAAATAATCATTGAATAATCAGAATATAAAATATATAATATTATTTAGGGTAACGAAATAAAAATAAGGGGGAATTTTAGTGATATTTATTAAAAATGGTACAATATACACTATGGCAGGAGATGTAATAGAAAATGGTTCAATACTTATAAAAGAGGGTAAGATAGTAGAAGTAGGGAAAGATATAATTGCCCCGCTAGATGCAGAGGTAATTGATGCTGAAGGTAGAATGGTAACTCCAGGATTTATCGATGCTCATTGTCATTTAGGAATGTGGGAAGAAAGTATAGGATTTGAAGGTGACGATGGAAATGAAATGACAGATCCTATAACACCTCAGTTAAGGGCAATCGATAGTATCAATCCTATGGATATTTCATTTGAAGAAGCATACCAAGGTGGAGTAACTACTGCTATAACTGGTCCAGGTAGTGCAAATGTAATAGGTGGTACTTTTGTAGCTATAAAGACTTATGGAAATAGAGTAGATGATATGATAATAAAAGACCCAGTGGCTATGAAGATAGCTTTTGGTGAAAATCCAAAAAGAGTATATAATGCTCAAAGCAAATCTCCTATGACTAGAATGGCTACAGCTGCAATACTTAGAGATACTCTATTTAAGGCAAAGACTTATCTGGAAAAGAAAGAAAGAGCAGAAGAACCTTCAAAAATGCCTGATTATGATATGAAGATGGAAGCTCTAATACCAGTTCTTAAGAAGGAAATTCCTTTAAAGGCTCATGCTCATAGGGCTGATGATATATTTACAGCTATTAGAATAGCTAAAGAATTCGATGTAGATATTACACTAGACCACTGTACAGAAGGTCATTTAATAGCTGACCAACTAGCTAAGGAAGGAAAACCTGCTATAGTAGGACCAACATTTGGTAATAGATCTAAATTTGAATTAAAAAACAAATCTTTTGATACTCCTAGAATATTAAACGAAGCAGGAGTTAAATTTGCAATAATTACAGATTCTCCAGTAATACCTTTACAGCATCTGCCATTATGTGCAGGACTTGCTCACAATGCAGGACTTCCTGAAATGGAAGCATTAAAAGCTATTACAATAAATGCTGCTGAGATAGTAGGGTTACAAGATAGAATAGGAAGTATTGAAGTAGGTAAAGATGCAGATATTGCTATATTTGATGGAAATCCATTAAAAGACATAGACTGTAAAACCTTTGCTACAATAATTAATGGAGAAGTAGTTTATAAAAGATAGTGAATAGTGAATAACTAAGAGTGAATAGTTGAAAATACAAAGCGTTTTAATCTTTTTAACTATTCACTTTTCACTATTAGCTATTCACTGCATTTTGGAGGTGTTTATATGAAGCTAGGATTTATAGTTAATCCTATTGCAGGTATGGGAGGCAGAGTAGGATTAAAGGGGACAGATGGACCTGAAGTTCTAGAAAAGGCTAGAACCCTTGGAGCAGTACCAGAATCTCCAGATAAGCCAAAAAGGCATTAAAGGTTCTATTACCTCTTAAAGATGAACTGGAGATATACACCTATCCAGGAAATATGGGTGAAGAAGAGGCAAATGACATAGGATTCGAACCAATAGTATTAGAAACTGAAAAGAATAATTTTAGTCCTAAGGACACAGAGGAAGCTGCAAAAAAGATGGTTGAGAAAGGAGTAGATTTAATACTATTTGCTGGCGGAGATGGTACTGCTAGAAATATTTATTCTGCCATTGGTACAGGGGTGCCAGTTGTAGGAATACCGGCAGGAGTTAAAATTCACTCCGGAGTTTATGCAAACCACCCAAAGGCGGCAGGAGAAATTGCTTTTAAATATCTTCAAGATGAACATATGGAGACAATAGAAGCTGAAGTAATGGATATAGATGAAGATGCTTTTAGAGAAGGTGTGGTAACGGCAAGACTATATGGATATATGAGAATCCCGCTAGAACCAAAATTAATTCAAACAACTAAATCAGGCGGTGGATTAGGGTCAGAAGAAGAGGCTCTAAATGGAATTGCTGATAGAATTATCGAGGAAATGGAAGAAGAACCAGATACTTTCTTTATAATAGGTTCTGGAACATCAACTCGACCTATTATGGAAAATCTAGATTTACCTAATACTTTATTAGGGATAGATATAGTAAAAAATAAGGAATTGATAGCTTCTGATGTAAATGAAAAGCAGATTCTAGATATAATCAGCGGATATAAGGCTAAAATAGTTGTAACTGTTATAGGTGGTCAGGGTTATATCTTTGGAAGAGGTAATCAGCAAATTAGTGCAGAGGTTATCAAAAGAGTAGGGAAAGAAAATATCCGAATAGTAGCACCTAAGAATAAAATTTTAGCTCTGGAGGGTAGACCACTTCTGGTTGATACAGGAAATGAAGAGGTAAATAGTATGTTCAATGGATATATGAAGGTTATAAATACCTATTATGCTGAGTCTATAGAAAAGGTAGAAGGATTATAGCTATGAAAAAAGGCCCTAAATTGGAATACAAATTTCATTTAGGGCCTTTTTATTTTTAGAAGCTAATTAATTGTGTATACATATTCCGCTTGAGTCCAGTAGAGCTTCAAATATGGCTTCTGAGGTAGTTGGGTGAGGATGGATTGTTTTAGTTAAATCCTCTACCTTAAGTTTATTAGTCATTGCTATAGATATTTCATTGATTAAATCTGTAGCATTTGGACCTACTATAGAAGCACCAAGTATTTCCTTAGTGGATTTATCAACAATAATTTTTACGAAGCCTTCTGAAACTCCTAATGTTAAAGCCTTTCCATTGGAGGCAATAGGGAATTTTCCTATCTCTATATCCATATTATTATCTAGGGCATATTTTTCACTAATTCCTACACTTGCGATTTCAGGATCTGTAAATATAGCACTTGGCACAACATTATAATTCATATTATCTTTTATACCCATTATATTATTAGCAGCTACAACACCCTGAGTAGAAGCTATGTGAGCCAATTGTATTGTTCCAGTAGCATCTCCGACAGCAAAGATATTTGGAATACTTGTCATCATTTTTTCATTAACCTTTATACCACGTCTATTATCATTTAATTCCATATCTAATTTATCGATACCAAGGTTATCTAAATATGGTTGTCTGCCTATTGATATCAGCACTTTATCTGTGGTTAAATATTTTTTATTTCCATTATTAGTAAAGGTAATAATACATCTTCCCTTCTCGTCCTGAATAATTTCTTCTACCTTAGAACCAGTATATATACTGATTCCTTTATTTTCAGCAATTTCTTCTATTTCTTGAGATACATCCTCATCTAGACCGGGTAAAAGTCTATCCATGAATTCCACTACAGATACTTTTGTACCAAAGGTATTGAAGATAAATGAGAACTCCATTCCTATTACTCCACCGCCGATTACTACCATTCCTTTGGAAGTTCATTTATTTCCATTATTTCCGTACTGCCTAATACATTATCTAAGTCAATTCCCGGTATCGGTAATTTACTCGTAGTTGAGCCTGTTGCAATAATTATATATTCTGCTTTTATTGTAGTTTCTAGATATTTGGTTTTTACAAATACAGTATTCTTATCTAAGATTTCACCAGAGCCTTTAACAAATTTAATATTGTTTTTTTCCAATAAATGACTAATTCCTTCTCCTAATTGAGTAATAACTTGATTTTTTCTGGAGATTACCTCATTAATATCTAGACTATAATTTTCAACCTTGCAGCCATAGTTGTGAGATTCCTTAATATTTTTAAAGACATCTGCAGATTTTACCAAAGACTTTGTAGGTATACATCCTCTGTTTAGGCATGTTCCCCCTATGCTATCTTTTTCAACAAGGATTACATCTGCCCCTAATTGAGCCAGCCTAATAGCAGCCACATAACCACCGGGACCTGAACCTATTATAGCTACTTTAGCATCTAGCTTTTCTTCTTTAGGCTTTATTAAACCTTTAAAATAGTCAAAGGAAGGTTCTTCTTTCTTTTCAATCTGAACTTCTTCTCCATCTACTACTGCCAAAATATCTCCTAATTTTAGATTTGCTCCTAATTTTACTTTTATATCTTTAATAACTCCCTTTACATTCACATCTAAATCCATTGTTGTTTTATTTACTTCTATTGCAAGTAAAGGAGTATTTGGGTCTATGCTATCTCCAGGTTTTTTATAAATCTTAGTAACCTTACCCTTCTTAATTCCATTTAAGCCTTCAAACTTGACTTCGAGAATCATTTTACTTCCTCCCAATCCTATTATTTGAAATCGTTTTCAAATTCATCTATGCTGGCTTTAAGTAAGGTTGAAGAGTATGCCATAGAAGGACCTCCACCGAAAGCTACTGCCACCATAGCGGCCTCCATAATTTCCTCTCTAGTAGCACCGCTTTCTAATGCCTTATAAACATGGAAGGCTATACAGTATTCACAACGATTATAAGCACCAATTGCAACACTTATTAATTCCTTTGTTTTAGTATCAAGGGCGCCGTCTTCATAAGTAGTGCCTAATAAATTCATGAATGCACCTAAATGCTTTTCATTACTAATACCTACATCTTGTAAACCGTTAATAAACTCATTTAAATAATCTCTTGGACCTTTGGACATTTAAATTCCTCCTTATATTATACTTGCTATACTAATACTTAGTATAGCAAGTATAATATAATAGGTCAACAAAATTTTCACAATTTTTGACCTATATTTAATAAGATTTTTTCTATTACCTTCAAAAATATTTGAATTTCCTCTTCTGAAATATCCATAGTGAAAGTATCTGCCATCTTTTGGCCTTCTGGTAATAGTTCCTCCCTATAATGTTTACCTTTATCTGTCAACGAAATGATAGTTATTCTTCTATCATTTTTATCCTTAGTTCTAAGAATATAATCTTCCTTTTCCATTCTATCTATTAATCTGGCAACTGTGGATTCCTTTATATCCATTAAATCTCCTAATTCCTTTTGATTGATTCCATCGTATTTACCCAAATAATAAAGGGCTATCCATTGGACCCTGGTTATGCCTAATTTCATCAATCTATCATTGAATTCATCTGCCATTTTTTTAGCTGCTTTATTGGTAATAAAAGAAATACATGCATCTAAATCAAACAATATAAACACTCTCCTATCTATATATATTATAACCTATGATTAAGGTTTTGTGAAAGAGGGGAGTATTATATTTTGAGGATGCTTAATACTTGACAATAGATATATGGAGATTTATAATTAAATTAAGATATATCTTCAGGGGGAGGTGTAAGTCCTCACCGGCGGTAAAGCCCGCGAGCCGATAAATTCGGTTGACTTGGTTAGATTCCAAGGCCGACAGTTACAGTCTGGATGGAAGAAGATGTAGTAGACTTAAATTATTTTGATTAGTCTATTTTTGGACCCCGGAGATTTTCTTCGGGATTTTTTTATGACCTAACACAGTGAGCAAATAGATTTGAGTTGCAAAACTGCGATAATCCCGAGAAAATAAAACTTTTGGAGGGATTTTATGTACACATTAAGTAAAGAGACATGGAATACTAAAACCATGGTAAAGATTTCTGTGCTTGGAGTAATTTCTTTTATTCTTATGTTTTTTGAAATTCCAATGCCATTTTTAGCGCCAACATTTATGAAGATTGACATTAGTGACTTACCATCTTTAATTGGTTCCTTTGCCATAGGACCTATGGCAGGAGTAATAATTCAACTTTTAAAGAATGTATTAAATGTTTTAATCGAAGGAAGCACGACTGGTGGAGTAGGAGAATTGGCTAATTTTGTAGTAGGTTCTGCATTTGCTTATACAGCAGGGTTTGTATATTATAAGAAGAAGACCTTTGGAAGAGCTGTAGTAGGGCTATTATTAGGAACTGTAATCATGACTATAGTTATTACCCTTGCAAACTACTTTATAATGTTTCCTCTATATGCAAAGCTAATGGGGCAGGATATACAAGTATTTGTAGATATGGGTACTGCAATAAACAAAAATATAACAGATTTAAAAACCATGATGCTAATTTCAGTAGTACCTTTTAATCTACTAAAAGGTGTTATGATAACAGCATTAACATTATTAATATATAAAAGAGTATCGCCTATACTTCATAAATAAAAAATTGATAGAGAACATTCTCTATCAATTTTTTATTTAAACTTCTTATCAATGAATGCTAGGTTAGCAATTTTTTGAAGATAAGAGCACATTTCAAGTGAGGATTATATATATTGACATGTATTGGCAATAGGGTTACAATATATCTAACCTGATTAGGTATCGGAGGAGATAAATTGAGTTATTCAAGCGAGGTTTTGAGAGGAAATACAGAAACTATCATTTTAGCCATTCTTATGGAGAATGATTCATATGGTTATGAAATTATGAAAACTATTATAGAGCGCGGAAAAGGATTAATAGATATTAAAGATGCTACAGTCTATACTGCTTTCAAACGTATGGAAAAAGATAAATTGATTACAAGTTATTGGGGAAACGAAGAAAGCGGTGCAAGGCGAAAATATTATAGAATTACCCCCCAAGGTAGGGAAATATATATTCAGAAAGTCAATGAATGGAAGGAAATAACTATTATTATGAATAATTTGATTGGGAGTGGGCTATAATGGAGGAAAAATTAAAAAGATATATAAATAGGAAGTTTCTGCTATACCCTAAAACAAAGGAGATTCTGGAAGTTCGTGATGAGTTATACTCCATAATGCTAGATAAATATAATGATTGTTTAAATATGGGGATTACACAGGAAGAGTCTTATAAGAGGGCAACTGAAATGATGGCTGATTATAAGGAAGCAATTAGAGAAGTAGAAAAAGGTAGTTCTCTTGGAGCATTGAAAAAAACCTTTGTTAATATAGGCTCATTTACTACATTTTATTTCATTATACTGACATTTATATATTTTTTTGTAAGCGTGATTATTTTAAAATCTTTTAATAAAACATGGCTAATTGTTGTAGGGGGTTCTTTTATATATTTAGTATATTTTTCAATAAGCTTATATGAATATGCTAAATTGTTTAGTTTCAAAGCACTCGGAAGATGGGGTATAGCATTTATCTATATTAGTTTAATACCATTAATCTATGTATTTCCATCATTATATTTATCTATAGTATATTCAAAAAATATATGGAACCGTAGTTGGCTAATAATTATAATTATAGTATTTTTCTACATAATAACAGATTATATAGTAAATAGAAAGCATATATCAATTGTAGAAAAAGATATTCGACTTTTTGCTTCAGGATTTATATTAACAACATTTTTATATTTATTCATATCAATGAAATTTAAGATTTGGAGTATTGCTTGGGTTCTATATGTGCTTTATTTATCATTGATATCAATTATATTCCACATTGGTAGAAATAAAAGAATGGATTAAAGGGAGAGATGCTAATTATGAGTCTTATAGATATTTGTGTTTTTGGAGATTCGATTGGCAAAGGCATAGTATTACAGTCTGAAACAAGTCGATATAAGGTAATTAAAATGAATTTAGAGAAAATATTTGGGTTGGAAGAAATAAATATTAGAAACTATTCTATGTTTGGATGCACTGTTTCAAAGGGTTTATCAAATATTAAGAGACATGCAACTGAAATTATGAAATATAAAAATGTCTTTTTAGAATTAGGCGGTAATGACTGTGACTTTAATTGGAAAGAAATAGCCGAGAATCCAGAAAAAGAACATTTTCCTAATACACCGATTATTGAATTTAGAAGATTATATGAGAGTTTAATTGGAGAAATACGTAATAACGGTGGGAGTCCAATAATGATTAATCTTCCACCTCTTGATCCTAAGAGATATTTTAATTGGATTTCTAAGGATTTAAATGAGAGAGGTATATTGCAATGGCTTGGTGATGTTAATATGATTTATAGGTGGCAAGAAATGTATAATGTAGAAGTTATGTTATTGGCTAATAAAATGGGTGTTCCAATAATTGATATACGTTCTGCATTTTTGAAATATAATAATTATAGTGATTTTTTATGCTCTGATGGTATTCATCCCAACGATGCTGGATATGAGCTAATTTATAAGACCATTGGAGAGCAGTATATGTTTACTATTGGTTATTAAAATTAATAATTATAATTATGGAAGGAGTGTTAAATATGTCTAAATTTGTTTTAACATGTTGTTCTACAGCAGATATGCCCTATGAATATTTTTTAAAAAGGGATATACCTTTTGCTTCTTTTCATTTCAACATGGACGGGAAAGAATATATAGATGATCTCGGTCAGACTATGTCTTTTGAAGAATTTTACAGTAAAATTGAGGGGGGAGCAATGCCTACTACCTCTCAGGTAAATGTAGGAGAGTTTATAGATCTTTTTGAACCTTTTCTTAAGGAGTCAAAAGATATTTTGCATATTTCTCTTTCTACAGGTTTATCAGGTGCTTATAATTCAGCATGTATGGCAAAGGAAGAATTATTATCCAGATATCCGGAACGGAAAATTATGATTGTTGACTCTCTGGGTGCTTCTTCAGGTTATGGATTACTTACTGATTTAGCTGCTGATATGAGAGATAGAGGTTCAAGTATTGAAGAGGTTTATGAATGGTTAGAGGGAAATAAATTAAATGTACATCATTGGTTTTTCTCTACTGATTTAACGCATTATAAACGTGGTGGTCGTATATCTGCTACATCTGCAGTTGTAGGGAATCTATTAAATATATGTCCTTTATTAAATATGAGCTATGATGGAAAGTTGATTTCCCGTGAAAAAATTCGTGGGAAGAAGCATGTAATTGCACAAATAGTGAAAAAAATGAAGAAACATGCAGAGAATGGGATAGAGTATTCAGGTAAATGTTTTATATCCAATTCTGCATGTTATGATGATGCACGTATGGTTGCTGATTTAATTGAAGAAAAGTTCCCTAATTTAAAGGGGAAGGTAATGATTAACAGTGTAGGTACCGTAATAGGTTCTCATACAGGCCCTGGCACAGTTGCTCTTTTCTTCTTAGGAGATAAGAGAATAGATTAATTTTAAACGATTATTCCTCCATGGATTAGTTAACATTTGCTATTATAGCATAGTATTAATCATATGGAGGATAATTATTATTTTAGTCCATTTTTAGCAATAACTACTTTTATGTCTTCATAAGTAAATTCTTCTGGTAATAATTCTTTTATTGGTTTTAACCTTTCAAATCCTATTCTATTTATTACTTCCAGTATCTTTTCCTCTTTTATAGGGGTGAGAAATCTTGACCAATTTACAGTTTGGCCTTGTTCTTCACATTTAGAAAGATGCTCAATAATAGTATTTATGGTAAAATTTCTTGTTTTTGATATTTCTTCTAAAGATAATCCTTCCTGATAACAATTGTAGGTTGATTTATACCTATCCACTAAATCCTCTCTTACTATTTTTTCATCTCGGGAAATGATTGAGGAAACTCCATTTTTTATACAGTAATCAGTGATTACCTTTAGAAAGACTTCACCATAGCTTTCATATTTCTTTAGGCCTAATCCTTTTATCATCATCATAGATTCCTTATCTTGAGGAAAAAGGGATGCCATTTCAATTAGTGTAGAATCATGGAATATCATAAATGGAGCTAATTTCTTATCTTGAGATAGAGAATATCGTACTGATTTTAATTCTTGGAATAATTCTTCATCGAAGTTTTCATTCATATCCTTTATTGATAATCCCTTTTTATCTTTAGATGATTTAATTTCTATTAAATGCTTCTTATGATATACTTTAACTTGTCCTCTTAAGACCTCTCCAGCAGTTTGGGATAATTTTAATACTGGAAATTTATCTGCTGTTACATAGATATATCCTCTAGAAACCAAGGTCATTATAATTTCTCTTAATGAGCCTTCACTATATTCCTTCATAATCCCATAGGTTGAAACATTATCTAGGCCAAACTCTATTATCCTCTTATTTTTTGAACCTCGAAGTACCTGAATTACTGTAGTCAGTCCATATCTTTCCTGGACCCTATATATACAGGACAGTATTTTTTGAGATTCTATGGTAATATCCACCATCTCAGACCTATCTAAACAATTTCCGCAATTTCCACAGCTTGACTCAGTTATCGTTTCCCCAAAATACTCCAATATACTATTTCTCAAACAGTTATTTGTATGACAGTAGTCAATTAGATATTGAAGATTTTGATATAATAAAGTTTCCCTTTCCATAGATATAGGATTGCTCTGTATCAATAATTTTTGCTTTACTATATCTGAAGGTGAATATAATAGGGTACAGCGACTGGGTTCTCCGTCACGGCCTGCACGTCCGGCTTCTTGATAGTATGCCTCCATATTTTGAGGCATATTATAATGGATTACAAATCTAACATCTGGCTTATCTATGCCCATACCAAAGGCATTGGTGGCTATTATTATCTGAACTCTATTAAATATAAAATCATCTTGATTTCTCTGGCGAATATTTGCATCCATTCCACCATGATATCCTATTACGGAAAAGCCTTCTTCACTTAGCTTCTCAGTTAATGATTCTACAGTTTTCCTTGTGGAGCAGTAGATGATCCCTGACTCATTTTGAAAGCTATTTCTTATATAATCTACTATATATGAATATTTATTGCTTACCTTTAGAACCTGATAATATAAATTTGGCCTATCAAATCCGATTATAGACTCTATAGGATTTTTAAGGGCTATCAAAGACTTGATTTCCCTAACTACTTCTTTGGTGGCTGTTGCCGTATAACAAGCGACTATAGGTCTATTATAAAAGGTTTTGATAAACCTTGGAATTTCTACATAGGATGGTCTAAAATCATGACCCCATTGGCTGATGCAATGAGCCTCATCAACTGCCACCATAGATACTTTGATGCTATTTACTAAATTAATAAAGGAGAAAGTATTTAAACGTTCCGGAGCTACATAGATTATTTTATATTTGCCTTCTTTTATTTCTTGTACTCTATAATTAAATTCATTATCATCTAAAGTACTGTTTATGAATGTGCCTGATATTCCGATCTCATTTAATGCATCTACTTGATCTTTCATCAGTGATATTAAGGGTGAAACAACTATTGTAACACCTTCCAGCAATATAGCCGGTAATTGATAACAAAGGGATTTTCCACCTCCTGTAGGCATTATACCTAGGACATCTCTTCCTGCTAAAATTCCTCTTATTAAATTTTCCTGACCCTCTTTAAACTCCGTATATCCAAAATAAGTTTTAAGAGCATTATAAATATCCAAATATACCACCTCATACATAATTTTATACTTTTATTCACCTAATATCAAGAATATAAGAGAAGATATAAAGGTGTTATCATATGCTATTTTTATGATATAATGTGTGTCGTAGGTCTGCATTTTGTGAAATTGATAATATTGATGAAATTACAGAGGAAGAGTTATATGGAAAAATCTAAAATTTTAGTGTTAGAAGACAATAAAATAATAAGAGAAGGAATTAAGGAGTATTTGGAAGAAAATAATTATATAGTCGAGGAAGTTACTACAATCGAAGAATTTTATAATAAATTTATTGATGATATAGATATATTTTTATTAGACATTAATCTTCCAGATGGAAATGCCTTTAATATTGTCCCTAAAATAAAAAAATTGAAAAAACCTATAATTTTTCTTACTGTTAGAGATGAAGAAGAAGATATAATAAATGGTCTAAAAATTGGAGGAGATGACTATATTACAAAACCTTTTAAACTAAGTATTTTAAAGGCGAGAATAGAAACTGTTTTAAGAAGATATAAAAATGAAAATGGTAGATTTATTTATTATGATAAAATGGTTTTAGATATTGAAGGAACGGCACTCTACATAGACGGTAACGAAGTAGAATTAAGACCTAAGGAATATTTATTATTAGAAACTTTCATGAAGAATATAGAAAAAACCTTGACCAGAGATTTTCTTATGGAAATTACTTGGGATAACTATGAAGAATTTGTTAATGACAATACTTTATCAGTCACTATTAAAAGATTAAGGGAAAAACTTGAAATCTACGGTAAAAATATTAAAACTATAAGAGGTTTAGGATACAAATTAGAGAGCTATAAATAGACTTAGGAGAATAAATATGAAAAACAAGAAAATATTTATAATTATATTTCTTACAAGCTTAATATTATTCTTTTTCTTATATAAAGTTATTGACGGAATATATTATAGAGAAGTTTCCGATTTAATTGATTTGGAGGTTTATGGATATGGCGGTTCTATGACCATTTATGGAGATAGATCTCTTGTATTAATATTAATAGTCTTATTTAGTATTATTACATCTTCTGTT
Organism: Tissierella sp. P1; assembly: GCF_002266425.1. Classification (GTDB taxonomy): domain Bacteria; phylum Bacillota; class Clostridia; order Tissierellales; family Tissierellaceae; genus Tissierella; species Tissierella carlieri. Next base: position 49,030 of record NZ_NPMN01000029.1, read on the forward strand.
TTTATTTATATTTATAATCAAAGGGAAAAAAACTTTTTAGAATATATAAAAATGATAAAATCAAAGTTAAGCTCCTTATCTAAAGGTGATTATTTCATATCTATAGATGAAGTAAATAGTCTTGGAGCATTATATGATGAGCTATATAAATTAGTTCTAGAATTGAGAGAGGGTAGAGAACTAGCTATAAGAGATAAGCTGAAGCTTAAAGAAAATTTAGAGGATATATCCCATCAATTAAAAACGCCTTTAGCATCTATAGAAATACTCATTGAATTATATAAAGAAAATAAAGATGAAAAACATCTTGATAAAATCGACTGTGAGATTTCTAAAATAAATTATTTAATATCTTCAATGCTTACCATTGCAAGACTGGATGTGAATCAAATAGAATTTAAGTCTGAAGAATTTTCTATTAGAGAGGCAATCAATGCTAGTATAGAAAGTTTGGAAGCCCAAATCCAAGAAAACTCCATAGAAATTTTAGCAGACGGAGAAGATTTCACAATAATTGGGGATTTTTATTGGATTGTGGAGGCCTTAATAAATATTGTTAAAAATAGTATTGAATATGGAAGATCTCAAATTCAGATTATGACTAGAAAAACCAATGTTTATTCAGAAATTATAATCAAAGATGATGGAGAAGGCTTTTCAAAGGAGGACCTAAATAAATTGTTTCAAAGATTTTATAAATCAAAAAATAGTGCAGCAGGAGCAGGTATAGGACTCAATCTTTCAAGAAATATATTGGAAAAACATAATGCTACAATCTTCGCTGAAAATGACAGGGGGGGAAAATTTACAATTAAATTTTATTAAAAGCCAGAAAAGAGCATATCTTTATTCATTATCTTTTCTGGCTTATTTTTATTTATATTCTGTCACTTAAATGTAAGATTCGTCGTATATACTTTAATTGAGGTGATAGTATGGAAATATTAAAGACTATAAATATAACAAAAAGTTATAGGGATGGAAATCAGACAAAAACAGTACTTGATAATGTAAATATCTCTATAAATCGAGGAGAATTTATAGGGATATTTGGACCTAGTGGAAGTGGTAAAAGCACTTTATTAAATCTCATAGGAGGTTTAGATAGACCTTCCAGAGGAGAAGTATATATCGAAAAGGAGAGAACTGACAATCTCACTCAATCAAAGCTTGCAATATACAGACGTAGAAGGATAGGTATAGTCTATCAATTCTACAATCTTATGTCTAATTTAACTGTAGAGCAAAATATTTTACTTCCTTTACTAATGGATGATAAGGAGCCAGATTTAGAATTATATGAAAAAGTCATGAATATAATTGATTTAAAAGAAAGATTAAAAAGTTTCCCCGAAGAATTATCAGGAGGAGAACAACAGAGAGTAGCTATTGCAAGAGCATTAATTAACAAGCCTTCTATCGTCTTACTAGATGAGCCAACGGGTAACTTAGATAGAGAAAATAGAAATAAAATATTTGAACTATTAAAATATTCAAACTCAGCTTTTAATCAAACTATGTTAATAGTCAGCCACGATGAAGAAATAGTTAATAAAACTGATAGAATGCTTCAAATAGAAGATGGAAGAATTATTAGGGATGTGAGTTTGCAATGAAACTCTATGATATATATATTAAAAACTCCCTGAATAGAGAAAATAAAAGGTTAAAAACACTTCAAATTACCATATTTTTAGCTGTGATAGCTTTCTCGTTGTTTATATTATTATTTGGCACCATAGTAAGAAACGATCAAGAAATGGCAGAAAAGATAACAGGAGATTTTCATATAAGGATACCAGTAAGTTTAGACAGTGAAAAGGTCAATATCTTAGAAAGTAATGTAAATATTAAAAAACTAGGTTATTTAGGGAAAAAGGGAATTGAAAAAGGCTCCGATAATAATTTTTCTTTTCATATATTTTTAGGAGATAAGAATTATTTTGATACCATGAAGGTAGTTTTATCAGAGGGGGAACTGCCAAGGAAAGAAAATGAAGTTCTAATTCCTAAATTGACAGCTAAAGATTTAAATCTCCAAGTTGGAGAATATTTAAATACAATTGATAAAGATAATGTTAAGCATGATTATAAAATAACAGGATTAATGAATTATTATACAAGAAGTTGGGAAGAAGAAATCCCGATTTACAGCTATATGGATTCTGATGCTTTAAAAACCAACGCTTATAGGGTAGTTATTTGGTATAAAAATATAAAAGATACTTATAAATTGACACCTAAATTATATGATATATTAGGAATTGATTATGAGAAAGCCATAAATGAAGGAGATTTTGGATATAACTTTTTATATCTTAGCAGCCATTTTGTAAATCCAGATGATATGCGTATATATACAAGCAGCGAAAGATATCCAAAGATATTTGTAATGGGATTGATACTAATTGGAGGATTTTTTATAATCATAATTAAAAACATTTTTTTGGTTTGGGAAAAATCTCATATAAGGGAATATGGTTTGCTTCTAAGTGTTGGAGCCAGAAAAATAGATATTGTGAAGATGATTATAAAAAGATTGATTAAAATTGCTATTAAACCCATACTTTTAGGGGTTATTGCCGGGACAATGCTAGACTTTTTCATTATAAGAATTCTCAATAAATATTATCTTTTGTCTCAGATGAATATGTCTTCCGAAAACATTAAGAATTTAAGAGTCATAATTAGTCCCCTATCAATTTTAATAATCTTAGTGGTAAGTACATTGATTTTATTAGTTGCATCTTTATCACCTGTATTTAAGCTTTCAAAATTAAATCCTATAGACTCTATGAAATTGTATCGAAGTGATGATAAACATTCTAGAAAATCCTATAAGCTTAGGAGAAGTAATTTCATTGGAGATTTGTCAAAAATAAATGCGAAGAAAGATAGAAAAAAGACCTTGATAACCACATTGTCAGTATCAATATCATTATTACTTCTCAGTGTATTATTAGCACTTTCTTCTGCCCTGGATCTTGAACTAAAACACAATAGACCTAATGAGTTATCTTATTATAATCACAAAATTAATTATTTTAGTCCACAGGCTATACCTAAGGACTTAATCTCAGAATTGACTAATAATTTTGAAGAAGAATATATTAGTTATAGAAAGTATGGCTTTTATATAGAATTGAGCAATGATTATGAAAAGATATTAGATCAAGAATACCTACGTGAATTATATCCTAAATATGTAGAGGACAATAAATATGAAGAAATTGGTATAAATCTAATAGGAATTGAAGGCAATAAATTTGGGGATATTGTTGAAAACTTTAATTTAAAATTGGAGGATTTTAGTGATGGAAATAAATGTATCATAGTAAATACGATTCCAATTGATTTTACTAAGCCTTACAGTAGATTAGAATATACAGATGCTATTGATGAAAATGTGGAAACTATTAGAGTAAATGCAAATCCATCATCCTTTAAAGAGAAATTAGAAGGCTTTGATTTAGAAGTTTTAGATTATACAATGGACCCAAATATATTAAAAATTCCACAATCTAGGACCTCCTTAATTGCTATAATGCCAATGGATAATTTTATTTCGATTTTAAATAGCTTAGATATGGCAGGAGATGTCTTGTATTTGGAAAATCTTTATTTGAAAACATCTGAATATGCAAGCCTTGAGGAAATCAAAAATAAAACAAAAGAGTATCTTAATATTAGAGATCTAGAATTTTTCAATAGAGAAAATTTATATGCTTTTGAGTCAAATTCTAATAAAATGTTATATTCATTAATTTTAATAGTTACTATATTTATTGCAATAGTTGGAATATCAAGTTCTTATAGTGCAACTAACAGTATGAGAGAATCTAGGAAACAAGAATTTGTTTTATTGCAGATGGTTGGGATGGATAAAAGCATCTTAAAAAAACTAATAATCAGAGAAGTTAATTATAATATGCTATTTATAGTGATTATAAGTATTTTCTTTCTCTTAATATCTGCTTATATCGGCACTACCGCTTATGATTTTTTCAAGACCTTTGAGGTATTATTAAATATGAAAATTTATCTTTGGTTATTATATTTACTCTTGATATATATAATCCTTAGGAAAAATTATCTTAAGAATTTAAAAGATGTAGAATTGACAATGAATAGTAGAATTATGTAGGTGAGAATATGAGGAAGAGTATAATATTATTTTTATTGCTTTTACTGTTACTATTTGTAATTTTTCCAAGGACTGGTGTATATGCATTTCTCTTTGATAGAGGAAATTATGGATATATAAATGAATCTTCAACTGAAATAATTTCAGATTTAGATGAACTTAGTCCCAGGACTAGAGAATTGGCAATCAAGTTTTTAGAAAAGTGTGAAGAAAAGGGGCTTTCTGTACGAATTACAGAAACTTATAGAACCCAAGCTCGACAAGAGATGCTATATAAACAAGGGAGAACTACATCCGGTTTAGTTGTCACATGGACTAAGAATAGTAAACATACAAAGAGGCGTGCATTTGACATTTGCGAAAACAATACTGATGATCCCTATGGAGATTTGGAGTTTTTTAGAAAATGTGCAGAAATCGGTAAGGAAGTGGGGCTTACTCCAGGCTATTATTTTGAAAGATATCAAGATATGCCTCATTATGAATTAAATAGATGGTGGCTGCGGTAATTATCAAGTATCCCCCTGAAGAAATGGATAGCTATCCATTTTTTCAGGGGTTTTATATTATTTCTTCTTAGGGTTTAGTTTTTCCACATCACATAGTAGAGCTTTATAAATAGGGAATCCAGAAATATAGTCACAATTTTCATCATCAGTTAAATGATTAGTATTGGATTTTGCCCAAGCTTCAGCTTGACAAGCAGAGCCACCCCCCATATTCAATTCTATTTCACCTGATGGAATTTCATCAGTAACTTTAGCTACAAATTTGACCTGATTTCTTTTAGTTTTAACTCGTACCTTATCTCCATTTGCTATATTACGATTTTCTGCATCATCTGTATTGATCCATACCAAGGGTTCTGGCTGCATCTTTAGTAAACCAGGTATATTTAAAAATTGTGAGCGGAAGGTAGTAGGGATACGTGTCCCTGTATTTAGAATTAAAGGATAAGTTTTTGCCAATTCTGGTTGACTCACAGGACTTTCTATAGGCTCCATATATTCTGGCAATCCTGGATATCCAAACTTTTCAAGTAATGATGACTTAATTTCAAATTTCCCAGAAGGTGTAGGGAATCCCGGCTTACCATCTTTACGAAATTTACCATTTTCATATTTTTTAAATGTTCTTTCTGCCATAGGATACTTGATGAAACCATCCCTATTCAATTGTTCCGCCAACTCTTTGCTTCCTAGGGCCCTCTCCAAAAGCTCAGACTCATCCTCAGGATAATTCTCACCATAGCCAAGTCTCTTTGCTATATCATGTATAATGAAAATATCCGTGCGTGCTTCACCAACTGGGGCTACTACACGGGTTCTTTTTCTGATGGTAGGGCCATGTACAACATAGGATTCATCTTCAAAATATGTAGTTGCAGGTAATACAACATCTGCATACTTACAATCTTCTGTAAAGTATCTATCTATTACAACAAAAAATTCTAATTTAGATAGAGCTTCAGCAAATTTATTTGGATTTGGATAGCTGGTTAAAATAGATGAACCTAAGTTTAATAAACCCCTTACTGGATAAGGATTATTTTCTAAAACTGCTTGAGGGAATTTCATAAAGTGGGCATTTTGCATTAATTCACAGAACAAAGGATATTCATTGGCACCAATAGGTTTTCTATCTGGTTTTTCACAGTAAATTTCTTTTACTCTATTTACTGCTGGTGAATTTAATAGTATGCCTCCTGGAATATCTATCTTTCCTAATAGTGCCCAGATAGTATAGACTGCTCTTATGGTTTGTACTCCTGAATTGGAATATTCCAATCCGGTATACATTACTAAGGTAGTCTTTTCTTCCTCTGCTATTTGATAAGTTAGATGACGTATTGCCTCTGGTTCTAAGCCAGGAATAGCTGCCCATTCTTCAAGTGTTTTAGAAGCAACATAGGATTTAAGTTCTTCGAATCCTTCAGTCCATTTTTCCGCAAATTCTTTATCATAAATATCTTCTTCTATAATAATCTTTAAGATTGCAAGTGCTAATGCTCCATCTGTACCCGAACGAACCAGATGATATTCTTCAGCCCGTTTACATATATCTGTTTTAAAATGGTCAATTGCAGTTATCTTAGCACCTTTGCTTACAGCAACTTGAATAGCATGAAATTGGAATTGAGGAGATTTAGTAATTGGATTAGCCCCCCAGACTACAATTCGATTTGCATTGGCTATATCTGGTAAAATACTATTTCCATAAACACCAAAAGTTGTAATTGGAGCAAATGCTCCAAAGGAGTTATAACATACTGATCCAACACTTGATACATTAGGTGATCCTAATGGTAGAAAAAAACCTGGAACTGCACGGTTTTCAGGGTTTACAATCCCCAGAAAGTCGGAGGTGCTTGCTTCGAATCCACCACGACCTGAATGGTTAATCAGAGACTCCGGTCCATATTTTTCCTTTACCTTCAAGAATCCATCGGCAACATAATCTAATGCCTCTTCCCAGCTAGCTTCTCTAAAATCTCCTTCTCCTTTTTCACCCACACGAATAAGGGGTTTCTTCAGCCTATCTGGAGAATAAAGAATTTCTTTTGCAAATTTTCCTCTTAAACAAAGAGCACCAAAAGGTTCATCTTTTGCAGGAAAAATATCAATTAATTTTCCATCTTCTAAATTAACATCAACTACACAAGAACCAGGACATACTCCACATATCACAGATTTTTTAACTTCCATATTAATAGTACCGCCTTTCTACACCCATGTTATTATTTAAACAATACAATTCTATTATATTTACTTTTTTATCTCCAATTAATAATATCTATACCAGCGATTATTGATATAGAAATTATTAAAACACAGAGGGACGGTTCTTCTGTGTTTTAATTTAAGTAATATCAAGAATTAGAGTAATGTATAGATAAAATTCTATTATATTGTTTCAAAAGTTAAGTTATGATATTGTATGTATAAAGAAAGAGGGACAATAGTAATTTTAATTTTCAAAAGTTTATAAAGTCATAATCGGCCAAGGAGAATTAGATTATGAAGAATAATATTAAAGATTAATATTACATTTAATTACTGTAGTATTATCATTCATTTTATTAGTAATCTTTGTTGCAACCGCTTCTAAATTTGGAAAGTATACAACTAATATATTAAGTAGGCTGTTTCTGACTGTATCATTAATAAGATTTTATGTTTATATGGGGACATTCTTAGATATTAATAAGGATAGGAAGTATGATTTTTATGTAGGTGGTATTATTAGCATTATTGGTATTGGATTATGGTTATACACATTTTTAATGACAAATGGAAGTTTAATAGAAGTACCTAAAGAGGTAAGTACATATTGGATATTATTCAATTCGTACTATATGCCATTTACAATGATTGATTTTCTTTTAGGTATACAGCATATACCATTATTGTCATTATTGAATATTTTTATGCCATCCTTGTTTATGGGATTTGGTCTAAGATATAAAAGGGTAAGAATAGAGAAGAAGTAATATAATCATTATGAGATGAGGAGGATTAATATGTTAAATTATGATTTTGTATTAAAAGAAACTAGTGGAAATGATATTTCAATAAAGGATTTTAAAGGCAAAAATGTAGTAGTATATTTTTATCCAAAGGATAATACAGCAGGTTGTACTACAGAGGCATTAGAATTTATGGACTTATATGATGAATTTGAAAAACTAGATACTGTTATAATAGGAATAAGTAGAGATAGTTTAAAATCCCATGCTAAATTTAGAGATAAGCATGATTTACCATTTTTACTTCTTAGCGATGAAGATGAAGAAGTTCATAATCTATTTAATGTAATGAAACTTAAAAAGATGTATGGAAAGGAATATATGGGAGTTGAAAGATCTACTTTCATATTCAATAAAGATGGAGAATTGATAAAGGAGTTTAGAAATGTGAAAGCAAAGGGACATGCAGAAAAGGTATTGGAATTCATAAAGAATGGAGAGTAGAAAACCTTCAATTTTCAAGTGTCAAATTTAATAAATATTAAAAAAAGTATTGGCATATCAATGCTATTTTTATTGATTACTGGTATGTTTTTAGCTGATTTAAGCACAGATATTGGAGATTAATCTAATAATGGGATGATTAGCAGGAGATAATATTTTAGTAAAATAGAATATTTAAAGTATAATTTGATTATGATTCTAAGCCTGCAGATCTGTGCAGAAAACATCGGGCATACATATTAACTTCCTGATACTATATTGATAAAAGGAGGTCATATAGATGGATTCGCTAAAAAGTATGAATGAAGCATTGAAGTATATTGAAGAAAATCTTACTAATGATATTGATTTTAAAGAAGTAGCAAAGATTGCATTATGCTCAGAATATCATTTTCAGAGAATGTTTTCTTTTCTTGCAGGTGTTACCTTATCAGAATATATTCGTCGCAGACGTCTTACACTTGCGGCTTTCGAGCTTCAAGATGGTCAGATAAAGGTGATTGATTTAGCCATGAAATACGGATATAGTTCACCAGATTCTTTTACAAGGGCTTTTCAGAACTTACATGGAATAACGCCTTCAGAAGCCAGAAATAAAGATAAATTACTAAAAGCTTTTCCACCAATGACCTTCAGATTATCAATTAGAGGAGGTAATATGATGGATTATCGAATTGTTGAAAAAGAAGGATTTAGTATAATTGGTATAATGAAAAGAGTTCCTATTATTTTTGAAGGAGAGAATCAAGAGATCACTAAAATGTGGAAAAGCTTGGATAAAGAAACAATCAATAGGCTTAAAGATATTTCTAATGTAGAACCTTTAGGCCTGATTCAGGCTGACATTAACTTTTCAGAAGGGAGAATGGCTGAAAAGGGAGGATTAGACCATTATATCGGTGTAGCAACAAATAAAGAATGTCCCAAAGGGTTTACTGAGCTTAAGGTTTCACCATCAACTTGGGCTGTATTTGAGACGGTAGGACCATTCCCAGAGACGCTACAGCAAACTTGGGGGAGAATATTTTCTGAATGGCTTCCTACATCAAACTATGAAATTGTGGAAGGTCCAGAAATTTTATGGACTGAAGATTTTAATATAGAATCCCCAGATTTTAAAAGTGAGATATGGATACCGATAGCTAAAAAATAAAAAAATTATAATATAAGAGCAC
>NZ_NPMN01000030.1 GCF_002266425.1 Tissierella sp. P1
AACGTAGTATTATTTAAATTGAAATATTAAGTATATGACTTAACGTATTTAAACGTAGTCTTAATCTAATTGAAGTTCAAGTTCATTAATTTGCTTTTTTAATAGATCTATTTGCTTACGAAGATGTTGGCTTTTTTCATCATTAGATTCAATAACTTGTTCTTGGGCTGCTGCTGTTAAAATAGATTGACCTATGCTTACAATAAAATTTCCAAGTGAATTTTGTTGGTTTGCATCTAAGCCATCAATCAATAGGACGCCTATCAATGATGCTAAGATTGCAAATTGTTTTGGAGGTAAGGAAAAGAAACATGAATTACATGTGTCCTTAATATGATTTATGTTTAAAATATTATTATCTTTATTACCGTATGTTTCATTATTCTTCATATCTAAGTAGCTCCTTTCATAAATAAGTCAATTTTGAATATTGTAATCAATATAAATAAGTTCATATATATTATATTATGTGAAGATTTCATAAAGTTGAGAGTATAACAATATAATGACAAAAGATTAAATTAACTGTTGATAATTAAATATGATATTGATATAATTCTAAATTAATACTTGAGTTCTGTGAAAATGAAGTAATAATTAGTAATGTTCTGAAAAACAAATATGCTTAAATTTTTAATCTATATTAAATAAAAGTTATCTCATAAATAAAAAGGAGATAAGAATTATGCTATATACAAATGTTAATATTTTGTATTCAAATAGAGAAATTTACATCTATATTTAAAGATGCAATTTGTGATATGTCTAGACTCAAATTTAATTATCTAAATAATTTAATATGTAGTCTAATAAATGTAGAAATTATTAATTATATTTGAAATATAGAGAATAAAAGGATAAATATTTTTAATACTCTATCTTAAAAATTTTATGATTGAAAGAAAAACATAATATAAAATAATTGTCTAATATAGGATAGAAATGGGTAAATAATAGAATATAATTAAGCAATAGATATAAATAATATAAGTAAATTATATGGAGGTAATGATGAAAAATACTGTATCTCAAGAATGGTTAATAAATAATATATTAAAAGATAATTTAATTATACTAGATGTTAGAGCCGAGTTAGATAATCCTGATTATGGAATTGTAGAATATAAAAATGGTCATATAAAGGGAGCCCAATTTGTTTCAGTTGAAGATATTATGACAGGTAAAGTCAGTACTCATGGTGGCAGACATCCATTACCTGATATGGAGAAGTTCATAGAAGATATGAAAAGACTTGGCATCAATGATGATTCTACAATAGTTATTTATGATGATGGGGATCTAGCAATGGCAGGAAGATTATGGTGGTTGCTTAAATACTCTGGAAAAAATAATGTTTATATTTTAGAAGGAGGCATAAAGGCTTGGAGTAATAGTGGATTAGAAATAACAGCTCAAATTCCCGAAAATGAAGAATCTAAATCATTAAGCTTAAATATAGATTCTTCAATGAAAGTAGATATAAATTATGTAAAGAGTGCTATAGATTCAGATAATATAGCAATAATCGATTCAAGGGCAGCTGAAAGATATAGGGGAGAAGTAGAGCCTATAGATAAAATAGCAGGTCATATTCCAAACGCATTAAATTATCCTTGGATGAATTTAGTAGTAGATGGAAAGATAAAATCTAAGGAAGAGTTAATTGAATACTTTAAAGACCTAGAGAAATATGAAGAAATAATTGTACATTGCGGATCTGGTATCACAGGTACAGTAAATTATATTTTTATGGAAGAAGTAGGACTTAAGCCAAAGCTATATGTAGGAGGATATAGTGATTGGGTTAGCTATGAAGATAATATTGTAATATGATAGAGGATAGCATTGCTATCCTCTATTTTTTAGTATAAAAATTCTTAGTTTTTATGGAAATATCTATATAATACTTTTACAAATTCAGGTATGGTCTTAGACACATTAGTCAATTTTACTTTTCTTTCGTATTCTTTTTCGTTTTTTATTGTTTGAAGTGCATACTGTAAAATATCTTTTTCACTTGCTCTTACTCCTGTTTTGTAGAAATACATATCTGATAATAAAGTTAAGGCTTCATCATTATCTATAAAAGCAAAGGAAGCAAACAAGCAGAAACCAAGATTCTCTAAAGCAATTATATAGGCGTATAGATAGTCTAAGTCTGACAATCCTAGTAATTTAACAGCCTTTGACTGGATATCTATATTAAAATTATCTTCTTCTGTTATAGAGGGCCTTGTTACCATATCTTTATACTTTTCTTTTTCTCTAAATAAATTATATATACCTGAAGTTTTGCTGCCTAGTACTCTACCAGCTAATGTCATATTTTTAACTTCTTCTAGAGCTTTGTCCATTTCTTCCATACTACCTTTTATATCTTGAAGGTTAAAATAAATATTACAGCTAAATATAAATTCAATACAATCTATCCCTAGTTCAAAGCATCTTTTTGTAAAGTTTTTTACATAGTGCTTATCATCTATACCAAATGACGCATTTAATGCTGCATAAGCTTCACTTTCAGTAGGAGCAGAATAATAATCTTCACCTGTTTTAGCATGTCTATTTAAGCATCCCACCACACAAAGAGGAGAACATGTTCTATTTATTTTAAATTCTGTATCCTTGTTATTTCCTTTAGAACTTCCCTGACTGACATCAATATTTTTACCTTGCTTTAACATTTTCATTAAAGTAATAGAGCCAAGCCCAGGTAAAGCCTTACCACAGATAGGATGTTCTATTATGATTCTAGATAAGGACTTTGAAGCTTGCTTCATATTTTCTTTATCCAATACAGTGGATTTAAAATAAGCTTTATTCTTGGCAACTATAGCTTTTATGCCTTTATGTCCAAATACATCACCAATACTATTTCTAGCACAATAGAATGAAGGATTACCTTCTGGGTATGTACTAAATAAGGTTGATATTGGCAATAAATTTTCTCCTGAAGGTCCTATGCCAATGATTCCACAATTTTTTCCATAAAGATTATGTATCATGTCTATAGTATGAGAGACTTCCATTTCTTTAATGCTGTCTATAGTATTTAAAGTAATATTGTCTTCTTCGATTACTATAGTTAAAGGGATTTTATCCGTATTTCTCCCTAATATAACAATAGCATCTATATTAAATGATGCTAACTTTTGTGATATAGTTCCCGCTAAATTTGAAATTTGAATACCTTCATCTTTTGATCTCTTTGTACCTACTATTAGTCTTCCCGTACTAGGTGCAAGAGTTCCCGAAAAAAGCCCTGGAACTAATACTATTGCATTTTCATCTGTTAATCTTTCTGTCTCTGGAGAAACTTCTTCATTTATAATTTTTGCAATAAGACCTCTGCCATAGTCAGAAAAATTCTTTTCCTTTTTAATAATCTTTCGGTTTGTAAGATTTATATAAATTATTTTACCCATAAAAATGCCTCCTAAAGTTCATCTTAAAAAGGATTATACCATTTAAAAAGTATCTTTTTAAATTAGGATAATCTATACTTGAAAATTTGTTATAGATAATTTTAAAAGGATAGTTAAAATATTGACATGAAAAATTATATATGATATACCTTACATATGTTGATGATGGACAGATATAGGCAACTAGAACAGTATATTAATTGACTAGGAAAGGGTGTGGAAGATAAAAATGAGTTTTTGTAAAAGAGGAATTTTGATCTTATTAGCTATTATATTGACTATATCCATGGTAGGTTGTAAACCAAAGGATGAGCTTAAACTGGACGAAGGAACAGGAGATGTATCGGAAACGCTACAAACAGAAGAAATAGAGAAACAATCACAAGAAAGTAAAAGTATCACTATAACAGATCATCTTGGAAGAGAAATAATACTTGACAAAAGTGCAGAAAAGATAGTAAGTGGTTATTACATAACTACATCCATGATGATAGCTTTAGGACTAGAAGATAATGTAGTAGGTATAGAAGCAAAGGCAAAATCAAGAAATATTTATGCATTAGCAGCACCTGAGTTTCTGGAGCTTCCAAATGTAGGTACTGCAAAAGAATTTGATTTAGAAGGCTGCATTGCTCTTGAGCCAGATCTTGTAATTTTACCTGTCAAATTAAAAGAAGCAGTAGAAAGCCTTGAGGGACTAGGTATAAATGTAATAGCAGTAAATCCTGAAGATATGAATTTATTAAAAGAAACCTTGATAATGATTGGGAAAGCTACAGGGACTGAGGATAGAGCTGAAAAATTAATATCCTATTATGATGAAAAGATTTCAGAAATTGGGAAGATAACTGAAAATAAAGAACAAAAGAAGGTTTATCTGGGAGGAAATAGTGATTTTCTTTCTACTGCACCAAAGAAAATGTATCAAAACTATATGATAGAAACAGCAGGGGGGGTCAACGTTGCTTCTGATATAGAGGATACCTATTGGGCTACGATTTCCTATGAGCAGCTATTAGCTTATAATCCAGATGTAATTATTATAGCACCTAGTGCTGATTATACAAAGGATGACATAATAAATAACAACAAATTATCTGCAATATCTGCAATGAAAAACCGTCGAGTTTATGTAATGCCAGATTCCTTTGAAGCATGGGATGCGCCTATACCATCAAGTATTTTAGGCACAATGTGGCTGACAAGTATATTAAATGAAGAGGACTACTCAAATGATACTTTTAAACAAGATGTGGCTGATTTTTATAAGGAGTTTTATGATATAGAAATAAATAAGGAAGATATTATAAAATAATGAATGTTAATGATAGAATATTGGTAGAAAATCATAATAAAGAGTTTATACAATATTTAATAGCCTCCACATTATTGGGGGCTGTTTTTCTAATATCAATAGGAGTAGGTAAGTATCCTATTAATATTAGTGATATCTTAAAAATTATCTTTGGTGGTAAAGTTGAACCTACTGTAAAAATGGTATTTTTCTCTCTTCGTCTTCCTAGGAACATTATGGTTACCATAGCAGGAATAGGGCTCAGTATAGCTGGCAGTGTATATCAAACTATTTTTAAAAACCCCCTTGCAACACCAGACATTATAGGAGTTGCATCAGGTGCAAATCTAGGAGCAGCCATAGCTATTATTTTTATTGCAGGTGGAACCTTCACTATAGCTATATCTGCCTTTGTAGGTGCTATAGTGGCAGTATTTACAGCAATAGGGCTTACTAAGATATCAAAGGATAAAGGAATTTCAACATTTGTACTTTCAGGAATTGTAATTAGCTCTATAACCCAAGGTTTAATAATGATGTTAAAATTTTTCGCAGATCCAGAGCGTCAGTTGGCAGCAATAGAATTTTGGTCAATGGGAAGTTTTGCAGGAGTTACAAAAGAAAGGGTAATATCCATATTACCATTTTTTCTAATAGGCATAACAATACTTATTTTACTAAGATGGCAGATTAATGTATTGTCTCTGAGCGATGAAGAGGGGAAAAGTTTAGGCATTTCTGTGGAATTGATACGTTTAGGTGTAATCATAGCTGCAACTTTAGTGGTGGCTAGTATTGTTTGTATTACTGGTTTAATATATTTTATAGGTTTAATAGCTCCTCATATAGGAAGAATGATCACAAAGAAAAATGACTTTCATACGACTATTTTAAGTGGATTTATTGGAGGCATAATTTTAATTATAGCAGACTGTCTTGCAAGAAGTTTGGCAGGCAGTGAGATTCCTATTAGTATATTGACTACCTTTATCGGAGCACCATATCTGGCGTATCTAATGACTCGCTTGAAATAGGAGGATTATAATGGATTTGATGAAAGTAGAAAATATAAGAGCAAGGTATGATAAAGAGTTAATAGTTGATGATATTAATTTAACTATGAAAAGTGATGAGTTTATTGCACTTCTAGGTTTAAATGGAACAGGGAAGACGACCCTTCTAAAAGTGATTTGTGGATTACTAAAACCTAAGAGTGGTAAATGCTTAATAAATGGTATGGATATCTATGAGTTTAGTGAGAAACAAAGGGCAAAACATATTAGTTTCATGCCTCAACGACATAGTATAGTTTATGATACAAAGGTATTGGATGTTGTATTAATGGGTGTAACTCCATATCTTGGAGTATTTGAATCTCCTACAAAGGACCACAGAGAGATGGCTTATAATATGCTGAAAAAAATGGGAATAGAGAAATTTGCAGAGGAAAATTTTCTTCATTTAAGTGAAGGGCAAAAACAGCTTATTATAATAACTAGAAATTTAATGCAAAACTCAGAGATTATGTTATTTGACGAGCCAGATAGTGCTCTTGATTTTAACAATAGGCATATGGTCTTATCTAAAATAAGAGAAGTGATAAAAAACGAGAATAAATCTGGATTGATTACTTTACATGATCCAAATATGGCACTTAATTATTGTGATAAAATAATAGTTTTAAAAGATAAGAAAAAATTTGCTGATTTTTATACTACCAATGTAGATAGAGAGTTTCTTATAGAAGTATTCACTAAAATATATGGTGAAATTGAAATAATAAAACATAAGGAAAAGTATTTAATAATAAAATGATAAATAAAATTCTCATTTCTGGTTTGAATTATAGATTAATTCTTACCTAAAATGAGAATTTATTTTTTGTTTATCTAAAATACCCAGTTTCCATCTTTAAATAATTCAACTACGTTTCCATTCTTTTCATATGCAGTAATATTTAGTTGTGGTCCACCTACCATAAAGTCCACATGGATTAAACTAAAATTAGCACCTTTAGCCGTTAATTCTTCTTGAGTCATATTGGAGCCATTTCTCATAGCATAAGCATAAGCACGACCTAAGGCAAAATGACAGGAAGCATTTTCATCAAATAGAGTTTCATTAAATAATATACCAGTATTGGATATAGGAGAATCATCTTGAACTAAAGCAACTTCGCCTAAGTATCTAGCTCCTTCATCATTTGCTAAGAGCTTTTCTAACACGTCATATCCTTTTTCTGCATAGAAGTCTACTACTTTACCATCTTTAAATATAAATTCAAAATTATCTACAATTTTACCATTTACACTAAGAGTTTTGTAGCCTTTAAAGTACCATTGACTTTTAAACGATGAGGTGTAGTAAATACTTCTTCTGTAGGAATGTTGGCAACATAAAAATGTCCAGCCTGACTTTCTTTAGCTCCACCCATCCAATAATGTTCATCCGCTAAATATACTTCTAAATCTGTGCCAGGACCTTTAAATATTAACTTTTCAAATTGTTTCTCATTTAAGAAGTTTCTATACTTTTTAAGATTTTTATCGTGTATTTCCCACGCCTTTACGGGATCTTCCTGATCAACTCTAGTGGCAGCAAAGATATTTTCCCAAAGTTTTTCTATAGAATTTTCCTCATCTAAATCAGGGAATACTGATTTTGCCCATGAAATTGACGGCATAGCAATTATATTCCATTTAGTGACTCCGGTCATTCTGTATTTCATTACAGGAGCCATTGCTTGTGAAGCTGATTTTTGACTTTTAGCAACTATTTCTCCGTCAATATCCTTTAGTAGTTCAGGATCAGATGCAAGAATAAATATATGATGGTAATTATCCTTATACATAGCCTCTAAGGAGCTTACTTTCCATTCTGGGAAGTTGTCAAATACATAATCCTTTCCGTATTTAAACCTTAATAAGCTGATTTCATCATCAGCAAGCTGAAACTCTACATGCTTTGCTCCTATTTCATAGGCTTTTTTTACTATTAATCTTGCGAGGGGTAAGGTATCGGCATTACCAGTTACTATAAGACCTTCCTTTTCTTTTAGATTAACACCAACTTTTACAGCTAGTTCAGCATATTTCTCTAGATTGTGTTCAAAATTATTCATTATGACCTCCTTATATAACTTAGCATTTATATACTAACTTTATTGTTATCATTATTATCATTATATTCTTTATTTTAATAATCTTAAAGAATAATTTACAAAAAAAGTAAAATAATAGCTATGAGAGAGTAAAATTTAAAGTTATACAAGCATTAAGAATATTATAGGAGGTAGTTTGGTGAATAATAAAAAAGTGTCAGCAGAAGAGTTGAAAATTATGATATCTGAATTTCTCAAGGAACATAAGGAGGGTTCTCTTGCTACATGTATGAATAATATACCAAGAAGTAGTCCTGTTCAGTATTTTGTAGGGGATAATATGAATATTTTTATACTTTCAGCAGGTGGAGAAAAATTTAATGCAATAGCAGAAAATCCTAATGTCTGTCTATTAGTTAATACAGATTATATTAACTATAGACAAATTAGAGGGGTACAAATATTTGGTACAGCAGTAACTAGTCTAATGGATAATGGGATTTTTGGAGAGGCAAAAGATCAATATTCTGACTCATATGTAATGGAGAAAGAAAAGGATATAAAAGTTATAAAGATAGTGCCAGAGGAAATTGTTTATTTGGATTCTCTAGGAGATGGAGATAGAACTAAGCAAATTCTTAGATACAATAATGTGATAATAAAAGAAGATAGAGAACCCATATATCTTTAGTAGGGCACAAACAAATAGTAGGGAGCATATCCCTACTATTAATTATTTCTTTATAGTAATTTTAGTATTTATATTTATAATTTCATTGTAACATATATGTAACTTACTCAACACTTGAATTAGGTATAATATATATAAAATTTAGTTGTGGTTTACTAAAATATATATTGGGGGACATATGATTAAAGAAAAACGAAAATCTAAATTTATTATAACGAATAGGAAAGTTCTACTTATAATTTTTATTTTATCAGCTTTTTATAATGGACTTATTGTGAAGAACTATAAGATAAGAACCGATAAGATATTAGATAGTCATTCTATAAGAATTGTGCTTATATCAGATTTACATAGTCATGTATATGGTAAAAATCAAAGTAAGATTATAAATAAAATAAAAAAGCAAAATCCCGATATAATTGCTCTAGCTGGTGATATTGCAGATGATATGGTTCCTATAGAAGGTACTAAATTATTTTTAGAAGGTATCAAGGATATTGCACCTATCTTTTATGTTACAGGCAATCATGAAATTTGGACAGATGAAGTAGATTATATTAAGGAAGTTTTCAAATCCTTTAATATAATTGTATTAGAGAATGATTATAGGAAAGTAGATATTAACGGAGTTGAGTTAGTTATGGCAGGTGTAGATGATCCAGATATAATCAAATATGAAAGACCCCAGTCTAATTGGAATGAAGAAATATATAAATCATTTTCTAATATAGAAGATGTATCGGGATATAAGGTGTTATTATCTCATAGACCAGAAGCTGTTGATTTTTATAACTCTTTACCTTTTGATATGGTACTTTCGGGGCACTCTCATGGTGGACAGGTACGTATTCCATTTATATTAAATGGACTTTTTGCACCAAATCAAGGATTTTTTCCCAAATATGCTGGAGGAGTATATGAGCAGGAAAATTATACTCACATTGTAAGCAGAGGGGTGTCATTTAATCCAAGATTACCTAGAATATTCAATCCACCAGAAATAGTAGTTATAGATATACAAGGTCAATAAATATATAAGAGGTTCAATTTATTGTACTTGAAAAATAAAGCTTGACAATAAGGAATTATTATTATATCATGAACATGAACGATGTTCACGGGGTGAAATAAGACATGGAAAACTATAATAAAAATTATAGAGAGATTATTTTATCAGAAGCTAAAGATATTGCTATGAAGGAAGGTATTTCAAATATAAATATTCGTGCTGTTGCTAAGAATAGTGGAATAGCCATAGGTACAGTATATAACTATTTTCCTTCAAAAGGAGATCTGCTAGTAGCTATTATTGAAGATTTTTGGGAAGGTGCTTTTGCGAATGTTGATTGGCAAGATCTCTCTTACAATAACTTCTATGATAATTTAGGGAAGATTTATAGCACTTTATATCATTATCTTCTCAAATTTAAAGAAAACTGGCTAGAACAGCTTGCTTTGCTAAAGACACAGGAAAAGATACTTGGAAAACAAAGGGAAAATGAATATTTTGAGAAAATCTATTCTAAGATTAAAATATTAATGGATATGGATAATGAATTAAGACAGTATCCATGGTCAGAAGCAATCTCAAAAGAAAAAACAGCAGAATTTATTTTTGAAAATATGCTTATTATGCTTAGAAAAGAAGAGGAAGATATAAGTTTTTTTATAGCAATTCTAAAAAAAATAATGTCAGATTAAAATCATACTACAGTATGATTTTTAATTTGAACATCAATGAACAATGTTCATCAATATAATTAAGGAGTGATTATTATGCAGGCAATTATGGAAACTTTATTTGATGCAGTTTATTTAGTAGGGGTTATTACAATAGGAATGATAATGATATTAAAGGGTGGGAATAACAAGCAATTTAAGTTATTTGGTATTATGGCTGTTGTATTAGGGGCAGGAGATTCATTTCATTTAATACCTCGGTCATATGCTTTACTCACAACAGGATTAGAAGCCAACGCTGTTGCACTTGGGATAGGAAAATTTATAACATCTATTACAATGACCATCTTTTATGTAATTTTATATCATATATGGAGACAGCGTTACAGAATTAGGGGGAATAAGGGACTTACATTTTCAATCTATGCTTTGAGTATTATACGAATAGGATTATGTATTTTTCCTCAGAATGATTGGTTAAACTATAATGCACCTGTTTCATGGGGAATATATAGAAATATTCCATTTGCTATTATGGGTGCTATTATTATCTATATTTTTTATTCTGAAGCAAAGAAGTGTGATGACAATAATTTTAAATTCATGTGGCTGGCGATTGTATTATCTTTCGTTTTATATATACCTGTAGTGCTATGGGCTAATACAATTCCATGGATTGGAATCTTAATGATACCAAAAACTCTTGCCTATGTTTGGGTAGTATTAATGGGTTATAAAGAATTTAGGTTCAATGAAAAAAAGAAAGCTTTATAAGAAATAAGACGTTATATCTTCTAACTACTATAAAAAATATTTGGATTAACTAGGTCATAATAGGGTATCACTAAAAAGCAAACAAATAATAAATAAAATAATTAATAAGATTATAATAAAAATTAGAAGGAGAGATATCCATGACAAATTTCCATGGCCAAGAAATAGATTTGAATACTGGGAAATACTCTCAGATAATAGAATATATCCTCAAGAAGCATCATACTCCGTTAAAAAAGGAATTACCAGAATTAGAAAAATTAGTATATACAATATTTAAAGTTCATTTTGACGATTCTGGAGATGTTTTTGAAAAGGTTCATAGATTATTTGGAGGATTAAAGACAGTGTTAGAATCTCATATCATTAAAGAAGAGAGAAAGTTATTTTATATGATAATTGACTATGAAAAGGAACCTTCACAAAAGCTGTTAGAAAATATAGTAGAGGAAATTGAGAATGTTGAGAAGGATAATAAAGAATTAGAAGGGCTAGTTAAGAAAATTCGAGAGATTACAAATGACTACTTAGTTCCACCTACAGGATGTCCCACTTATGTAAATACTTACGATAGACTGAAGGAATTAGAGATAGGCCTATTACAGCATATAGATATAGAAAATAATATAATGTTTTATAGATTGAAAAAAGAAGCTAATAAGGGATAGTAGGATAATTTCCTACTATTTTCTATTTTTCTACTTTCGGCTATCATTGCATATTCATACCTTACTTGGAAAAGATAATCCTATAACTTAATTGGAGGGATTTCATGAGGGCAATAGTATATGAGGGAATAAATGATGTGAGGGTAGCAAAGGTTGATGATCCAAAGATACAAAATGAGGATGATATTATCGTTAAGGTAACATCAACAGCTATATGTGGATCTGATTTGCACTTAGTTCATGGAATGGTACCTAATATGCCAAAGGGATTTATTTTAGGGCATGAAACCATGGGTATCGTAGAAGAAGTGGGTAAAGGTGTAAATAAGGTTAAAAAAGGTGATAGGGTTATTGTTCCTTTTCCAATAGCGTGTGGACATTGCTGGTATTGTGAGCATGATTTATGGAGTCAATGTGATAATTCCAATGATAATGGAGAGGCTGGAGCTATATTTGGATATAGCAACACCTATGGAGGGTATGATGGAGGTCAAGCAGAATATCTTAGAGTACCTTATGCAAATGTAGGTCCTACAGTTATACCTGAAGAACTAACGGATGAGCAGGTACTATTTCTTACGGATATATTACCAACTTCTTATTGGGGAGTTGAAAACGGTGGAGTAAAAAATGGTGACACAGTAGTAGTACTAGGTTCTGGACCGGTAGGACTATTATCTATGAAATGGGCAGCATTTAAAGGTGCTAAACGAATAATAGCAGTAGATAGAGTTGGATATAGATTAGAGCATGCTAAAAGATACAATGGTGTAGAAGTAGTAAATTTTGAAGAATATGATAATACTGGAGAATATATAAAAGAATTAACAAATGGTGGAGCAGATGTAGTAATTGATTGTGTTGGAATGGATGGAAGGATGTCGTTTATTGAAAAGATGGAAACTGCATTAAAACTTCAAGGGGGCTCAAAATCTGCAATTGAAATATCTACTCAAGCAGTTAGAAAAGGTGGAACTATATCTATGGTAGGGGTATATGGTGCTAGATATAATATGTTTCCTTTAGGGGATTTCTTTTCAAGAAATATTACTATAAAAATGGGCCAATGTCCTGCACATTCCTATGTAGAACCTATTCTTAAGCTTATTAATCAAGGAAAGTTTGATGCTACTGATATAATAACTCACAGATTATCCTTAGATGAAGGAAAACATGGGTATGAGATATTTGATAAAAAAGCTGATAATTGTATTAAAGTAGTATTAAAACCTTAAAATAAAAACTATCACTAATATTTCTTGTTCTTGACATAAAAAAATAAATATGGTACATTTTTCTTATTAGCACTCTAACACTTAGAGTGCTAATAAAATTATAATATAAAAAAGGAAAGGGAAGATATCTATGGAAAGAAAGGAATTTAGAGCAGAGTCAAAGCGTTTGCTTGATTTGATGGTAAATTCAATTTACACACATAAAGAGATATTTTTAAGAGAGCTGATTTCCAATTCATCTGATGCTATTGATAAGATTTATTATAAAGCTTTGACTGATGAGAGCATAAGCTTTAATAAAGATGATTATTACATTAAGATTATAGCAGATAAAGAAAATCATACATTGACCGTATCAGATACAGGAATTGGAATGTCGAAGGAAGAATTAGAAGAGAATCTTGGTGTGATTGCAAATAGTGGTTCCTTTGCATTTAAAAATGAAAATGAATTAAAAGATGGCTTTGATATAATTGGCCAATTTGGTGTTGGATTTTATTCTGCATTCATGGTAGCGGACAAGGTAACAGTTATAAGTAAAACCTTTGGAGCCAATGAAGGATATAAATGGGAATCTGAGGGTGCTGAGGGATATACAATAGAGCCTATAGAAAAAGATACTGTTGGGACAGATATAATACTTACAATCAAGGAAAATACAGAAGACGAGAATTATGATGAATTTTTAGAAGAATATAGATTGAGGGGAATTATTAAAAAATATTCTGATTTTATTAGATATCCAATTAAGATGGATGTTACAAAGAGCAGATTAAAGGAAGGCTCTGAAGATGAATATGAACAATATGAAGAAGAGCAAGTAATAAATAGTATGGTTCCAATATGGAGAAAAAATAAAAATGAATTAACAGAAGAAGATTATAAGAATTTTTATTCAGAAAAGCATTTTGGATTTGATGAACCTATAAAGTCAATTCATCTATCTGTAGATGGTGTTGTAAGGTATAATGCTTTATTATTTATGCCAAGTCAAACTCCTTATGATTTTTATACAAAAGAGTACGAAAAGGGACTTGAGTTATATTCCAATGGAGTACTTATAATGAATAAGTGTGCTGATTTACTTCCAGATTATTTTAGCTTTGTAAAAGGAATTGTAGATTCAGAAGATTTATCCTTAAATATATCTAGAGAGATATTACAGCATGATAGACAATTAAAGTTGATTGCAAAGAAGATAGAAGATAAAATTAAAGATGAATTAACTTTAATCCTAAAGAATGAAAGAGAAAAATATGAGGAATTCTTTAAAGGCTTTGGAAAACAATTGAAATTTGGAGTTTATAGCGATTTTGGAATGCATAAAGAAGTATTGCAAGATCTGCTTATTTTCTACTCATCAAAGGAAAAGAAAATGGTTACTTTAGAGGAATATGTAAGTAGAATGCCAGAAGAGCAAAAATATATCTATTATGCAGCTGGTGAATCTGTAGAGAGAATTGATAAATTGCCACAAACTGAATTAGTAAAGGATAAAGGCTATGAAATTTTATATTTCACAGATGATATAGATGAATTTGCAATTAAAATGCTAATGCAATATAAGGAAAAGGAATTTAAATCTGTATCGTCAGGTGATTTAGGTATAGAAGCTGATGAAAAGGATAAGGATAATGAAAAGGAAATAGAAGAAAATAAGGATCTATTTTCATTTATGAAGGAAACCTTATCAGATAAAATAAAGGAAATAAAACCTTCTAAGAGACTTAAAAATTATCCTGTTTGTCTATCTAGCGAAGGGGAACTTTCAATAGAAATGGAGAAAATCTTAAGTCAAATGCCAGATAATCAGGGTATAAAGGCTGATAAAATATTGGAAATTAATGTACATCACCATGTATTTGACACATTAAAATCTGCCTTTGAAAATGATAAGGATAAACTAAAGCTTTATACTAATTTATTATATAATCAAGCCTTATTAATAGAAGGATTACCTATAGAGGACCCTATTGAATTTACAAATAATATATGTAAGCTTATGTAGCATGAAAGGGGGCGTTTGCATGGAAAGCAAAAAAACCGCCTATGCATTCATTTCAATGCTTTAGAAAGGAGAAAATATGAAAATTTTAGTACCAGTTATAGTCGGAGCAATCATAGGATATTTTACAAATTGGCTTGCTATAAAGATGTTGTTTAGACCTCATCATGAGAAAAGAATAATGAATATAAAAATACCCTTTACTCCAGGCCTTATACCGAAGGAGAGAGAGAGGATTGCTAAAAGTATAGGGGAAACAGTAGGAAACTATTTATTATCACCAGAAACTATAGTTGAGGCTTTAGCCAATAAAAGAACGGATAGAGAAATTAAATTGTGGTTAGAAGATAAACTAAACAAATTAAAAGAAAACCAACAATCTATGAAGGGGATTTTAGATAATTTGCTAGGTGAAAATTATGATAGATTTATAAAGAAAGCAAAAGAAAATTTAAAGAATATAATAATTTCTCATATCAGGAGTCAACAATTTAAAACGTTAATATCTAAGGCTATTGAAGATAAAGTAAATAGCTTTGATACTGAAGAAATTTATGGATTAGTAGATGAAAAGTTGAGGGGATCTTTAATTGAATTATCAAAATCCTCAGAGCTAAAGAATGGAATAATCAGACACCTGGATTCAAAGCTAAATGAATTTGCTCAAGATGAAAGAATGCTGTCACAATTGATTCCAGAGGAGTTATTAGCCGCTATAAATCAGTATATTGATGAAAATGGAAATGAAATCGGATATAGTATAAGGACGAGTTTCAAAGATCCTGAAATACAAAGAAAAATTAAAGATTCCATTTCGGAGCTTATCTCTCAAAATATGTCTAAATTAATTATTGCTTTTATTAGCCCAGAGTTAATTTCTGATAAAGTATTTCATATGATTGAAAAATATATAGATAGTGAAGATGCAAATAAAAATATAGTTATGCTTGTTAAGGCTTCAATAGATAAACTACTAGAATCCAAGGCTTCAGAGGTGGTACCAAGACTAATGGAAACTATTGGTCATGGCAGTCTAGCAAGAATTTCGGATGTATTAATTAATTATATTTCTGATGAAAAAAATTATGATATTATGTTACAATTGATACAGGATAAACTAAAAGCTTCAGAATTAAATAACAAGGAAAATATAATAAATTACTTAAATACTAATATAGACATAATATTAAATTCAACTAAATTAGAAGAGAGTATCTTTAATTTTACTCAAATTATAGTAGAACAATTTTTGAACAAACCTATTTCTTCTATGGCAGAAAAAATAAATAAGGATATGATTACAAATATTTATAATATAGCTAGAACTATATTTGAAGAATTTGCTATACATGAATTGCCACATATTATTGAATTGTTTAATATATCAAAGATTGTAGAAGATAAGGTAAATAGCTTCGATGTAGATTTTACTGAGGAATTGATTTTAGATATTGCGAATAAGGAACTAAAGGCTATTACTTGGTTAGGAGCACTTTTAGGAGGTGTACTAGGTATATTGACCCCTTTAATTCAGATGTTATATTAAGATAATATAATATACTTGATTTTCAAGTTAATATTTGATAAATTGGGTATATGTAGTATACGAATAACATATATGACACTATATATAGTTGATTGTAATCTATTTTTAACTATTAAGGATTCATTATAAAGGGGGAGCATTATGTTACATGTTGAAAAGCGAAATGGCAATATAGTTGTATTTGAGGAAGAGAAAATTGTAAATGCAATTAAGAAAGCTATGGGAGAAACGGATTTAGGCATCGATGAAGATCTGGCTCAAGAAATTGCCCATAAGGCTTTTATAGATTTTAGTAAATTAGAAGTAGTAAATATAGAAAAGATTCAAGATTTTGTAGAAGTTGAACTTATGAAATCACGTCCTGATGTAGCTAGACTTTATATTATTTATAGAGAAGAGAGAGCTAAATTAAGAGAACAAGGATGGGTAATGTCAGATCTTCAGAGAGATATTTATGAAAAAAAGTATCGCTTTGAGAATGAATCCTTTGATGGGTTCTTAACTAGAGTCAGTGGTGGTAATAATGCTATTAAAAAAGCTATAAAGGATAAAAAGTTTATGCCAGCAGGCCGTATCTTAGCTGGGAGAGGACTAGACAAATTTGGTAGGAAAATCACTTTATCAAATTGTTACGTAATGCCAAAAGTTGAGGACAATATTGAATCCATATTTGATACTGCAAAATACCTAGCAAGAACTTATTCCTATGGTGGCGGTGTAGGACTTACTATTTCTAAGCTAAGACCAAAGGGGTCTAGAGTAAATAATGCTGCAAATACTACAACTGGTGCTGTTTCCTTCATGGATTTGTTTTCTATGGTTACAGGATTAATTGGTATGAGAGGTAGACGTGGTGCTTTAATGCTCAATATGGATTGTAATCACCCTGACATAGAGGATTTTATTGATGTCAAAAATGATTTATCTAAAGTGAACTATGCAAATATATCTGTTAATATAGATGATAAATTTATGAATGCAGTGAAAAATAATGAAGAATATGATTTGTATTTTAAGGTTGAAGCAACTGGAGAAGAAATTAAAAAGATTGTCAATGCTAGAGAATTATTTGAGAAATTATCTAGAAACAACTGGAATATGGCTGAACCGGGAATATTGTTTCAAGATAAGATAAATTCTTGGCATCTAATGAGTGAGGATAAGGATTTTGAATTTGCAGGAGTTAACCCATGTGCTGAAGAGACTCTTCCAGCTTTTGGTAGTTGTAACTTATCATCTATCAATTTAGCTGAATTTGTAAAAAATCCATTTACTAAGTATGCATATTTTGAATATGAAAAATTTGGGCAAATGGTAAGGGATGGTGTTATTTATTTAAATGAAGTATTAGATGAAAATATGGAACTACATCCTTTAGAGGAACAAAGGGAAATGTCAAGAGAGCTAAGACAAATTGGCCTTGGAATTATGGGATTAGCAGATATGTTTATTAAATTAGGAATAAAATATGGAAGTGAAGAATCTATCTCTTTAATCCATAAGGTAGGGCATACTATGATTAATGAAGCTTTAAGACAATCAGCTTTAATGGCTAAAGAATATGGTCCGTTTCCAAGATATAAGAGGGAGGCAGTACTCAACTCACCTTTCCTTTTAGAAAATGCAACTGAAGAAGTATTAGGATTAATTAAAGAATATGGACTTAGAAATAGCCAGTTGTTAACTATACCACCTACTGGAAGTATTTCAACTTTAATAGGATGCAGCAATGGAGTAGAACCAATATTCCAAGTATCCTATACTAGAAAGTCAGAATCACTTCATAATATTGACACATATTATAAGGTATTTACACCTATTGTTAAGGATTATATGGATAGAAATCATATATCTAAAGAAGAAGATTTACCAGATTTCTTTATTACAACTTCAAACTTAAATTATAAAGATAGAATTGACGTTCAAGCGGCATGGCAGCAATACATTGATGCTAGTATCTCATCTACAGTTAATGTACCTAATGAGTTTACAGTTGAAGAAGTTGAAGAACTATATATATATGCTTGGGAAAGAGGTTTAAAGGGAGTTACTATCTATCGCGACGGTTGTGCAAGGTCTGGTATCCTTATTACAGATAAGCCAAAAGAAAACAGACTAGATAAAATAGATGAATTGAAAAATGAGTTAAATAAGTTAGCTGCTGAACAAATAAAAGAAAATCCAGAGATTTGCCCAATGTGTGGGGGTACTATGATGCATAGTGGCGGATGTGCAGAGTGTCAAGATTGTGGATATAGTCCATGCTCATTTTAATCTAAAAGCGACAGGGAGATATATATCTCCCTGTCGTATTTATAGCCCAAGGGAAATCATATTAAATAGAAATAGGTTTATACTAATTATCTGATTAATAAAAAGAAATTTGAATTTAATGAGACTTTTTTGTTTATGAGTTTCTAAAAAGCTTCCTTAAGTTTTTTAGATTTCAATAGAAATTTTTTTATTTTTTAGTGAAAATTTTATCAGAATAGGATATAATATAAAAAAGTACAAGGAGTTGATTAAGTGCACGGTGAATCAGGAGGACCATTAAAAAAGATAGAGAAATGGATGAAAAGCTTTATTCTGTGGATAGAAATCTTATTGGCAACTTTTATTATGATAACGGTTCTTATAAGTGGAAAAGATATTGTTGTCCTTATTTACACTGTTTTTGTCACAGAGGCTAGTGCATCCTATGAAATTTTACAGGGATTACTAACTCATATACTATTATTAGTAGTTGGTTTGGAACTTGCACTTATGCTAATCACTCATTCTGCAGGAAATGTCCTTGAAGTAATACTATATGCAATTGCAAGAAAGATGCTAATCAGCAGTTCCAATACTATGGACATACTTTTGGGAGTAATATCTTTAGCAATAATATTTGGGGTTGATAAATATTTGCATACAAAAGATGTTAAGAGGCTTTTTTAAGTAGATAAATAAACCCATTTTGAATATAGAAATTGATTAAAATTAAGAGTTAAAGAAGAATATTTCTTTAACTCTTTTTTATAAGCAATAGGAAAGTTCTAATTTTTATCTTTTTTATTTTAAGAACCTGTTATTATTTAAATGAGTTTTAAGCAGATTGCCGAAATATTTAGTTTGGTGCAAGTTGCTTATGCAGTAGTCAAAAAAGCTTCATTGAATGTTTTAATTTTACTATAGAAGCTTTTTTAATTGATGATATAATTTGAGTCAAAGTCTGAATATGATTCAGGGGGGATTGGCTTGAGGGGAAAGAAAAATATATTTATTTCATTGTCTGTATTTATAGCTGTTATACTGATATTTACATCTTCAACTTTATTAGCTGATAATGAAAGCAATATTTCTGAAATCAGGGAGAAGTTAGATAATATTTCTGAAAAGGAAAAACAGATTCTTGAAGATCTTTTTATAAAATTTCAAGAGATAGAGGAGATGGAAAGAGAGAATAAAAGGATAAGCCAAGAGATATATACAATGAAGATAGGCATAGAGGGGTTAGGAGAAAAGATTGAAAAAGAAGAGACTAACTATAAACACAATCTAAATGCATTAGAAAATATTTTAAAGAGTTATCAAAGAATGGGGCCAGCATCTTTCTTAGATATAATACTTAATTCAGATAATTTAACAGATCTTATTAGAAGAATAAACATAGTTAGAGATTTAGCTAGAAACACAGGAAATCTTTTAGATAAAATAGAGGAATCTAAAGGGAGTTTAATACTTGAAAAATCTAATTTAGCTGAGAAGCTTAAATTATTAGAAGATAAGCAAGAGGCATTAGGAGAAACCCTAACAAAGAAACAGGAACTAGTAAAAGCTCAAGAAGAATATCTAGATTCTCTTGCAGAAGATAAAGAATTATATCTAGAACGTTTACAATATATTTCTATGATTATGAATGAACTTAAGATAATATTTTCAGATTTCACGAAGGAATTTGCTAAAATTATTGAGGAAGGTAATTTTCCTCAAGACGCAGTGAAAGAAACTCTTACATTGCGAGGGGTAAAGGGGATTATAGAAGAAAAGACATTTAATGATATAATTGCAGCTCATAAGGGTCTGCCTCAGATGGAATTTAAATTTTCTTCGGGAAAAATAGAGATGGAGGCACCAGAAAAAAATCTTACTCTTGAGGGTAAATTTGTTATTATAGGAGACCAAATTATAAAATTTGAGGCAGAGAAAGGTAGTTTCTATGGTATGCCCCTAGAAAAAGGAACTATAGAGGATTTATTTGAAGAAGGATATTTTATTTTAAACCTTGAGCCGCTGATAGGTAAAAATATTTTAAGGTCTGTTGAAATTATGGATGGATATATGGAATTATTAGTTACCGTAAAGCTATTTTAAAATATGGGGGAGATTTTATGATAGAAGCTAAGAATATTTCTCTAGTATATAGTGATGGAACAGTAGGATTAAAGGATGTAAATATTAAGATTGAATCTGGAGATATTGTATATATTACAGGGCCTAGTGGATCAGGTAAAACAAGCCTTCTAAAACTTTTCATGGGAATAGAATATCCTACCACGGGAGAATTAAAAGTACTAGATCTTCCTATGAGCAAAGAACAGTCAGCAAATATTAGAAAGCTTAGAAGGATTATAGGTCCAATTTTTCAAGAATTTAAGTTAATAAAGGGAAGAACTGCTTTAGAAAATGTTATGATGGGTATGAGATTTCTAGGTATTCCGCCTAAACAGATAAAAGAAGAATCAAATAATGCATTAATAAAAGTAGGACTTGAACACAAAAGGCTTTCTCTAGTAGAGCATCTTTCCTGGGGAGAAACTCAAAGGGTAGCTATAGCTAGGGCAGTAGCTAGGAAGCCAGCAATAATACTCGCTGATGAACCTACAGGTAATTTAGATATAGACAATGCACTCAATATATTAGAGCTTTTAACTTCATTTAAGAACAAGGACACATCTGTAATCATAACTACCCATGCTACACATCTAATAGAAGATTTGACAGAAGGAAAATTTATTAAAGTAGAAAATGGGAAAGTCAGCCTGGAAAGTAGAGGTGAAGCTTAAATGAAGAGTTTTTTCTATAATTTAGGCTATTTTATAAAAGAGTCTAATACCATATTTCGTGTAGATTTTCTCTCAAATATTTTTTCCATTTTTAGTATAGGATTGATTTTCTTTATTCTTTCAATGATTTTTTCTGGATGGTGGATAAGTAATGAAGTTATTGAAGTTTTGCAAAAGGAAGCAGAGATAAATGTCTATTTTGATGAAAGTCTAGGAGATAGTGAAATTGATGATTTGATTCAAAGTATACGAAGGATACATGGAGTAAGAGAAGCGAGTTTAGTTAATGAAGAAGAATCTTATAATAGAATGACTGAAATACTGGGTAAGGAATCTCGTATATTAGAGTTATTTGAAGAGAATCCCTTTAGTTCTTTTATTGAGGTTAAGATTCAGATAGAAGAGATAGATTTCGTTTTAGAGAGATTAGACTTATTAGATGGGATACAGCATATCAGAGATAACAAAGAGGTAATAGATCGTCTACAAAAAATTATTACAATACTTACAGTTTTAGGAGTATTAGTTATAACTGCCGTAGGAATATCCACTTTAGTAGTAGTATCGCATATAATCAGACAGGTATATATAACAATAGAGAACAAATTAATACATTGAAATTATTAGGAGCTCCAGATAGTTTTATAGGTTTTCCATTTTTATTGGAAGGATTATTTTTGACTGTAGGTGGAGGTATATTAGCTTCAAGTCTAGGAGCCTTGATAATACACTATGGATATAGCCAGATGGGAGGATCTCTTCCATTTATTCCATTGCCACCTAAGGATGCAATAGTAACTTCCTTGACTATTTTAACCATGTCATTGAGTTACATTCTGGGCATTATAGGTAGCTTATTTGGACTATCCTCTGCTAAGGCTAGTTAATTAATATAATTATAAGAAAGGAGTTGAAAGGCAGGATAAAATCCTGTACTAATATGAAAATAGGTTTAATTGGATTACCAACAGTAGGTAAAACTAGTTTATTTAATCTTTTAACAGGTTCAGGCATTGAAATAACAGGTTTTTCTCAAGGGAAAGTTGAGGCTCATTTAGGTATCGCAAAGATACCTGATGAGAGGATTGATTTCTTATCTAATATGTACCAATCTAGAAAAACAACCTATGCAACAATAGAGGTAATTGATGTACCAGGTCTAGTAAAGGGATCAAGTACAGGTCAAGGTGTAGGCAATCAATTTCTAGATAATATTAGAAAAGCAGATCTTTTAGTTCATGTACTGAGAGTATTTGATAATGATAATGTAATCCATGCTGAAGGTAGTATAGATCCTATGAGAGATATAGAGACGATAAATCTTGAGTTGTTATTTGCTGATTTAGGCATTATAGAGAATCGAATTGAACGTATAGAAACATCTAAGAAGGTGACTAAGGAGAATTTAGCAGAACTAGAAGTACTTAAAAAATGTAGAGAAGGATTAGAGAATGGTCTACTACTACACAATATAGATCTCTCAGATGAAGAAAAGGACATCTTAAAGACATTTTCATTTCTATCAGAAAAACCTATGATATTAGTAGCCAATATAGATGAAAATCAATTAATGGAAAAGGATTATTCTGGGAGAAAGAGTTTAATAGATTTTGCTAAATCTGTAAATACCCCTTTAATTGAACTTTCCATCAAAACAGAATTAGAGATATCAGAACTAGATCTAGAAGATAGAGAAATGTTTATAGAAGATTTAGGCATTATAGAATCAGGTATAGATGTATTAGCTAAAACTGCCTATGATTATCTTGGACTTATTTCTTTTCTTACGGCAGGGAAAGATGAAGTAAGGGCTTGGACCATTAGAAAGGATACTAAAGCAAAGGAAGCAGCTGGAAAGATACATTCAGATATAGAAAAGGGATTTATAAGAGCAGAGGTATGTAAATTTGTTGACTTGAAAGAGTATGGTTCTATGGTAAAGGCCAAAGAAAAGGGTCTAGTTACCTTGGAAGGAAAGGAATATATTGTTGATGATGGAGATATAATTGAATTTAGGTTTAATGTTTAGATATTTTCTATAGATATAAAACTTGAATAGTTTATTCTGTTCGAGTTTTATCTTTTGTTACTATAGATGAAAATTACTAAATATTTGACTAGTTTTTGGGTATATATTAGCCAATTCATAATATAATGTTTATCATTACTTTTTTTAAATTAACTATATAAAGAAGCAGTAAAATTAATAACAATTCTTTTATTTCTTGTATTATTCTTGGAGGGTTAGGAATGAAGAAGTTTATATCTATAGTATTGATAATAATAGGAATTGCTTTGATCTTAACTCCTACTATTAAAAATCAAATAATTAAGCATAATATTAAAAAGAAATCTGAAATAGTAAATACTATTACCCATGAGGAAATAACTGAGAATATAGAGACTGATGCAGAATTTGACTATGAAGCTATAGAAGATGTTGGAATTACATCTACAATTATTGGGTCAATTAACTTTGACAATAAATCTATGATAGGTCAGTTAATTATCCCAGAATTAGATATAAACTTACCAGTATTAAAGGGTGTAACCAATGCCAATCTATTAGCAGGGGCTACTACTATGGTTCCTGAGCAGAAAATGGGTGAAGGAAATTATCCCCTTGCAGGTCATAGAATGAAACAAAAGGATTTATTATTTGGTTCTTTAATGGATATAGAAGTTGGAACTACTGTGTATATAACGGATAAAAAAACTATTTATGAATATAAGATATATAATACCGTTGTAGTACCAGATACTGCTATGGAGATGTTGGATAATAAAAGATCCGAGGAACAAGGGAGACCAATTATATCCCTTATGACCTGTTATTATTCGTCAAAGACGGGGAAAAGATTTTTTGCTTTAGGAGAATTAGTAGATGAATATCCAGTGGAGGATTAAATCATAATTAAATTAGGAAATAGAATAAAAGAAAGAAGGGATATAGATGGGAAAATATAATATGGAAGAGCTACACGAAATGACTATAGAAATGCTTGAAAGAAGGGGGGTAACCTTAGAAGATATAGGAGAGTTAGTTTTATTCCTTCAGGGAAAGTATTATCCTGATCTTACACTAGAGGTTTGTATAGAAAATATTAAGGCTGTCCTTACAAAAAGAGAAATAATCCATGCCATTTTAACGGGAATAGCCTTAGATGAAATTGCAGAAAAGAAACTATTACCAGAACCATTACAAACTATAGTTGAGTCGGATGAAGGATTATATGGTATAGATGAGATTATT
This sequence comes from Tissierella sp. P1, assembly GCF_002266425.1. GTDB lineage: Bacteria > Bacillota > Clostridia > Tissierellales > Tissierellaceae > Tissierella > Tissierella carlieri. The sequence goes on from NZ_NPMN01000030.1 coordinate 24,720, forward strand.
CCATTATCCATAGTAAATGTTTATGGTACTATAGGATTAACGAACTATGGATATTTAGATAAGGAGAAAATCGGTATTATAAAGAAAATAGATGGAATGAAGGGTATAGCAGTTCATACATTCTTAGATGATTTAGTTGCTGCCATTGCAGCTGCAACGGCTAGTAGAATAGCTCACTCTAGGAAAGATTGATAGATGAAAGAGATTTTTGATTGAGAGTTATCAAGAATCTCTTTTTTTAGATTTTCACCTACCATTGAAAATGCACAGATGTATTGACAAATTATTTATATTTGTTTAACTTATTAAGTAGAATTACATAAGAAAGAATCTATACAATTTTGCATATAGGATATAACTAAGGTATCTGATATATTATAAATAGAGATGTGAAATTGTATGATATTTTAGGAGTGATCTAATGAGAGAAAATGATTTGAATACAGAAGAAAAGATACTTTTAGCTGCAATAGAATTATTTCCAGTCAAGGGAGATATGACTACAAGAGAGATAGCAAATTTAGCTGGAGTAAATGTAGCTGCTATTAACTATCATTTTAAAAGTAAAGATAATTTGATGAAAGCAGTAGAGAAGCACTATTCTAGTATGTTATATGATATACAAAATGAAATCATAAATGATCCTAGCACAACTTTGGAAGATAAGCTGATTATTTGGGCAAATCACTTAATGGAATTTATGTTTAAATGGCCTGCACTTATAACTGTGGTATCCAGTTTAATCTTACAGGATAAAGAATATAACCCTGAAATAATAAACAAATTTTTTAGAGATGTGGAATTAAAAGATAAGATACAAGATATTATATCTAAGATTACAGGAATAGAAGATATGGATACTCTTAATTATAAATATATTCAATTATTCTCAGGTGTATTGGGACCTATTATATTTCAAGTATTACCAATGATATCAGGAATGAAGGGGATCTTCATAGATTTTAGTTTAGAGGAAGAAAGGATGAAATATATTAAAAATCTAGTAACATCTATTTTAGATAAATAGATATTGATTTTTTAGTATGTGAGTATTAAAATATATTTAAACGGTTGTTTAAAACAACTGCTTAAATATATTTTTTTATGGGGGGATTTGTGTGGAGAGTTTTGGAAATTTTATAGTAAGTCATAAGAAAGCTATAATTCTTACCTATATACTAATGATTATATTATCTATTATTACTAGCCAATTTGTAGATATTAATTATGATTTAAGCACATATTTACCAAAAGAAATAAATTCTATAAAAGGTAAAGATCTACTAGAAAAAGAATTTGGAATTTCAGGTATAGGTTATATATTGATAAAGGATAAAACCTTTCAGGATTTAGATAAAATAGCGAAGGATCTTAAATCTATCCAAGGGATAGAAAATATAATCTGGTTAGGGTCAGCAGAAGATATTTTAAAACCAGAAGAATTTATGGATGAAAGTATTAAAAAAGAATTTTTGAATGGAAATGCTAATCTAATGCAAGTGCAGTTTTCCAACTCTAATGACTCTAAGGAAACTGTAGATGCTGTTGAAAAGATACATCTTTATATAGATGACTTTGGAATAATAGGTGGCCCTGCATCAATTTCCTATGATCTGCAAAAAATCACATCTAAAGAGATTTTATACTACTCTGTAATCGCATTTGTAATAATTTTCATAGTCTTGTTTTTATCTATGGAGTCTTTTATTGAACCAATACTATTTTTTATAGCCATAGGCGTGGCAATTATATTAAACAAAGGAACTAACATAATGTTTTCAAATGTATCTTTTAATACAGATTCTATAGCAAGTATTATTCAATTGGCAGTTTCCATGGATTACTCTATATTCCTAATCCATAGATATATAGAAGAAAAGAAATACCATGAAAATAATGATAGGGCTATGGTAGCTGCCATTGGGAAAACATTTACTTCTGTACTTTCCTCTTCATTAACAACTGTAGGTGGTTTTTTAGCACTAATTGTCATGAAATATGGTATAGGAAAGGATATAGGTTTAGTTTTAGCTAAGGGAGTATTATTTAGTTTAATTTCAGTTATTACTTTGTTACCAATATTAGTGTTACTATCTGATAAATGGATTGAAAAATATCAACATAAGATATATCTACCTAGATTTGCAAAATCCTCACATATTATAGTTAAATATCATTATGTGTTTTTAATATTAGCTATCTTAATAGCAATACCCTCATCACTGGCTCAATCACAGATAAAATATTATTATGCTAATGAAAAAGTGATTCCTAAGACATTTAAATCAAATGTTGCAAATACAGAAATAGACAAATTGTTTTTAAATAAAAATCAATTAGCATTAATGATTCCCAAAGGAGATAAATTAAAAGAATCTGAGTTGATAAGAAAACTTGAGAAAGTTAACGGAGTAGTTGATATAAAAGGTTTATATGGGATGGTAGATATAGAAATACCTGAGGAATTTTTACCTCTAGATATTACTGAAAACTTTCAAGGTGAAAATTATTCCTTAATAAATATAAATTTAAATCTTCCAATGGAAGGAGCATCTACAAAGGAGACATTAGATAATATTAAAAGTATTCTATCTAATGAATATGATGAATGGTATCTTACAGGTGAATCAACGATTTATGCAGATCTAGAAAGGATTACATCTCAGGATTTTAGAAATATAACCATTATATCTACTATAGTAATAGGAGTTATAATACTTTTGGCTTTTAAATCCTTAATCATACCTATTATATTGGTATCTGTTATTCAATTAGGGATTTGGATAAATCTGGCGATACCTTACATGCAAGGTATAAGCTTAAACTTTATTAGTTTTATTATAATAGGGGCCATACAATTAGGAGCTACAGTTGACTATGCAATTCTTTATACTGCAAGATACTTGGAAAATATTGAACAGTTGAATAAAAAAGAAGCTGCCATAAAGACAATAAAGGATACAGGAAGACCAATACTTACATCAGCACTAATATTATTTACTGGAACATTAAGTGTTTATCTAATCACTAGTATGAAAAATACTGCAGAATTGACATTACTCATAGGAAGGGGAGCTATTATAAGCTTTATATTAGTGCTTGTAGTTTTACCTTCATTGCTAATTATATTTAATAGTTTAATCAAAAAGACTACTTCAAGATTATCTAGAGAAATAAATAATTGATGGAGGGGAAAAAAGTGAAAAAAGTTATTAGCTTTATTTTAATTTTTACAATTATATTTTCATTTTCAATTACTGGTATTACAGAAGTTGTCAGACATGAAACAGTATATGTAAATTTAGATCACGATGGTAACACTAGAAATATTAATACAGTAACTCATATTTCAGGAGAAAGTAAAGATGAATATTATATGGACTATGGAAATTTAGAGGATGTAAGAGTCCTAACAGAAGGTGTAAATCCTATAATAGATAATGGAACAATAAAATGGGATACAAAGGTATTAAGTGAGAAAGATATATATTATGAGGGAAAACTTGAAAAGAAAATTCCTCTGGAATTGGAAATTCAATATTTTATAGATGGAGCAAGGATAGAGGGGAAGGATTTAGCAGGTAAGTCGGGAGATTTAGAAATCAAGATAAATGTTAAAAATAGTAAGAGTCTAACTACCCAAATTCAAGTACCTTTGGATTTAGACATTTTTACAAGGATTGAAGCTCAAAAAGGAGTTACTTCTGTAGTAGGAAAAACTATGAATGTGGTATTTACACATCTTCCCCTAGGAGATGAAAGTTTTACAATTAAGGCGGAAGGTAAAAATATAGAGCTAAATCCAATATTAATCTCCTCCACAAGTGCCAAAATATCTCTTTCAGGAGAATTTGATGAATTTGCAGATGGAATTAAAGTGATGCATAACGGAACAAAAGAATTGGAGGATGGTTCTACAAAACTAAGTAAAGGCATGAAAGCGTTAAAAGACGGACTTGTGTCTTTAAGCGGAGGAATATCAAAATTTTACAATGGGTTAAAAGAGATAGGTAATAATTTAAAAACTCTTGTTAATGGATTTTCTCAATTTAATCTAGGATTAGGTACATTAAATGAAAATATTTCTGGGGTAGTAAAAGGAGTAGAGGAAGTTAACGGTGGAATAAATAAATTAAATTTAGAAAGTGGAAATATAGAAACTGGCATTTCAGGGTTAAATGATGGAATAAAAGAGATCAATGGGGCCTTAGAAAATCTTAATAGGGGTTTAGGAGAAATAAATAATGGTCATAGCAATTTAGTTCAATTAGCCCAAAGTCTAATTTCTAGTGATGACCCTAGAGTAAAAGCTCTTGCAGAAGGAGTTATTAATGAATCTAAGGCTATAGATGAACTTAGCCAAGGTCTAAATCAATCTAAAAGAGGTATGGATACAATTGGTGAAAACTCAGAGAAATTACTTTATGGGTATAATGAATATAATAAAGGATTAAATAAATTAGCTTTAGGATTTAATCAGCTAAAGGATGGAATAGAGGAATTACCTCAAGAGATTAATAATATGTATTTAAGTCATAATCAGTTAATAGAAGGGCTTACATCTTTAAATCAAGGATTTGATGCAGCCATTAATGGTGGAAATGAAATAAATGTAAATACGAAGAAAATTTCAGAAGATATTACTGAGATGGTAGAAGGGCAAGAGGAATTGGCAGATGGTTTAAAAGAATTAAATGACAGTGGATTTAAAAAAATTGTAGAGGGTTTGGAGAACTTTACTATGGATGAGGCTAAAGATGACAAATCATATACTTCATTTATAGATGAAAAAAATAAGGAAAATTCAAGTTGTCAATTTATCATGCAAACACCATCTATTAAGATGGATCATGAAAAAGCAAAAATAGAAACCAATGATGAAAATAATAAAACATTTATTCAAAGGTTTTTAGATTTATTCAGCAGGTTCGTTGGTAAAAAATAGGATTCAAAAATAAGCTCCAATCGGAGCTTATTTTTGATTACCATTCTATAGAAATCATAGATTTGTTTATAGATGCTAAATCCTTAGCACCAGTTAATATCATAGTTTGAACAAGCTGATTCTTCATATTTTCAATTATTAATGAAACTCCTTTACTACTACCTCCATAGGCACCAAAGATTACTGGTCTTCCTATTAGAACTGCATCTGCTCCCAGAGCAATCATTTTGAAGACGTCTATTCCTGAACGAATTCCACCATCAACGAGAATCATTATTTTTCCTTTAACAGCTTCAGCTATTTCAGGAAGTGCTTTTGCAGTAGATTCTGTATGGTCTAGTACTCTTCCACCATGATTTGATACGACTATAGCCTTAGCTCCAGCTTCCACTGCTAGAATTGCCTCTTCCTTTGTCATTATACCTTTTAAAATGAAAGGGAGGTTAGTAGAAGAAGTAATTTCCCTTAGTTCATCTACAGGTTTTGGGCTAACAGGAGCGCCTTGTAAGGCCATTGTAATTAATCCTGCACCATCAATATCCATTCCGGCAGCAATGGCATTTATATTTTCAGCTTTCTTCACAGAGTCTATAACAAGATTATTTTTTTTAGGTTTGAGGATACCGACACCTTTACCATTTACTTTTTTCAGAATTTCTAATCCAATTTCATAAAAAGCAGGATTAGCCGAGTCGCCAATCATAGCAATAGTACCAGCATCTATACTACCATTTACTACACTGCTTATATATTCTTCTTCCGTTAATGCACTACCCATATTAAAAGCTGTACCAGTAATTGGAGCACTAATTATTGGTATTTCTAGTTGTGTACCGAAAAAATTAAATTTTAAATCGGGATTTTTTGCATTATGGATAGTTTTTAGCCTTATTTTTACTTTAGTTAAATCTTCAACATTAGATTTGAAAGAGGAACCCGTTAAATGGCCACCCATACCGGGAACTTCCCCTGCACAAGCTATACCATTACATATGGGGCATACTCTACAGTATCCCTTTAACTTCTCTCTTGCTATATTCCTTATTTCTTTTAAATCCATCTCTTTCACCTCTATTTATTCTTATTGTATATAATCAATTATTATGCTTTTGAATATATACATTTTCAATTATTGCTGCAACTAACTCTGCTGTTTTAACAATATCATCTTCAGCTATATATTCATCTACACTATGGGCGCCAAACATACCGATTCCGAGGGTAGCTGCCTTAAGTCCGTTTCCATTGAAAATATTTGTATCAGATCCACCACCTGTAGGTTTTGGCATATAAGGAATATTTACTTTTTTCATTGCATTTTCTATTATTTTTAATATAGGTTCATTATTATCTAATTCAAATGTAGGATAGGAGTTATCAACTTTAATATTCACCTTTGAGTTAAAGTCTTTGGCAGCTTGCTCCATGGCTTCTACCATATGATTAACCTGTTTGTTTAACTTTTCTTCGTTTAAACTACGAGCTTCAAATTCTACCTCAGCATAATCAGCTACAATATTTGTGGCTGAACCTCCTTTGATAATACCTATATTTGCTGTAGTTTCTTCATCTATTCTAAGTAAAGACATTCTGTCGATTGCTCGTGATGCAACTTGTATGGCGTTTATGCCCTTTTCTGGATTTAAACCTGCATGAGCAGCTTTACCATGGAACTTAGCATGAATTTGTGCTTGGGCAGGGCCTTGTACATTAACTCCTCCAATATCTCCACTAGCATCTAGGACAAATGCTATTTTAGATTTTATTTTAGAGTAATCTAAATATTTAGAGCCATATAGCCCAACTTCTTCGCAAATTGTAAAGACAACTTCTATATCTCCATGTGGTATATTATTTTCTTTTATATGCTTAATGCCTTCCAATATAGCGATTATTCCTGCTTTATCGTCTGCAGAAAGAATAGTATTTCCTTTAGATTTTATTATTCCATTTTCAATAATAGGTTCAATATTTTCACATGGAGTCACAGTATCCATATGGGCACAAAACATAATAGGTTCTATATCTTCATTTCCGCTTAAATACCCTATAATATTGCCAGTATCAGAACCTGCCTTATTTCCAGCATCATCAACCACAACTTCCAAGCCTATTTTTTTCATATCTTTTTTTAATATTTCAGCAAAATGTCCTTCTCTGTAACTAGGGCTTGATATCCTTACATAGTCTAAAAACTTAGAAATAATACTCTCCTTATTCATTTATATGCCTCCTTAAGTTAATTCAATAAATAAATCATACTATAATTAGTTATTGATTTCAAACGAAAAATAGTGCATAATAGGGTATGGGGGTATACGGTTAGGCTGTTTTTGAAAAAGAAAACTGGGTAAAAGTATTAGGAAAATGCTAAATGAATATATTAAAATAGATATTAAATATTAGGAGAGGGTTTTATGGATTTAGGGAATGTTTCAATACCAATAGCTTTTGGAGCTGGATTTTTATCTTTTTTTTCACCATGTATACTTCCATTGATACCAGCTTATATAATGTATATTACTGGTGTTAATGTGGAAGATGAACTTGAAAAAAAGAGACTATTTGCTTTAACAAGAACTATTGGATTTGTAATAGGATTTACAATTATCTTTATGATAATGGGTACTTCTGCTAGTTTTTTGGGTAAGCTATTTATAAGAAATAAAGAAGTCTTTTCAAAGATTAGCGGTGGAATCATAATTTTATTTGGTTTAAATATGATGGGGATTTTGAAGCTTAAATTCCTAAATTTTGAAAGAAGAACTAAAGCGCCTAAAAAGATTACCAACTGGTTTAGTTCAGTTCTAATGGGAATGGCATTTGCAGCTGGCTGGACACCTTGCTTTGGACCTGTATTAGGATCTATACTTATGTATGCAGGTGGAACAGCTACTGTTTCAAAGGGAGTTTATCTATTGCTGATATATTCCATTGGTATGGCATTACCATTTATATTAACAGCTCTATTTATAAATACATTTACTAGATTTATGAATAAAGCAGATAAGTTTTTGAAATATATGCCTATAATCAGTGGTTTTATTATGGTGGTCTTTGGATTGCTTGTATTCTTTAATAAGATGATGAGTATAAGTAGATTTTTATTGTAAAAGGAGAGGAACTATGAAGAAAATTTTATTAATGATTCTAGTATTAGCAATTGTAGGTGCAGGTTGCAGCAAGTCTTCACCAGAGAAATCTAATGAAAATATAGAAGAACAATCTCCAGAGGATATAGTGACTGAGGAAAACACAGAAACAGCTGGAGAAGTAGCAGAAGAATTTGATATAGCAGTTGGTAAGGAGTCTCCAGATTTTACTCTCAAAAATTTAGATGGAGAAGAGGTTTCTTTATCAGATTATAGAGGAAAAATAGTTTTAATAAATTTTTGGGCTACTTGGTGTACTTGGTGTGATAAGGAAATGCCAGATCTTCAAAAGCTAGATGATGAAAATGATGATTTAGTTGTATTAGCAGTAGATGTAATGGAAAAGCAAGATGTAGTTAAAGAATATATTGATAATGGTAAATATGATTTTGAAGTAGTTTTAGATGAAGATGGAGAAATAGCTAGGACCTATTTAGTAAGTGGTTTTCCTACATCCTATTTTGTAGATGAAGAAGGTGTTCTATTAGGAGGAGTACCAAGAGCTATGACATATGAAGAAATGACTTCAGTTTTAGAAAGTATTAGAGAGGAAGAATAGAAAGATATGGAGCATATCACACAATGATATGCTCCATATCTTTTACTTTCTTACAAAATCTTTTAGTCTATAACTACCAGCTGTAAATAGTGCTAAAACTATTAGAAGTACTATGAATACATTAGGAAATATTACTGATTTTTCTAGACTATCAAACATCCAGTATTGTGGAGTGAACTTACCTAGGTTTTTTATAAATTCAGGGACATTTTGATATATTCCATCCTGAGCAAACATAGATAGAAATAAAGTTAATATAGCAACTAAAGCTGTCACCATAGAAGCTGAACCTTCGTTATTAAATATCCTAGTCATGGCTAAAGATAAAGTAATGGAAAATAAGCTAGCTAATATGAAATTTATGAAAATAATAGGAAGATTAACTATATTATATCCGGTTACTTTTGCACCTAATAATACAACTAAAATATTTGCCGCAACTTGAAAGAATAATAGGGAGAGGGCTATGCTTCCTAAAATTACACTGCTTTTGTTAGGTGTTGCAATAGATCTTGATATAATATTTTTTTTCTTAAATTCCATTAATTCTGTAACGATAGGAGAGGCACCAAGTATGATAAAATATATTAGTAGCATAGTGGCCGTATGCAAATCTCCCGTTACTATTTTCTGATTTCTTTCAAATAGGGTCTCGGTTTTAAGTATATATAAATCCTCTTTGTTCGAAATAATACCCTTATCTATGAGTAACCTTTCCTTGATAAATTCATTTATTTTATTATTAATATCCATTTCTAATGGAATGGTTATATTTCCTTCTTCTCTTTTATAGGATTCTATAATTGGTTTTTCATAGTTATTGATTTTTTCAGTAAAATCTGATGGAATATTATAAACTGCTGCTACCTCATTGCTTTCTAGTAACTCTAAGGCTTTATCCTTTTCATTTTGGAAAATCCATTGTGATTTAGAAGGAGAACTATATATTGTTTCCCATAGATCACCTTCATCTTCAATATTATAAGCTACAGTAACATTTGATAATTTACTAGATTGATGACTATCTCCACCTTCAAGAAAATTAACAAATAAAATAACGGCAATAGGCATTATAAGCATAAGCCCAACCTTTAAAGGATCCTTTAACATTCTTTTAATATTTACAATAATTAACTGAATTAGATTCATTTACTTACACCCCATTTCATCTGGATAGCTAAGATATTGATTAAATACAATACCATAGATATACCTACCATAATCAATAGATAATTAGATATAGATGATAGATTATTATGGATTATATAGTTTCTATAGGTATTGCTAATTAAAATATCTGGTTTATATTTAGCGAAAAATGTAAATATCGCATTACTACCCAATTTATCTAAAGGACCTATCATTCCGCCAAGTATTAATTGGAAAATTAAGAATACCTGTACTAAGGGCAAACCATATTTTTTCTTGAATATGGTAGATATTAGAGTGCCTATTACTGTTATCATAAAGCTTTGTACTAAGACGATTAATAGTAGAATAGGTAAAGAGCCTTTAAAAGATAATCTGCTTATCTTATATGCACCTACATAGATTAAATTAACAACTACCATCATTAAATAGTTTGACATAACACCATAATTAAAATATTGAAATTTTGTTATGGAAGTAGACATAATTCTATTATAAAGTCCATTTTCCTTTTCTAATGCATCAGAAGCAATAACTGCCATAACGAATACAATAAAAGCATAGTTTAGAAAGGATATAGAAAAATATTCATAGGAATTTAAGCTTTTTCGTACATCATGAATATTAGTCTTAATAGAATCCGTTGAATATATATTAGTTAATATTGCATTGATTTCTTCGACTAGTTTGCTCTTTTCTTCTTTTGATAATGAGTTATTCTCTATGTTATTTCGGATAATTAAATCTTGGCTTATTTCCTTATTATATTTATCCACTATATTAACTAATACATTGCCCATGGTAGTGGATGAGTTTTCCTCTGCTTCCACCTTTATTGAAGAAGAGTTATTACCAAGAAGACTATCCTCATAACCTTTTAGAATCCTAAGGGTGTAGTCGAATTTTTCGCTATCATTTGATTTTATAGTTAATATTTTAGAAATGTCTTCACTATTTAAAAATGATACCAAGTTTTGAGATTCTTTAGTATTATCCTCATCTACTATTATGATAGAAAAGATAGGGTCATTTACTACTGGAGTGAACATATCTTTTTGTACATAGCCCATTACCAATGAAAGTACTATTGGATAAACGGCATAGGATAATAAAAAGGCTGGAAATTCCTTTATTAATCCTTTTAGGGATAACTTTAAATAAGCTAATAGTTTCATCATATCACCTCTAATCCCTTAGTTTTTTTCCGGTTAAGGCCAAGAAGACTTCCTCTAAATTAGGTTCATCAACATTTATACTTTTTATTGCAGACTTATTGCTCTCAAGCACTTTTAGTAATGGCTCAAGCTTGAAACTATTTCCTTCAACTAGTAGATTGATTTCATCATGGGAGTTTTCACAGTCTACTACACCACTGATTAGTTTAATATTATTGATCAAGTCTTTATTAATGTTGTCAATTCTTAAATTGACTTTGTTATTATTGCTAATCATAGACTTAACTGTCTTTTTAGAACCATAGGCAATTTCTTTACCTTCATCTATTATAAAGATGTTGTTACAAAGATATTCTACCTCTTCCATATAGTGAGAAGTATAGAGGATAGTAGTATTTTTTTCTTTATTAATTCCTTTAATAAATTCAAAGATATGGTTTCTTGATTGAGGATCAATGCCTACTGTGGGTTCATCGAGGATTAGTATCTTTGGTTCGTGCATTATAGCTGCGGCAAGGTTTAACCTTCTTTTCATACCACCCGAGAATTTCTTTACTTTATCTTTTCTTTTCTCAGTTAATCCTGTGATATCTAGAGCATAATTGATTCTTTCCTTCAAAAGTTTTCCCTTAAGTCCATAAAGACTACCGAAAAATTCAAGATTATCATAAGCTGACACTGTTTCCATTAAAGCCAATTCCTGCGGGACAAGTCCTAAAAATTCTTTTGCTTTGATGGATTCTTTTTTTATATCAAAGCCACCAATAGTGATACTACCTTTATTAGCATCCAATAGACCAGTCATTATATTGATTAGTGTAGATTTTCCAGCACCATTTGGGCCAATTAGACCAAAGATGTCTCCCGTTTCCACAGAGAAAGAAATATTATCTAATACAAGTTTATCATCAAACTTTTTACTGATATTTTTTACTTCTATGATATTCATTACTTTATTCCCCCCTTGAGTTAGTAATAACGAATAACTAATATAAGCAGGGTACCAAAATTGTGATTTTCAATTTTGTGTACATCGCTTAGCTACTAATATTTGCCCCGCAGGGTACTGTTCAGTAGTCCTTTAGAGTTTGTTTATCTAGTGAATAACTAATAGTGAATAATTAATAGTTGAAAATACTAAAAGATCAAAAGACCTAAAAGCCTTACCAAAAGCTATTCACTGTATCTATTTTTATTATATTAAAATCAATCAATAATTTACACTGCCCTAGGTAATGAAAAAGTAGTGACTTTAGTCACTACTTAGTAAGATTATTCTTGAATGCAAAGACTACTATTTGGGTACGATCACGAAGTTCAAGCTTTGATAAAATTGTACTTACATTATTTTTTATAGTTCCTTCAGAAAGGAAAAGCTTTTCTCCAATTTCTTTATTTGATAGACCGTCAGCGATATATTTTATAATATCAAGTTCTTTATGGTTTAAATCATATCTTTCACAAATTTCATTTAAATCAGTTTCCATGGGAGTAAGGTTCAAGATATTAGTCGCAACGTCAGGATGAATGACGATATTACCCATGGCGGCAGCCTTGATGCCTTCATAAATAAGGTCATAGGAGCTATCCTTTAGAAGATAGCCAGAGGCACCTTTTTTAAGAGCTTCCTGTATATATTCAATATCCTTAAAGGTAGTAAGTATAAGGACTTTAGTATTTGGGAATTTGTCCTTGATTAGTTGTGTACCTAGTACACCGTCACACATAGGCATTCTGATATCCATTAGAACTAAATCAATTTCATTTAGTGTACATAGCTCTAATGCATCATACCCGCTTTCACCCATTGCAATAACATCTATATCACTGTAGCTTGAAAGAATAATTTTTAGTCCCTCTCGTATTAATTTTTCATCATCAATAATCGCAATCCTAATCTTATCCATAATACACCACCAATCCTTCAATTCACAATGTACAGTTCACAATTCACAATTTTTTTAATTCACAATTGCTAGGGCAGGTTTTTGTAGTCTTTTGATTCCATATTATGACTTTCATAATTGTGCATTTAAGCAGGGGACCAAAATTATGGTTTTCAATTTTGTGTACATCGCTTAGCTACTGATATTTGCCCGCAGTATAATTCGGTAGTCCTTTAGGGTTTGTTCACCTAGTACATTGATTTAAGCACTACTCTAAGTAAAAATCCCTTACCTTCTTTGCTTTCATAACTTAGATTTCCTCCAAGTTCACCCACCCTCTCAGATATACTAGTTAGTCCTAGTCCGGGGGTTATTTCATTTGTTCCAATTCCATTATCTTGCATAGTGACAATCAAATCACTGATACTAAAATGCATAAATATACTAATTTTAGTAGCTTTCCCATGTCTAGCAGAATTAGATAGAAATTCTTGAACGACTCTATATAAAACTAAAGATGTTTCTTCATCAAGCTGCCATTTGTTTTTAGAAAATCCAAGCTTTACATCAATTCCAGTTAATTTGCTAAAATCTTTAATTAATCCTTCAATGGCTAATAATGTCTCATATTCTTTAAATTCCTTAGGCTTAAGCTCTCTTAGAGCCTTTCTGATTTCTTCAAGACCGTTCTTCGTAAAGTCACGTAGGTTTGATGCCATCAGGGAAGCAGCTTCCCCATTATCATTAGCAATTTTTTCAATGGCTCCTAACTGAATTATAATGGTAGATAGGCTATGACCTACACTATCATGTATTTCTCTAGATATTCTGTTTCGTTCTTTAAGAATAGATAACTCTTTAATTGAATCTGCATAAGCTTCTAATTCGTGATTGGTTTTAATCAATTCATCTTCTGATTTTCTAAGCCTATGATATAATTCCTCTGCTTTTAATGTTCGATTTTGTTCTTTTTTTATAATGGAAGAAATCAATCCCAAGGTTATGATTGCAGTTATATAGGATAATAATTCATACAGTGGAAGCTCATTTCCTGCATATAAGAAAATCAAAAGTCCTAAAGAACCAAGAATATATTTGCTAAAATTCTCTATAAGAAAGAAACTATCTATTATTCCTATGATAAAATAGGGCAAAAGTAGACCATTATAATTTTTATATAAAATATATCCAAATATAAAATCAAATATTATAGATATAAAAACAGGGACAGATATGTCCCTGAATAAAAAATAACGTAACTGAGTATTTATAATGAAAAGTAAGATCAATATAATAGCAAAGAAGTTTAACTTATCAATCTCAGTAAATGTTATTCCTAATATTATTATAAAGGCAGTCAGGTATCGTGAAATTAAAAAAGTTTTGTTTTCCATAAAAAATCTCCCTTGCTTGCAATTAACGATTATCAAAGAACAAATAACGATTGAAATGCTAAAGATTAGAAAATGGGTCTATAAACTTTTTTATTCTAATATTTTCATTGTTAACTGTTAATTGTGCATTGTACTAAATATATGTTCTAACATTTCTATACAGTTTTTAGTAGTTCTCTTATCTTCATTATCAATTTTTGGATTTAATTCTACAAAATCCATGGAAGTAATGAATTTTTCACCTAGTAAAGTGGTGAATATTTCTTTGCCTTCCTCTATGGAAAATCCACCAGTTACAGGAGTTCCAGTACCAGGTACAAGGGATGAATCAAGAACATCTATATCAAAGCTTATATGAACTCCATCTACATTGGAAGCTTTAATTTTTTCAACTATTTCTTTTAATACATTGTCTAGACCTCTTTCACGTACTATATCCATAGTATACATATTGAGGTTTAATTCATCAGCTAGAGCAAATTCACCTGAATCAATATCTCTGCCGCCAAGAATATAGACATTTTGAGGACTTACCTTGATTCCGTCATAATAAATATTTGTAAGGGCAGGATGTCCTACATTCATAGAAGCAGCTAATGGCATACCATGTATATTGCCTGAAGGTGAGGTTTCATAGGTATTTATATCCCCGTGGGCATCTATCCATATTACAGCCATATTTTCAAAGAATTTACTTGCGCCAGCAATACTACCTGCACCTAAAGCATGATCGCCTCCTATAATAAATGGAAAACTTTGTCCCTTAAGAGAACAGTATACATTATTAGCTAGATTACTATTAATTTCAGCCACAGTATTTAGGTATTTCATTTTTGGATGATCCTTATATTTATCCTCAGATACTACATAAGGAATATATATATCACCCATATCATGGACATCGTGTCCATTCTTTTTAATAATATCTATAATTCCATTTTCCCTAAGTGTAGCAGGTCCCAATTGAGCACCATCTCTGTCACAACCATACTTTAATGGTACTCCAATTAAGTTAATATCCATTAGTAAATCCCTCCCCAGATATATTATCTATTATATTATATCATTTTTTGTAATACTGTGTTAATAAAAAAGCCTAATTATTCATAAATTTGGACATTCTAATAGATGTTTAAGGATTATGGACATCCTTTTTATGATATAATTGTTTTATTATATAAATAGAGGTGGAATAATGGGGAAGTTTTACTATGCAGTAAGGAAAGGAAAGACTCCTGGTATATATGAAACTTGGGGGAAATGTGAAGAACAAGTAAAGGGATATTCAGGAGCAGAATATAAAAAGTTTTCAACATATGAAGAAGCATTATCCTTTATAGATGGTGGAAATGAAGAAATTGAATTATTAGATGAAAGTCAGTTAAAAGAAAATGAAGCAATAGCCTATGTAGATGGAAGCTTTGATATAAGAAACTCAACATATAGTTATGGGGTTGTATTTATCACCCTTGATGGTAAGGAAACATATAGTGGTCGAGAAGATAATGAGGAGTTAGCTGAGATGCGAAATGTATCTGGAGAAATAAAAGGAGCTATGGTAGCTATGGATTTGGCTATAGAAAAGGGAAAAGACACTCTATATCTTCATTTTGATTATACAGGAATAGAACAATGGGCTAAGGGTAGCTGGAAGACAAACAAAGATGGGACTAGGTTCTATAAAGAATTCTACGATTCTATAAAGGATAAATTAAATGTAGTATTTATAAAAGTGAAGGCTCATTCAGGAATAGAATATAATGAAGAAGCAGATAAACTAGCTAAAGAAGCTATAATTATTTAACAATAAGTATCATTTGGTGCCTGGCACCAAAATGATACTTATTCTATTTTTTCAAATCCAATTCCATTTTTATTAAGTAATTCTATAGCATACTCATCTATTCTATAATCATTCTTATAGTAAATGTGCTTAATTCCAGATTGTATCAATGCTTTTGTACAATTTAAACAAGGAAAATGAGTTACATAAGCAGTACATCCCTTTACAGAAATACCCTCTTTAGCACAATATAATAATGCATTTATTTCCGCATGAATAGTTGCTATACAATGACCATCTCTCATAGTGTGTCCTACATCGTCACAGTGAGGGTTTCCAGAAACTGAACCATTGTAGCCGCTAGAGACTATTCTATTGTCATCATTGACTAGAAGACAGCCCACAAATGCTCTATCGCAAGTAGAACGAGTTGCCACTAACTCAGTAATCTCCATAAAATACTCTTTCCAAGATTTTCTATCTGACATTTTCTACTCCTCCTAACCTTATAAATTATCATTAATTTTCCTAATTAAATATTATACCATATAAAAATAAAATTTATTGAATTTGTTTTTTCACAAAGAGCAAAAAATACATTATACTATAGATAGTAGAAAAGGAGTGGTTAAAATGAGTTTGTTTAGGATACAAAATTCTGTACAAGAAGTTGCGGAAGCTATAGAAGCAGTATTAAATGTAGATGTAACAATAATAGATGAAAATATGTATAGAGTTGCAGCTACTGGAAAATATAGAGATTCTATAGGCAGTAGGATTCCTAATAGCTGTTCCTTTGAAGTTGTTGCTGAAACTAAAAAACCTCAAGTAATAAATAAACCAAATATAAGTAAGCAATGTATTAATTGTAGCCTAAAAGGGAGTTGTGCTGAAATGGCAACCCTTGGATATCCTATATTAAATAAAAATAAGTTAATAGGAGTAATTGGACTTATAGCCTTTAAGAATGAGCAAAAAAAGAAGATACAAGAACAAAAAGAAAATCTTTTAATTTTCTTAAGTAGGCTATCAGATTTAATAGTTGGAAATATTAATTATTATGAAACTATAAAGAATATTACTATTCAACATGAAGAAACAAGAATGATAATAGATAGCTTAGATAAAGGGCTTATATGTACTGATGAGGACGGAAAGATAAAGTTTGTTAATTCCAGTATTGAAAGCTATCTTATGAAAGATAAAAATAAGTTAATAAATAGTAGTATAGATAAGATATTTCCATATTTAAAGGAAAAGGGAGAACAAGACTTTTCTATAGAGAAAAAGATTAAAATAGGTAATAAGAAAAAGAGTTTTATTATAAGAAATATTCCTGTGATGGTAGAAGGAAAGAAAGTTAGTAGCATTTTAGAAATTCAGAAGACCTTTGATATGGTAAGAAGTGCTTATAGACTGATAGAAGGGGAAAGAAAAGTAACATTTAAAGATATATTGGGAAATAGTCCCAAAATGTTGGAGGTTAAATCAATAGCAAAGAATATTGCTCCTAGTGAATCTTCTGTGTTATTAAAGGGTGAAAGTGGTACAGGTAAAGAACTCTTTGCTAGAGCTATTCATTATGAAAGTGATAGAAATAAGGCTCCTTTCATAGCTATAAATTGTGCTTCTATTCCAGATAATCTTTTAGAATCTGAATTATTTGGATATGAGGAAGGAGCATTTACAGGAGCAAAACGGGAAGGAAAAATGGGTAAATTTGAATTAGCCAACGGAGGTACTTTATTTTTAGATGAGATAGGTGATTTACCTATTCATCTCCAGCCTAAACTGCTAAGAGTATTGCAAGAACAAGCATTTATTAGGGTGGGAGGAAAGGAATTGATAAGTATTAGCTTTAGGCTAATAGCAGCTACCAATAGGAACTTAGAAGGAATGGTTCTAAGTGGAGAATTTAGGGACGATCTATATTATAGATTAAATGTAATACCTATAAATATACCTCCATTAAGAGAGAGGCAGGAAGATCTTGATTTACTAAGTGAAAGTTTACTTAATAAAAATTGCATGAAATTAGAAAAAGAAAAGAAATATTATTCTCAAGAAATAAAGAATGCTTTCCACAAATATCCTTGGCCTGGTAATATTAGAGAACTAGAAAATACAATAGAATACTTAGTAAATGTGGTTCAGGAAAAGGAAATTTCATATGATGATTTACCTGCTAATATAAAAGACTATTTCTGTAATAATGAAAAAGACATAAAATTTAATCATAAAAGAGCTTTGAAGGATATGGTTGATAGTTATGAAAAAGAAATATTAGCAAGGTATCTTGAAGAATATGGATATTCTACTAAAGATAAGGAGTTAATAGCTGAAATACTAGATATTAATCTCTCAACTTTATATAGAAAACTAACAAAATTCAATTTGCAATAATGCGAATAAATTTGCATTATTGCAAATTAATGTAAACCAAGAATATCTCACTATATTGGTTGATATATCTGAAGATTATTCGCAACAATGCGAATAAAATATATATTGGATGAACTACGAAATAATCTGAAATCTGGTCCTATAGCTAATTATAGGAGTTTTCTATTTATTTCATAGGATTGGCACAAAGTTTGCAATAATTATTCTATAACCATAGGAAAGTTTTATTTTTACTTAGCGTAAATTTGACTTTAAATGGGCTTTAAAAGAGAGGTGCTAATTTTATGATAAATGAAGAGAAGAAAAGATATCTATTGAATATGGTAAAAAGAGAGACGGTGCCAGCCATAGGATGTACAGAACCAGTTGCTGTAGCCTATGCTGCTTCTTTTGGTAAAAAATATATAGATTCACATATAGAGAAGATAGCAGTTTTAGTAAGTAAAAACATATTTAAAAATGGTAAATCTGTAATAATACCAAATACAGAAGAATGGGGACTAGAATTAGCGGCAGCCCTAGGAATAGTTGCGGGAAATGCTGATGATGGATTAATGGTACTTAAAAATGTTAATAGACATTATATTGATTTAGCTCATAAATTAGTAGAGGAAGGGAGAATCACAGTAGGATATCTAGAAAAAAGTCCAGATGTATATGTAGAAATTCATTTTATATCTAAGTCACAAAAAATAGAAGTAGTACTAAAAGATAGTCATAATTTTATAGATACAGTAAAAGTAGATGGAAGAACAGTATATAAAGGAGTTTTTCAAGAAAAGGATACCCTTTCATATGAGGTTTTAAGGGAAATGACATTTGAAGAAATAAGAAAGATTGTAGAAAGTTTTTCTATAGAAGAAATTCTATTTATTAAAGACGGAATAAATATGAATAAAGAGGCTGCCTATGATGGGTTAAAAGGAGACAAGGGATTAAAGTTAGGTGCTGCCTTAAATAAATTACAGGGACAAAATAAAATGCAAATTGATGCATTTACTAAAGCAAGAATTCTTACGGCTGCATCTGCTGATATGAGAATGGGTGGTGGCAATTGCCCAATAATGACAAGTGCAGGAAGCGGAAACCAAGGTCTGGGAGTAGTATTACCGATAGTTGCAGTAGGCGAGGATAATAACATTGAAGAAGAAAAGCTATTAAAGGCTGTATTTTTTGCTCATGTAGTAAATAAATATATAAAACTTTATACTGGAAAATTATCAGCTATGTGTGGATGTGCCATAGCTGCAGGGGTGGGCGCTAGTGTAGGTATCACTTGGATGCTAGGAGGAAACGATCGGGAGATTAGTGGTGCTGCTAATAATATGTTATCAAATTTAACGGGTATGATATGCGATGGAGCCAAAGAAACTTGTTCTTTTAAACTGTCAACTTCAGCCGGTGAAGCTGTATTAGCTGCATATTTAGCCTTGGAAAATATAATAGTTAAGCCAAATATTGGTATAATAGGTTCAAATATCGAGAAAACTATAGAGGGATTAGGAGTTCTATGTAAAGACGGACTTTCACAAACAGATAACGTAATAATAAATATAATCTAATAATAAAAACTCTGATTTACAATATCAGAGTTTTATTATAATATTTAAGGGTATATTTAAATATTATAAAAGGAGGAGAAGATATGTTAAAAGAGTTTAAAGAATTTGCAGTAAAAGGTAATGTAATAGATTTAGCTGTTGGGGTAATCATAGGCGGAGCCTTTGGTAAAATAGTTACATCTTTAGTTAATGATATGATAATGCCAGTAATTGGATTGTTAATTAAAAATGTAAATTTCACCGATTTATTTATAAGCTTAGACGGGAACTATTATCCATCATTGGCAGCAGCCCAAGGAGTTCCGACTATAAACTATGGAATATTTATTAATACTATTCTTGAGTTTTTAATTATTTCTTTTTCTATATTTATTTTTATTAGACAATTAAATAGATTAAAAAGAAAAGAAGAGGTCATTGAAACTGTACCTACTACAAAGGCTTGCCCATACTGCTATACAGAAATTCATATAGATGCAACAAGATGTCCAAACTGCACTTCAATAATTAGCGAAGAACAAATAGTAATTAACGATTAACAAAGAACAATTAACAATGAAAAGATAAAAATTAAGACTCTTCGATCATACTTAGAATGACATATATTTGCTCATACTGAGTATAATCTTATGGACTCTAGTATTATTTACTGTGGAGCAAATTAATGTTGAGAAGATTATAAGGTTCTGAATTGTTAATTGTGAACTGAATAAATGGGGGGATCGAATGAATAGGGGATTATATCTATTTTTCGTTTTAACTATGTTTTCAAATATACTTCCTCTTAAGATTGAGGAAAGGCCAAGAGCACAAATAAGTATAGTAGAAAAGAAAGTTGTAGAGATTAAAGAGAAAACAACTATATCTGTAGTGGGAGATATGTTGATGGATGGCAGTATGAGGGCACGGATAAATAAAAATGGAGTAGAGTATCCTTGGGAAATGGTAAAAGATTATTTTCAAAATGATGATATTACTATAGGAAACCTTGAAACTAGTATTACTACTAAAGGTACTCCATGGCCTGATAAACAATTTAATTTTAGATCTGATCCAAAGAATTTAAAGGCCATGAAAGAGTCAGGCATAGATATAGTTGTTTTAGGTAATAATCATTCTTTAGATTATGGCTATGATGGATTTCTAGATACATTGAATCATTTAGATAAATCAGAAATAAAAAGAGCCGGTGGTGGTAAGAATAAAAAAGAGGCCATAGAAGGTACTATAGTTGAAAGAAATGGTATTAATATAGGAGTGTTATCTTTTACTAGGGTAGTACCTGATGTAAAGTGGTATGCTACAGATAAAAGACCAGGCATAGTAGGTGCATATGATCCTCATTTAAAAGAAGTATTGAATAGGGTAGAAGAAATGAAAAAAGAGGTGGATGTTCTAGTATTATCCATACACTGGGGAGTAGAACTTAGTACCACACCAAGGAAACAGGAAATAGAACTAGCTAAAAAACTAGTCGATGCAGGTGTAGATATTGTAATGGGTCATCATCCCCATGTATTACAAGGTATTGAAATTTACAATGGCAAGCCTATATTCTACAGTCTAGGGAATTTTGTTTTTGGTACAAAAAATGAACTAACTTCCAACACTATAATTGGTCAGATTAATCTCATAGATAAAGATATAGACAGTATACAGATTATACCTTGTACAATAACAGGTGGAAGGCCCATACCTGATATTGAAATAAAAGAGAAAATTAAATATATGAATACAATTTCCAAAGATTTTAAAACTAATATAGATAAGGATGGAATAATAAAAATAAAACAGTATTAAAGAGGTGTTATTGGAAATGTATGGCCTAGTATTAGAGGGTGGAGGAGCCAAAGGTTCATATCATATGGGAGTTTATAAGGCATTAAGGGAGTCAGGAATTGAGATAAAAGGAGTTGTAGGTACATCAATTGGTGCTTTAAATGGAGCGATGATTGCACAAAATGATTATGAGAGATGTTATGATCTTTGGAATGAAATTACTTATTCTATGGTCGTTGATGTAGACGATAATGAAATAGACAAAATCATGCAGCTAAAATTAGTTAAGGAAGATTTATCTTTTTTGCGAGACAAAATAAAAGATCTAATAAGTACTAAGGGATTTGATATAACACCTTTGAAAAACTTATTAGATGAGTATATAGATGAGGAAAAGATTAGAAAGTCTAATATAGATTTTGGTATGGTTACCATAAGCTTGAGCCCATTTAAGCCTTTATATGTATTCAAAGAAGATATTCCAAAGGGAGAATTTAAAGAATATTTAATGGCAAGTGCATATTTACCAGCTTTTAAATCCGAAAGGTTAGGAGGAAAATTATATTTAGATGGTGGATTTTATGATAATCTTCCCTTTAAAATGCTTATAGATAAAGGATATAAGGATTTGATTCTTGTAAGAACTCATGCCATGGGTTTTACTAAGAAACTTGATCTACAAGGCACGAACTCTATTGTAATATCTCCATCTGATAGTATAGGCAGATCTTTTGAATATGATAGTAGCAGGTCTAGGGCAAATATAGAACTTGGATATTACGATGGATTAAGGGCATTAAACGGTTTTAAAGGACATAGATACTATATAGTCTCAGAAAAAGATCAGGATTATTATCTTAATTTTTTACTCAGTATACCTGAAGAAGAAGTAAGAAAGATGGAAGAAATATTAAAGCTCCCAGAAATTCCATATAGGAGATCTTTGCTAGAACATATAATACCTAAAATATGCTCCATGCTTTCTATAGGTAAGTCTTGTAGCTATGAGGAGTTACTA
>NZ_NPMN01000031.1 GCF_002266425.1 Tissierella sp. P1
AGAAAAACAAAGAGATTATGGCAAGAAAGGAAGAGATAAAGAAAATAGTTTCCGACAATTCATCTAATGAAATTCCAACTGAGTTAAAACTATGGGATGGAGAAGTTGTAAATGTAGTAGGACCATTAGAAAAGAATACATCCTTATTAGAAGTTCTGTACCCAGTAACATTTACCTTATCAATTGTAATAGCAGGTATATTAGTCTTTATAATGGTACTTCGTCGCTCGACGGATGCAGCGATTTTACGGATATTAGGTGTAAAGGAAAAAGAAGTGAGATGGAGTCTATTTAGAGAAAATCTTATACTGGTATTAATAGGAACAGTCATAGCGTGTATAACAGTATTTGCTATATCCATAAAATCTTATCCGATAGATTTAATGAAATATATAATGGTAATAGGGGGATATATGCTAGGTACTACAGCAGGACTGATACTGGGTATAGGAAAGGTAACCAATAAAAAGCCGCTGGAAATGCTTCAGGTAAAAGAATAGATAGAAGGGGGAAATCAATATGGCAAGGTTAGAACTGGAAAATATTTTTTTATAGATATAAAAGTGCAGATAAAGATGTACTAAGGGATATTAATTGTACATTTGAAGGAGGAAAATTAAATGCAATAGTAGGACCTTCTGGTAGTGGAAAAACCACTTTACTCTCTATCATGCAGGACTTGATGAACCTACCCAAGGAAAAATCTCCATAAATGGCAGTGATTTAAAAGACATGGACTTAGATGAATACAGGAGAGATAATGTTTCAATGATATTTCAAGCATTTCAGTTATTCCCGTTGCTTACTGCTTTGGAAAATGTAAGTTTTCCTATGGAATATAAGGGAGTACCTAAAGAAGAGGCAAGAGAAAAAGGAAAAACGGTGTTGGATTCCTTGGGTATAGATGGAGATAAGCTATCTCGCTACCCTTCCAATCTATCAGGAGGAGAACAGCAAAGAGTAGCCATAGGAAGGACATTAGCCACAGGGGCAAAGGTAATACTTGCTGATGAACCTACGGGAAATTTAGATGATGAAAATAGTGATAAAATCATCGATATATTGAAACAACTAGCTCATCAACAGGATTTTTGTGTAATCATAGTAACTCATGATATGGAAATCGCAGAAGAATCGGATCATGTATGGAGAATTAAGGATGGAACTATTGAGATGATAAAATAAAGATTTGGGAGAGAGTATCTATGCAAGTCTTTCTCCTAATATAATAAGCGAGGTTTTATTATGTTTAAAGATTTTCGGAATAAATATAAAGATAATATAAAGGATTTTGTACAGGTATTCTCTTGGTGCATCAGTCTTTCTTGGAAAGTCTCCCCGATATATACATTGTTGAGAGTATTCTCGGAACTATTTAATCCTATATTAAATATAGTAGGTGCTTTTGTTTCAAAACAGATAATCAATTATATATCTGGATATACAGGGGGCTATCATAGCAGATACATATATAATCTTTTGATTTTGATGGCATTGATAGCATTGGTAAAAGTAATTATGATAAAGGTTCAAATATATACTAGAATGGTTCATTCAGAGGAATTAGATCAGTGGATGGTAAGAAATATGATGGATTTTTCTTTTGATGTAGATTTGGCTTATTTTGATGACCCCAATTATCAAGATAAGATTACATCAGCTATGAGGGATGGATCAATTCTTATTCAAGCCTTAGGGTCAAGTATTTCAGCTATATCTGCTGCTATATCATTTTTAATAGCTTTTATAATTCTCTCAAAAGAAAATATATTTTATTCCCTATTAATGATAGCAGTTGCGATACCATCTGGAGCAGCCCTAAAATATTATACGGAATCTCTTTACGACTTAAGTTTAGACCAAATAGCAAATAGGAGAAAGCTATCTTATATTCAAAATATTGCTTTTGATAGAAGATTTAGCCAAGATATGAGACTTTTTCAATCCAGCAAAATGCTTAAGGATTCTTATGACAAGCTATGGGGCAGACTATTTATTCAGCGTAAGAAAATTTTAAAAGAAAGGTCGAGAGTAACACTAATCTTAGATTTTTTACCTGAGATAGTCTTGGTTATCGTTAGCGGACATATTATTTTCAATATATTAGATGGAAAATTATTAATAGGAGATTATGTATTTTTAAGCGGATTATTAGGACAACTATGGTACTCTACATCGGGGTTTATAGCCTCTACTATGGAAATAGTTGAAAATAAGCTGAGGATGAATAATTATCAGTCTTTATTTAAATACATCAACAGAATCCAGGATGAAGGTGAATTGGAGTTAAATAAAGTAGAGAGTATTGCTTTTGAAAATGTTAGTTTTATATATCCACTTAGTGAAAAGTATGCCCTAAAAGATATTAGCTTCTATATTGATGCTCCAGAGCATGTAGCTTTTGTAGGGTTAAACGGTTCAGGAAAATCAACTCTTATAAAGCTGTTATTGAGATTTTATGAGCCGACTTCCGGAATAATTAAGATTAATGGCATAAATATAAGCTTATACTCTATTAATTCTTTAAGAAAAGCTTTCAGTGTTTACTTTCAAGATATGAATAACTTTGCTTTTAGTATTAGAGAAAATTTTCATTTAACAAATCCAAATGAAATAAATAAAGATGATGAGATAATAGAAGCGTTGGATAAATCCGATTTTATGGAAATATTAAGTTTAAATGATGCTGGATTAGATGCATATATATCAAAATTCTTTACTTCAGAGGGTTTGATTTTATCAGGAGGACAAACACAGAAACTAGCATTAGCTAGGGTGTTATATAGAAAAGATACTATTCTTATTTTAGATGAAGTTTCTTCCAATTTAGACCCTAAGGCAGAGCATGAAATTTTTAATAAGCTACAGGAGATGACTAAGGGCAGATTAACTTTATTTACATCCCATAGACTTTCTAATTTATCTCTGGCTGATAGGGTTATAGTATTGGAAAAAGGTGAAATTATAGAGGATGGTAAACCAGAAAAACTATTAAAAGATAATAAACGATATGCTGAGCTCTTTAGATACCAGCAAAAGAAATATATGGTAAAGGCCGAGGGATAGATTATGAAAATAGCTGTAATAGATGAAGGTGTAATATCGGAATTTAAGGATGAATTAAATATAATAGAGGACTTGATTGTAAATGACAAGAACTTGGTGGTAAATAGGTCAGATGATATTCGAGAGATAACAGACCATGGTTTTAATGTGTGCAAAATTATAAATTTATATGCTCCGGAAGCGGAGCTGGTGAGTATAAGAATATTTAGTACATTAGAAATGAAGACAAGTATTGAGGCTTTGATGGCTGCCTTTGAATACTGTTTGGATAAGAGAATTCCGATTATACATTTAAGTGGAGGTACGGTAAATCTTTCTGATGATTATCGTTTAAAAAATATAATTAAAAAGATTATAAATAATAATCAAATAATCGTGACAGCTCATAGTAATAATAAAGGTCTTTCTTTCCCAGCTGCTTATTTAGGTGTTTTTTCTGCTAGAGCTGGTGAATTGTTTAATTCTTATAATAATGTTAGAGATAGATGGGGATATAGCTTTTTGATGCCCTCTAAGCATAGAATAAATATAAACAAAAATTTGAATTATGTTACCCAAATAGCCAACAGTTATGCAGCACCAGCCTTAACAGCAAATATACATAATATTATCAAATCTAATAACAGTAGTAAGTCAGCAACAATATTAAATGAATTAGGTGTGACTAATAATATGTTTCTATGTGAACATCCAATTTTTTTTGATAAGGTTATTATAATTAATCTAGATGGGAAAGTAATTCTAGAAGAAGCTCTACCCTTTGAGATTATAAATATATATAATGATATAATATTTGAAGCAGATGGTGAAGATTATGTATTTATCCCTCATAACGATAAAGAGGTTAATGTTAAAAAGCTCAGAGGATTTTTAAATGCACTTCCTGTTAATGATAATATAATTCGTGTACTTTACTTAGGTATAATGGATGGTGATATTGAGTCAATAATGAAATGTTATCCATTTGAATTTTGGTTGTTGCCAGCTGATGATACTTATCCAATTTGTGCTTCTAATACTCAATTAACTAATTGTGCTACTATATATTTCCAAGGTAATAAAGAGGTTGTGTACTATATCATGACTCGATTAAGAGATGCTTTCCTAGATGATGGGTTTAATTGTTTTGCTATTTCAGATTATTTAGAAGCTGCTTTATATGGCATATACTATTTTAAAGATTTAATTAACTCTATCAGAAGGAAGCAGTTAGAATATGTTTTTGAACCAGATGTTGAATTAGTATATCCCAAATCTGAATCTTGCAGAGAAATAGAGGATTCAATGTTAATTGAAGTTATGGAAGAATGTAATAAGATAAAGCTATCAATTAGTGTTGGAAATATCAAAGAAGAAGTAGATATATGCGGTGAAGAAGATATTAAAAAGCTGTTTGCTAAAATTATAAATATGGGATAAAATTTTAGATACGAGAATATAGAATATGGCAACTAATATAATACAACATATTACAAGGGGGAAGATGAAAACGTTATATGCTAAAATAATCAAAAAAGCTATTTATATTTTGTTTATTGCCTTTGTTCTAATATATACTATTCCATTTCCAATTAATAAGGAGTCTGATGCCGTGGAAATAAAACTGGATGATCCCGCCTATCTAGAAACACATAAGATTTATATTTCAGGAAAATATAGATTAAATCTATTTACAGACAATACTTTTCAAGGTGAAATTTCTGTTCCTGAATATGAATTAACCTCTAATGAAATGGAAAGGCTACAATTTATAAAAGGTATAGATCATGAATCGCCATTAGTATATACTTACAAAGAGGGTGTTGATACTGATGGACGTCTAATCACAAAATACTATCATTTTGGAAAGATTGTGTCTAGGCCGCTTTTGTATAGAATGGTGATAGTGTTATATGAACAGTATGAAGGTAAAGATGGTGACTATGGTGGACACTTCAACAATAATACAGGCCATTGTATTGTTCCATTTGTAAGTGATCGTGAAGAAGCCTTGAAAATATTGGAGAAATATGATATACTCCCATCTAAATAGTAATAAACAAAATCCCCTGCAAAGATCCTTTATAAAGAGTCCTTGCAGGGGATTTCTTATTCCCAGTCCTTACAAACATCTATCCATTTACAGCTTTTAGATATTCTTTCCAACTCATCTAAATTAAGTTCAATAGCAGAATTGCTGCTGCCACAGGCAGGAAACATCGTAGGAAATCTTCTCATAGAATCATCTAGATATACTTTTACATTGTCAGGCAGAGCAAAGGGGCATACACCTCCGACCTCATGACCTGTAAAGCTTACGGTATCCTCTGGAGATAACATTTTGGGCTTAAAATTAAATTCACTTTTAAACTTTTTGTTGTCAACCTTTGCGTCTCCTGCAACTACTACAATCATGGCTCTATCTCCATCATAGAAGGATAGAGATTTTGCGATTCTTGCTTCTTCAGTACCCAAAGCAATTGCTGCCAATTGAACTGTAGCAGTTGATTGTTCCATTTCGAGAACATCTTTATCCTTATTGAATTGCTTTAAATATTCTTTTACTTTTTCTATAGACATTTTTCCGTTACTCCTCTAAATTATTAAGTATTTCAACCATAATACAGCAAATCCTAAAAAAAATCAAGTTTAAGTAAAAATAAAAGACTCCATATGTCCAAATAAAAAAGGATGGTTCTTCTGCACTATAGAAGAATCATCCGCTCGTGTCATATATCTATAATTTACATAATTCAGATGCTATTTGCGCTCCTAGCTTTACATTGTTATATACCAATTGAATATTTGCTGTAAGACTTTTGCCTTCTGTTAGTTTCTGAATTTTATCAAGTAAATAAGGGGTTGTTTCCTTTCCTTTGATACCAAGTTTTTCTGCTTCTACAATTGCATCATTTATAGCATTATTTATATATGAATAATCCATAGCATATTCTATAGGAATAGGGTTGGCAATTACCATAGAGCCTTTCATATTTAAATTTTCCTTTGCCTTTAAAGCTCTTGCAATTTCATCAGGAGTATCCATTCTATAATTTACTTTAAATCCACTTTCTCTAGTATAAAATGCAGGGAGATCATCTGTTTGATAGCCAATAACAGGAACACCTTTGGTTTCTAGATATTCCATAGTTAAACCAAGGTCCAAAATGGATTTTGCTCCAGCACATACAACGGCTACCTCAGTATTAGAGAGTTCCTCGAGGTCAGCAGAAATATCCATAGTTATCTCTGCACCTCGATGAACTCCGCCAATTCCACCTGTAGCAAAAACTTTTATTCCGGCAAGAGAAGCGATTATCATTGTAGCGGCAACAGTTGTGGCACCATCTTCTTTCCTTGAAACAAGAATGGGAATATCCCTTCTGCTGGCTTTTGTTACGTTAAGTCCTTTTTTACCAAGATGGTCAATTTCCTCATGAGTAATACCTACAGTAAGTTTTCCTCCTATTATAGCAATAGTTGCAGGGATGGCTCCATTTTCCCTAACTATCTTTTCAACTGTTAGAGCTGTCTCTACATTCTGAGGATAAGGCATGCCATGGGATATAATAGTAGATTCTAATGCTACTACAGGTCTATTTTCATCAATAGCCTTTTGTACTTCAGGATTTATTACTAAAATATCTTTTAAATTCATCATATTGCCTCCAATTATTTTCCATTATATTTTCAATATTTTGTGCTGATATATCTTTTGATACTGTTTGATTTGATCTTACACAAATATAAGATGCGGCTAGGCCGGCTTTAGCTGATTTTTCTAAATCAAAATCCTTTAAATACGCCCAAGCAACAGCAGCTATATAACTATCACCTGCTCCAGTAGTATTGATTATTTCAGTTGGTATAGGTAAGATACTTCCTTTAATAGTCCCATCAGTATAGTATACACCCCTAGCACCTAAAGACACAAACAGTCTTTTAATACCTTTTTTAAGGATAATACTAGTTGCCTTTTCTAAATCTTCTGCGGTGATAATTTTCATATTAGAAAGAATTTCTGCTTCTATAATATTAGGTTTTAAGGTATGAACGTTACGAATAGAATCTTTGATTTTTTCAGTCTTTTTAGTAGAAACGGTATCAAGAAATATAGGAACTTTAGAATTATCCATTAGATATTCCAATGACTCTTCAGGGATGTTAGTGTCTACTACACATGCTGCTCCGCCATTGATTATTTCAAGCTTTTTTTCTAAATAACTGGGAGTTATATATTTGTAAATCTCCATATCAGAAATGGCTACTTGCATTTCACCTAATTCATTATTAATACAAATATAAGTAGAAGTTCGTTCATTAGGCATAATCTGAGAATGTTCTAAGCTAATATTAAGTTCCTTACAGCTATCTTCTATTTCACGAGAATAACTATCATTTCCTAATACAGTTATAAATTCTATATTGACTCCTAATCTACTAAGGTTTTCAGCAATATTTCTTGCAACTCCACCTAATGTCAATGTTGTTCTACCTGGATTGGAATCATTGGGAGTTAAATTATAATAGGGTGTACCTATAATATCAATATTGGCACCACCAATAACAGACACATATTGTCTTTCCATCTATTTACCTACCTCCTGAATACCATAATATATCTTTATAGTAAACTTAGTATCTAAGATTGTCAACGGCTTACAAATGGATTTGTGAGAAAAAATAAAGAAGTAAATTGGATTTTCTGAAATAAGAACTAAAATCAAAATAAAATCCAATTCTTCAGAAGAAGAATTCGATTTTATAGATAGAACCTGCCCAGTTCAAGACACTATGACAAATTCACCTACTATGAAAACTGAGTTTGTTGTAGAGAAATAAGAGTTAGATAAATGGTATAAAATATAAGGTGGAGTATACTGATAAGCTCCACCTTTATCTATTCTAATATTTAAAACAATATATGCATAAACAATGCAGTTATAGGTATAGCTATAATAGTTCTTTCAAAGAAACATATGATTAATTCACTTAATTTTACTGGCAATTTTGCTGCCATCATTACAACTATAGTTTCAGAGAAGAAAATAATTTGGACTATTGAAATAGTTGTGACTACATATCTAGCACCGATATCTAACAACTCTACTTTATCAGCAATTAATAATACTGGTAAAAACATTTCAGCGATTCCTACTGGGAGAGAAGGTGCTATTTCAACGGCATTAGGTACTTGAAACAACTTAAGTAGTGGAACAAATAGAGCTCCGAGCCAATTAAAAAAAGGAGTATATTCAGCAACAATTAGTCCTAAAATTCCCATGGAAGCTAATAAGGTCAACACCTTAGGAAATACAATATATCCATCAATTAAACTAGATTTTATTTCACTGAAAATATTATTAGCAGTATAAGATTTTTTTATAGCTCTATCCAATCCTGTTTTAATAATTCCTTTTCCCTTATTTTTTTGAGTTTTAATATCGTCTTTCGTTTGAGCTTTACCATTATAATAAATATCTTTTTTTCTACATAAAGGTGATATCCTTGCCATTATTGCACTAATCAATAGAGTGATGAATAATGCTATAAAATACACTTTTAAGAAATGATCAGCTAAACCTGCCGTTTTAATTACCATATAAGCAAATCCTACACTTACTGCACTAAATCCTGTGGCAACGAGGACAGCTTCTTTCTCTGTATAGACTCCTGTATGATATAGCTTATTTGTAATCAAAACTCCTACTGAGGAGGAACTGACAAAAGATGCTATAGCATTTACTGCTGCTCTTCCAGGAACTTTAAAAACAGGTCTCATCAGAGGTTCCATCAATGACCCGACAAAATCTATTACTCCATAATTTAATAGAAAAGGCATAAAGAAACAGCCAACTGGGATTATCCAAGCTACACCCATTACTATTGCTGGGACAACAGTTCCGCCGGTGCTAGCTCCTACTATCCATTCTGGACCTGTAAATCCAGGAACTGTTGCATCCAGAGTATATAATAAGGTAAAGAAACCACCTAGTAAAAACATGAAGGGATGAAACACAGAATCTTCACCAAAATAGTTACCTAACATAGTATCTTTTTTAGCAAAAAATTTTCCATATACGCTCAAAACTCCAGTAAATACTATAACTAAGGTTATTAACCATAGTCCAAAATTTCCTAAAGCCTTTATAAAGAAATTGTAGATAAAACCAAAAGGAACATCTGCCGCTCCATTTATGGTTAAAGGTATAAAGAATACGAATATGGCAATTGCAGTAAAAAAAACAGATTTTATCAAACCTATTTGGCTGCTTTTTTTGTTTAAGGATAAAGAGTCTAGAACTGTAACATCATTTAAATCTAGATTTAATTTTTTTAGTTCTTCTAAATTATCTCCCCTAATCAAAGTATCGGACATATATAAATCCTCCAGTCTTTGGTTTATTTTTATCTTATTATCTACTATTTTTTTTCTTTAGAGCAAGGATTGATAAAAACTCAAAAGCAATATTAGCAGCCATATATGATGTAATCTCTCCAAAATCATATGGTGGTGCAACTTCAACAATATCAAAACCTACAAAGTTTAATTCCTTAATTCCTCTAATTAAATTTAAAGTTTCAAGGGAAGTGAATCCTGCTACTTCTGGTGTTCCTGTACCAGGAGCATAGGCTGGGTCTACAAAATCAATATCAAAGGTAAGAAAAGCTTTTTTATCTCCTACCCTTTCTTTAATTTGTTTTAATAGCTCTTCAAAGCCCATTTCTCTGATTTTGTGAGCTGGGATTAGCTTTAGACCTAGTTCAGCAGCCATTTTATGTTCATTAGGGTCATATAAGGAGCCCCTCATACCAATTTGGATAGAATGTGAAGGATCTATTAAGCCTTCTTCAATAGCTCTTCTAAAAGGAGTTCCATGATTGTATTTTTCACCAAATACTTCTTCATTAATATCCGCATGGGAATCAAAATGAACCAATGCTACTGGACCATGTTTTTTGGCAATTGCTCTTAATTCAGCAAGGGTTATTGAGTGATCTCCTCCTAAAGCTATTGGTGTAACATCTGCATTGACGATTTTAGTCATTTCCTCTTCGATTTTTTCATAGCTAGGTAGTATATAGCCTGGGACTATATTTATGTCCCCATAGTCTCCGCCCTTTAGCTCATCTAAGATATTGATTTCCATTATTACATTATTAGGCTTCATCATTACAGAAATGTTTCTGATTCCATTAGGACCAAATCTTGCACCTGTTCTAAAGGAACTTGCTGTGTCAAAAGGAATGCCCACAATAGCAAAGTCTAAACCTTCTAATTTATCAATTCTTGGCATCCTCATAAATGTACCCATATTAACAAATCTTGGTGAGGATGAAGCACTTGCTGGTTGGTTTGCATTAATATTTTCCATTTTTATACCTCCAAATAAATTTTATTTTTCGATATACTATATAGCAAGTCCTATGCCAAAAAAACAACCTGATAAATCAAGGGTTTACAACAAGAAAACTGAAAACAGGAGGAATAATTTCCTCCGCAAGATGCTTAAATGATTATAAAATAAGAGCCAGTCAATACCAATAATTTAAGGAGGAATAATTTCCTCGTGGGAAATCAGTCCTCCTTAAATTCTAGTTTGATATTTAGCCTTTTGAATTTCTTTCTTATGGTACTCCTATCTAAGTCTAGTATTTCACCCATTTCATAGGTGCTTTTGCATTGAGACATTATATCTAGGAGTAGTTTTCTTTCATATTCTGCAATAATATTTTTATAGCTGCTGATTTTATTTATATCAAAGTTTGAATAATCTCCTATAGAAACTAATTGGCAATCAATGATATCCTGTCTATTAATAATATCATCATTAGTTGTGACCACTAGTCTTTCAATAAGGTTTTCAATTTCTCGAATATTTCCAGACCAATTATAACTCAACAATATTTTCATAGCTTCTGGACTTATCTTTTTATTATAATTATATTTTTCATTAAACCTATTTAAGAAATTTAAAATGAGAGGGGGTATATCCTCTTTTCGCTCTCTTAGTGGAGGAATTGTTATGGGAACAACCTTGAGTCTATAATACAAATCTTCTCTAAAAGCTTTATTTTTTACCATATCTTGTAGATTTCTATTAGTAGCTGCAATAATTCTAATATCAATAGGAATAGTAGTTGTGCCTCCAACCTTAGTTAATTCTTTATTTTGTATTACATTTAATAATTTTACTTGTAAGTTAAGTGGTAATTCTCCTATCTCATCAAGAAATAAAGTTCCTTTATCTGCTAATTGAATTAATCCCACTTTTCCATCTTTATTTGCACCAGTGAAAGAGCCTTTTTCATAACCAAATAATTCTGATTCTAAAAGATTCTCGGGTATTGCACCACAATTAATTTTAATAAAAGGCTTATTATATCTAAGACTGTTGTTGTGTAAGAAGTAACTTAAAACTCCCTTACCAACACCAGACTCACCTTCAATAAGAACTGTTGAATCAACTTTAGCAACCCGAAGCTAGATCTATTATTTTATCCATCTTGTCACTATTATAGATGATATTGCTATTCTTTGCTTTATCCTTAGAGCTGATAATATCCAATTCTTGTTGATATTTTTTGTTGATTAATTTAGCTTCTTCGAGACCTCTTTTCAAATCCCTTAATTCAGTTATATCTCTAGAATTGATGACAATTCTATATAATTCTCCATTTTTAAATATTGGAGTTCCAGTTCCTATAACTTCTTTACCATTTACTTGTTGGAGCATGGAAATTTGTTTTTTTTCTTTAATTACAGCTAAAGCAACGGACTCTGAATATATACCTTCTGCTACTAATTCTTCCATATGTTTTCCTATTACATAATCAGCCTTTACACCATCAATTCTTTCACATGATTTATTAAATCTTAAAGTTACCCCTTTTCCATCAGTAATATGTATTCCATCGTTTGAGGCGTCGAGAATAGCATTAAATTCTTCCATTAAATCCTCATAAGCATTTTCGCAGTCTTTTATTCTATTATGTTTTACGGTAATAGGAAAAATATCTGTAAAGTTATTTTCATTCATAATTATATCCTCCACAAAAGTTAAAAATCTTTCTAAGTTTTCATTTCTATTTTCTAATACTTATATTATATCATTTGAATTTATTTTATTTAACAAAATAGATTATATACTATTAATTCGGTATAGTATAATAATATACTTACTTTATTATACTAACTATGGTATAATATTAATAGGTGGTGAATGAAAATGGAAAAATATCATTTATGTCCAAAATTTGAAGATGCATTTGAATTGTTAGGAAAAAGATGGACTGGACTAATTATAAGAACATTATTAAATGGACAAAAACGTTTTACTGATATATCAGCAGCAATACCTAATATGAGCGCACGAATGCTCACAGAAAGATTTAAAGAACTAGAGCAAGAAGGCATAGTTATACGAAAGGTATATCCAGAAACCCCTGTAAGAATTGAATACGAGCTTACAGACAAAGGAAAGGAACTTAGCACAGCCATGGATGAAATACAAAAGTGGGCTGAAAAGTGGGGCTAATAACTAAATGAACTATCAAAAATCCTCTATTTTAATTAGAGGATTTTTTTATAACCCACAGGAAAGTTTTATCTCATTTTAATTGTAACTTTCAATAGAATGGATTTAGAAAGATGCTTCCTAAATTGATAATTCAATGGAAGTATTTTTTATTTAAAATATTTTTAAATTCTGCTTGACATATAAATTATCTTATGTAATAATATAACTAAACTAAGTAACTAAAAGTAACTAAGTAATAAATAAAAATAAAATAATAAAAAATAACTAAATAAAGGAGAGAAGATTATGTTAAGAAAGCTAGATAATAAAAACATGGGTAGATCTGATTTAGGCTGGCTAAAAAGTATTTTTCATTTTTCTTTTTCAAACTATTACAATAAGGATAATATGAACTTTGGAGTGTTAAGAGTATTAAATGATGATTTGGTTAAAACTAATACCGGATTTGAAATGCATCCTCATAAAGATATGGAGATAGTATCCTATGTAGTAGATGGAGAGCTTACACATGGAGATAGTATGGGGAATAAAAATACTATCACAAGAGGACATGTACAATATATGAGTGCAGGGACGGGAATCTATCATAGTGAACATAATTTAGGAGAAAATACTTCAAGGTTTTTACAAATATGGATAATTCCAAATGAAAAAGGACTTACGCCAAACTATGGTGATTATAGGTTTCAATGGGAAGATAGAAGGAATAAATGGCTTCAAATAGTATCAAGTACTGAAGGAAATGCACCTATAAAAATATATCAAGATGCAAATATACACGTACTAGAATTAGAAAAAAATAAAGAAATAGATTTTAAAGTTAGAGAAGGAAGACAGGCATATTTAGTACAGATAGAA
Organism: Tissierella sp. P1; assembly: GCF_002266425.1. Lineage (GTDB taxonomy): Bacteria > Bacillota > Clostridia > Tissierellales > Tissierellaceae > Tissierella > Tissierella carlieri. The sequence continues at coordinate 13,446 of NZ_NPMN01000031.1, forward strand.
GGGATTTCAGAGATAAATGAAATTGAATTAAAGGATAGAGATGCATTGGAAGTAGTAGAAGAAGATATACTAATAAAAGCAAGAGAAACATCTCATGTTTTGGTAATAGAAATGAAAAAAGGAAATTAAATGGAGGAATAGAAAATGACTATGAATTTTAATCAAGCGGTAGAAAAAAGAAGAACATATTATGGGATTAGTAAGGATAAAGTAGTATCTGACGAAAAGGTTCAAGAAATTATAGAACATGCAGTAAAACATACACCATCAGCTTTTAACTCACAAACTGCGAGAGTAGTGTTGCTATTAGATAAACATCACACTAGATTATGGAATATAACTAAAGAAGCATTGAGAGAGAGAGTAGCAGCTGATAAATTTCTTCTACAGAAGAAAAGATTAACTCATTTAGCGCTGGATATGGTACAATTTTATTCTTTGAAGATACTAACATAGTAGAATATTTGCAAAGAGAATTTCCAACTTATAAAGATAATTTCCCTATCTGGTCACAGCAATCAAGTGGAATGCATCAATTTGTAATATGGACATCATTAGAAATAGAAGGATATGGAGCATCATTGCAACATTATAATGAACTTATTGAAGAAGATGTGAAAAAAGAGTGGAATATACCTAGCAGCTGGAAATTAATTGCTCAGATGCCATTTGGAAAACCAACTACTGAACCAGGAGAAAAAGAATATAACTCTTTAGAGGAAAGAATTAAGATATTTAAATAATAATAAATACTCCTTTCTAGGAATAATCAAATAAGATTAAACTAGAAAGGAGTATTATTTTATCGTATAACCTTTCTTAAAAAGTCTTGAGTTCTCGGATGTTCTGGATTATTAAATATTTTATCAGGAGTACCTGTTTCTACAATTCTTCCATCATCCATAAAGATAACCCTATCTCCCACTTCCTTAGCAAATCCCATTTCATGAGTAACTACTATCATAGTCATCCCGTCCTTCGCTAAGGACTGCATTACATCCAATACCTCTCCAACCATTTCCGGATCTAGAGCAGAAGTAGGTTCATCAAAAAGCATGAGATCAGGTGACATTGCCAATGCTCTTATAATGGCTATTCTTTGTTTTTGTCCTCCAGATAATTGATTTGGGTAATTATATGCCTTATCCTCTAAACCAATTCGTTTAAGCAAGCTCATGGCAATTTTTTCAGCTTCTTCACTAGTAATGTTTTTAACCTTTATAGGTGCTATGGTTATATTTTCTAAGACTGTAAGATGAGGAAATAGGTTAAATTGCTGGAAGACCATACCCATTTTTTCCCTTACCTTGTTTATATCTGTATTTTTATCAGTAATGGATTTACCCTCGAACATTATATCTCCACTACTTGGATTTTCCAATAGGTTTAGACATCTTAGAAAAGTGCTCTTTCCAGATCCACTAGGACCTATTATTACAACTACCTCACCTTTTTTTATATCTTCATCAATTCCTTTTAATACATCTAAATTACCAAATTTTTTATAGAGATTCTTTACTTTTATCACTAGCACCTAACCTCCTTTCCAAAATGCCTAATAGTTTTGAAAGTGAGAATGTAATAATAAAATAAATAATACCTGCAAATATTAAAGGAGCAAAAGGCCTATAAGTTATACCTCTTAAAGTATCAGCATTATACATTAGATCTTGTACTCCAATAACAGATATTATTGCAGACTCTTTTATCAGAACAATAAATTCGTTACCTAATGCTGGCAATATATTCTTAAAAGCTTGTGGAATAATTATATATTTCATTGCCATACTTTGAGGCATACCTAAAGACCTTGATGCCTCCATCTGACCCTTGTCTATAGATTGAATCCCTGCTCTTATTATTTCTGCTACATAGGCTGCACTATTTAAAAATACAGCTATGGTCCCAAGAAATATTCTAGAAGATGGTAGAGGGATTAATTTTGGAAGTCCGTGATATACTAAAAATATTTGTAGTATTAAAGGAGTTCCTCTCACAATTTCTATATAGGATGCAGCAATCCCTTTTAAAAACTTATTGTTTGAAAGTTTCATCAAAGCTAATAATATTCCTACTAAGCTCCCAAAGATTACACCAAATAATGAAATAAGAAGGGTTGTGCCAGTACCCTTTAAAAAATAACTATAATATTCAACAAAAAATTCTATATCCATGGATACACCTCCTAAAATCTAAGCTATATAAAAGATATGGGCAAAAGGAAATATCTGTTTCCTTTTGCCAATTATATTTTATATTAATCTTGATCTGCTAATTCGGTTGCTTCCTGAATTAGCTTATCTATTGAGCCATCTTTTATTAGCTTGTCCAGTGTTCCATTAATAGATTCCAACAAATCTGATTTACCTTTATTGATTGCCACTGATACACCAGATTCTTCACCTAAAATAACTTCAGGCATATATAAGTTTGGGTTTTGAGCTATATAAGCTTCAGCTACTGGCTCAGCCAGTATTATACCATCTATTTTATTATTATTAAGTTCAAGTACTAAATCAGTAATTTTACTTAATCCTATTACTTCAGCATCAGTAAATTTCTCTATTGCAATTTCCTCTTGGGTTGTTGATTTTTGTACCCCTATTTTAAGACCTTTAAAGTCCTCTGGTCCTTTTAATTTAGCAGCATCTTCTTTTCTTACGATCATTCTCTGTTTACCTGCATAATATGGTATAGAAAAATCTACAACTTTAGCTCTCTCTGGTTTTGGTACCATACCAGCCACTATAAAATCAATATCATCAGTAACTAGTGCTGCTAATAAACCATCAAATTTCATATCGACAATTTCAAGTTCTACTCCGATATCGGCTGCTATCTGTTTAGCAATTTCAATATCAAATCCTACTATTTCATCTTTACCATTAATTAACTTATGAAATTCATAAGGTGGATAATCTGCTGATGTACCTAGAACTATCTTGCCTTTTTCTTTTATTTCAGTAAGCTTACTTCCAGATGACTTATTGCATCCTACCATTCCAATCATCATACTTATAACAAGAATACCAATAATTATTTTTTTATACATTTTTATTCCTCCCAAAATTATATATTATAGTTATAATTTTGAGGAATGTCTGGTGTCTTCGGAATTCTTTCCAAGCTTAATTGTAATAGAATTCCAAGTGCTCTCGTAGGTGTCTGGACTTTTCAAGATTAAGGCCTCCTTTGCATAGTATAATAAATTTTAAAAACCATTATATTACAGAAAATATAAAGATGCAAGAAGTTTTTTAAAAAACTTCTTGCATCTTTTTTAAATCAGGAAATTTTTACTTATCAAAAATAGAAATCATTATAACTGCTAATAGTATTAATCCAATTCCAAAGATAGTCTTTAGTCCAAAACTTTCATTTAATATTAATATTCCTATAATAACACTGGTAATAGGTTCAAAAGTACTTAAAATAGATGTATTTTGAGGACCAACTATTTTGATTCCAATTTGAAAAAAATTTACGCCTAATCCTACTGATAAAGATAAGAATAGCGCCATCAGCCATCCTAAGGGTTTCATATTTATTGTAAATGTTCTAGTTATTATACTAAAGATTAGCATCATAATAGATGCAATTAAACATAGATAAAAAGTTAATTTCATTGTGTTCATTTGCTTTAGACCACTTTTATCTAAGTAGATAGTATAAAAGGCAAAAGTAATACTTGATGCAAAAGCAAGGAATATTCCAGCGAAATTAATATTTCCATTACCATCATAGAACATCAGGACTCCCAGCAAACAAAGTATAACTGCAATTATTTTTATGATACTTGGCTTTTCTTTAAAAAATAATATACAGCCAAGTATTACAAATACAGGATATATAAAATGGATTGTTGTTGCCATGCCAGAAGGGATGTAGTTATAGGATAAATATAATAATAATGCTGTTGCTCCATATCCTAATGTACCTACAAAGACTATTTTTTTAAACTCTTCTTTTGTAATTTTTAAAGTTTCCTTATCATTTCTCTTAATTAACAAGTATAAAAAAGGAAGTATCAATGAAAACCTATAAAATGTCAGACTTATTGCATTACCACCTGATTCATAAACAATTTTAGCCATTAGAGGCATACTTCCAAAAATAGTTGCAGAAATAATAACTGCTAATATACCTTTAGATTTGATACTCATAATCAATCCCCCATTATGTAATTCATCATAATTTCAGTATATAGAACTTTTATATTATAATCAATCAAATACTTGATATTAGCAAAAACTACTCTTTGAAAATGTATATTATTTAACATCTTGCAAGAAAAAAATAAAAACTTGCAAAAATGCACTTGATATTATTTTGAAACTATGCTAGAATTGTTTAAAATATTATTTAATACATTAAAGCAAGGAATTGGAAGGAAAAACCATATAATCGCCGTAAGGCAGTGAATAAACTAGATGAAGCAAGATGAGGCTAGACAAAAAAGAAAAAAGTCATTAGAAATCAGAGGATGTAGTAGTAAGAAAAATAAAATGTTGATTTTTTAAAAAAGAAATATAAAATAAGTAAACTTGCAAAAAAGAACATAACACAAATGAGGGGGAAGAAAAATGATTTACAGTGGCATCGATACTTTAAGACCAAATCTTTTTAAGGAAGCATTTCCTTATTCCGAAATACCAAAAGTAAAATTTAATAATATTCAATTACCAATGGATATTCCAGAAAATATATGGATTACTGATACTACCTTTAGAGATGGGCAGCAATCCATGTCATCTATGACAGTAGAGCAAATGGTTAGAATCTATGATTATCTTCATGAGTTAGATAATGGCTCAGGCATCATAAGACAAACTGAGTTTTTTTATATTCTGATAAGGATAGAAAAGCCGTAGAAGAATGTATTAAAAGAGGATATGAGTTTCCACAGATTACTTCTTGGATTAGGGCTAATAAAGAGGATTTTAAATTAGTAAAAGAGATGGGAATTAAAGAAACAGGTATACTTATGTCTTGCTCTGACTATCACATATTTCATAAACTAAATATGACTAGAAGAGAAGCAATGCAGACTTATCTTTCTATTGCTGAGGCCGCTTTGGAAAATGGAATCACTCCGAGATGTCATTTTGAAGATATAACTCGTGCAGATTTCTTTGGATTTGTAGCTCCATTGGCGAAGAATTTAATGGGATTATCTGATAAGTATAAAATACCTGTGAAGATAAGGGCTTGTGATACCTTAGGGGTAGGAATTCCTCATGTTGGAGTAGAGTTACCTAGATCGGTACCTGCCCTTATTCATGGATTAAGATATTATTGTGATGTGCCTTCATCATCTATCGAGTGGCATGGACATAATGATTTTAATTCTGTGGTTGTAAATTCAACTACTTCTTGGTTATTTGGAGGTTCCTCTGTCAATTCTACATTATTTGGAATTGGTGAAAGAACTGGGAATTGTCCATTAGAAGCCATGGTATTTGAATATGCACAAATAAAGGGAACTACTAAGAATATGGATCTTAAAATAATTTCTGATATAGCTGATTATTTTGGAAGGGAATTGAACTATATTGTACCAGCTCGTACACCTTTTGTAGGGAGTGAATTTAATGTCACTAGGGCTGGAATCCATGCAGATGGTATGTTAAAAAATAAAGAAATATATAATAGCTTTGATACTGAAAAGATTCTAGGTAGACCACCAATAGTTGCAGTAAATTCATACTCTGGATTGGCAGGTATTGCTGCTTGGATAAATGGATATTTTAAACTAAGTGATATAAAGAAAATAGATAAAAATGACCAGAGGATTTTGCCAATTAAAAAATGGATGGATGAAGAATATGCTAATGGAAGAACTTCAAATATTGGCAATGATGAGCTTAAGGAATTAGTATTTAAATTTATTCCAAATATCTTAGGCAAGGAAGAAACAAAGGCAATTTAGATGTTGATTGGAGGTAAAAAAGATGAAATTAACTGTTGCAGAAAAGATAATAAAGGATCACCTAGTTACTGGAGATTTAATAAGAGGAAGTGAAATAGGATTAAAAATAGATCAAACTCTTACACAGGATTCAACTGGAACCATGGCTTATTTACAGTTTGAGGCCATTGGAGTAGATAGAGTTAAGACAAAAAAATCAGTAGCCTATATTGACCACAATATGCTTCAAACTGGTCCAGAAAATGCAGATGACCATTTATATATTCAGACAGTTGCGAAAAAATATGGAATATATTTTTCAAAGCCAGGAAATGGAATATGTCATCAAGTACACTTAGAAAGATTTGGAGTACCTGGGGAAACGCTTTTAGGGTCTGATAGCCATACACCTACCTGCGGAGGATTAGGAATGTTAGCCATAGGGGCAGGAGGACTAGATGTGGCTGTAGCAATGGCTGGGGGAGAGTATTATATAACTATGCCTTATATTGTGAAAGTTGAGCTAACAGGTAAATTAAATCCTGGTGTATCTGCTAAGGATATTATTCTTGAAGTTTTAAAAAGATATAAGGTAGTAGGTGGACTTAATAAAATATTTGAATATATAGGCGAAGGGGTTAAATCTTTATCTGTCCCAGAAAGAGCAACCATAACTAATATGGGAGCAGAACTAGGTGCTACAACCTCTATATTTCCTTCTGATGAAATTACTTATGAATTTTTAAAACTTCAAGGAAGGGAGAAGGAATATAGGAACATAGTGGCTGATGATGATGCTTTTTATGACGAAGAAATAGTAATAAATCTTGATGAATTAGAGCCAATGGTAGCTTGTCCTCATAGTCCCGATAACGTAGTTCCAGTATCTACATTAAAAGATATTAAAGTAAATCAAGTAGCAATAGGGAGCTGTACTAATTCATCTTATATGGATCTAATGAAAGTTGCAGAAATTTTAGATGGAAAAACTATATCAGAGGATGTGTCTTTGGTTATTTCTCCAGGTTCAAAACAAGTGTTAAATATGCTTGCTGCAAATGGAGGACTTTCTAAACTTATATCAGCTGGAGCTAGAATACTTGAATCTGGATGTGGTCCCTGCATAGGTATGGGACAGGCTCCAATTACTGATGGTATATCTTTGAGGACATTTAATAGAAATTTTAAAGGAAGATGTGGAACTCCTTCTGCAAATGTATATTTAGTAAGTCCTGAAGTAGCAGCAGTGTCAGCTTTAACGGGATATATTACTAATCCATCAGGTTATATGGAAAATATAAATATATTTATGCCAGAAAGGTTTTTAATAAATGATAATTTAATTGTTAATTCAGCTGATTATGGAGAAGATATAGATATTATCCGTGGACCAAACATTAAACCTTTTCCAAAATCTAAGGAATTAGGAGGAGAGATTAAGGGAAAAGTATTAATTAAAGTGAGAGATGATATAACTACAGATCATATAATGCCTTCTAATGCTAAGCTTTTACCATATAGATCTAATATTCCATATCTATCGGATTACTGTTTAACACCTTGTGACATAGAGTTTCCTAAAAGAGCTAAGGAAAATGGCGGAGGTATTATTGTCGCAGGATTTAACTATGGGCAAGGTTCAAGTCGTGAACATGCAGCTTTAGTTCCAGTATATCTGGGGATTAGGTCTATAATAGCTAAATCCTTTGCAAGAATTCATAAACAAAACTTAATCAATAATGGGATAATTCCTTTAGTGTTCGAGAATGAAGATGATTTTAATGATATAGATATGTTAGATGAATTAGTTATTGAAAATATGCTGGATCAGATTAATGAAGATAAGATTATTGTAAATAATAGAATTAAAAGTAAAGTATATAAATTGATATTAGATATAACTGAAAGGCAAAGAGATATGCTCAAAGCTGGTGGACTTCTAAATATGAAAGGGGAATAATTATGGAACATAATATATCTTTAATTTTAGGAGATGGTATAGGACCAGAAGTTATATCTTCTGTAGTAGAAATTATTGAAGCCACCAATCTTAATATAAATTGGGAAATAGTTAAGGCTGGAGAGAGTTCCATTACAACTTATGGTACACCTCTTCCGGATTATGTACTAAATAGCATAAAGAAAAATAAAGTAGCATTAAAAGGGCCTATAACTACTCCAATAGGCAAAGGATTTAGAAGCGTTAATGTAGGATTGAGACAGGGATTAAATCTCTTTGCAAATATAAGACCAATAAAATCTTATCCTGGTGTTGATGGTTTACATAAAAATGTAGATTTCATCATAGTAAGGGAAAATACAGAGGATCTATATGCAGGTATAGAGCATATGATAGGTGAAGATGCGGCTGAGAGTATCAAAATAATAACTAGAAAAGCAAGTGAAAGGATATGTAGATATGCTTTTGAATTGGCAAAGAAGGAAGGAAGAAAAAAAGTCACACTAGCCCATAAAGCCAATATTATGAAATTATCCGATGGTTTATTTCTAGAATGTGGAAGAAAGATTTCAGAAGAGTATAAGGATATAGAATTTGAAGACATAATAATAGATGCTATGTGTATGAAACTTGTTCAATTACCAAGTGATTATGATATAATCGTTGCACCCAATCTATATGGTGATATATTATCCGATTTATCAGCAGGATTTATAGGTGGATTAGGGTTAGCCCCTGGAGCTAATATAGGAGAAGGAATTGCAGTGTTTGAGCCAGTTCATGGATCAGCACCAGACATTGCAGGAAAGAATATAGCAAACCCTACTTCAGCAATATTATCTGGAATAATGATGTTGAAACATATAGGTGAGCTTGAAGCTGCAATTAGAATAGAGAAAGCTTTGGCTTTTACATTCGAGAATAAAGATAGTAAGACAATAGATCTAGGAGGAAATCTAGGAACTAAAGAATTTACAGAAGAGATTATTAAGCATCTGGAGGTGTTATAAATGGAAAATAAATTTAAAAAGGTGTTAGTCGCCAATAGAGGAGAAATCGCAATAAGGATATTCAGAGCTTGTAATGAACTTGGAATAAGGACCGTGGCTATTTATTCTAATGAAGATAAGAACTCCTTATTTAGAACAAAAGCTGATGAATCTTATTTAATAGGAAGAAATAAAGGACCTATAGAAGCATATTTAAATATAGATGAAATTATTAAATTATCATTGAAAAAAGGAGTAGATGCTATCCATCCAGGTTATGGATTTTTATCTGAGAATCCAGAGTTAGCAAGAAAATGTAAAGAAGTAGGCATTGAATTTATAGGACCAACACATGAGATGATGGATAGTCTAGGGGATAAGATAAAGTCTAAAAAGGTAGCACATAGTGTTGGAGTACCAACTATCCCAGGAATTGAAAAAGCAGTAGCTTCTGAAGAAGAAGCAATAGAGTTTGCTAGATTTGCCGGATATCCTGTTATACTTAAAGCAGCTGCTGGCGGCGGCGGCAGAGGCATGAGGGTTGTAAGAGATGAAAAGGATTTAATAAGGGAATACTATAGTGCAAAAAATGAAGCTAAAAAAGCTTTTGGTATTGATGATATATTTATTGAAAAATATCTTGAAAAGCCAAAGCATATAGAGGTTCAGATATTAGGAGATAAATATGGAAATATAGTTCATTTATTTGAGAGGGATTGCTCTATACAGAGAAGACATCAAAAGGTTATTGAATATACTCCTGCATTTTCTATTACAGAAGAGCAAAGGCAAAATATATGTAATGATGCAGTTAAAATAGCGAAGGCTGTTAATTATAGAAATGCTGGGACTGTTGAATTTTTATTAGATAAACATGGAAATCACTATTTTATTGAGGTAAATCCTAGGATACAGGTAGAACATACTGTATCTGAGATGGTTACAGGAATTGATATAGTCCAGTCTCAAATTTTAATAGCTCAGGGATATCCTCTCGATTCTGATGAAATAGGAATTAAAGGACAGGAAAGCATACAGATAAGAGGCTATGCAATACAATGCAGGGTTACTACAGAGGATCCATTAAATAACTTTGCTCCAGATACAGGTAATATTGATATATATAGAACTGGTTCTGGGTTTGGTATCAGACTTGACGGAGGTAGTGGATTTACTGGCGCAAACATTAGCCCCTATTATGATAGTCTTTTAGTAAAGGTAACTTCCTGGTCTAGGACTTTTGAAGATGCTGCAAGAAAAGTAAAAAGAGCATTAAAGGAAGTAAAAATTAGAGGAGTAAAGACTAATATTCCTTTTTTAATAAATGTATTAAATCATGAGGATTTTTTAAATGGAAAATGTGATACTGGATTTATTTCTCATAATCCAGAATTATTTGATATTACTGCAAAGGTGGATATTGAACTAAAGGTTCTAAACTTTATAGGAGAAAAGGTAGTAAATGAAACTATAGGTAACAAACCAGATTTTGATATTCCAAAGGTGCCGAAGGTAAATAGACCTAGAGGCCAATACGGTACTAAGCAAATATTAGATGAAAAAGGTCCTGAAGGTTTAGTAGAATGGATTAAAGACAGTAAATCTCTGCTAATTACAGATACTACACTAAGGGATGCACATCAATCTCTGATGGCCACTAGAATGAGAACTGCTGATATGCATAGAATCTCTAAAGCTATTTCAGTGCTAGGAAAAGAGTTATTTTCTTTAGAAATGTGGGGAGGAGCAACCTTTGATGTGGCTTATAGGTTTTTAAAAGAATCTCCTTGGGAAAGATTAGAAGTCCTAAGAAAGAAGATACCTAATGTATTGTTTCAAATGCTTCTAAGAGGTGCCAACGCAGTAGGATATAGAAATTATCCAGATAATGTAATTAGGGAGTTCGTAAGAGAAGCTGCTGAAAAGGGTATAGATGTTTTTAGAATATTTGACTCACTGAATTGGCTAAAGGGCATGGAAGTAGCTATAGATGAGGTTTTGAAGGTAGGAAAAGTAGCGGAAGCCTGTATCTGTTATACTGGAGATATTTTAGATAAATCAAAGACTAAATATAACTTGGATTATTATATAAAGACCGCTAAGGAAATAGAAAAAACGGGAGCTCATATACTGGGGATTAAAGATATGTCTTCCTTATTAAAACCTCAAGCAGCCTATGAATTAGTTAAGGCATTGAAATCAGAGATTAGTATTCCTATTCATCTTCATACCCATGATACCAGTGGAAATGGAATAGCAACAGTACTAATGGCAGCTCATGCCGGTGTAGATATATTAGATACTGCATTTAATAGCATGGCAGGTTTAACATCTCAACCTGCATTAAATTCTGTAGTTGCAGCTTTGGAACATACAGATAGATGTACAGGATTAAATTTAGATGATTTACAAGTTATCTCTGACTATTGGAGTACAATAAGGCCAATATATAGTCAATTTGAATCGGGGTTAAAATCAGGAACTGCAGAAATATATAAATATGAAATTCCAGGAGGACAATATTCCAACCTTAAACCTCAGGTTGAGAGTTTTGGGTTAGGCCATAGATTTGATGATGTAAAAGAAATGTATAGAGTTGTTAATGAAATGCTTGGAGATATTGTAAAGGTAACACCAACTTCCAAGGTTGTAGGAGATATGGCTATATTTATGGTGCAAAATGACTTAACTCCAGAAAATATCTATGATAAAGCTAAGGATATGGCATTTCCAGATTCAGTAGTTTCATATTTTCAAGGTATGATGGGTCAACCCATGGGGGGATTCCCTGAGAGGCTTCAAAAATTGGTATTAAAAGGTGAAGAGCCTATTACCTGTAGACCAGGAGAATTACTTCCTCCTGAGGATTTTGAAAAAATTGAAGAGTATCTAAATGAGAAATATAATATAATTCCACAAAGGAAAGACTTATTATCTTATTCCCTATATCCTAAGGTTTTCGAGGATTATCTAAGGTATGTTGAAGAACATGGAGACTTTAGTAGAATGGGTAGCGATATATTCTTTTATGGTTTAAGGGAAGGTGAAACTGGAGAAGTAGAAGTAGAAGAGGGTAAGATTTTAGTCATTAAGCTCCTTGAAATAGGTAGATTAGATGATAGAGGATATAGAACTTTATATTTTGAAGTCAATGATAGTAGAAGAGCTATAAAAATACTTGATAAGGCAAGTAATATTGTAAAGGAAGGAGCCTTTACAATACAGATGGCAGACCCTGAAAATAAATTGGAGATTGGATCAAGTATTCCGGGAACAGTAGCAAAGATTCTAATAAAAACTGGTGAGAAAGTTATAGAAGGCCAATTAGTTGCAATAATTGAGGCAATGAAGATGGAAACACAAATTACTGCAGCTGCTGCGGGTACTGTAAGTTCAATAGCTGTTAAGGAAGGTCAAAATGTAGAAGCTGGTGAACTTTTGATAAGATTAGAATAGGAAATATAAAAGGTTAGGCTAAATAATTAGCTTAACCTTTTAATAATTTATTCTAAAAAAGCATAGCAAGATTGGAGAAAATTATGTAGAATATATAAGATGAAAATTTTCTTAAAGGGTGAGAATATAAATGGATGTAAAAAAGATAGATGTAAAGGAATAATTTTAGCGGCAATTGCCGCAATAATGTGGAGCACAGGTGGTATATTTGTTAAATTAGTAGATTGGAATCCAGTATCAATATCAGGGCTGAGAAGCTTTATAGCTGCATTAGTGATGCTGACCTATATAAAGAAACCCAAATTTACAAAAACAAAGCCACAGGTTTTAGGAGCTATAACCACTTGCACTACTATGTTATTTTTTATTATGGCAAATAAACTTACTACATCAGCAAATGCAATATTATTACAATATACAGCACCTATATTTGTTGCAATTTTAGGAGTATGGATTTTAAAGGAAAAGATTCGATGGTATGATATAATTTCAATTGCAATTGTATTTTTAGGAATGATATTATTTTTCATAGATAATGTGAATATAGGGAATACATTAGGTAATATTATAGCTATACTATCGGGATTTTCTATGGCTTGTATGACTATATCACTTAGATTGCAAAAAGATGGTTCTGCTATGGATACTACTTTTTTTGGAAATATTTTAACATTTATTGTAGCGATACCTTTTCTGATATTTACTCCATTACCAGATATCAAAAGTATCATTATAATCCTTATAATGGGAGTATTTCAACTTGGTATTCCTTATATTTTTTACGTGAATTCAACAAAATACCTTACTGCATTAGAAGCTATTTTAATTACTGTGATGGAGCCTTTGTTAAATCCGTTATGGGTATATATTTTTGCAGGCGAAAAGCCGGAACATATGCTATCATAGGCGGTATAGTGGTTATAGTTACTGTAGTATTAAGAGGAATTTATGTATCTAAGTTGGAAAGTGTGGAGGGATAAGATATTAAAATAAGCAGAGAATTTGTTCCAATTTTAAATTTATATAATATTAAATAGATGTAAAAAAGAAGGAGTTTGCTTACTAATCTATAATAATGGGAGTGGTTATTTTGGAAAAATGGGAATATAAGACTATTAAGGTTGAACCTAGAGGTATGATGGGAGGTATACTAGAGATAGAGGAATTTGATTATGAGCTTAATAAATTGGGAGAGCAAGGATGGGAACTAGTATCTTGTTTTTCAACAAATGCCAGTAATGGCTATAGCAGAGAAGCAATAGCTGTCTTCAAAAGAAGAAAATAGTATTAAGCAAAAAAATATAGGGAAATTTGTTGGGAGTAATATGCAAAACAATATCACAATTGTAAATACAAATAAACCTAAATAACTTATAACAATGACCTTAGACCTTTGGTCAGATAATACATATGAAGGTATTCAGGCAGAGATATTAAAGTTAATATGTAGAGGTAAGATATTTTTCTAAAGTAAAAAAACTAGTAGATTTTGAGAAAGAGGTAAGACTTTTAGAATTTTGCTGCTATAGATGAATCTGTTATAATTGGACTAAATTAGTAAACCTTCATATTACAAGGTTTTATCTAAGTTAGTCCATTTTTATGTTATAAATTATAAGAAAAGCTTCTAAAGTTACATTAAAGGCAGCTTTTCTTGGCCGCTGCATAAGCGACTTGCACGAAATCAAAGATTTCGGCAATCTGCTTAAGATTCATTGAGGTCATAGCAAGTTCTCAATTCTAAAATGTTAGAATAGAACTTCCCTATTGGTTGTAAAAAATATGAACCTAATTAGAAGTTATTACAATATATAGATGAGAGGCCGATCAATGTATAATATTTTTTAAGAAAGGTTAAGGCAGAGGAGGGGATAAGGGATTGGATGTTGCAGAGTTAACTCATTTAATTGAAAACCATGGTAAGGATGTGTATGGATTTTGTTGTAAATTGACAATGGATAAACATCAGGCGGATGATTTATATCAGGAAACCTTTTTGAAAGCCATAGAGTTATGCCATAAAATAGATAGAAACAAAAATCCAAAGAGCTTTCTCATAGCTATTGCAGCAAATATATGGAAGAATCAGAATAGAAAATTTGGTTGGAGGCATAGGATTGCAAAGATAGTAGAATTTAAAGATGATTTTGATAATGAGTCATACATGATTGATACTACAACACCAGAACTTGTAGCCATAAACAATGAAGCTTATACGATGATTGATAGAGCTTCAGCATCGTTAAATGATAGATTGAAAATACCTTTATATATGTACTACAATACTGGATTATCGATTGAAGATATTGCATCCGCACTTAAAATTCCAACTGGAACTGTAAAGAGTAGCTTTATAAAGCCAGAAAATTAATTAAAGAATATATGGAGGTCAATGGATATGAAGGATTTTGAAAGATTAGACAAAATGCTATGGCAAGTCCTTTCTTCAGATAATGAACCAGATGACAGCTTGAATCGAAAAATTATAAATAAGATAGGGGAGAGAAGTAGGATGAAAGGTATAAATAAAAGGAGATTATCGGTATCAGCTATGGTTGTTATACTTATAGTAGCAACATCTATTTCAGCATTTGCAGCATGGAAGCTACTAACACCTAAGGAAATTGCAGAGAATTTAGGGGATAATGGACTTGCCCTTGCTTTTGATGGTGAAGGAGCTGTATCTATAGATCAGACTCAGACTATTGGAGATTATAAGATAACCTTAATGGGAATAGTATCTGGTAAAGAAATCAGTGATTTTAAACACTCTGCAGAAGAAATATTTCCAAATAGAACATATTCAGTACTCGCTATTTCCAAGGTAGACGGAACACCAATGCCTGATTCCCGTGATCCATTATATGATGAAATATCATTTCTTGTTTCACCTTTTATAAAAGGACATCACCCGAAAGACCTTAATATTTTTACAATGAATGGTGGAGCAAGCTGGTTTGTAAAAGATGGGATAATGTATAGGACCATGGAATGTGATGATATAGAAGTTTTTGCAGACAGAGGATTGTACATTGCTGTTATGGATAATTTCGATATTACTAATGCCTATAAGTTTAATGCAGAGACAGGTGAAATCAGCCGTAATACAGATTATGAAGGAATCAACGCTTTATTTGATTTACCTATAGATCCATCAAAAGGAAATTATGAGGAAGCAGAGAAGTATATTCAGACATTGCTAAGAAATCAGGAGACATCAGATGAAGAATCAATGAATGAAGAACTAATAGATATTGAAGCTTTATTAAAAGATGCTGTATTAATACCAGAATCGGTACAGAAAGTGGTTCCTGACAAGGAGGGTATGATTAATTACTACTTTGCTGAACATAAACTTAAAGCAGATATTAATAGTTTATTTGAAGAAGGTCAAGTAGGCTTCTCTGACAGTAGATTTATGGATGATGACAATATCCTTGTTTTTTCGAGAGATGCTGATGGAGTCATTACAGTTATGACCTATAGAAAAAATAATTAATGTATTGGTTAGTGTGAACAATATATTATCATTAGCAAGATAGTTCTTTAGTCCTCCTTAAATATCATATTGAATGAATCAATAAAATACTATATTATAATCCTATAGTTAATTGTGAAAGAGAGGACTGAAGATGCTTAAATCAAACGTAGGAGAATTAGCTGCACTAGCCACTGCCTTTTGTTGGTCATTAAGTGCTACGGCATTTGAGTTATCAGGAAAAAAAGTGGGATCATTATCAGTAAATTATATTCGATTAGTTACAGGTTTTATATTCATTAGTGTATTTACCTTTTTTACTAGAGGATATTTTCTACCTATTGATGCAACATCAAAAAATTGGATATTTTTAAGTATATCTGGATTAATAGGGTTTTTTATAGGTGATTTATTTTTATTTCAATCCTATCTAGAGGTGGGGTCTAGAGTATCTATGCTGATAATGGCCACATCTCCACCTATTGCGGCATTACTTGGATTTATTATTTTTGGTGAAAAGCTAAGGGTAATTAGCATTCTTGGAATGGCAATAACACTCCTTGGAATAGCAATAGTTATATTGAGTAAAAATCCCGATGAGAAAAAGATAAAAATAACTCATTCGGTAAAGGGACTTACTTATGCATTTTTAGGTTCTCTTGGACAATCGGTAGGACTAATATTTAGTAAAATAGGTATGGGAGAATATAATCCTTTTGCAGCAACTCAGATACGTATAATAGCTGGATTTATAAGTTTTACAATATTGTTTATATATTTGAAAAAATGGGATGACTTGAGGTTAGCGTTAAAAGATAAAAAGGCAATGTTGGGAATTACTATAGGTTCTATCTTTGGACCCTTTGTTGGAGTATCATTATCATTACTATCCTTGCAATATACTTCAGCGGGAATATCATCTACGATAACTTCAATAGTTCCAGTAACTATAATACCATTATCAATGTTAGTTTTTAAAGAGAAGATAAAACTTAAAGAAATACTAGGGGCGATAACAACTGTTGCGGGTGTAGCAGTATTATTTTTATTTTAAATCTTAGCATTATAGTAAGAATATATGTAATGAGACTAAATCTTTTAGATTTAGTCTCATTACATATGCTGTTGAAATAATTATATTTATGATATACTAAATATCATAAATAAATTTCGGGAGGAAATTATGTTATTTAGTAGTCTTATTTTCTTATTTGTTTTTTTACCATCAGTAATTTTGCTTTATTATATATCTCCAAGGAAATTGAGAAATTCAGTACTATTGATATTTAGCTTGTTTTTTTATGGATATGGAGAACCAAAGTATTTAATTATTATGCTTCTATCCATATTTGTAAATTATTTAATGGGACTATTTGTAGATAAATATAGAAATGAAAAGAAGATGGCTAGATTTATTATATTTTTGTCTGTATTTATCAATCTTTTCATTATTGGAATATTATAAATATACTAATTTTATAGTAGAGAATATTAATCAAATATTTAATTCATCACTTCCTTTACTTAATATTGTAATGCCTATTGGAATTTCATTCTTTACATTCCAAGGATTAAGTTATGTTATAGATGTTTATCGTGGTGATGGTAAAGTTCAGAGAAATCCTTTTAATGTTGCTTTGTATATATCTCTTTTTCCACAATTAATTGCTGGTCCAATTGTAAGATATGAAACAGTAGCAGAGCAAATAGATGATAGAACTGAAAACCTAGAAGGTTTCTCTTATGGAATTGAAAGATTCATATTAGGTTTAAGTAAAAAAGTTTTAATCGCTAATAATGTAGGGTTTATTGCTGATGAAATATTTAAGCTTCAAACATCAGATTTGTCTGTAATCCTTGCATGGATTGGAATAATATCATATACTGCACAAATTTACTTTGATTTTTCAGGATATTCAGATATGGCAATTGGGCTAGGGCATATGTTTGGATTTGAATTTTTAGAGAATTTCAATTATCCATATATTTCTAGATCTATTACTGAATTCTGGAGACGTTGGCATATATCTCTAAGTACTTGGTTTAGAGATTATGTTTATATACCTTTAGGAGGTAATAGAGTAAGTAAAAGTAAGTTTTTAAGAAATATATTTGTAGTGTGGTTTCTAACTGGATTATGGCATGGAGCAGCTTGGAACTTTATTCTTTGGGGATTATATTATGGATTTATATTAGTATTAGAAAAGATGTTTATTGGAAAATATATTGAAAAATTAAAGAGACCATTTCAGCATATATATACAATGTTTTTTGTAATTATAGGATGGTTACTTTTTAGATCCGAAACCATTTCATATGCCAAAGATTATCTTATGGCTATGTTTGGCATAGGTGGACAAGGATTGATCAGTTCACAAGGAATATATTATTTAATTGAATATAAATATCTATTTATAATAGCTATAATAGCATCTATTCCAGTCTATCCTGCTATTCAGAAGAGATTAGATAAGATGTCAGATTCATGGATTAAAGTCTTAATCATTGATTATGTAAAGCCCTTTTTTATTATAGCATTATTTTTACTATGCATTATGTATTTGATAAATTCAACATTCAACCCATTTATTTACTTTAGATTTTAGAGGTGTTTTAATGAAAAGTCTTAAAAAATATTACCTGACAGTTTCTTTTCTGCTTATAATTTATTTAGGTATATTTATGACTATAATTACAGAAGATGAGAAAGTGTCTATACTTGAGAATAGAACATTAGCAAATGCCCCATTCTTTACCAGAGAGTCCTTGCTAAGTGGAGAATATTTTAAAGGATGGGAAACTTATTTAACAGACCATATTTATAGCAGGGATTATTGGATTGAGAAATATATTTTTCTGAATATGTCCATTTTAAATAAAAGTGATATTAATAAAATTGTAATGGCTAAAGAAGGAAATCTATTACCATTTATACCATTTAATACAAATCATGATTTAAAATTTTATAGTGAAAAAATTAATACTATGGCTAATAATATTGGTGAGCTTGATAAATATATTAGGGAATATGGCGGACATTTTTTATTTGTTGGTATTCCAGAGCAAGCTTCTTATTTGAGAAGCAAATATCCAGATTATTATCGTAACAATGAAGAGTATTTAGATAATAATGAAACAACTATGTTTGAAGCATTAAAAGAAAATAAGATTGATTATATTAATATGGCTGAAAAATATAGACAAGATGTTAGGGAAGATTATTATTTTAAAACTGATCATCATTATACATTTAGAGGAGCATATAAGGCTTATACAGAGATAATTCAAAATTTAATTGATAAGGTTAGGATAGATAATGTTAGATTGCCTTTGGCAGAAGACGAAATAGATTTCATTACTCTTTCTAATCCGATTTCAGGAAGTAGAAATAGAAAACTAGCTTATCTATATCCTACCGATGAAAAGATAGAAATTGGTTATCCCATTGAAAAAATTTCATATGAGAAATTCACAAATGGACAATTAGATCCTGATTTCTATCAAATTAATAAGGATAATGATGGAAGACCTACCTATAATGTATTTATGGGAGGAGATCATGCAGAAACTGTTATCAAAACTAATAGAAAAGATCTGCCTAATTTATTGATCTTTGGTGACTCTTTTACGAATGCAATGGAACCACTACTTTACTATCATTTTAATGAAACTCGAATATTGGACTTAAGACATTATAAAGATAAGAGCTTATATGATTATATTAAAGAGCATAAGCCTGATATTGTTCTTATGATTAGAGATGATTTAAATTATGGTACTTTGGAGGGTAATGGAAAATTTGATTAGATTAATAAATATTTTTTTAGAAGTCTTAATGAATATCATTAAGGCTTTTTCTTTTATATAGATATACAAGCACCTTAAATTTTTAAATACATAATATGTATTACTTAATGTCTTTTTAAGTATGGGAGGGAAGGTATGAGAATATCAGTATTAGGTGGAGACGAGAGAAGTATTAAATTAGCAAAACTGCTTAGAAAAGATGGTCATAATATTAAATTATTTGGTTTTGATAGGTTAGAAAATAACACGTTAGAAATAAGTGAGAAACTAGACTTAGTTATTAAAGAATCTAATATAATTATAGGACCACTACCATGCTCTAATGACAATACTCTACTAAATACACCTTTGTATTCGGAAAAAATAATTATAGAAGAAATATTTAAGAATATGAATTCCGATCAACTATTTATAGCAGGTAAAATATCTAAGGAAATATCTAGTATTGCATCCTTCTACAATATTAATACTATAGATCTCCTCAGAAGAGAGGAAATGGCAGTATTAAATGCTATTCCTACAGCAGAGGGTGCTATTCAAGTAGCTATGGAAGAACTAGATATTACTATTCATGGAGCAAACACTATGGTTTTAGGATTTGGTAGAATAGGTAAAGTTCTAGCTAATATGCTTCAAGGCATAGGAGCAAATGTATATGTTGAGGCTAGAAACTATACGGACTTAGCATGGGTCAGCAGCTATGGCTATATTCCATTACATTTAAATGAGATAGGGGCTTATATTCATGAGATGGATGTAATATTCAATACTATTCCATCTATGGTTTTAAATGAAGAGATGTTACTGAAGCTAAGGAAAGAATCCTTGATAGTTGACCTTGCTTCTATACCAGGTGGAGTAGATTTTGAAAAATCTAAAGAACTAGGGATAAAAACTGTTTGGGCATTGGGACTACCTGGTAAAGTAGCACCTATGACAGCAGCTGAAATTATGAAAGATACTATTTATAATATTATTGAAGAGTTGGGGGGATAGGAATGTTATTGAAAGATGTAAAGGTTGGTATAGCTATTACAGGTTCATTTTGTACATTTGAAACAATTTTAGTTGAAATAGAGAGACTGGTTAATGAAGGAGCAGATGTATATCCAATTATGTCATATAATGCAAATGATTTTGATACTAGGTTTGGATTAGCAAAAGAATGGAAAGATAAGATAACAAAGGCAACAGGTAAGGAAATTATATCTACTATACAGGATGCAGAGGGTATAGGTCCAGGAAATTTCTAGATATAATAGTTGTAGCCCCATGTACAGGAAATACCCTTGCAAAACTGGCGAATGCCATTACTGATACACCAGTATGTATGGCTTTTAAGGCCCATTTAAGGAATAACAAACCTGCAATAATTGCTATATCTACTAATGATGGACTCAGTGGAAATGCAAAAAATTTAGGTATGTTGCTAGATAAAAAAAATGTTTATTTTGTACCTTTTGGGCAAGATGACCCTGTAAAAAAATCTACCTCATTAATAGCTCACTATGATATGATAATACCTACTATAATTGAAGCATTAAAGAGTAAGCAAATACAGCCATTGCTAGTATAATAAAAGAGTTGTAAATAAGTAACGCTTTTGGTGCCTGACACCAAAAGCGTTACTTATTTATTTTAAAAAGGATGTAATTAATATATAAAAAATAATCAAAATATTTTAAATTTTCAACCTCGGTTTTATAGAAATATAACAAAGGATATTCTAATATTTTAGAGAAATTATGCATATAGAGTAGTAATTAATATTAGACGGGAGGGATAACATGGATACAATATTAAAGATGTGTTCAATATCCAAGTATTTTGGAACATTGGTAGCAAATGAAGGTATTAATTTTGAGGTAAAGAAAGGAGAAATACATTCTCTTTTAGGAGAAAATGGTGCGGGAAAGTCAACATTGATGAATGTATTATATGGTCTGTATCAACCTGATAAGGGAGAAATATTTTTTGAAGACAAAAAGCTTAACTTAAAATCCTCTAAAGATGCCATAGATTTAGGAATAGGAATGATACATCAACATTTCATGCTTGTACCAGTTCATACAGTATTAGAAAATATCATCATGGGCATGGGAAAGGAAAAAGGTTTGGTAATTAAGGAGGAAAAACTCAAAGAGGAAATAGAAAGAATTGCAGCCAAATATGGAATGGAAATATCCTTAGATACAAAGGTTTCAGACCTATCTGTAGGAGAACAACAAAGAGTTGAAATAGTTAAAGCTCTATATAGAGGAGCAAAATTACTTATAATGGATGAACCAACAGCTGTACTTACTCCACAGGAAACTGAAGAGTTGTTTACTACACTAAGAAAAATGGCTGATACTGGAATGTCTATAATATTGATTACTCATAAATTAAAGGAAGTAATGTTTGTATGCGATAGAGTTACTGTATTGAGGGATGGTAGAGTAACAAAGACAATTAATACTAAAGAGACAAATGACCTTGAACTTGCAAAATTTATGATAGGCAGAGAACTTTCAGCTATGGAAAAAGATAGTGTTTGTTGTCCGGGAGGGCCTGTACTTGAATTAAAGAATTTATCTTATGAAATGGAAAAAGGAATAAAAGCTTTAGAGAATATAAGCTTAAAAATATGCTCTGGAGAAATTTTAGGCATTGCTGGAGTAGATGGGAATGGACAAAAAGAATTGGCAGAGGCAATAGTTGGACTAATTCAAGGGAATTCAGGCAGCATTTTATTAAATGGCGAGGAAATTAAAGGGAAATCCATTTCAGAAATAATAAAAAGAGGTGTAGGTTATATTCCAGAAGATAGACATAAAAGAGGGTTAATATTAGATTTTTCTGTTAGTGAGAATCTAATACTGAAAGATTATTATAAGAATCCATTTAGAAAAAGATTTTTCTTTGATTTCAATACAATAAATAAACATGCTGACCATATGATTGAAAAATATTCAATTAAAACTCCATGCAGAAATTCTGAAGCTAGGAAACTATCAGGTGGAAACCAGCAAAAAATAGTCGTAGCAAGGGAAGTAGATAAATTGCCAAAATTACTAATTGCTGTCCAGCCTACTAGAGGAGTAGATATAGGAGCATCGGAATTTATTCATCAACAGATTATAAAAGCTAAAGAGCAAGGCACTGCAGTACTGTTAATTTCTACAGAACTTTCAGAAATTAACCTACTATCTGATAGAATCGCTGTAATATATAAAGGCAGTATAGTAGGGGAGATGGATAAGAATGATTTTGAAGAAAGCAAAATAGGTTTAATGATGGCAGGAGCTAATTAAAGGAGGAAAAATTGTGAACAAAATTCAGGATTATCTTAATAAGAAAATCTCAAGTAAAGTCTTTAATAGGAATAAAATTTTGACAATTTTTATACCGCTGGTATCAGTATTATTAGCATTGCTGATTGGGAGCGTACTTTTACTATTTATAGAGGTTAATCCACTAGAAGCTTATAAATATTTAATCTTTGGGAATTTCACAAACATCTACAATATTGCTGAGATTTTTGTAAAAGCTACACCTATTATATTAACAGGACTTTCCTTTGCATTTGCTTTTAGGACAGGGCTATTTAATATAGGCGGGGAAGGACAAATGTTTGCAGGTGCTATGGCGGCAGCATTTGTAGGATTAAAAACTGGGCATCTCAGTCCGTTTATCACCATATCCCTTTGCTTATTGGCAGCAATAATAGCAGGTGGAATATGGGGAATGATACCAGGGATACTTAAAGGAATATTTGGCTCATCTGAGATAATTACTACAATAATGTTTAACTATGTGGCATTATATTTTATTAGTTATTTAGTAGATAAACCGCTTAGAGAATCAAGTGGATTTTATCCACAAACAGATCTAATAGGAGAAAATGGATTTCTTCCCTATGTAGTTTCCAACACTAGACTACATATAGGTTTTATTATAGCAGTGATAATTTCAATAACGGTATATATTATTTTATGGAAAACTCCCTTTGGTTATAGACTTAGGGCTGTAGGATATAATTCAGATGGTGCAGAATATTCAGGTATAAATATTAGAAAAAATATTATAATTTCTCTAGCCATAAGCGGAGCTTTGGCAGGGGTAGCGGGCTTTACAGAAATAAATGGTATTCACCATAGACTCTTGGATAATTTCTCTAAAAATGTTGGTTTTGATGGGATAGCAGCAGCACTTTTAGGTAATGCAAATCCTGTAGGTGTGGTTATATCATCAATACTTCTTGGTATGCTTCAAACAGGAGCAAATTCAATGCAAAGAGGGGTAGGAGTTCCAGCAAACATAGTAAGCATAATCCAAGCTTTAATTATAATATTTGTCCTAGGGGGAAATGCCATAAGACCTAAGATTGAACTTATGTTAAATCGCAAAGAAAGGGTGTTAGAGTGATGAAAGACATACTAAGTATTACGTTTATTGTTGCGTTATTATCTGCATCCATTAGGCTTTCAGTTCCAATACTATTTGCTGCATTAGGGGGAATGTATTCAGAAAGATCTGGAGTAGTAAACATAGGTCTGGAAGGCATGATGTTAGTTGGAGCTTTTGCAGGAGTAGTAGGGTCTTATTTTACAGGAAGCTATTGGATTGGAGCTTTGGTGGCAATATTAAGTGGAATTTTAATATCTGCACTTTTTGCTTTTATAACAGTAAAAATCAAAATAAATCAAATAGTTAGTGGTGTTGCAATAAATCTTTTGGCCATAGGACTAACTAGTTTTTTTATAGAGCTCTATTTGGAATAACTACTGTACCTATAACTGTAAAAGCTTTTGAACCAGTGAATATCCCAATCCTTTCCAACATACCAATAATAGGTGAAATATTTTTTAGACAAACCATACTTGTATATATAGCATTTTTACTTGTGCCAATATCTTATTACATTTTTTATAAGACATCTATAGGGCTTAGTATTAGAACAGTAGGAGAACATCCAATGGCAGCAGATACTGTAGGTATACCTGTAAATAAAGTAAGAACAATATGTGTATTGGTATCTGGCGCATTGGCGGGGCTTGGAGGATGCTTTTTATCACTTGGACAATTTAATATGTTTGTTGATAATATGGTATCGGGAAGAGGATTTATAGCAGTAGCAGCTGTAATATTTGGAAAGTGGAATCCCAAGGGAGTATTAATGGCCTCCTTAATATTCGGGGTTGCAGATGCACTTCAAATAAGGATGCAAATGGCAGGACTAGGAATACCTTATCAATTTCTGCTGATGTTTCCATATTTACTTACTGTAGTAGCAGTCACAGGAATTGTTGGACGCACTACGTCACCAAAGGCGCTTGGAAGGGCATACGAGAAATAATTACAAAAGGAGGGGAGGTGTTTTAATATACCATCCGCTATTACAATCCAATATATATAAAATTAAGGGGGAATAAAAATGTTTACAAAGAAAAGAATTTTAGCATTACTCCTAGTTTCAATGTTTTTAGTTGGTTTATTAGCAGGTTGTTCATCAAGAAAAGATAATGATACTTCCACTACAGCAGATGGAAAAAAAGATTATAAAATAGTATTATTATTACCAGGACCTATAAATGATCAGGGGTGGAATGCCACGGCTTATGAAGGATTAAAGCTAGTAGAAAAGGATTTAGGTATAAAAATGGAGTATATAGAATCTGTTCAACAAGCTGATTTTGAAGCTGTATTTACAGACTATGGAACAAAAGGGTATGATTTAGTATTCGCCCATGGAACTCAGTTTTTTGATGCAGCAAAAAAGTAGGACCTCAATTTCCTAATACTTTCTATATGGTTATAAATAGTGAAGAAGGTCAAGAGCCAAATGTTGGTGGAATCGGTGTTAGAGAATGGGAAGGCGGATATATAGCAGGTATAATTTCTGCTATGAATACTAAAAACAAACAATTGGGAGCCATTGGTTCATTCCCATTCCCAGTTATAGCTGGTACTTTGGATGCATTTGAAGTGGCAGCACAAACTATTGATCCTTCAATAAAGGTTACAAAAACCTATGTAAACTCTTGGGAGGATATACAAAAAGGTAAAGAAACTGCTCTTGCAATGGCAGAAGCTGGGGCAGATGTTATTTTCTGTAGTGCTAATCAAGTTGGTTTAGGTTCAATAGAAGCTGCAAAATCAAAGGGTGTTAAAGCTGTAGGATATATTTCGCCACAAAACGATGTTGCCCCAGATACTGTTATTTCATCTGTTACTTATAATACTCCGGGATTATTTAAAAATACTGTTGAGCAATTAATAAATGGTGAGCTTAAACCTGTAGGAGCTTCACTAGGATGGGCAGACGATGTACTGGATATGCAATGGGGAAAAGATGTAAAGCAAGATGTGAAAGACAAAGTAAATGAAGCTATTAAAGAGCTTAAAGAAGGAAAAATTACAAATCCATATAAAGGTCAATAATTAAAATATAAAGGATTCCAGTCAGGTTCATTAATCTGATTGGAATTTTTTATGACATATAGGAGAATTCTCATTTGATTTTGATTTTGTAAAAAGAACTTGATCTATATAGATTTTTAAAAATGCTATCTTACAATATTTCGTTAAAAGTTCTTTTATATTTTTATTTACTATACTATAATTGAAATTAAAAATATTAAATTAAACTAGGGATAAAAAAGCTAGAATTATAGTATAATTAAGATAAAGCTATAGATAAAGAAATGAAGGAAACTTAAGATGGAGGTTTGAAAATGAAGATAGATGTTGAAGAAATTTTAAGACGATTAGAAGGAAAGGCTAATACAATTTATTTTGATAGAGACAGATTAAAGAATCTGTTGAATTCAACTAAGAAAAAGGTAGAAGGCAATAAAACATTGATGGAAGTTTGGGAAGATATAAAACTATTTTTAGATTTACTTAAAGATTGGATGAGAGGAGATTATAGAGAAATATCGAAAGGCTCTATAATAATGATAATAATATCTTTGCTATACTTAGTAAATCCATTAGATTTGATACCAGATTTTTTAGTGGCTGGATTTATTGATGATTTAGCCGTAATTGCATATGTGATTAAAAAAATCTCAGATGAGCTAAATGTATATAAAAAATGGAAAGTTGCCAATGATAATGAGGATTCAATAGAAGTGGAGGTAGAAATTGTTGAGGATGTAGAAGATGTTGACCACAAGGAGAATAATGGTGAAGAAAATTGATATAGAAGAACTATATTGGGTTGATTGGAATGAAATATCAAGAAAACCAGAGAAATTAAATGAAATCTTTGCATATATAAGAGACTATGATTCAAGAAATATAGAAGAATTGGGTAAAATTTTGAAACTATATAGCAATCCTTCTGGAGAGTTTACAATAGAATTTGCTAAGATTGCTGGAGAAATCTATAAAAATGATAAGATAAAATTTATTAAAGCTCTAAATCTAGTAAGAGATGAAGCTATTAATCTTGTATATGTGTTTAGAATGGAGAAAATATTTGAAGATGAAGATAAAGAGTCCACGGAAATCCTTAGTTCTAGCCAACTAACAGAAGAAGAAATTGATACTACTTATACCTTCTTCAAAATGTATAAGACGATATGTGCAACTTGAGTATAAGAAAAGAGAGAGTTCCTCTCTTTTTGTTTTGCAAAAATGTAAAAAAATAACACAATAAAGCTGAATATTCAGTATAATTTAATAAAAGAATCAAAATATAAAAAACTTGCAATATTTAATGAAACATAGTATAATAAAAAAATATTCAACATTACTTTAGAACAGTAATGCAATAGTGATGGACAGTATAATATTACTTAAGGAGGTATACTATGTTACAAGGCATTGAAAGAATTGTTTCAATTTTAAACAACTGGCTTTATTCTTATATCTTAATAGTCTTACTAATTGGACTTGGAGTTTACTTTACTTTTAAAAGCAAATTTTCTCAATTTACACTATTAGGTCATAGTATTGGCCTATTGACAGAGGAAGCAGAAATGAGAGACGGTAAGAAAGGAATATCATCATTTCAAGCTTTCTGTATATCTGCTGCTTCTAGAATAGGAACTGGAAATATAGCTGGTGTAGCTATTGCCATAGCCACAGGTGGACCAGGAGCAGTATTCTGGATGTGGATTATTGCCTTAATTGGTGCAGGTTCAAGTTTAGTTGAAAGTACATTAGGACAAATTTATAAAGTTAGAGATGGGGAAACCTTCAGAGGAGGACCAGCATATTATATTAATCAAGGTCTAAATATGAGATGGCTTGGAGTAATATTTTCAGTACTAATTACAATAACCTTTGGATTTGTATTTAATACTGTGCAGTCCAATACCATAGCAGGAGCGTTTAATGAAGCTTTTGGAATTAAAGAAATTATTACTGGAATTATTTTAGTTATTATTACAGGATATATAATATTTGGTGGAGTTAAGAGAATAGCTTCAGTATCTGCAATTATAGTACCTATTATGGCTACTTTATATATAGGGGTTGCCATATTCATAATGATAAAAAATATAACTTTAATTCCATCTATGTTTAAATTAATATTTCAGAATGCTTTCGGGATTACACAGATAGCAGGTGGCACACTAGGCGTAACAATTATGAATGGTGTTAGAAGAGGATTATTTTCAAATGAAGCGGGGATGGGAAGCGTTCCAAATGCAGCTGCAACAGCAGATACATCGCATCCAATAAAGCAAGGCTTTATACAAAGTATTGGAGTTTTTGTAGATACCCTTCTAGTATGTAGTGCTACTGCATTTATAATATTATTATCAGGAGTTCTTGAAAATTCATCAGGACTCAAAGGAGTACAGATTACACAGGCAGCTGTAGCTTCCCAAGTGGGCTCTTGGGGTAGCACTTTTATTGCAATATGCGTCTTTTTATTTGCTTATAGCTCAATAATTGGAAACTATTATTATGGAGAAACAAATATTGAATTTTTAGATACAAATCCAGTGTTTCTAATTGGGTATAGAATATTAGCTTTAGCTATGGTATTCTTTGGCTCAATAAGTAGTTTTTCATTAGTATGGGATACGGCAGATGTATTTATGGGTATTTTAGCAGTTATTAATTTATTGGTAATAACTAAATTATCTCCTATAGTATTTGCAGCATTAAAGGATTACGTTGGACAGTTAAGAGAGGGAAAAAATCCAAAATTCAAATCTAAAAGTATTCCACAACTAGGGAATGTAGATTGGTGGAATGAAGAATAGATACTAGATTTAAGATCTTCTTATGTAAATAAGAAGGTCTTTTTTATTTTTATATATTGACATAAGTATTAGAACGAGTTACAATGAATTTAACAATAGTAAATGATTTTTACGTATAGTAAAAAAGGGGGAGTAAATATGAAAAGAGAAATATCAATGATGGTAGGACCAACGGCGGTCCCAGAGAGGGTTTTAAATGCAATGAATAGAAAATCAATATCCCATAGATCCAAGGAATATTGTGAAATTCATGAAAGAGTAAGAAATGGATTAAAAAAATTATTTAAAACAGAAAATGAAGTTTATATATTAACATCATCAGGAACAGGAGCCATGGAAGCAGCTATACAAAATTGTTTTTCCTTTGGAGATGAAGTAGTAGTACCAGTTTTAGGAACTTTTAGCAAGCAGTTTGCAGATATGGCAGAAGCTTATCAGTTAAAGGTCATTAGAGTAGAATTTGATTTAGGTGAAGCAGCAGACGTTGGTAAGGTGATGGATCATTTAACTCCTAATACTAAAGGAGTATTTATAATTCATAATGAGAGTGCAACAGGAATATCTAATGATTTAGAAGCATTTGGCAAAGCATTAGGAGATAGTGATATACTATTAATAACAGACTCCGTAAGTGGAGCAGGCGGATTAGAAATGAGAATGGATGAATGGAATATAGACGTAGTTTTATCAAGTTCTCAAAAAGCACTTATGGTACCAGCAGGATTATCATTCATATCTTTAAATGATAAGGCTTGGAGGGCAGTAGAAAATTCTAATATTCCAAAATTCTACTTTGATTTAAAGAAGGCAAGAGCATTCCAAGAAAAAAATCAAACACCAAATACTCCATCTGTATATAATGTGTTTGCAGTAGATGAGGCTCTAAAAATGATATTTGAAGAAGGATTGGATAATGTATATAAGAGACATACTGAAAATACAATGAGAATAATAGAAGGGGTTAAAGAACTTGGATATAGTATATTTCCCAAAGATGAAAAATACGCTTCTAAAACTTTAACAGCAGTATATGCTCCAGGAAAAGCTAAAGAAATAGTCAAAGCTCTGGGAGAGCAGGGGATAGTAGTAAATGGAGGACTAGACCCTATTGCTGATGATATGTTTAGAGTAGGTACTATGGGATATGTGTATAAGGAAGATGTAGAAGCCTTTCTTGAAGCATTAGCAAAGATAAAATAAAAAAACTTAATCAATTAAAGGAGATACTTCTCTTAAATGTATTTAATACTGAAAGGGGAGTATCTTTTTAGATGGCTGAAATAAGCGATCCTTTTATAAAAAGTGGTAGTTTTTATACGAAATTTTCTTATAAATAATTTTATTTATTGATTCATTGTATTTAACATGGTAAAATAGAAATTAACAATAGTAAAAAGGGAGGAAGTAATAATGAAAAATCGTAAATTAGTAATGAT
>NZ_NPMN01000032.1 GCF_002266425.1 Tissierella sp. P1
TCTGAGACTTGCATTGTTCACTTCAAGAGGATGATTTATTTACAGTAAGATTTTTCACGACCGTTTGTGAAGTAGATTTATGTGGACATGCTACAATTGCAACATTTTATACTTTAGCAAAAATGGGATATATTACGTCCATTGCTGATGGTGTAAAAACAGTTTATCAAGATACAAAAGCAGGTAAACTGTCTGTTGATATAATATTCAAAAATGGTAAAGTAGATAAAATATTTATGGAACAAGCTACTCCTAAGAAAATTGGTTCAATTAGTGATATATCTCCTTTAATTGAATCTATGGGGATTAATATAAATGAAGTTGGGGTATCAGATGATATAATATATCCAGAAATAATCTCTACGGGTCTCCCAGATATTATATTACCTATAAAGAAAAAGGAAGTATTAGATAAATTAGATGTTGATATGCAAACTTTAGCAAAGATTTCTCAAGATTTAGGTGTAACTGGTGTACATGCATTTCATTTACCAGAAATAAATTCAAGCGTTGTATATACGAGAAATTTTGCTCCTTTAGTAGGGATTGATGAGGAAGCTGCTACAGGAACATCAAATGGTGCTCTAATTTATTTTTTAAAGAAAAACAATTTAATTGAAGAGAATAATATAATATCTTATCAAGGTCAATCTATGAATAGACCTAGTACTATTTACTGTGAAATTATAGAAAAGAATGAGAAGTCAGTGGTTAAAATTGGGGGAAATGCTAAAATAGTCATAAATGGAGTGATCTCCATATGATATAAAAATCAGCCTATAAATGTTGATTTAGATTATTGGCTTATGGCTTTTCGATTACATTAAAATTGAAAAGCCATTTGATTTTATAAAAATTCATATCTTAAAACTCCAAAACCTGTTAAACCGAGCATAGGATAAAAAACATAATTTCATATTTAGACAACTCATTCGTCAGGGATTATATTTTTTAAAATAATACAGGGAAATAAATAATATCTATACGTTTTATCCAAGTAATTGGTTATTCCAGGGTTTTTTTAAATATCTCTTCTAGTAATTTAATAGGAATTGGTTGATTATGAAAAATTTGCAACATACCTTTAGGAGTTATTTTATATTCAGAAAGTTCTTCTTTATAAAAAGGTACAGCATTTGCTTCAATATTGATATGATCTTTAAATGGTATAATGCGAATAAATCTATCTTCAACATAATATGAAGGCAGCTTAGCCCACAATTTTTCATCTATTTTTTTAGATGTACTGCCAAAGATAAGTTCATGTATTGAATAGAATCTTTGAACTGTTTGATTGTCAAACTTATCTAAATAACTAGATATATCATTATTCATTTAAATCCCTCGCTAATTATATAAATTTTATGGATAGCTATTAGTTATGTATATTATCCCAATAATGTTAATTGTAGCATATTTTAAGGGAAAATTAAATTCTAAATAAAAAGCTATTGGTATATAGAAATGTTGACAATTTGAATCAACCAAAAAATGGTTGTTTTTTTATTCAAAAAAGTGGATTATTTATATATAAAATAGGCAATATAAAACAGAGGAATTAGAATAAGCTACAATGTTTGAAGAAAAATTAACAAAATATAGTTTACAAAACTATAGAGAAATGATATACTAAGAACTGTGTCATAAAAATTTATTATACTAGAAGAGGAGGAAGGTTTTAATGCAAGAGTTTGTTACCTTAATAAACGAATTTTTGTGGGAAAAGTTTTTAATTTATGCTTTGTTGTTTATAGGAATTTATTATACTTTTAGACTAGGAGTCCCACAAATCAGTAAAGTTGGAGCAGGATTTAAGCAGGCTTTTGGAGGAATATTTAAAAAGGACAAAAAAGCTGATGCAGATGGAATGACATCTTTCCAAGCTTTGGCTACTGCAGTAGCGGCACAGGTAGGTACAGGTAACCTAGCAGGTGTAGCAACAGCTATAGCGGCAGGCGGTCCAGGAGCTATTTTCTGGATGTGGGTATCTGCAATACTAGGTATGGCTACTAATTTTGGAGAGGCCGTACTTGCGCAAAAATATGCAGATAGATCTGGCGATGAAGTTACAGGAGGTCCAGCTTATTATCTATCAAAAGGTGTAAAAAGTAAATTTTTGGCAGGATTTTTTGCTGTTACTATAATAATAGCATTAGGATTTGTTGGTAATATGGTTCAATCAAACTCAATAGCAACTGCTGTTAATGCAGCATTTGGAGTTAATAAGGTTATTATAGGAGTTGCAACTGCAATATTTGTAGCTCTTATACTAATAGGTGGTATGAGTAGAATTGCTAGCTTTGCAGAGTTAGTAGTACCATTTATGGCTCTACTTTATATCATAGGTAGTTTTGTAATAATATTTAAAAATCCTTCTGCAATAGGGCCAGCATTTAAAAGTATATTTACAGGTGCATTCACTACTCAGGCAGCAGTAGGTGGAGCTTTAGGGGTTACAATGAAGCAGGCTGTTAGATTTGGTATTGCAAGAGGATTATTCTCCAATGAGGCTGGTATGGGTTCAACACCACATGCCCATGCAGTTGCAAAGGTAGATCATCCAGCACAGCAAGGTATGGTTGCCATGGTTGGAGTTATAATAGATACATTAGTTATATGTACAGTTACAGCATTAATCAACTTAGTTACAGGAGCTAATACTCTAGGCCTTACAGGTATAGAAATGACTCAAAAGGCATTTCAACTAGGCCTTGGTAGTTTTGGATTAGTATTTATAGCTATTAGTTTATTCTTCTTTGCATTTACTACTATAATAGGATGGTATTTCTTTGGAGAAGCAAATATCAAATTTTTATTTGGGCCTAAGGCTGTAAATGTTTATAGAATTTTAGTACTTGGCTTTATCATTCTAGGTTCATTTATGAAAGTTGATTTAGTATGGGATTTGGCAGATACGTTTAATGGTCTGATGGTTATTCCTAACTTAATAGGTCTTTTAATATTAGCACCACAAGCATCTGCTATATTAAAGGATTATGATACTACATTTATAAAGCAACAAAGATAAGAATAAATAAGATAATTATATAATAAATAAAGATTATGAAAAGGGAACAATTGATGTTCCCTTTTTTCAACATTTATAGTAAAATACAACTAGGAGGTGTATGTAAATGTTTATAGACAAAAGCCTAAAGGAATACATAGCTGCTACAGCTAGTGGAGAGCCTACACCAGGAGGTGGAAGCGTTGCAGCTTTGGTAGGTAGCCTCGGAGGAGCACTTACTAATATGGTTAACAATTTGACAGTTGGTAAAAAAGCGTATGAAGAGCTTTCAGATGAGATTAAGTCAGAAATAGCTCAAAATTCAAAAGAAGTTGAAAAACTTGTTGAAGAATTGAGTAGTATTGTAGACGAGGATACAAAAGCCTTTGACAAGGTAATGGAAGCTTTTAAACTTCCAAAAGAAACTGATGAGGAAAAAGCAGCAAGAACAAAAGCAATACAAGAAGGATATAAGATAGCTTTAGAGGTTCCTCTAAGATGTGCTGAAAAATGCTTGAGAATATTAGAGCTACAAGAAGTTTTTGCTAATTACGGAAATGTAAATGCTATTACAGATGTTGGGGTAGGTACATTATTAGCTTATTCAGGATTAGAAGGAGCCCTGTTTAATGTAACTATTAACCTAGGCAGCATTAAAGATGAAGAATTCAAGAAAGAGATTTCAGCTAAGGTGAATAATCTTCTAAATGAAGGAAAGAAATTAAAAGAAAAATTATTGGATATAGTATACAAAAGATTAGGATAAGAGAAGGAAAACCTTCTCTTTTTCTTTATGTAATAATAAAAATAATGTAGTATAATAGTAGTATAAGTAGAAAAGTCTTCATTATTAAAAGCTTAGGGGGGAACAGAATGTTTAAGGAACAACTTAAGGATATCATAATTAAGGCTAAGGGTGCTAAAAATTCGGAACTGGTACTTAAAAATGCAAATATAATAAATGTTTTCAGCGGTGAAATAATTAAAGGTGATGTAGCTATTGATAATGGAAGGATAGTAGGAATGGGAGAATATAAAGGTGATAATGAAATAGATTTAGAAGGTAAGTATTTGTCTCCTGGATTTATAGATAGTCATGTTCATATAGAATCATCTATGTCATCTCCTTCTCAATTTGCTAAAGTAATAGTGCCTAGAGGAGTAACTACAATTATAGCTGACCCTCATGAAATAGCAAATGTTAAAGGTATAGAAGGGATAAAATATATAATTGAGGATAGTAAAAATGTTCCATTAGATGTTCAAGTAATGTTACCTAGTTGTGTACCTTCTACAAATTTTGAAAATGCAGGTGCTATATTAGAAGCTAAAGAGCTAAGAGATTTAATAGATGAAGATAATGTAATTGGATTAGGTGAAATGATGAATTATCCTGGAGTTATATCTGCAGATGATAATGTATTAGATAAATTAGTTTTGTTTAATGATATGATAATAGACGGTCATGGACCTATGATCAGTAACAAAGATTTAAATGCATATGTGGCTGCAGGAATAAAAACAGAGCATGAATGCTCTACTATAGAGGAAGTAATAGATCGCATTAGGCTTGGTATGTATGTCCTTCTTAGAGAAGGCTCGGCAGCAAGAGACTTAAGAAACATAGTCCATGGAGTAAATAAAGATAACTTGAGACGATTTTTGCTTTGTACTGATGATAAGCATCCTGATGATTTAATTAATGAAGGTAGTATAGATTTTAATATTAAGCTAGCAATAAAGTCCGGCATTAATCCAGTAGATGCAGTTAGAATGGCTACATTAAATCCATCGGAATGTTATGGACTAAAAGGTAAGGGAGCCATAGCACCAGGATATATGGCAGATTTAGTAGTAATAGATAATTTAGATGATTTAAATATATTAAAGGTATTTAAAAGTGGAAAATTAGTAGCTGAGAACAATAGGGCTTTGTTCGATTCTGCAATATATTTGCCAGAAAATATGACTGAATCTGTAAAGATAAAAGATATAATGATAGAAGATATCCAAATTCCTATGAAAACAAATAAGGCCAATATAATAGGTGTAATAGAAGATAGTTTAGTTACCGACAGAGTAGTAAAAAAAGTAAATATAGTAGATGGATATTTTGATTTTTCTAATGATGATATATTGAAACTTGTAGTAATTGAAAGGCATTTAGCTACAGGTAATATAGGAGTAGGACTTATTGAGAATTTTAATTTAAAAAATGGTGCTATAGGTTCAACAGTAGGTCATGATTCACATAATATAATAATCATAGGAGATAATGATGAAGATATTTTAATAGCTATTGAAGAAATAAAAAGGATTGGTGGAGGACTCACACTTGTATCTGAAGGAAAAGTATTAAAAAGCTTGCCTCTAGAGATTGGTGGTATAATGACATCTAAACCTATCGAGGAAACAAATTCTACTTTAAAAGAAATGATGAAAATATCCTATGAGGAATTGAAGGTAAATAAAAATATAGATCCTTTCATGACCTTAGCATTTATGGCTCTACCAGTAATACCCAAATTAAAGCTTACAGATATGGGGTTATTTGATGTGGAAAAATTTGATTTTATTGAAGCTTATAATGAGGATTAATATAAAATGATGATTAGAAAATGGGAGTGATTTTATGGTATATTTCGATAATGCAGCAACATCTTATCCAAAGCCAAAGATAGTCTATGATACTATAATGGAAGTTATGATAGACTATGGTGCTAATCCAGGAAGGTCAGGCCATAAAAAAGCATTAAAAGCAAGTAGGGGAATATTTGATACTAGGACTCAAATTAGTAAACTCTTTAATATAAAAAATCCTATGGATGTAATATTTACATTTAATTGTACAGAAAGTTTAAATATGGCTATAAAAGGAGCCTTAAAACCAGGTGATCATGTGATCACTACCTCTATGGAACATAATTCTGTTTTAAGACCTATCACCTTTTTAGGAAAATTAGGGATTACAAATACCATAGTACAGGGAGATTCTAAGGGGAGAATCAATCCAAAACATATTGAAGAGAGCATAAGACCAGAAACTAAAATGATTGTAACTACTCATATCTCAAATTTGACAGGAAATATAATGGATATTGAAACTATTGGAAAGATTGCAAAAAAACATGGAATAATTTATCTAGTAGATGGTGCCCAATCAGCTGGAGTTTATGATATTGATGTTGAAAAGATGAATATAGACCTTCTTGCCTTCCCAGGTCATAAAGGATTATTAGGACCCCAAGGTACTGGTGGGCTTTATATTAGAGATGGTATAGAATTAGCTGAAATTTTTCAAGGCGGTACAGGTAGTATTTCCCATTCATTGGATCAACCTGATGTAGTTCCAGATAAATTTGAATCTGGTACACCAAATGCTCCTGGTATAATAGGACTTGGTGCTGGTATTAAATATATATTTGAAGAAGGTATAGAAAACATTAGAAACAAAGAGGAAAGTCTTACAAAGCATTTTATTGAAGAAGCATCAAAAATAGATGGAATTAAGCTTTACGGATGTCTAGAACCTGGTTATCACGCACCAGTCGTTGCTTTAAACATAGGAGATGCAGACTCATCTGAAGTAAGTTATATTTTAGATGAAGAATATGATATTGCAGTAAGACCAGGACTGCATTGTGCTCCTTTAGCACATAAGACTATAGGAACTTTTGAGCAAGGAGTAGTTAGATTTAGCTTTGGATATGAAAATACCCACGAAGAAATAGAATTTGCTATTAAAGCGTTAAGGGAAATAGCCAAGGAAGTATAGAGAGGAGAAGTTATATGGTTCAGCTAAGAGATTTTGTGGCATCGTACAATATAGAGATTATGATAGGACTTATTGCAGCATTACTTGTATTAGTAGTATTATATCTAATAGCTGAGATAAGAATATCAAAGATAAAAAAGAAATATAATGAGTTTACTAGAGGTGTAAAGGGTGTAAATGTAGAAGAACTTCTAATAAAAACTGGTGAAGAATTGAAAGATATTCGTGTAGATATGAATAATATAGAAGAAAACATGAAAAGTATTGAAACAAAGCTAGCCTTTGCTATTCAAAAGGTTGGCTTTGTAAGGTATAATGCCTTTGGTGATATGGGGTCAGATTTAAGTTTTTCTATTGCATTATTGGACAAGTTCCAAAATGGCTTTGTTCTCACCAGTATTTATGGCAGAGAACATACTACTAGCTATGCAAAACCAATTAAGTTTGGCAAATCTATATATCCATTATCTGTAGAGGAAATGCAAGCCATAGATAGAGCAGTAATGGGTGAATATAATGAAAAGACTCTTTAATAGGGGGATAATTGCAGATGGGTAAAATTCTTTTTATTATAAATCCTGTTGCTGGTGGAGGAAAGGCTAAGGGACTTATTCCATTAATTAAGGAGATAATGAATAAGCATAAAAAAGATTATGAAATAAAGTTAACTACAAGACCTAAAGAGGCTATCAATATTGCAGAAGACAGTGTAGAGAACTATGAAATAACAGTTGCAGTAGGTGGAGATGGAACTGTAAATGAAGTGGCTAGGGGATTAATTAACACAGGTAAAGGTACCCTAGGTATTGTCCCCGGAGGTACAGGAAATGATATGGCGAAAAGTTTAGGTATATCAACAGAGCCCGTTGAGGCATTAGAAACTTTATGTAGGGGGCTAAAAAAAGATATAGATATCGGGTGTGTTAATGATTCTAATTTTTTAAATATAGCTAGCGTTGGGTTTGATGCAGAAGTTGTAATAAATAATCAAAGTATAAAGACGGTAATAAAGAGTGGAATATCTTATGCTGTCAGCGTCATATATACATTATTAAGTTTCAAAAAAAAGAAAGTGAAAATAACTATAGACGATAATATTATGGAAGAAAAGATAATATTGTTGGCAGTTGGCAATGGGAAATATTATGGTGGTGGAATGAAAATTTTACCTATGGCAAAAGTTGATGATGAATACTTAGATATATGTATAGTTTCGAATATTAATAAATTAAAGCTACTATTTTTATTTCCTACTATTTTTAAAGGGAATCATATTAAATATAAGAAGTATGTTAAAATGTATAAGGGAAAAACTATTAAGGTAGAGACAAGAGATAAAATATATATAAATATAGACGGAGAAATAGCTCCAGATATGAAAGAGATCGTGTTTTCTATGGAAGATAAAAAATTAAATGTATTATGTGAAGAAAAGTAGCCTTCGGCTACTTTTCTAATATATAACTTTCATCCTTATCACTATATAATCTAGAAAGTGATAAATAAATACTTTTTGATATAATATCAGCCATATTCATTACTAAAGATAATCGAGTATTTTGTAATACCATAAATTCCATCATTCCACCAATATTTACAATTCCAGTAATTGCTATATCTCCTACGGCAGGCAATACTTTATTGACACCAGCTCCTGGTCTTAAAGGAGAGTTTTTAATCGATAAATATCCTATACGATCTTGCTTACCGAGAGAAGAATCTACAGCAATTATAAAAGGGTTTCTATGGTTTTCATTTATCTTATCAAGATTTTCCTCCAGATTTTGAGCATGAATAGGATATTCTAAAGTACCTATTAGACTCACATCTTTAAAGTTTTTTATTATTGGGGATAGTTTATGCCCCACTAGGGGACCTAGAGCATCTCCTGTAGATCTATCCGTTCCAATACAAAGTATGACTAAGTCTCTGTTTCTTTCATGTTCTTCGGACAAATACTTGAAAACTAGATTTGAAAATCTAGATAAAGCAAAAGGCGAAGATGAGTCTATGTAGTTATTTTTTATAAATATGTTCATTATACCCTCCTATTTCTCTTATTATTTATTTGTATTAAAGATAAAAGGATATTAGAAGTATTACCTTAAAATAAATATAAATACTTTTACTGATAAGAATAAAAAATATTAAGAAATTTTAATATTTTTAATATGATTTTTATAACATAATAAATGATATAGAAATACGTTGAAATGACTAGAATATTAGTAGATGTATAAACTATGGCAAATAGAATATAATAAGACTAATTAGACATGCTAGAGAGTTGAAAAAAAAATAATCTGTGATATAATTGTTACAGAATGATTACAAACAGATTACAAATGTGATTTAGATAGTCTTGGACTAGGAGGGTACAATATGGAAAATCCCAATCATATAAGAATGAGTTTAGAGTATATAAGAAAAAAAATAAATAAAATTATTGATTGCGGTAAGAAAATTCAAATTAAAAATATAAATTTTAAAAGCATACATATGAAAATGGTTCTAACTGGATTAATGATTATATCTATAATAGCTTTAAGTATTACAGGATATAAAGCTAGTCAAATTAGATTGAAAGCATTCGATGTTTATCTTGGTGAGGATAAAGTAGGTACTATTAGGCAACAAGAAGAAGTTTTATCTATAATGGATAATCTAGAAAAAGAATTAGCAGGTACATATAATATAGATATAGTTTTAGATAAGGATGTTAAATTTCAGGAAGTAAAAGCTAAAGACGATCTAATAACATCTAGTGATGAATTGAAAAAAGAAATTAAGTCAAAGATTAGTTTTTTAGTATATGGATATGTACTTAAAGTCAATGATATGGAAGTAGGGGCATTAAAGACTAAAGAAGAAATTGAAGATATAATTAATAGAATAAAGCAGCCTTATGAAGAGAGTAACAAAGAAGATACTAATATAAAAGAAATAAAGATAGTTGAAAATGTAGAAATAGCTAAAAAAGAGATGCCATTGTACAAAATCGGCAATGTAGAAGATTTATACAATTATTTATTGACAAGTTCAGAGGAGATAAAAACTCATACAGTTGAAGTAGGAGAAAGTTTTTGGACTATAGCAAAGATATATAACTTATCTGTTGATGACTTAATATCTGCTAATCCAGATAAGAATCCAGAGAAGATACAAATAGGCGATGAGGTAAAATTAGTTGTACCAAAACCTGTTCTTACAGTAGCTACAGTGGCAGAAGTAGAGTATACTGAAAAAATAAAGTATGAAACAGAATTTGAATATAATGATAAGATGTATAAAACTGAGAAGAAAACCAAGGTAACTGGTGCTAATGGTGAAAGAAAAGTCGTAGCAAATGAAGTAAAGCATAATGGTATTCTAGTAGAGAAAGAGATTGTGAAAGAAGAGATACTTCAAAATCCTACTACAGAAGTTATAATTAAAGGTACTAAAGAACCTCCTAAAACAGTTGCAACAGGCGCATTTTCAATGCCTACTAGGGGAACTATTTCTTCTAGATATGGTATGAGAAATGGAAGGATGCATAGAGGTCTTGATATTGCAGCAAAAACGGGAACAGCTATAAATGCTGCTGATGGAGGTAAAGTAGTATATGCAGGATATAGAGGTGCTTTTGGTAACTTAGTTGAAATTGATCATGGAAATGGTTTTAAGACTAGATATGCTCATTGTAGTAAGATACTGGTAAAAGTAGGAGATAAAGTATATAAGGGTCAACATATAGCTAATGTGGGAAATACTGGTAGATCCACAGGATCACATCTTCATTTTGAAGTCTTAAAAAATGGAAAAAATTATAATCCAAGTAACTATTTAAAATAGAGGAAGCCTTCGCTTCCTCTATTTGTTTTAGAATCTAGAGTCTAATAGAAAAACGATTACTAATAATATTAATATACTCTCAAAGATTTCACTTTCACCAAATATTGAATTTACTTGTTGATTATTTTCTATCTTATTTATTGTATCTCCAAATAACATTTTAAGGTTCAACATACCCGCTCCTTGATTTTCTTTTGATTCTTTTAAATCTATACAAGATGCTGTAATCCTATCCCTTATTTCTTGTGGTGAAAGATTTCCATGCTTATTTAATAAAAGTGCCACGGAGCCTGAAACTAAAGGTGTAGCCATAGAT
Source organism: Tissierella sp. P1 (assembly GCF_002266425.1). Lineage (GTDB taxonomy): Bacteria > Bacillota > Clostridia > Tissierellales > Tissierellaceae > Tissierella > Tissierella carlieri. The sequence goes on from NZ_NPMN01000032.1 coordinate 10,933, forward strand.
GTACCGCTTAGAGAAGCATAACTATCTAATTTAGTATTAGATAAAGATTTTATATTTACTCCAGGAGCTACTATATCAGGTTTCATTAGACCTTCTATAGTTGGACCGCGACTAGAGAATGGAGCAATGGTATCATCAGATGGATCTATAGTTCTTTTATCATCAACAGCTCCAACAGTTATAACATTCCTACTAATACCTGGAGATAATATAGTACCTTCTTTAGGACCACTATTACCTGCAGCAGCAATTACTATTAATCCTGCTTTTACAGCCATATCAACAGCTTTACATAAAGGATCTTTGTCACATGAGTTATTCGCAGGAGTACCTAAAGAGATATTTATTATTTTTGTATTATATTTGTCCTTAGTTTCTACTACATATGATATAGCTGCAATTATATCAGAAGTGCTTCCTCCACCATATTCATCTAAAGCTTTGATTCCCAATATATTGGCTTTAGGAGCTACTCCCATATATTTCCCATTAGAGGACAATCCATTTCCTGCAATAATTCCAGCTACATGAGTACCATGACCATTATCATCATATGGAATTTCTTTACCACTTATCATATCTTTAAACCCAACGATTCTATTAGTAGGTCTAGTTAAATCATAATGAGGAGCTACACCTGTATCGATTACAGCTACTGTAATGCCTTTACCTTCATAGCCTTTGTCATGAGGAAAGTATGCATCCATAGTAGGAGTTGCAATATCTAATAGCGTGTATACCTTTGAGTCAAAACTGATGTAATCTACCTCTGGACTATTTACAATCCGATATATGGTTTCAGTAGACATAAGCCCAGCAAATCCATCTATTAGAGGTAAGTTAGTCTTGATTCTATTAGATAAATTATTGATATTCTTTTTTAGATTTGATCCACTATTATTAAATTGTACGATTACAGGCACATCTTCCATGGATTGAGACATTATTTTTGCACTTAGAATAGGGCAAAGTTTAGTATTAATTATTTTTTTCACTATTACCACCTTCCTTGGTCTATTCTATGCTGCAAAAAAATAAAATGTGTCAAAAAGAATAGAAGACTTTAATTTTAAATTAATACATTATGGAAGTCTTCTATAAAATTTATTTAGACAAAGATTAAACTAAGATTAAATAGAAATTTTTTATATATTATAAAGTTATTCTCACCACGTCGATACTTTTCACATGCTCTATTTTAGTTTCTTTACTAGAATTCATACAACTTCCAATGAAAAAACCTCCTTAAGTGGAGCAAGTAATTTTAATTAATTACATTGTCACTTAGGAGGTATCATCTCATAGGGATTTTTCTATTTTTTAATAAATAATTTACTAACTTCACCTACGATTAAAGGAATAAAGGCATATTCTAAAATTGCAGCCCAGTCCCTTACACCAAGAGAGAAGGTATTAAATATTGGTTGCATAAATGGTATATATAGGACTCCAAGTAATAAAATAAATGAGAATAGAGTTCCATATACTAAGGTTTTATTTGTAAAAAATCCTATTTTAAATAAAGTATATCTCTGAGACCTACTAGAGTAAGCCCTTAATAATTCTGCTGTTATTAAAGCTGTAAAAGTTATAGTTCTTGCTTTATCTATATTATCTGCATAGGTAGAAAGCCCCCATCTATAAGCAAGCAAAGCTGCTCCTCCAACCGCTAAACTCTGTAGCAATATTCCTACTAACATATTTCTAGTAAGAATAGGTTCATTAGGGTTTCTAGGAGAAACCTTCATAATATCAGGATCGCCTTTTTCAACTCCTAAAGCTAGTGCAGGGAAACTATCAGTAACTAAATTTAACCACAGTAGCTGGATTGGTAATAAAGGCACTGGTAAATTTAACAGTATACTAGTAAAGACTAAAAATATCTCTCCTATATTGCAGGATAGTAAGAAGAAAACAAATTTCTTAATATTACTATATATTATTCTACCTTCTTCTACAGCAGATACAATAGATGCAAAATTATCATCAGTTAAAATTAATTCTGCAGTATTTTTAGCTACATCTGTACCAGTAATACCCATTGATACACCAATATCAGCTCTCTTTAGAGCCAGTGCATCATTTACTCCGTCGCCGGTCATAGCAGTTATCTCACCATTAGCTTTTAGTGCACTTACTATTCTTACCTTATGTTCTGGTGAAACTCTAGCATAGACTTTTACATCTTTTACTACTTCTCTTAGTTCTTCATCGGAAATCTTATTCAATTCTTCTCCCATCATAGCTTCATCTATGGATTCTGCCATTCCAAGTTCTTTTGCTATGGCGAAAGCAGTTTCCTTATAATCTCCTGTAATCATAACAGTCTGTATACCTGCTTCCTTACATTTAGCTATAGCATCTTTAGCCTCTGGCCTTGCAGGGTCTATCATACCTACCAATCCTATAAGGGTCATGTCTACTTCATTTAAATCAGGGGAGATGTCTTTTGGTAATTCATTATATTCTTTATAGGCAAAGGCTAAAACCCTTAAAGCATCTTTTGAAAAATAGCTATTTACTTTTAATACTTCTTCTTTCATATTATCATCAAGATCCATAACCTTGCCATTTATACTAATACGATTACATCTATTAATAATTATATCTGGAGCTCCTTTAGTAAAGGAAACAATTTTATTAGGTATATAATCTTTATGAAATGTGGTCATCATTTTTCTATCTGAATCAAAAGGTATTTCTTCTATTCGAGGAAACTCATTATTAATTGTATGTTTATTAATATTACCTTTACCAGCCAAGGTGACTAGAGCACCCTCTGTAGGATCTCCAATAACTTTATATCCATCAGATGTTTTTTCTAAGTCAGCATCATTAGCTAATGCAGATATGGAGAGGAGTGTTTGCAAATCACCTATATCTTCTACTTTTATATTTTCTCCTTCTAACTTAAAATCTCCAGTTGGCTCATAACCTCCACCAGTTACATCTATTATTTTTCCATCTGTAAATACTTTAACTACCGTCATTTCATTTTGAGTTAATGTACCAGTTTTATCAGAACAAATGATTGTAGTAGAACCCAAGGTTTCAACTGCTAAAAGTTTTTTTACAATAGCATGTCGTTTAACCATTCTATTCATACCAATAGCTAATACGATAGTTACAATTGCAGGCAGACCCTCAGGTATAGCTGCTACTGCTAAACTTATTGCAACCATAAACATTTCTAAAACCTCTCTGCCCTGAAGAAGTCCCATACCGAAGACAGCGATACAAATAAATATTGTAGTAAGACCTAGTACTTTCCCTAATTGATTTAATTGTTTTTGTAGAGGAGTCACTTCATCTTCAAAGGATTGAATCATAGTAGCTATTTTTCCAATTTCTGTATCATGACCTGTGCCTACAACAATACCTTTTCCTCTACCATAGGTAATTGCAGTGCTCATATAGGCCATATTTTTTCTATCACCTAAAGATACTTCATCTTCAAAAGTTATATTACTATCTTTTTCTACTGGTACTGATTCACCAGTTAGGGAGGCTTCCTCAATTTTTAAATTGGAACTTTCCACAAGTCTTAAGTCTGCAGGTATAATATCCCCTGCATCTAAGGATACAACATCTCCTGGCACCAAAGTATTAGCAGGAACTATTACTAAATTACCGTTTCTAATAACTTTAGCATTAGGTGAAGACATTTTCTTAAGCGCATCTAAAGCTTTTTCAGCTCTGCCTTCCTGATAGATGCCTAAGAATGCATTGACAATAACTATGGCTAGTATAACTATAGCATCCTTTGATTCACCAACAGCAAATGAAACGACTGCAGCCCCTATTAAAATTAAAATAAGAAAATCTGAAAACTGAGCTATAACCTTAGAGAGAAAACTTTTTTTATCCTCTTCCTTCAAATCATTAGGACCATACTTTTCCAGTCTAAGATCCACTTCATCTTTAGTCAATCCAGAATTAATATTGGTATCCAAGTCCAACAACAACTCTTCTTTACTTTCTCTGTACCATTCTTTCAAAGATATCCCCTTCCTTCTAAATCTTATTAATTAGTATACCACTTATAAATAAAATAAAACAAAAAAGACCCTTGGTTAAATCCTGAAATTTAACCAAAGGTCTTGCTTCCTGAAGATTACTAGGTAGTTAGCCGGGAAAATCCGTATTGACGACTAACAATTTTTAAGCTACTCCCCTTCGAATAGTATAATTATACAGTAAAATAGGTTTAAGTTCAAGATAAATATTGTGAATAATATCCAAATCACAATATTTATTTGACAATGAATATTCTTTATTAGATAATCTAATAGAGAAGAATAATTATGTAAATAGTTAATTGGAGTGATTCAATATGGATAATAAAATATTGGTGATTGATGACGAGAAGGCAATTGCAGATATAATAAAATTCAACCTAGAAAAAGAAGGTTATAGTGTAGAGACAGCTTATGATGGCGAAGAAGGTGTGCAAGCTGTTAGTAGAGTTATTCCAGATTTGGTTATTTTAGATGTTATGATGCCTAAAAAAGATGGATTTCAAGTTCTAAGGGAGATTAGAATGTATCATAAATTTCCAGTTATAATGCTTACTGCTAAAGAGGAAGAGGTGGACAAGGTATTAGGCTTGGAACTTGGGGCAGATGACTATATTACAAAGCCCTTTAGTATGAGAGAGTTAATTGCAAGAGTAAAAGCCAACCTAAGAAGGGTTGATTTTTCTAATGTTTCTAGCTCAAATGATACGAGTGTTATGATTACTTCAGAGGATTTAATAATAGATTTAAATAAATATGAAGTTAAAAAAAATGGAAATATTGTAGAGCTTACACTTAGAGAATATGAATTACTTAAATTCTTAGCTTCTAGTTCTAACCAAGTGTTTTCCAGAGAACAATTGCTGGAAGAAGTATGGGGATATGAGTATTATGGAGATATTAGAACAGTGGATGTTACTGTTAGAAGGCTAAGAGAAAAAATAGAAGATAATAGTGGAGACTTTAAATATATTTTAACTAAAAGAGGTGTAGGCTATTACTTCAGGAGGGCGTAACTATGTTTGCTAGTATAAAGTGGAGGTTTATTGTAGTTTATTTTTTACTAGTGTTTATTGCCATGGTAATAGTAGGTATATTTATTATTGGAAGATTAGAAAGTCAACAAATAGCAAATATTACTAGTTCTATGGAGCAGAATATACAAACCATAATAGAGTCAATCTCTGAATTAGCGGAGGATGACTGGATGATTGTCCAAGAAGATATACAAGAAACTTTAAGCGCGTGGGGATTAGGTAGCAATGAAACTTTATATGTAATAAAAAATGATGATATTGCTACTGTTATAGCTTCATCATCAAAGAAAAATAAGAGAATTATTGGAGAAAGTGCTTTTACAAATGATAAATATATGGATTCAGAATTAATATTAGAAGCCTATAATGGAGAAAAGTCGAGTAAGGAGATAGAAGATCCAAATGAAAATACTGTAGCAAATCATATTGCTTACCCTGTTTTGACAGATGTAGGAAAGGTCAAAGGCATAATTTATATGGTTTCGGATCTTGAAAATGTATATGTAACAGTAAATGAATCTAAGAAGATATTAACAAATGCTACTATGATAGCTTTATTAATTACAGTGTTTTTAGGCTATTTAATTGCCTCAAGTATTACTGAGCCTATTAGGGATGTGACTAATAAGGCAGAAGAAATGGCTATGGGAAACTTCGAACAGTTTGTTGAGGTAAAATCTGATGATGAAATTGGGCAGCTGGCCAGTATGTTTAATCATCTGACATTAAAATTAAAAGATACAATACGAGAAATGGACGTAGAGAGATCTAAGCTAGATACAATATTTAACTATATGGCAGAAGGTGTTATAGCAGTAGATATTAGTGGAAATATAATACATGCAAATCCTATTGCTATAGAAATATTAGAATTAACTCAAGAAAAAAGCTTAGAACCTTATTCTATTTTTAGAGAAGCAATACCGTTAAAACTAATAAATCTTGATGATATTAATTATGATGATGAAGCTACTCTAGAAGGAGATAGAAACCTAGAGATTGATTCACATGTCTATAAGGTTAAGTATGCTCCCTTTAAAAATGAGAAAAATAATATCGGTGGACTTATAATAGTGTTTCAAGATATGACAAATGAGCATAAACTAGATAATATGAGGAAGGAATTTGTGGCAAATGTATCTCATGAATTAAAGACACCTATTACAACAATCAAGAGTTATACAGAAACATTGATGGATAATGGAATAGATGAGGAAATGGAACAGAGATTTTTAGCTGTAATAGATAATGAATGTGATAGGATGGCAAGACTTGTAAAAGACCTGTTGCAGCTTTCAAATTTAGATTATAAAAAGACTACTTGGAAAAAACAAGAAGTTTCTGCAAAAAAACTTTTAAAGGAAATATTATTAAAATTAGAATTTGCTTTTAAGGAAAAAAATCATAAAATAATAGTGGATGTTGAAGAGAATTTACCAAATATTGTAATAGATAAGGATGGTATAGAACAGGTTATACTAAATATAATTTCTAATGCCATAAAATATACGGAAAATGGAGGAGAAATTCAAATTTCTTCAAGATGCTTGGATGATGCTATAAGTATAAAGGTAAAAGATAATGGTATAGGTATCCCAGAAGAGGATCGACAAAGGATATTTGAAAGATTTTATAGAGTAGAAAAAGGTAGAAGCAGAGAATCAGGAGGTACTGGGCTTGGGCTCTCCATTGCAAAACAAATAATAGAGGCTCATAATGGTGAAATACTCTTAGATAGCTGTTTTGGAGAGGGTACTACCGTTGAAATAAAAATACCATATGAAAAAGTGTAATTCAATCTTAATTATGTTGTAACAATTTTGTAATATATTTACTATATAATACTAATTAAAGTAAATAGTAAAGGAGGATATAAAATGTGGAAGAAGATATTGGCTAGTTTATTTATTAGTGCTAGTTTGTTTGCTATTAGTTCAACAGTTCATTCAGCAGCATTAACAAATACAACGAATGCAACCAAAACAGAGCAGACAACTAAAACAGATCAAACAACCAAAACGGAACAAACAACTAAAACAGATCAAACAACTAAAACAGAACAGACAACTAAAACAGACCAAACAACCAAAACAGACCAAACAGGCAAAACTGAGCCAAAAGTTGATATATCTAAATATCAAGTAATTAATCCTGAAAAAAATGCTTATTCTACAGAGGATAAGGTTGCTTTTATAAATGGGAAAGCTCCTTCAGGGACTTCTATTGTAATTCAGGTATATGGTACTACAAGAAAAAACTTTGATTTACTTACATTACCTACTGAAGATGACTATATAGAAATACTTTCTGAAACTGTAAAGTCAGGCAATCTAGGATTTTTTGATAAGCAACTTGAATTAGTAGCAGGAATTAATAAAATAGTTATTGATTTTGGTGTAGAAGAGGTACCAACTGTTGAAATAATAGTATATTTAAAGACTCCAGATTCCGGAAATAGTACAAAAGAAGTAAAAATTACAGATATAATACAGAAATTAAAATAATGCTTACCTATGATATTGGAGATGGTTAAAATGAGAGAAAGGATTAAGACTTTTCTATTGATATCATTAGTAGGTATTAGTTTGTTATTTACCAAAAGGCTATGGATAGAATTACCTAATGAAATGCTAGGTGTATTTAGTAGAAGAAATGAAACATATAAGACATCATATTTATTATCAGATATGATAATTCCTAATAAATACTTGGTAAATTTTAGTGATAAAAATCACACCATTTTCTATGATGATTCTAAACATGGGTTATGGACAAACTCCAGAAAAATCTTAAATGGTATCTTAAGGTTAAAAGATGTTAAAGTTGTAGAATTACCAAACGATGAGTTTCTAACATATAATGGGAAAAGGTCTATAAGTTTTTATTTTCCTAATAAAATAAATACTTATATATTGGCTAAAGCCTTAGATGTTAAGGAGCCTAATCTTATTGTAGATACTATACCTAATATAAACAATATCTATGTTTATCTAGGTGAGGGTGATTCTTTTTTTGTATTTTCTGATGGAGAAAAACATATAGCTATATATGATGAATCTATTGATGTAGCTAGTCTTACGCAACAAGTTTCTATGATAGAAGAATCGGGAAATTATAATTTCTATCATTCCATGAGGGATTATTATAGACTTGATAATGATATTTATGTAACTAATAATGATATGAAAAATCCATTGCCTACAGTATATGTAGAAAATGAGATAAGAAATTTGGATGAAAAAGAAAAGGAGAAGTTGGCAGAAAAATTTTTAAATATAGGTATTGATTATATTGGCGAAATAGGTGAGAATAACGGTTCGACGATCTATCGATATAATCAAAGAGTTCTAAAGTTAAATGTAAATGGTACTTTAGAGTATTTTCATCCTTTAGAGCAAGCTGTAAAGAAGAGGAATCTATATCAAAGCTTAATCACTGCGGCTGAATTCATATCTAAAAGTGCAGGAGTACAAAAGGGAATGTATTTAGCTAAGGTAGAGGAAATTAAAATAGATGATAGCTTTGGGTATAATTTAACATTTAGATATAGAGTTAGAGGAATACCTATAATTCTTGGGAATGAAATGGTAGATTTTGTTCAGATAGAAGTCTTCAATGACCATGTAAGATCTTATAAACATTTTATTAGAAAAGATATGAATAAATCGGTAGATAAAGATATAAATAAACCAGTAGATAATATTCCATCGGGGGGCAAGATGTTATCTTCTTTTGATGTAATAGATAGGAATATAGATTTTATAGTCCAAAAATACTTAGAAGAAAATAATATCAGTTTAGAAAATCAAGAAGATCTAGATATAAAAGAAAAAGTTTTATCCTCATCCTTTATACAAGACATTACTTTATCATATTTTGATCCATGTCTAAAGGATATAGAAGATGAGCTGATTGGTGTATGGGTTATAAAAACCAATAAAGGACTTTATGCCTTTGATATCTATAATGGATCTTTAGTATATGAAAAAAATTAAGGAGTATCGGATGGTGAATTAAATGGACTGGTCAAAGGCAAAAACCATCTTAATAGTTGCATTCTTAATAACCAATATATTATTGGGTGTTGTTCTATTTTTAAGTGGAAGACAAGTAGAAACAGCGACAAAAGAGGGATTTATTGAAGATGTAACTAAACTTCTAAATAATAAAAATATTCTTATAGATACGGAAATATCTAGGGAAATTCCTAGTTTAAATACTTTAATAGTAGAATATGAAATCTTAGATCTATATGAAATAAATAAGAATTATTTCAATGGGGAAGGGAAAATCGAGTCAACAGATCAAGGCAGCAAAGGAATTATATATAATAATGAATATGTATTAATTGAAAATAGGAAAAAATTAACTTATGAAAATAATAATGAAGAAGAAAAATATACAAATTTAAATGAAGAACAAGCTAAGACAATTGCTTTAGAATTTTTACAGGATAAAAATTATGATACTTCGGATATGTTATTATATTATGCAAAAGAGCAAGATAATAGCTATCGTCTAGAATTCTCAAAAATATATAATAGTAGATACGTAGAACGAGCAAATACTATTGTAGAAGTAGATAAAAGAGGGGTCAAAAAACTAGAGCGGATTTGGTTAAGGCTTTAGATGAAGGTGAGACGCCATATATATTAGTACAGCTCCAAAGGCTATTCTTAGCTTGCTAAGTATGGAAGAAGTATATGGAAAGACTATAAAAGATATATCCTTATGTTATTACTTTGACCCTATAGAACAGGATTATTTGAAAGAATATAAAAATCCTAAAAAAGGAAAAGCTAATCCAGCTTGGAGAGTTTTATTTGATGATGGATATAAGGTAATAATAGATAACTACAATAGATAACTATCAAAAGAAGAATTTCTAATTCTTCTTTTTTAATGTATATAGATTATAATATAAAAAAGGCTGTTAATGAAGTACTAATATATTAAAGATAAATATTTAAAAATGAGAATTTTTGAATGGTTATAAGAATTATAATACAAAATGGGGGAGACTATTATGGAGATTAAATTTTGTTCCTTGTCTAGTGGAAGCTCTGGGAACTGTCAATATATTGAAACTAAGAATACAAGAATATTAATAGATGGAGGATTTTCTGGAAAAAGAATGGAAGCTCTACTATCATCTATAGGAGTATGTCCCAGCACTTTGGATGGAATATTGGTGACTCATGAACATATAGACCATGTCAAGGGGGTAGGTGTTTTCTCAAGGAGATATGATTTGCCTATATATGCAAATGGAAATACTTGGCTAGGGATGGAAAGAATGATTGGCAAGATACAAGAAAAGAATATAAAGGTTTTTATTTCTGAGGAATATTTGGATATTAAGGATATTACAGTCTATCCTATTAATATATCTCATGATGCTTTGGAACCAGTCGGGTACATATTTTTTTATAATAAAATTAAAATTAGTATTATAACGGATACAGGTTGGGTAAATGATAATATGAAAACTAAAATTAAAGATTCTAATCTTTATTTGATGGAATCAAATCATGATATAACTATGTTGAAAGAAGGCAGCTACCCTTGGCCATTGAAACAAAGAATACTCAGTACAAAAGGACACCTATCAAATGATGATGCAGGAAGAGTTTTAGGAGAAGTTATATCAGGCAATGGAGAAATAGTCTTATTAGGACATTTGAGCCAAGATAATAATACTCCAGATCTTGCTCATAAAACTGTAAAAAGTTTATTATTAAATCAAGGTATAGATACAAGCAAAGATATTACATTGGATTTAACATATAGAGATAAGGTAACAAAAGTTTATAATCTATAATTATGGAGGGATCGAAATGAGTGATTATAACTATTATAGCTATAATAAACCACCTAAGAAAAGAAGCTTTTTTTCATACTTTATAGTAGGGTTAATAGGAGCTATTATAGGTGGAGTTTTGAGTGTCTATGTGGCACCTACTTATTTATATGGTAAAATATTGCCTATGCCAGAAATATTTGTAAGACGGGAAACAGGACCTATTAATGAAATTAATATTACACCAACTGAAGATATTTCCACGGTGACTGCTGTGGCTAAAAAAACCATAGGCTCAGTAGTAGGTATAACTACAGTTCAAGAAATTAGGGAATTCTTTTGGGCAAGAGATGCAGAAGGAGTAGGATCTGGAGTAATAATCGACTCAGATGGATATATTTTAACTAACTCCCATGTTATAGGAGATGGTAATGCAAAGAGTATAACTGTACTTATTGAAAATAGAGATAAAATGCCTGGTAAGGTTCTATGGTATGACGCAGCACTTGACTTGGCAATAGTAAAAGTAGATGCCAGAGACCTCCCAGTAGCAGATCTGGGAGATTCAGATTTACTTGAAGTAGGTCAATTAGCAATTGCAATAGGTAATCCTTTGGGCCTTGATTTTCAAAGGTCTGTAACTTCAGGTGTAATCTCAGGACTCCATCGTTCTATTAGGGTAGATCAATATAATGTAATAGAGGATTTAATACAAACTGACGCATCTATAAATCCTGGAAATAGCGGAGGACCACTTTTAAACAGCTATGGTGAGGTAATTGGTTTAAATACAGCGAAGATTCAAACTGGAGAAGGATTAGGTTTTGCTATTCCAATAAATCTTGTTAAATCAATTGCAGAAGAAGTAATTAAAGAGGGTAGTTTTAGCAATGTGTATATTGGATTTGAAGGTACAGAAGTAAATAAATATGAAAGATACTTTGGGATAGACCTAAGAGTAGATAGTGGAGTTGTGATTGTTGAAGTACTACCAAATTCTCCAGCAGCAGATGCTAACTTGAAAACTCTTGATATAATAACTAAGGTAGATGATGAAAAGATTGAAACCATGACTCAGCTGAGAAAGGTATTATATAAATATAGAATTGGAGATAAGGCAAATTTAATAATAATTAGAGATGGTCAAGAAATGAAGACAGAAATTACATTTACAAAATTTTAATATACTTGGGGAGGAAGACAATGCGAATTTTATTAACAAATGACGATGGAATAATGGCAGAAGGCATATATACTTTGGCTAAAGAATTAGAAAAGGATCATGAAGTTATTATAGTGGCACCTGAGATTCAAAGATCAGCACAGAGCCATGCAATTACATTATTTCAACCTTTAGTAGTTAAAGAAGTACAGTTAGAAGGATTGAAATCTAAAGCCTATAGTATATCGGGAACACCAGCCGATTGTGTTAGAGCTGGATTAGAGATTTTAACAGATGGACCAATAGACATGGTTTTTTCAGGTATAAACATAGGGCTAAACTCAGGTATGGATATATTATATTCTGGTACAGTATCTGCTGCTATTGAAGCCAATATTTATAAAATACCATCTATAGCAGTATCGGCTGAATTAGTAGACGGGAATGCAAAATTTGATATAGCGGCTAAATATGCAAAAAAAACATTAGAAGATTCCAAAGATAAATTGAGTAAATCCAATTTAGTTTTAAATATAAATACTCCATATAAAGAGGAAGACGATATATTGGGAATAAAGGTTTGTAAAATTGGGGGCGTAATTTACGATTATTATTTTATGGATCATAATGAAAAAGGAGAGAAGATTCTAAAGCTAAAGGGTAGAAGGGAAACAGAAATAGAAGAAGATACAGACAGATACTATTTACAACAAGGGTATGTAACAGTAACTCCTCTTCACTATGATTTAACTAATTTTAAATTATTAGAAGAAGTAAAGGGCTGGATATAAAGCTGAATATTTAGTATAATTTTGGGTAGTAATTAAATATTACTTTAACAGAGGAAAGGGTGTTAATATGTTTAAAATTAGAAGCAAGGAAGAGGTATTGAAAGAATATGTAAATCGTTACCCTGAATTAGATCAATTTATAATTGATGAGTTATCTAGGGAATATGATAGGTACATAGATTTGCTAAAAAACCTAGAAACAAGAGAAGAAGCATTAGAGATATTTGAAGAAGAGATAGAGAAAAATGAAAGAAGATATCAAGACAACGCTCAAATGAAAGCTTTAGAAGGTTCAACCCATGATCAATTTATGGAAATACTTGCAAATTATGGGATGATAGTATTTTTTAGAGATAACATGTTAGAGTAACATCAATTGACGATTAACAAAGGACAATGAACAATTTAGGACATTAAAACTTCTGAAATGTGGAAACTTTAAATTAATTTTAGATAATAAAAAAGGATTAAAGGGCTGTATATAAAAGTATACAGCCCTTTAATATTTATTTGAATAAATGGAATTCTAGATATACAAAGATGAAAGTTTTAGATAATTTATGATAAAATAAAAATAAATAAAAATATATTTGAAATGAAAGTAGGGTTGCTATGAATATTAGAATTGTTGCAGTAGGAAAGATAAAAGAAAAATATATACAAGAAGGCATTAAAGAATTCACAAAGAGATTATCAAGGTATTGCTCTTTGGATATTATAGAGATAGATGATGAAAAAGCACCAGAGAATTTATCTGAAAAGGAAATGGAAATAGTGAAGACTAAGGAAGGAGAAAGGATATTAGGAAAGATTCCTCAAAATTCTTTTGTTATTGTCTTAGCCATAGAAGGCAAGCAACTATCATCGGAGGAGCTATCTGAGAAGATGGCAGATCTAATGATAAATGGAATAAATGATATTACCTTTGTTATAGGAGGATCTCTAGGATTATCTATAGATGTGATGAATAGGAGCAATTTTAAGCTATCCTTCTCAAAGATGACATTTCCTCATCAATTAATGAGGCTTATATTGCTTGAACAGATATATAGAGGATGGAGGATAATGAAAGGTGAACCGTACCATAAGTGACTGCGGTTTTTTGGTAATTGTGTAGGCGAGATTCTATACAAGCTATATTTATAGTCTTCAAATCTTGTGGAGTGAATTTTAGTTAGTTTTACGTAAATTTAATTAGATGTAAATATTGTGCAAGCATAACTATTTGAGACTTATATAGTTTCAAGTGGTTTTATTAGTCATCTATCTATTTCTGGTATTGGGGAGTCTATTCGACGGTGAAGATGGCATTGTGACGGCTAATTATGATAACTGCATCATGAGTGGAGGCTTGTGATAAGTAATTTGTAAAACTGTGAATAGAGGATTGAAATCTTTTTTAAACTGGATGCTGTTATTTTAGAAATTTGATTTGTAGTTATCATTATTACTGTAAAATTATATTATAAAATGTTATAAAAAGCACTAGATCTTAGTAGTGAAATATGTTATAATTAGTAATGTTTAATGAGAGGTGAATGAAAATGAAATTAATAGATATAACAAATGAGTTTGACAATAATGATCAGATTATTTATTCACATGGCGATTGTTGTGAAATTCTCCGTAAGGTACCAGATAATTCAATAAAATTGATTATTACATCACCACCATATAATATTGGAAAAGAATATGAGACAAAAGAATCAATAGAAGTATATTTACAAACGCAAACTGAAATAATAGAAGAAATTATAAGAGTGCTATCACATGATGGTAGTATATGCTGGCAGGTTGGAAATTATATAGATGATTATGAAGTCTATCCACTTGATATTTTCTATTATGAAATTTTTAAAAAATTTGGACTAAAGTTAAGAAATCGAATTATTTGGCATTTTGGGCATGGATTACATACACAAACAAGATTCTCTGGAAGATATGAAACAATTCTTTGGTTTACAAAATCAGATGAATATACTTTTAACTTAGATGATGTTAGAGTACCTCAAAAGTATCCTGGGAAAAGACATTATAAAGGAAAAGATAAGGGTAAACCTTCTGGCAATCCATTAGGTAAAAATCCTTCAGATATATGGGAGTTTCTATATAATGAATGGGATTCAGGATTATGGGATATTCCAAATGTCAAAGCAAATCATATTGAAAAGACGCAACACCCATGTCAGTTTCCAGTAGAACTGGTTGAGAGATGTGTTTTAGCATTAACTAATGAAGAGGATTGGATATTAGATCCATTCGCTGGGGTGGCTTCGACGATTATTGCTGGAATAAAGAATAATAGACGAAGTTTTGGAATTGAAAAAGAACGAGAATATATTGATATTGGTATTGAAAGAATTAAGGATTTTTTAAATGGTGAATTAAAGATTAGACCTTTAGGAAGAAATGTATATAAACCAACAGGAAAAGAAACAGTTGCTCAAATACCAGAAGAATGGTTGAAATAAGTCCCATATCTTGAGGGACTTATTTATTATATTCATCTCCAATATAAATCTTTACTGACCCCCATTCACCTGATCCCATGTTTTTAGGGATATTCTTTTGGAGTTCATCAGGTTTTAGTATAATTAACTTAGGTTCGGATTTATTATTTAAGAACCATATATGGAAAATATAATTTTCAGAAGATATTGCAGTATTCCATTCGTTATTAGAAATGTGAATTTCCTTTGATGAATTAGAACAAGTTTTAACTTCAATTAATTGAGACAATCTATTTTCACGAGATATACATGATAATAAATCATAGCCACAGATATTTGTTTCTATGGACATCCATTTCGGTAAATGACCTGTTCGATTAAATTCATATTCTATTGATAGTTTTTCTCCAATACGACCTATCTTTAATAATTCATCATCATAAAAACCCTTAATAATACTTGATAATTTATCCCACCATTCAATAGTATCTTCGGAATAGTTATCTACTAAATTAGCCTCTTCAAAACATTGTTTTACATCAATAGGCATAAAATGAAGTGCTTCTTTTCTGCCGTATGGAATAGACATTGCCCATGATGGTCTAAAGTAGCAAACTAAATCAATCAATTGAAGTCGGAGTTTATCTACAGTACTACTTGCCTGTAAAATTTCAAATCCTCTTTTAGTTAGTCTTATATTCATATTAGATATTGTTATCCAACTACATTTAAGTGAAACATCAAAGATATCTTTTGAATTTGCAACAATATATTTTTTATATGATTTTAGAAAAGAAATATCATTGATTATATCTTTATTAATTTCATCTAAGAGATTATGTGAAGAGTAAAGTACTCCAACTGAAAATAACATCAATATTCACCACCTTGTTGTGTAAGATGATTTATATAGTCTATTATATCATCTTCTGATATATCATTGATATTTTCAACTTCTTCATCAAAGTATTCATATTCCTTTTGAATTGAATCATCATTTAATATAACTTCCATATCTTGTATCTTGCTAAAAAGTCTATTATGAACTATTTCATCAATACTATCTCGACAAGCAACAATTTCTATCTCACTTATAACATTTTCTGGAAGACCTAGTCTGTGAATTCGATCCATGGATTGTAAAAATTGAGCTGCATTATAGTTTCTATCTAGATATATTGCATGATTACATACTTTATGGAGACTAATCCCTTCGCTGGCTGCGGCTGGATTAGCTACAAGAACAAAGCAATTTTCTTCTTTATTATGAAATCTTCTAATTTTAGCTTCTCTAGTTTCAGGATCGTTCTCATCTCCTGATTCAACTTGACCATGTATATATTCTGCGCCTAAATCAGATAATCGTTCTGCGATCAATTCAACATTATTGACAAAGCTTGACCATATAACAACTCTTTTACCATCGTGGGCTAGTTCTCTAGCTCTTTTACATACATATTTTATTTTTGGGCTATCACCTTCACGAATTACATCTTTAAGAATATTATGATATGAAAAATCAGAATTAGCTAATAATCTAGGGTTTGAAGTTATTTGAATCATCCTAAGTACACTTTTTCCTATATTTCTAAGAATTGTTCTATCCCGTGATTTTAAATATTTGTTAGCAATTCTAGCTTGTTCACTGCATAGTAATTGATATAACTTACGTTGATTTGGATTCATTTCAACATAGTGGATCGAAAATTTACGATTTTTATCTAAGTTCAATTCTTTTTTTGTAGTTCTAACATATATTGGTTTTATCTTATTGGCAATATCATCACCAGTACAATGGATTTCTGGATATAAAAAGTTAAATTGTGAAATTAAATCATCAACCCTATTAGGCATAGGAGTACCAGACATTATTAATTTTTGTTTTGGCAAGTGAGATAGACTAAGAATAGAACCTCCTATTATTCCTGAAGACCCTTGCTTAATTCTATGACTTTCATCTAAGAACATAAATACATCGTTTTCTATTAAGTATTCTGAAATTAAATTAAGAACATTAGGGAGCTGTTGATACGTAATGATTGAATATTTTGGTTTGTTTTTTAATAGTAGTTGAATATTATTATATCCACCTGCCAATCTGATAACTTCCTCTTGTGAATATAGACATTCTTTTATTTCATCATCCCAAGCTATAAATGCATTTTTAGGTGCTACAACAAGTAATTTTGTTTCAGGTGTACTAGTTAAAGTGAAGTATGCCAATGCTTCAGTTGTTTTACCTGCTCCAGGAACTGAAAAAGTTGCTGCAGCAGGAAGCATTGACATTTTTGTAACATTTCTTAATTGTTGATCAGTCAATGTTCGCTTAAATCCTTTGTTTTTTAGTTTGTAGCTTATGTCATCTTCTGCTAAAGGGGTACTCAATAACGCTAGTTTATATTGAGATTCAAATCTAGCACTTTCCTTTAGCAAAGATATGACTTTATCTGAAAGAATAGGTTGTAAATTATGTTTTATAAATAGAAATTTGAGATCTGATTTTAAAGAAATAAATTTCCACCAAGGAATAGTTAGTGAATCATATCTAACTTGTGATCCACCATATGCTCTCTCTTCGCATAATCGTTGGATTTCCAGCCAGGATATTT
The DNA here is from genome assembly GCF_002266425.1 of Tissierella sp. P1. GTDB lineage: Bacteria > Bacillota > Clostridia > Tissierellales > Tissierellaceae > Tissierella > Tissierella carlieri. Next base: position 28,798 of record NZ_NPMN01000032.1, read on the forward strand.
CAACATTATCAACACTTAAAGATGCCAAATTATCTTTTTCAATATAATTAATGAATAATTTCATTGTTTACTTTCTCCCTTAACTGTTGAATTAAATTAGTTATTTGATTTAACTGTTCAATTATTCCTGTTGTGTCACTTTGGTCATCGAATACATTTAGGGCATCGACTAGATCACTATGAGCTTTTTGGATAAATTTTAATGCAGCTTTTGAATTTGCTTTTTCCTTTTTCAATATTTCTTGGCGTTCAATTGTATCTTTAATAATATTTAAGACTTTTTCCTTGTTCTCAGGATTACCTATAGCTTGTGATAATTTAATTATATTATTATTTGTTGTCTCAGTTGTACCAAATAAATCTAAAACTTCGGACTCCATTTCCATCTCTACATTACTTATTTCTTCCTGTAGTTCGGCTTCAAAAGTTTCAATTAAAGGCAAGAAGTGCTCAGAGATTTTATTAATAACATTATAAATTCTACCTGAATCTAATAAATTATTTGTTTGATTATCATGTAATACGATATAGTTAATATCTTTTAAAATATTTTTATAAGCTTCACTCTTATTGTTATGGCGTTTTCTACTATCTACTATTGCTTCGAAGGCAAACTTTGTATTTTCCGTCACAAGATTATATTGTTTTGGTTTACCTATACTTAATAAATATTCTTCCGCATATGTTAACATATCTATTCTTGCATTAATTTCATTTTTGTTTTTATCATACATTTTTGAAATTTCATCGATGGTATATCCATGTTCTTGCATTCTCTTTCTATACATGAAACCTTCGCTAACCCAGTCATAATCTTGCTTAATATCTTTTTTAATTTGAAGATCTGCTTCAAGTTCGTCTTTATCTTTTTCACTACAAGGCGGTAATATAAGTACATCAATATGACTAAACCTTGAATATTCCTGACTATCTAATAAATATAGTTCTCTCATTGCACAAAGACGTCTATTTCCATTAATTACGAATCCATCTTGATCTATTATCAATGGACGATCCTGAGACTCTTTTTTGAAAAAGTTAATTAAATCGTTTTCAACCATTCCTTTTAAAATATTATGTTGTATTAAGTGTTTTTCAATAGATTCAAAATCAGTTTCAAAATAATTGGATGACAAACTAGGATTTTTAGCTATATGAACTTGTTGCAATGCCTGTGTTCTTCCATTACTAAGCCTATATTTAGGCATTTCTAATGGTATAGTATAAACTTTAAAAGTGTTTATCCTATTTTGAAACTTTAGTGGATATTCGTATGAAGGCTTGCTATTTGAAGATTGAAGTTCATTAATTAACTGCTTTCTTACTGGGTAAGGTGATCCTATTATATCTTTAATTAACATAGTAAATCCCTCCTATTCAATGCTAATTAATATCAGTGGAATTGTAATTGTATGCTTGAAAATATCAATCTCTTCTGAAACTCTATCACAGTTTACAACATTATTACCTAGTTTTAAAGATGATTTTTTTGACGGTAAAATAATAATCCCGCAGTGAATTCTATCTTTTTTAAATAATGTTTCTAATTTAAGAATATCAGCATAATATCGACTAATATTTCCAGTTTGGACGCATAATCCGATTTTTGACTTTGAAGCAGTAATGGAAATTTTTGATCTTTCATGAACTTTTGAATTAAGAGCCCAACCATTAATAGAAAGATATGAATCAATTATATTTCGTATATCAGAAGATGAATGAATATTGTAATCTAATTCTGATGATTGCAAGTGATCAATTAAGCTATTGACAATGCTTTCGGGTACTGAATATTCTCCGAAGTTTTTTGAGATGATTTTTGTTTTCATAATAATAACTCCTTTCAAAGGCTTCACATTTTTTTCATGAACGGCAACTTAAAAAAATATCATTATATTTATAGAAAGTATTTAAAATATTTGCCTTCTTCATCAGTAATCATTTCCCTGAGTATTAATCTAGAATCGAATAGCCTTTTAAGTCTATTGCTAGATCCATTTATGGGAACATTTAGAATATCCGACAAGTCTCTTGCGGTAAGAGGAGAATTTAATTTTATCAATTCCAAAGTTTCGAATAAGTTTGATTCTAAATCCCCAATTAGACTATATATGCCATTATTAATTTCAAGAACCTGTACATCGAATTTTGTATTGCCTTGGATTTTTTCTTTTTTATTACGAAGAAGAAAAGCTGCATATATATTATCACGAATATCTGAACATAAATCACTTAAGATAATTTGAATATCTAGATTATTTGATTTTATAAACTGTATTGTATTAATAAGAACTTCATCAATGAAAGATATATCACAAAGTAAAATATCTTTAAAACTAATAATATAGTGAGCTGGAGCTGAAATTGTACAGTTCATAATGATTTCTTGTATTTTAAGAGAAACCCTCTTTCCATTTGGTCGAAAAGAGAGTATTTCAGTATCATCAATACCTATTTCTTCTGACAGAACCTTCAAACTAATAAATTCTTTTTTAAAATCCATCAAATCACCACCTTTCACTAAAATCTAATGAACTCATATATAGAATACTATTGATTTGGTTAAGTGTCAAGTGTTATAAATAAGAATTTCAAATTGTGTTCCTGGAAGGAATTTATTTGTTTTGCTAGAGATAATATCATCTGTAATAGTAACAGTAACTGTACCTGAATGAATGGTAAAAGAACCTTTAAAAAGTTTCATAGTATTTTTTATAGAACCAAAACCCAATCCTCCAGATTGATCAAGTCGCCCAGTTTTTCCATCTATTAATGCTGTCTGTATATAAATTAAATCATCATCTGGTATGATGGGATAATTTAGGCGCATATGATTTTTTATACCACATCCAAAATCACCAACTGAAATGCGGATTTTATCAACTCTAGAAGTTTTACGAATATTATCTTTTACTATAGTATTTTCCATTAGAAAAAAAGTTTCACCAAACTCGTTTATGGGATCGCTATGTTCAATGCAATTACCTGTTAGTTCTAGTATCATCGTACATACACGACTAATATTCTTCTTTTTAGTAATATCAAATGCAGCATCAAAAAAATTCCTTATGTATTTTATTAATTCAACTTGATGTTTTTGACAATTCAAATGAAAAAGTCTTGCTAAATTTATATTTTCATAATAATATATATCAATATAATTATTCGCAAATTCCTTTGTATTTATATAAATCGAATTCAATGACTGTATATTTAGACGAGAAAGATACTCAAATAACGAAAAACTTAGACTATTTAGTTGTAATGGGTGTCCTGTTTTATTAAGCACTAATTTAGATAAACCTATCAAATTAAGTACACCAGTTGAATGAAGATAATTTAGCTTATCAAGCTCAAAGACTATGATCGAAGAAGAATTAGTTTTTGAATCTAGCTCGCATAATATATTATCCACTGATTTTGATGTATTTAATTCTTGTACATAAATTTCCACTCTATTATTCAATGATATCATCTCCAAATAAATTATAACTACTATTATATAGATAGTTATAGTTGTTGTCATCATTATCATATAAAATTTGAAGTTGGATTTTGTATATATAAAAAGCTATATAGGTTTTTTAATAAAAAGAAATGATTTCAACAATACCAGAATACATAGTTTAAGGAAACTATCATGTACATTTGGAAGCGAAAATATTGCATATGAAACTGTAGTAATAAAAAAAATAAACATATATAATAATTTTGGTAATAAGAACTTCAATAGATAAAAGATATATTAAGTATATCACTTTTGAATGAGTTTTCATCTATAGCAGTAGCAGAAAAAAACTATGATAATAATAAAAACCTCAGTTCCACCGATATAGTGAATCTTTATTTGAAGGTTAATACAAAGAGCTTTATATAAATAGAGGAATATGAGAAAGGGAGAATAGAATTCCATCCACTGTCACTACAAGTGAGGCAAAGATGAAAATTAAAAAGATTGTATGAAGAAAATAAATAGCCTAGGAAAGTAATGGTATAGAGATTACTTCCTAGGCTATTTCTAATTTTGAAAGGAGAGAAGAAAAATGATAAAGATAGCTCATGTAAAGGAAATAGAAAATCTAAACTTACCAAAAGAAGTAATAGAGGTTATCAAAGAAGTTGTAATTATTCTTGATGTAGAGTATGGAGAAAAAAGGAATGTAAATGGCGAAAATGGAGGATATATTTTAGTAATTCAAGATAGAGAAGAATTACCTAAATTACAAGAAATATATCTAAATATAAATGATGTAATACCAGAATATGTCGATAAGATTAATTGTAGTAACGGTGATATATGGATAAGTACTCTAATCTTAATGCACAATGATTTTGGAATATTACTAACAATGCCTGTATCAATTGCACCAGAAAATTTAATAAAAGAAATAACCAATTAATGAGGCCTAAGAAAGAAAACAAATCTTTCTTAGGCTTATATATTTTGGAATTTTACAAGAGATTATTCAATGAATTTTACAGAAGATAAATCAACATGAAAAAGTTAATATTTTCCTATAGAAGGGAGTGATTGAAATAGAAAATATAAAGCCTGAATACTTAAATGGAATTTATAAGGATATTGCACATGAATTAGGAATGGACATAGCTTTAATGATATTCAATCACTATAAAGGATTACAGATTACATTTCCTACGAGGTTTCTATCATCAGAGTATGTAAAATGGCAGGTTTGTCATGAGTATGACGGAAATAATATCAAAAATCTCGCTATTAAGTATGACTATTCGGAGAGATGGATTAGAAATATGATAGTACAAGGTAGAGAATAGGGAGGTGGAATAATAGATTGATTGATATTAAAAAGTAACAATATTAAGGTACAGCTTAAAAGGTTTAATAGGATTTAATATTAATAATAAAAGGAGGATATATAATGGGAAAGTTTTACTTAAATGATAATTACACAAGTGAGGAAGTTTTGGAAATAGTTAAGAAAGAACTTAAAAATCCAAAGGTAATAAGAATAGAAAAAAACATGAATTCATTTGATATAATAACAAACTGGGGTAAATTTAGCGTTATAGTACAACAAAATACATTAGAAATAAAACAAGGTTGGAATAAAGAAAAATTTCCTATAATCATAGGGATGATTGTTGCAGGGTTTATATTCTGGATACCTTTTATAGGATTAATGGTGTTAGTTTACTTAGAGTATAAGAATTGTAAAGAGTTTGAAGGACAAATTATGAGCATATTAAATAAAGGAAAAAATGTATCTATGAACATGTAGATGAATGAAAATATGTAGGGGTGATAGTGGTGGTTAATAAAAAAACAATTATTTTGGTATTAATAACTATACTAAGTTTGAATATGGTAGGATGTACGAAAAATGACAATTTATTAGATGGTATTAATAATGAAATAGGTGGAATATCAGAAATGGAAGATGATGAGGAGATAGTTTCTATTAAGGCAGATGAATATTATGAAGAGTTTGAGGATTATTCAGAAGAAGAATTTGATATATTAGCCAGTGGTTATGTATTTCAGGAAGGACAGACATTAAAGCCAATATTTATGGATAAAAATCTTTATCTTTCAAATAGTCCTTTTGAATATGGGACTCAATTAGATGATATATTAAGAAACCCAGAACAATATAAAGGTCACTATTTATATTTAAAAGGAAGTGTTCAGCAAATAATTGCTGAAGAAGGAAATCAATCAGCACTTTTGGTAGAAATAGGAGATAGTTATATAGTGTTAAGATATACTAGGAATGGAACTGCTCCTAGAATACTTGAGGATGACTCTTTGTTGTTCTATATCTCAATAGATGGATTAACTACCTTAACAAACTCACTAGGACAGCCCTCAAGCTTCTTAATGGCTGATGTAGTAAACTTATATTCTATTAACTATAGTCTAAGTCTAATCTCAGGTGTAGTGGATTATGAATATCAAAAGCTCTATACAGTTGGCTATAGCACAGCCTTGGATATATATAATCTAGCCACGGGAGAAGTGGATACTATAGAGATAGAAGACAGCAGGGATGTGAGAATAGAAGATGACAATATAGTTGTGAGTGCATTTGGTACTAAATATTTGGTTAATCGTGAAACCGGTGAATTAAAGGAGACGAATAATTAGCTAACCTACAAAAATTAATAAAGTAAATATAACCCCCTAATCTCAAAACTAATAGATGAGATTAGGGGGTTTTTTGTGTCTAAATCCAAATATTGAAAGGGGAAAATATGAGAATGTTAGAGGATGAAAGAACAAAGTGTCATGTAATAATTCATATGGCATCACTAGCAACAGCAGGGATTGGTGGTGGATTAGCTCAAATACCAACATCAGATAATATAGCAATAATACCTATACAAGTAGCCATGATAATAGCCTTAGGTTCTGTATTTAATATAACTATAGATGAAAGTACAGCCAAAGCTACACTTGCAACTACTACGGCAACAATAACTGGGAGAAGTATATCACAAGTGTTAGTTGGATGGATTCCAGCTATTGGGAATGTATTCAATGCCATAACAGCAGGAGCTTTAACAGAAAGCATAGGATGGACAATAGCAAATGATTTTAATACAAGGTCTAAATTGAGAACACCCTTGAATGGGAAAATTAAGGAGAGATTATAGATGAAGAAACATCAATCTAAGAGAGTAGATATAATAAGTATCAAAATGGTAAAGGAAAAATCCATCTTATATAAGGAGAGAAAAATAACATCTCCAATAAATATAGTAGAATTAATGAAAGACTTTATAGAAGATAGTGATAGAGAGAAGTTTATAGTAATCTATCTAAATACAAAGAATGAACCTATAGCAATACATACAGTAAGTATAGGTTCTCTTAATGCTTCCATTGTTCATCCAAGAGAAGTAATGAAAGGTGCAATTCTTAGTAATTCTAGTGGAATGATATTGGTACACAATCATCCATCAGGAGATACAAGGCCAAGCAATGAAGATAAATCCATAACAGATAGATTAAAAAATGCTGGTGAACTACTGGGAATAAAGGTTCTGGATCATATAATAATAGGATATGATGGAGCTTACTATAGTTTCAAAGAAAATGAACTAATCTAAGTGATATGAGAACATAGAAGGAGATACTTAGGAATAGAAGAACCAATAGCCTTATCCAATTACAAATGATTCTAATATGTGAGTGTATGATGAAGGAAATTGTATAGTTATGAAATCTGTTTTAACAAATACTATTTTACACAAATTAACATAGATTTATATTAATTTTAGTAGGGCTATAATTGATAGCCCTACTTTAGACTAAGTTTCGAGAGTGAACGGAGAACTCTATGGAACATCTTTAACCATGGCAGATAGCATTTTGTGCAGTTTCTTAGCTTTGAGCTTACTTTTGAAATATACAATTACACAACCCTTTCCACAAGTAACTCCACTTTTAATGTTAGTATATTCCATATCAAGATAAAGATTAATAAGTTCAGCGATGGAATTTTCTAAACCTTCTTTTGGGAAAATATATAATCTAGAAAATTGGATAGAATTCTTAAGGGTAGATTCATCTTCAGGAGGATGTTCGATGGAGAAGCTAGGACTAGTATAGTAAATAACTTTTTTTAATATATCTTTGATTTGATTAAGTTTGTTTTCTTCTCCTTCTACATAATATTTTTCGTAGGGATGTTTTACATATCCTAAGTCCTTCATGTTTTTGCTAACCCAACTTTGTGAGCTACTACAACCAACCTTTTCTAATTCTTCTACAAGCTGTTGATGACTATAAATACGTTTTTTCTTTAATATAGATTTAGCCTTCTTGATTCTTTCCTCAGAATAAGATACGTCGTCCATGTTTTAACCTCCTAAAAATTAATAAAAAAAGATAATTAAAGAATATGGTGAAATAGGCACTACCAGGATTAGCATTGATTGCTTTTTTAGGATGGGTGCCGCATAAAAATGATAAGGAATAATCATTCCTAAATAGCAATAATTAGGAATAAAAATATAGGAAATATTACAATAGCTAGTTTGACTATACCATAGAAAGGTTGTATTATCAAGGCATAGAAGAGAATGAAACAATATTTTTTTAAAATAATTATAGAATAAAGTTCAAAATAAAGTTGGGTCTTCTATAGAAAATTATAAGGAGGAATAAAAATGTATTTTGGTGAAGTTAGTTATTTGATAGGTGTAGAGGTTAGAACTTTTAATCATGATGCTAATTTTAAATTAGCGTGTGAGATTAGAGACGTGCTGGAGGAAATTGGTGATGTTACGGAGGTGAGGGTTTCAGAAAGACTGACAGCATCAATTCAATGTATGGTGGTGCCTGCATTAATTGATGATAGGTTATCCTATGCGGAAGAGGAGTTGTATGAGAAGGTTATCGAAAAATTGAAGTATATAAATGTAGTCGATAAGGAAATAAATTTCCTAAAATGCCCAGATTATTCTAAATATCGAGTGTACAAGGAAAAAGAAGAAGATTATATTACGGTGGAGCGAGAATAGTAGATACTTTGGCTGTGGCTACAGTACTCAACCATCTAGGATTATTTAATTATAAAAGGTTAATCATTAAACAGGAGGTGTTTAAATTAGGAATGGGAAAACAGCAAAAAATTAATCAGAAAGCTAAATATTATATTGAGAAACTTGGAATTCCAATTATACCAGTATGCCTCCATAATCATGAGGGGGTATACGATGACCATAAAATTAAGTGTAAGAATCCTGGAAAAGTACTGTTAATAAAAAATTGGACTCAAAAAGGAGTTACTATTCTAGAGGGTTTTGATGAATAAAATGAAAGCTTTGAATGAAAGATTTAAAGATAGAGGTGTGATATGAAAGATAGACAGAGTGGGAAGATAGGAGAACTAAATGATTTTATAGAAGAAGCCAAAGTTGAGGCTTCTTCTAAGAAAAATACATTTATTGGAGAAGAAAAAACAAAAGATAAAGCAAATAAGAAAGGTATTATAATTCCATATCCAGAAGTAGGAGTAGAAAATGGTCATGTAGGAATATACGTAAATAATAAAGAAACTAAAGGCATGGTATTTAAGCCATTAGGTAGACAAATAAAACTGTTATCAATCAATACAGTTCTAGAAACTGGAGAGATTATTTATGAAATTGAATTTGAGACATTAAATAGAAAAGTAACAATGAACTTAAAAAGAAGTGAATTGAATAAAAAAAAGATACAAATCTTAGCTGCATATGGTGCTGATGTATTTGATCATAATGATACTGTAATGATTAAACATTTGTTGAATCAAGAAAATGAATCAACCACATCAATGATACACCAAGAGTTAGGCTGGGATAAAGTAAATGGTCAAGATATATTTAAGCATGAAAATGCAGTGGGAATATCCTCTTCTTATAGGGGTGAACTATATATAAATAAGAATGGAACTTTAGAAGAATGGAAAAGAATGATAGAGGATGAAGTTAAGGGTAACACTTATCTAGAAGCAATGATACCTATAGGATTATCAGCTTTAGTAATAGGTTATATAGGTAAAGAAATTAGTCTTGACTCTCTCTTTATTCACATAGTAGGTAACAGTACACAAGGAAAAACAACTGCTGGTCAACTGGCAATATCTACAACAGGATATCCAGATACGAAGGAAAATGGACTAATGGGTACTTGGAGTGGAACTGTAAACGCACTGATAGGAACACTCAGAGGTAATAATGGGTTGCCGGTGTTACTTGACGAGTCATCAGTAAGCAGTATCAAAGACTTCAGTAGCATGATCTACACGTTGGCTCAGGGTAGGGAAAAAAGAAGAATGGATAAAGAGGGGGAACTAAAAGAAGCTAAAACATGGCAAACTACGATAATATCTACAGGTGAAAATTCGCTAACATCAAAGTCAAATCAAAATATTGGAGTTCGAATGAGGATTTCTGAATTTAGCAATATTCCATGGACTAAGAATGCTAGTAATGCTAAAAATATTAAAGAAGGCGTACTTAGAAATTATGGGCATCTTGCACCTTTATTAGCTAAAAAGATGATAAAATTAGGTAAAAAAAAGATAGTAGAAATGTTTAAGGTGTGGGAAGGAAGATGCCTAAGTAATATGGATGATTCAGACCATTTTGCTCCAAGAATAGCGACAAAACTAGGAGTAATAATGACATCCGCAGAGTTAATAGAAGAAGAATTAAAATTAGGATTAGATACAGAAGCAATTATGGAATTTATAATAAACAATGAAAAAAATATGGAAGAAAGAAATTTATATAAGAAAGCCTATGAACATTTATTAGAACAAGTAGAGATTCATAAGAATAAATTTATAATTAAAAATAAAGAAACTAAATATGAATTGCCACAAGCAAGTTACGAATTATGGGGGAAAATTGAATATAAAAAAACTAATGGAAAGACAAACGAAGAAAAAATTATAATTATTGTACCTTCAAAATTTAATGAAATAATGAATAGTGGAAACTTCAGTGATCCCAAAATCGTATTAAGGAAATGGAAAGAAGACGGGCTACTAGATTGTGAGAAGGATAGGCTTACAAGAAATAGGAAACTAGACGACACAGGTAACTCCATAAATGTATATGCAATACGAGTCATGGAAGATAGTGAAGGAAAAGAGAGTGCAAAAGAAGACGAAAAATGCAGATAACTGAAGAAAGTCTGAGTGATATTTTGACGGTATAAGATATTGGTGAAAA
>NZ_NPMN01000033.1 GCF_002266425.1 Tissierella sp. P1
AACCATTGTTACTAATTACCATAATTCATTCCATGTGATAGTTACTTCATTGAGCGTATTTCCTACATCAATTCTCTTAATTAATGAAGTTATTATTGTTCTTTTTTCTTCAAAGGTAGTCTCTTGCCATATGGCTTCAAAATTTTGAAGCATAATAAGTATGTTTCAAAATTATCTTCTATTGGATTTTCTGATTCTCCTAAAACAGATTGTTCCAATGCTATTTTTTCTCTATATAATTTATCAATTCTTTCCGAAATAACACTTGCGGGAATTTTATCATCTTGATATAATTTCATAAACTTGTCAATGCTATTATCGATATCTCTAATTTTATTTAAGATGATGTCTTGATTATTCGCTTTTTCAACAAGATGCTTTTTTTCAATTTCATATGCTTTTTTTAATCTTTCAACATTCAGTTCCTTGTCGCTTAGCTGTCTAATTATTTCGCCTTCCAGTTCATTAGCCTTCCAATGTCTTCCTGGGCAATTATCACTTTTAGCCATTCTCTTAGGACCTGTAAGTGAATAACAATTATAATAATGATCCTTGCTTCCGTCTTCTTTAGCATTTGCCCATGTAGCTCTCAATCTTGCACCACAGTATGCACAATAAACAATTCCACCTAGTAAATATTTTGTGGACTTGGGTTTTTGCTTCCTACTCTTCATTATACTCTGAATCATTTCAAAAGTTTCCTTACTTATTATAGGCTTATGCAGTCCTTCGTACTGATTTCCATTATATTCTACTATTCCAGTGTAAGTAGGGTTGCTAAGCACTCTAATAACTTGTAAGGAGTTCCAGTTATAGCCATTGTTATTTTTATACCCTTTTCTAGTCATATAATCAGCTATGGCATCGGCACCCTTGCCTTCCAAATATAACTCGTATACCTTTTTTACTTGCATGGATTCATAATCATCTATAACTAATTCATCGTTGATAAAATTATAGCCTATAGGCACGTTTCCGCCACCCCTCCAATAACCTTCTTTTGCCCTTCTTTCCTTTCCGAGTTTAGTTCTTTCTATAATGGTTTCTCTCTCTAATTGAGCGAATACAGCCAATATGCCTAGCATAGCTCTACCAAAAGGGGTAGATGTATCAAATGACTCTAATAGACTTACGAAATCTATATTGTTTTTTAAAAATTCCCCTTCTACTAATCTCAATACATCCATTTGACTTCTTGATAATCTATCCAACTTGTACACTAAAACAATATTAAATTTATTCATATTTTTCAACAAGGATTGCAAGGCTGGTCTATCAGTATTGGTCCCAGTGTATCCATCATCTACATAGATATCTTGTATAGTCCACCCTTTAGCCTTACAATAGCTTATTAAACGATCTTTCTGAGCTGCTATACTGAAACCTTCTTTGGCTTGCTCTAGTGTACTTACGCGTATATAAATAGCGGCTTTTATCACTTAATCACCTTCTTGTTTTATTTAATTGCTTATGTTTATTATTCTAAGTTTATAAAATAATCTTCTATGTACTTATAATGAATCATTAATATATCAGTTCTACCTAGTACGAAATCTATATTTACATTAAGCTTATCAGCCATTTTAATTAAGTTATTTGTATCAGGGATGTTTAACCCCTGTTCCCACCTTTCGTAACTTCTTATACTCACTCCTAAGTAGTTAGCGAAATCTTTTTGTGAAAATCTTCCGACATTTCTCAACAATTTTAGACGTTTTCCGACTATATTCGACATAGTTCGACACTCCTTCAATACGATTGTACCAAAGGAACCACTCACTTGTGAGTGGTATTTTTTACCATAAATTTGTAAAACGATACTCAAATTACACTTAAACGATACACTATTAATTTAACTAACTACGCACTTGTGGGTAGTTAGTTGAGTAATGAACCTTAGCATTTCCAAAGGCTTGACGATTCTTAAACAAGCTTGTATAATCGAATTAACGTAATGATACTTTTTTGACCTTGAATATTTTCCCATTCAGTAGTACAATATAATAAGAACGTATGTTTGAACATTAGTTTGGCTAAAAAGGGGGATATATGATGAATGAAATAATAGAACTATTAAATCAACTAACGGAAGAAGAATTACATATATTACTAAAAAAGATAGAAAAAAAGTTGGTACGGAAAGACCTACCTAGTTAGGTTTTTTCATAGCAACTTTTATTATGTTTATTAGGTATTCTTGTTCTTCCATACTCATATCTTCACTAAATAGTCCCATCTTTTCTAGTTCTTTAAAGAACGTCAAGGTATTTTCATTTGCTCCTTCTAATAATGAAGGGGTTTCTTTTTGTTCTTCTCCTAGGATATGTTCTACAGAAACATTAAAGTAATCCGCTACCTTTCGAACTCGATCATATGATGGTTTGTGTTTATTCCACTTACTAACTGTTCCGCTAGTGAATTCTAATTCTGTTTCCATTTTCAAAACACTAATATTGTTTTGTTTACAAAGATTTTTTATTCTGTCATAAACGCCCATTTTATCATCCTTTCAGAAAATTTTACGATTTATTTTGAAAATATGACGAAAATCATATTGACATTCGGAAAATATGACGATATACTATTCATAACAGCTAATACAAAAGCCAAAAAAGACAACAAAAAACCGAAGGTATAATTAAATCCCTTTTTCAAATCGTTCCCCAACGATGTATTCGGTTTTGCTTACTATCTTAGTTTAGAATATTTTCGGAACTTTGTCAAGGATTTAGCTGAAATTTACTCAAAATAATTATCGACAAGGGAGGTGGCAAAATGCAGAATTATTCAGATTTCGGAGTAGAAGTAAGAGGTGTAATGTTAAAAAAAGGTATTACGATGACTTCTTTAGCAAAGGAGTTAGGTATATCAGTGACTTATCTATCTGATATATTACGAGGAACTAGAAAAGGAGCAAAGCAAAGAAAAAGAATAGTACAAGCTTTAGGAATGGAACAAGCGAGTTAGGAGGGACGGCAAATGAATGAACTAATAAAAATAAATTATCAAAATGATAGGTACACAACAAGTGCAAGGGATTTATGGGAGTTTTTAGGCAAACCTTATACGGAATTTAGTAAGTGGTTTAACCATTATAAAGAATATGGATTCGTTGAAAACCTTGATTTTCGCGTAATCGAAAGATTTGTCGATGACGTAACTATATTTGGCGGTAAGAGAAAATTAATAGATTACGAAATAACTATAGATATGGGCAAAGAATTAGCCATGTTGCAGAAATCAGAAAAAGGAAAGATAGTAAGACAGTATTTAATCGAACTGGAAAAGAAATGGAATAGTCCTGAAGTAATAATGGCAAGAGCGTTAAAAATGGCAGATGAAAAAATGCTTGAGTATAAAAACAATATTATTCAACTTGAAGGCAAGATTGAACAGGACAAGCCTAAGGTTTTGTTTGCAGAAGCAGTGGAAAATTCCGAGGATGTAATCCTTGTAAAAGAAATGGCTTTGATATTAACTCAACACGGGTTTGAAATAGGGCAGAATCAATTGTTCGAGTATTTAAGAATGCATGGTTATTTATGCAAGAAAGCTGGGGATATGTATAACTTGCCAACTAAGAAATATGAACATTTGTTTAAGGTTACTAAGAGAACAATACAGCATACGGACAGAACATCAGTTAAAAATACACCTAAAGTAAATGGGAGAGGGCAAATGTATTTTATAAAGAAGTTTGCTGAATACAGAGCCAAAGGCTTAACCATCAAAGATTTATTGATAGAGGAAGGTGCTTAAATGGAGAAACAATTATTGTATTTTAAAAATTTCATAGATAATCTTGAAAATTATCAGAAAGAAGAAGGAAAAGAGAAAGATACTGTTAAAAAGCTTGTGTTTTATGGAGTTAAAACAATAAACAGATTTCACAAAGAACAAAACGAAACTTTGGAAACAGTGATAGAAAGGTTTCAATTAATATCTTTTATTAACAGTATTATAGGGTTGTTAACACCAAATGAATTTGTAAATATATTTCCTATATTTAAGGAATACAAAGGTCATAAATGGGAAATGAAAGATTATTTCTATACTAAGAGATATATCGATTCTTTAGATAAGGACAAGCCAATAGGTACAGAAGAAGAAGTATTCAATTTTCTTTGGGAATATCACAACTGGGACATAACTGAATTTATGGTAGAAAACATGAGTTGTATAAGTGATTTGAGAAGGTTAGAAGGGCAACCTTCTTTAATAGAAGAATGGGCATCAGATAATGGAATTAAGACATATACAATGCATGAAGATGATAAAGGGAATAAGTTTTTGATTGATAAAGAAGGAAAAACAACCAAAGTTTCTAAGCCTAGGCCTAGATATTTGAAAGTAGTTAAGTAGGAGGGTTACTATGGGGACTATAGATGCATATATTGTCATAGTGAAAGTGATAGATAGATTAATAAAGAAGGAGAGTATCAATGACAAATCAACTAAAGAAATTAAAAAAGCAAGTTAATCTCTTTTTAGAAGGTGAAGACCAATGCTAAATCTAATATGCCTTATAATCGCCACAATCGTTTTCAAGAACTTTAATGGTACAAGCCTAATCATTCCTATAGGTATACTCTTATATGTCTTATATGGACAAGCAAAGGATGTAAAAAGAGTATTCATAGAAGTGTTTAGAGGGGAGGTGTAGAAGATGGAAGGTAGTAAATACAAAATGGCTGTAGAATTTCTAATCGGTCAAGTTGAGGATTTTATAGATGGTGTTTTGCCCGAATATAATCTTGACAGCGAATTCAGAAATGAAATAAGAGAGTTGAAAAGGAGAATTGAAGTTGTTAGAAAGTTTGAAAATGAGGAGGTGTAGAAGATGAAAACCCCAAAAGTAGTCGCTGAAATATCAAGCGAAAATTTACATTCATTATTGATATGTATATCGGATAATATAGCGGATTATCACCGAAAAGACGAAAGAGAATTAACCTTAGATGATACTTTGGAATATTTAGAAAGCAGAAAAGGACAAGTATTCTTAGTTAGAGAATGGTAGGAGGTGTAGAGGGTGAAAACAATCAAAAATGACAATAAAGTTTGCCTTAATGATTTGTTAAATGAAATATACGTGATAGACGGGAAGGTATATATAGTCAAGAAAAGCGAGGGTGAGTAATGGAATCATATTTTAAATTTAAACTAGCATCAGAAATAATATCAATAATAATATTCGGCTTAGTGATTATAGGTTATGCAGTATCTTATACGGTATCTAAAAATAAAAAATAGGAGGGATCAAATGTTTAAATGTAATGAGTGTAGTGAGATATTCAAAGAATGGGAAGAGGACAGTTGCCCTAGATGTGGTAGTGGGGATATTACAGAAGACATATACCCTAAAGATATAGACGGTTGTGACAATTGCCCACTGTACAAAAATGATTGTAATGGTGGATTTACTTCTAGTGGAAATGGCGTACCTATAGAGCCGCCATGTACCTCATGGACAGATGATATATTGATATTTACAGGCATGTACGATTAAAGCGGGAGGTGTAGAAATAATGATAATGCCTTTTAGGCTATATGAAGATAATGAATATCTCATAAAAAAAGACCTCTCTAGCGGGAACTAGAAAAGGTCAACATAAATAAAAACATATTTAGGTTATTATACCACGGAAGGAGATAAAAAGTAAATGAAAACTTGGGAAGTAATAAAGGAATTAACGGAGAATCCAAATAAGAAGTTTAGACGTAAAGAATTAAATTCTTACGTAACAGTAGAGGGTGGAATGATCGTATGGCGCGGTGAGTTCCAGAGAGGACAAAAAATGGAAATAGGTTTTATAGATAAAAGAGATAGTGAATGGGAAGAAGTAAAAGAACCAGTTAATTTTATGGAAGTACTAGAAAGAGTTAGTAACAACCTTCATACGAGAATTTCATTACATGATGAAGCTAGAGAAAGAATTTACGCCGTTCGCTCATTAAGTGGAATATTAAGAGATTTAGACGAGGAATTCGACAGTAGGGAGATAGCAAAAATATTGCTAGAAGGTAAATGGTACATCGAATAGGAGGACAAGCTTATGGCAAAACAAGTCACTTTAATAGATAAAGATGATTACAGAAGGTTGCTCAATAGACTTAAAACCATTTTGAGCGAAATAAACGAGTTAATTCTGATTGTAGAAGAAAGGATTGATTGAGAGTGTTTGATAGATTAGAACGAAGTCCTTTAAAGTTAGTGAGAACAATTTATTTTAAAATCATAGACGGAGATAAAATATATTACTTAATAGAAAAATCATACACAAGTAAATATGACGGAAAAATTAATGTAGATAAAATCACAGAAGAAGAATATAAAAAAGCAATATTAAAAGAAGAAAAAACGGAAGAAATATGTTTAGAAGATACAAGGCCAAATATAAAAAATGCTATTAGGAGGTTATATATAAATGAATAAATTACAAGAACTAGAATTGGAAGATATAGAGGAAATTATACAAAATGCAGAGGACACAGAGAAGTTCACTGATTATAAATATAAAATATTAGATTTAGACGGAGCCGTCAGAGCCTTTAAAAAGTTAAACGCTATAGAAGCAAAGATAAAAGATATAGAAAGAATAGCGCAAGAAGAAATAGAGCCTTACGAATCAATGATAGCTAAAATAAATGAATGGAAAGACGAAGAAATAAAGAGTTTCGATAGGTCAATAAACTTCTTTAACTTCTCACTAGAGCAATATTATAGAGAGCAAAGAGAATTAGATCCTAAATTTAAACTATCTACTCCATATGGGAAGGTAAGTAGCAGGAAGCAACAAGATAAATGGACTTATGAAGATGAAAAAGTAATCGAAAGCTTAAAAGATATGGGAATAAGTCACTTGATTAGAACTAAGGAAGTAGTAGAAGTTGAAAAGGCAGAACTTAAAAAATCAGTTGAGATATTAAAAGATGTTGTTTCTTTAGATGGCAGTATCGTGAATAATGTTAAGTTTATCGGAGTTGATGAATTCCAAAACAGTAACTTTGTAAATGTAGAGACCGGAGAACTAGAAGGTAGATGGATTGAATATGTTCATCACAAACAAGCGATAGTTTATAAGGGACAAGTTATAGAAGGGATAACAGTAACGGAACAACCTGATTCTATCTCTATCAAGGTGGTGGAGTAAATGAGTAAGATTGATGAAAGATTTATAGTCGATTTAAAAGGGAAACAATTCGTAACTTATGAAGGTCTTTTAGATTTGGCACACCAAAAAGGATTGTTGAGTATGTTTGTTGAGATTATACAGATACCTTCTAAAGAAAATGATATGACAGCTATATGCAAGGCTACAGCTAAGACAGAAAATGGAATATTTCAAGACATAGGAGATGCAGGACCTAATTCTACCAATTCAATGATAAAACCTCACATAATAAGAATGGCATCTACCAGGGCAAAAGCTAGAGCATTAAGAGATTTAACTAATGTAGGTATGACAGCTATAGAAGAATTAGGAGAAGATGAAAAAACTCAACCAACGGAGCCGATACAACCTAAAGGTAATCTATCGGACAAGCAGATTAAGAGACTTTATGCTATAGCTAAATCAGTTGATATGGATGCAGAGACAGTAAAAGATCACATACGTAGAAGATTTAATAAAGATGTAAAAGAGTTGACAAAAGAAGAATATGATACTATTTGCGATGGATATGAAAATTTGAAGGAATAGGGGCGATTCAGCCCCTGGTATTTAAAGAAGGTGATAAAAATTGTCGGGTTGGATAAGTATTCATAGAAAAATACAAGAAAACTGGATATGGGAAGATAAACCTTTCTCAAAAGGCCAAGCATGGATTGACATATTACTGATGGTGAATCATGAAGACAAAAAAATACCTTTTAGTAATGAGTTAGTCGAAGTCAAAAGAGGAAGCAGAATTACATCTATAAGACAACTATGTGAGAGGTGGGGTTGGTCTAATACAAAAGTTAGAGGTTTTTTAGAACTGTTAGAAAATGAAAATATGTTGATTGCAAAAAGCGACAGTAAAAAAACCACCTTAACAGTAGTAAATTACAATGATTATCAGATATTGAAAGACAGCGAAAACGACAGTGAAACGACAGGCACTTTTTCAGAAATCGAAAAAAAGTCTAAAAAAAACGACAGAGAAACGACAGTTGGAAGCATTGACAATAGCAATCTAGGTGGGTTTGAAGAAATAAAGAAACGACAGAGAAACATCACAGAAAAATCGCAGAAACACACAAACAATAATGATAATAATGACAATAATGATAATAAAGATATATATACTGACCTCTATGAATTTTGGAACTCAAAAGAAATAATCAAACATAAAAAGCTAACAGATAAAATGAAAACTAAAATAAAATCTACTCTAAAAGATTATGATGTAGAAACTTTAAAAGAAATAATATCTACTTATGCAGAGATAGTAAATGACGAAAAATATTATTTCACTTATAAATGGTCTTTAGAAGATTTCCTACAAAGAGGATTAAAACAATTTGAAAATTCAGATGTAGCAAAGCAAAACTTCTTAAAGAAAGAATTTAATAAAACACCTAATCAAAGTGTAACTACTACTAAAAGTAAAAATAGATTCCATAACTTTCAACAAAGGTCAGATAATTACACAGAGGAAGAACTAGATAAAAAAGTAGACGATATAGCAGACAGAAAAAAAAGAGAGTTCTTAGAAAGGATGAAAGGGGCAAATGAAAGTTAAAACTTGTACTAAATGTGGAGAAGAATACCCTGCAACAACAATGTACTTCCATAAAGCTAAAACTTGTAAAGACGGATTAAATTCTAAGTGCAAATACTGCATAAATGAAAATTATAAAAAGAAATATAAAACAGGAAAATACAAAAGCAATAAAAATTATAAAAGCAAAATGGAAGAGAAAATGAAAAGAGAGCAGGAAGCTTTTGAAAGAGTGATGAATGAAAAGGTAGAAGGTCTAGACATAAGTAAAGTAAAACTAGTAAAGGATAAGCAGTACAAAATATACCTAAGAAGAAATTATAAAAAGGTTTATGACCTTTGCTTTGAAGGAACTATGATTCGAGATTATAAAACTCATATACTGTTTAAACACAAACTAGGATACAGTGAAAGTTTCTTAAAAGCTGATTTCTTGACAGGTGAATATAAGGTTAAGGAGATTTAATTATGAAACTAACACATTTTAGCCTATTTACTGGTATAGGAGGAATAGATTTAGCAGCAGAATGGGCAGGATTTGAAACAGTTGGACAATGCGAATATGCTGACTTTCCGACTAAAGTGTTGGAAAAACATTGGCCCAATATACCAAGATGGAGGGATGTAAGAGATGTCACAGCTAAGTCTGTCAGAGAAAGAGGAATTAAAAATATCAGCTTACTTAGCGGAGGATTTCCTTGTCAACCTCATAGCGTTGCAGGAAAACGTGAAGGTTCTAATGATGAACGTGATCTATGGGGGGAATATGCAAGAATCATTAGCGAAATTACACCAAAATGGGTTTTGGGCGAAAATGTACCAGGGTTACTTACAACCGAAGATGGACGGTTCTTTGGAGGAATTCTCAATGACTTGGCCGAGATGGGGTACAATGCAGGATGGTGTAGTTATGGGGCTGAATGGGTTGATGCCCCTCACAAAAGAGAAAGGATATTCATTGTTGCCCACTCCAACAGCTTCAGATCACAAGGGGGGCAGAACTCCAGAAGCTTCTATGAAAGCAGGGAGGAACGAGAGGAACAATTTGAGAGATTTTATAAGGCACTACTATTCAACTCCTACAGCAAGTCAGAGTTACAAAAAGATAAGGAAATTAAGTCCATCGGAGAAAAAAGGAACAAGGGGCAAAGCAATACCGGGCAGTATAGGAGAGAAGCCCCCCGAACTTATTGGCAGGTATCCGAACCCCCAATTCTTGGAGTGGATGATGGGATTTCCAATAGGGTGGACAGAAGTATAGCCTTGGGCAATGCAGTAGTACCACAACAAGTATATCCTATCTTAAAAATGATAGCAGATATAGAAAGGGGAATTTAATATGATAGATAAATATAAAGTAGCAGCAGATATAAAGAAAGATAATCCTAAAATATCACATAAAGAAGCGTTGGAGTTTTCTAAAGAAGCAGCAAGAATATACTTTGAGGATAATTGTACACCAAATGAAGCTATGAGAAAAGCTAAGGAAGTGTTAGGGGTAGGTGATTAAGTGGAATTAAAACTAAACACAATCTACAACATGGATTGTCGTGAAGGATTAAAAAAACTAAAAGATAAGAGCATAGACACTTGTGTAACTTCTCCGCCATATTGGGGATTGCGTGATTATGGAGTAGATGGGCAACTAGGATTAGAAGAAACCCCAGAAGAATATGTTTCAAGCATAGTAGAAATCTTTAGAGAAGTTAAGCGCGTATTAAAAAACGAAGGAACATTATGGTTAAATTTAGGCGATAGCTATGCAGGTAGTGGAAAAGGACAATGGGAAGAAGGAAAAGGGCAGAAAGAAACATATATAGCTACAAAAGATAGTTTACAATGCAAAATCCCCAAAACTCCTAATGGTCTCAAACCTAAAGACCTTGTAGGCATTCCCTGGATGGTAGCCTTTGCATTAAGGGCGGATGGATGGTATCTAAGATCGGATATTATTTGGAATAAGCCCAATCCCATGCCTGAAAGTGTGCAAGATAGGCCAACAAAAGCCCATGAATATATTTTCTTATTATCTAAAAGTAAAAACTATTACTATGATAAAGATGCAATAATGGAACCTTTAGCACAATCATCTATACAGAGGTTACAGCAAGATATAGATTCGCAAAATGGATCAAGTAGAGCAAATGGCGGTAGCAAATTAAACGGAAACATGAAAGCGGTATTTACTGTTAGGGGAAGTAAAGGAATAATTGGCAATCCTAATTCTGGAAGAAGAGAAGAAGATAAGACTATTGAGGTTCCGATCGGCAGGAATAAGAGAACTGTTTGGACTATACCTACAGCAAAATTTTCCGAAGCGCATTTCGCAACTTTTCCACCAGAATTAATTGAGCCTTGCGTATTGGCTGGCTCCCCTAGTGGAGGTATTGTTTTGGATCCATTCATGGGATCAGGAACTACAGCAATGGTTGCAGTTCGGAATCAAAGGAACTATATAGGGTTTGAGTTAAACTCGGATTATATACAAATAGCAAAAAAACATAGACTTAATAAAGTTCAATTACAAATGATTTAAAGAAAGGTGATCAAATGTTAAAAGCATGGAGAAGTTGGAGGAATAATACAACTTTAAATGACGGAATGTTCTTGAAGTTTTATATATGGGATAGAATAATCATTCGACCAAGAAGGAGATTAAGAAGATGGCTAAGAAGATAAATAGCAAAAGAAAAGGAGCGGAAGGTGAAAGAGAATGGGCAAAGTTTTGCAGAGAACAAGGATTTGAAGATGCTAGGAGAGGTCAACAGTATTCAGGAATAGAAGGCGAAGATGTAATCGGACTTCCTGGAATACATCAAGAAGTTAAAAGAGTAGAAAGATTAAACGTATCTGATGCGATAAGACAAGCTATAAGAGATAAGGAAGAAGAAGATATACCTATAGTTGCACATAGAAAGAATTACGAGGAATGGTTTGTTACTATGAGGGCTGACGATTGGTTTAAATTATACAAAGCATGGAGGGATAAATATGACTAATGAACAAATAGAATCAGCTATAGAGTATGCGTTACAAATAGCAACAACAGGGAACGAGGAAGAAATAGAAACTATTATTGAAGCGTTGGAAAAACAGATACCTAAGAAAGGCATGCCATACAATAGCGGAAAAAATCATAACTTTATAGAGTGTAGTACATGTAGCGCGCATTTAGATTTATATTATAAACATTGTACTAAATGCGGTCAAAAGCTAGATTGGAGTTGATGAAGTGAACTGCTATAGAACTAATTGCAAATGTGATGATATAAAGAAAATGTATTGTCTATTTAAATTAAACAAGAAGCAGCAAAGACTAATGAAAAAGATAAGTAAAAATAATTATTGTGACGAATGTGGAAATATAACTATTAAAGCTAAGTATAGAGGAAGAACGATAAACCTCTGCACTGAGTGCGGAGTGAGAAGGGAGAGAATAGCGTGAGCTTTTGGAATAGCGTAAAAAGAAAAGCTAGAAAAGAGCATACTTGCAAATATTGCGGAAAGAAGATTAAAAAAGGTGAAGAATACAGCAGAGAAACAGGAATATACGAAGGAGATTTTAATGATTATTGTTTATGTTTAAGATGTAGATTCCTAGTAGATGAATTTGAACATGACGATTATTTACATGAGTTCGCAGATACTTTAATCGACAACGATTTAATGTTATGCCCTGCTTGTGGAACGTCAAATTTAAGTGAATGGGAATTTACAGATGATATGCAAAGTTGTGAATGTGAATGCGATAATTGCGGCGAAAAATGGGTTGCAGATTTAAGCATTGAAGGAATAAAGCGAATAATTACAAGCACTAGATAGGGAGGAATAAATAATGAACTTAGAAAAATTATATAAAATGCAAAGTGAATTAGATAACTATATTATAAAGAATAGAAACATAACAATAAGTGAAGCTGAATTACTAGACAAGACAATATTAGCTTTATTAGTAGAGGTAGGGGAGTTAGCTAATGCGACTAGATGCTTCAAACATTGGAGCACAAAAGGACCTGAAAGCAAAGAAAGATTATTAGAAGAATTAGCGGATATATGGCACTTCTATTTATCTATAGGGAATCAGACAGGTAAAAGATTTGAAACTATAACTATAATATCAATGGAAAAAGTTGTTGAAGTAATTCAAAAAAATGAGAGTTGTTTTAACCTCAACAGAAATGAATTAATTGTTAAAACGTTACTAGAAATATATGGAAATATAACAGAAAATAAATACGAATCAACAGGGAAAGCCATTAGGGTAATAGGGTGGTTACTAGACTTTACAGATGAAGAAGTAGAACAAGCCTACGTGAAGAAACATGAAGAAAATTATAGAAGGCAAGCGGAGGGATATTAATGTGTAATTGCATAGAAAAAACAGAACAAAGATACAAAGAACATTTAAAAGAAAACAACAAGACATTTAAAGAAATAGAAGATTTCGAGGTTGGATTTACAAATAAGGCTTTTCTTATGAGTAGTTGCAAAACTGAAATAGTATTACCGATAGAAGTTTCATGGGAACATAGAGCGAAATCAGGAAGAGTTTCAACTAAAAGAAAAGTATCAAGTTTTACAATGAGCTATTGCCCATTTTGTGGGGAAAAGAAAGGGGATTAAATATGAAAAAGAAAATATTAATAGTTTTAATGGTTTTAGTTATATTGCTAGCAGGATGCCAACATAGGCAATCAACAAGAGTTTCTCATAACGTATCACTAGAAGCTGATAACTTTAATGTGATAAGAAGATTAACAGTATTAAATGCAAGAACAGATAAACCAATGTTTGAGTTGATCGGAGCGTTTAGCTTTGAGTTACAGAGTAATCGTATCATTGTAGTAGTGGAAACAGGTCCTAACGAATATAAAAAGCATTCCGTAGGACTTGGAGAGTGGACCTTATGGGTAGTTGAAGATGTAGGAGGGGCGAATGTAGACAAGTATCGTTATGAAGTAAACTTCCTACCTGAAATGATAGTACCTATAACATTTACAAGTAATGACTAGGAGGGGCAAAGATGTTTAGAATTGTCAAAGGAAAACTTAAAAAAGCAACTCATGAATGGCAAGAATATTTACTCAACAAAGAATTGTTATTATGTACTGGACTTGAAAATACATTAAACTTACTAGCGATAGATGAAAAGGATTTAAATGAGTACTGTAACTATTTATGGGACAAGAATTATTTCGTAAGAGAGGAATATGAGAGACTTGAATGGTTAATCGAAGATATAGAATTAGGTAACTATGGATTTGGATTTGATGTTGATGAAATAGAGATTATAGAGATAATAAAAGAAATTAAACTAGGGGGCTAAGTAATGAATAAAAGAAAAAGAAAAGAATGTCATAACTGCAAATATATAAATGAACATAGTTTATGTTTTCGTGGAGACATAGACAAGAGACAACAGAGGAAATTAATGAGAACATCTGATAAATATGGAATATGGGAAAGATTTTACTGTAAAAGTCATAAACATAAGAAAGACTAGGGAGGGACAAGCATGGATAAGAAAGAAAAGCTAAAACTAAAAATAAATGAATTTATAGATAAAGCAGTAGATAAAGCAAATGAAGATGATAAACTAGATTATTTTAATATAGAGATAAACAATCATAACGGAACTCTACAAATGGATATTAATATGAGATATAGAGAGAAGGTGTATTAAAATGCTAAAAGAAACTAAGCATGACTATCAAAATTGTCTAACTGGAAATTTCTATGATAATAAATGTACAGGTGAATATGAGTCGTGGGAAGATTTTAAAAACACTCATGCTGGATTTGGTGCAAATGATTATTATAATGACACATATAATTTTGTTTTTAGATATGACATACACAAGCAAGATGACAGTAAATACAGATTAGAATTATGCATAATGCTTCAACGTAAAGGTATTTATACACATTTATATATTCATAATATAGATCAAAATACATTGAATACAGAGGTTAAGGAATGGCTGAAAGGTAGAAGTAAATACATCACACACCTATGGAAAGAAGTATTATAAGAAAGGGGAATAAAGATGGATAAATTAGACAAGCTTTTAGAATATACAAGCAAACAGGAAGATAAATACTATGACTTTGCACATAAGGCAATGGAGCAAGGAAATATGTTAGCCTTTCAAGTTCACCAAGCAGAAGCGACAGCATTTCAAAGAGTAAGATATGCAATAGAAGATTTAAAGGAATCTGATAAAAATAAGGATGAACAAGAGATATCACCTCAAGAAATAGCAGAAATAATAGCAAGAAACTTAACAGCATGGGATACAAGTAAAGATAAAAAAGAAGGATTACTTCCAGAAGTATATCTTAGAAACAAAGGCGTATATAAAGAGCTTACAGGAGAAGAATATATTTTTTCAAGAGCAGTAAAGAAATTTAATATAAAATAGATCCTACTATACAGATAGCGGACCTAGACTATTTACTCTTATGAGTGTAGTTTAGTGTCCGCTTTTTTATTGAAAGGAGAATGAAAATGGATGGACTAACAAGCAAAGAAAGACATCAAATAGTAGAAGAAAGAAGTCAAGGCCTATGTGAAAACTGCGGAAGTAACTTTATGGTACAACATCATCATATCATAGGCGGAAATGGTAAGAGAAGACAATGTGAAACTATATATAGCCTAATAGCTTTATGCTGGGATTGCCATCATGGAGATTATGGAGTAGAAGGAAATAAAGATAGAACATTAGATTTGAAACTTAAGCAAGACCTACAAAGGAAGTATGAGGAATTAGGATTAAAAGGTAAAGAACTGCAATACTGGCTAGGTGGAAGATTTTATTTATAGGAGGATAATTATGAATGAAAACAAAGGATTTACTATCAAGTGCAATAAATGTGGAAGAGAAGATGAATATAAGGACAAATCTTTTTATAGCAAGCAATTCGATGAAGAAGATGGACAAATAATACTAGGTGTAAGTTGGGGATATGAAGAAGGAAGTATTAAGTGTGAATGTGGCAATATTATTGAATTTTAGGGGTGATTAGGTGGACCTTAAAGATATCACTAAAGAATTATACCAGGGAAGTAAAAGACTAGAAGAAGGAAGTCAAGATATATTTCTATTAGCAAAAGCAGCAGCAGAAACTGAAAGAGATTATAGAGTAGCACTAGCAAAAGAAAAGATAAGACTTAGAGATGAAAAAATGCCAGTGGGGCTAATAGAAGATGTAGCAAGAGGTAATATAGCAGATTTAAGATTTCAAAGAGATTTAGCAAGAGAAAAATATATAGCTGCAAGAGATAGTTTAAAAGCTATAGCGGTGCAAATAAATGCATTACAAAGTATTCTTAGAATACAAAATGAAGTCTAGGAGGGAAATACATGACTAAGGATTATTATAAAGAAACAGAATACTTATTATACAACTATAAGATGTTTGAAATAAGTATAGAAAACATGGAGCAGGAGATAGAATACCTAGAAAAAGAAGATGGAATGACAGGGATAAGTTACGATGGAATCAGCACAAGCCCTACACATAAATTCAGTAGCATTACAGAAGATGCAGCATTATCAAATAGTGAGAAAATACAATTCCTACAACGCAATATAGAGAGAAATAGAAGACAGTTAGAAAAGATAGATAGAGCTATGATGGGACTATCAGAGGTGGAACGAATAATCTTAGAACAGAAATATATAGAAGGAAAACAATGGTGGCAAGTGGCACATAAAGCAGGATATAGTGAAAGACAGTGCAGAAACATAAGAAAAGATGCAATAAATAAGATGATTATAGGTATATTTGGAGATAAGGCACTCAAGTAAAAGTTGCCGTTTTATTGCCACATTTTTGGAGAAAACTAATATATAATAGTAGTATGAGATTGTATCTCAAATATGCGAAACCCACTCGCAACTAGTTAAATTAAATAGGGCAGGATTTACAAACAATTGCTCGAATATGGCTCGTGAGGACACGGGCGATTAAGGACTTACTTATACCAGTAGGTCCTTTCTTATTGTAAAGGAGTTGATTATATTGATATACATAGATGAAGAAGGTAAAACACAATGTACTGAATGTTGTCTAAGCTGTGAGGAAAATAAAAAGACATGTGAAGCAAGAAAAGAAAGAGGAAGACGAGCTAACAGAATGGCATATAAAGCTAAGAAGGAATATGAGAGAAAGAAGGGAACATTATGACTATAGGAGAATACATAAGACAAACAGATATAGAACAATACAAACGATTAATTAATATGTTCAAGGTAAAGATAGACAAGCCTAAGAAGAAAATAGAATTAGGTTGCAGTATAGAAGAATTAATGAGAGTAGATAGTTATAAGAGAGAAGGGCGAAGAGTTAGGCAAAGGAGCTGGGATAATGGAGAAATACTTAATATCTACAGAAACTTTGAGAGAAGCTAAAGAAATAGCAAGACAAAAGAATCTAAAGGAAAATGAGTGGAAATATATTCCTCAAGACGTTACAAGAAAATCAAAAATAATGGGAACAAGAGTAAGTGACGAGAAATATTTGATAGGATATTTCTCTGATAATGAAAGAGAATATTTAAATTGCCCGCTCTAAAATAGTTTTATTCGGACGGTGGAGGAAGTTAATCAGATGGCTTAAAATAGCGAAAGTAAATTTATGGAAATATCCTCTTTGATTTGATATAATATAGGAAAATAGGAGGGGATAAAAATGGCAAAACACAACAATGAAATAGAAACAATAAAAATTGTAATGGATAGCGGGAAGGAATATACAGTGAAAAACTGGGATGTTGAAAAATTTCTTGAAAATTTCTGTTATCATAAAGACGGAAGTTTAATAAATGGTTTTGTCTATTTGCATGGATACGCAATTAACCCAAGTCATATATCTTCAATCGAATATGATTACTAAGAGCCACCAGGCTCTTTTTTCTTTGCAATAAATAAAGGTAGGTGGTGATATGAATTTAATATGTCGAGAGTGCTATAAGAATAAAGAATGTGAATATTCTTGTACTGCAGTACAAGAATTACACAAGATATTTAACAAACAGAATAAAAAGGATAAAACTACAAGAATAAGAAATCTAAGAAGACAACTAAGTATAAGAGAAGCAGAACCAAGTAGGAAATTAAAGAACTTAGCAAACAAGATAAATAAATAAATTTCCTGAATTTAATTTTATAAAAGAATGGGATATAAAGATAGATTATATAATTAGCTATGAGAAAAAACGCGGAGAGAAAATAGTATTTGCTGATTGCAGAAAGGTGACAGAAACATACAAAGCATATCTACCTTATGATTTCATAATTACATTTTACGAAAACAATACAGGATTCTTAAATGACAACCAATTAAAAATATTAATGTATCATGAATTAAAACATATTGGTATTGGAGAAAGAGGATTAAAGATTAATCCTCATGATATAGAAGATTTTAGTGATATCTTAGATAAATATGGACTAGACTGGAATAATTTTGGGAAAGAGTTACCAGATATATTGGGAGGTGATTAGGGCGATGAATACTGTACAAAATCCTACAAAATACGAACCTACAGAAAAAGAAAAAGCATTACTTGAAGTGTTGATAAATCCAGAAAACAGAATGAAGTCTATTACTGATATTTGTAAGATAGCTAAATGTTCACGTTCTACTTACTATGAAGCTTTCTCAAAACCTGAGTTTGTAGAAATATATAAACAATATTCCGTCGACCTTGTAAAGCAATCTGTAGCATCTGTATTAAATACATTCATCAGAGAAGCACAAAGGGGAAGTTTTCAACATGGTAAAGTTTTGCTTGAAATGGCAGGTGTATACACGGAGAAACAGCAGCTAGACCATAGCGGCAATATTAATACCAACAACCCATATGAAGGACTTACAAAAGAGCAGTTGTTAAAACTAGCTAGTGATGAAGAATGAAAATAGATAAGAAATTAATAAAATTAGGGGCAAAGATAGAACTTGCAAGGCGTGAGTTCTTTTTTTATTGCAATTTAAAAGCTCCTGATTTTTATAAACATAATAGAAAATATTTAATTGATTTATGCGATGAATTTCAGAGTTTTTATGAAAGTGATGATGAAGTATTGATTATAAATGAACCTCCTCGTCATGGCAAGAGTAGAACAGCGGGTTTATTTGTTGAATGGGTACTTGGAAAGAACCAAAATGAAAAGATAATGACAGGCTCATACAATGAAACTTTATCAACTATGTTTTCTAAAAACGTAAGAAACTCTATACAAGAAGAAAAAGCAGATAAATATAAACCAGTATTTTCCGATGTCTTTCCAGGAGTAGCAATCAAACATGGTGACGGAGCTATGAATTTGTGGTCCTTAGAAGGTGGATACAATAACTATCTAGCGACTTCTCCAACGGGTACAGCCACAGGTTTCGGATGCTCATTAATGATTATAGATGACTTAATCAAGAACGCAGAAGAAGCTTACAATGAAAACGTAAAACAAAAACATTGGGAATGGTTTACTAATACAATGCTGTCTAGGCTTGAAGAGGGTGGGAAAATAATCATCATAATGACCAGATGGGCTAGTGATGATTTAGCAGGTAAAGCATTAGAATATTACAAAGAGCAAGGAATAGAGATTAGGCATGTAAGCATGAAAGCACTAATCAATGAAGAGAAAAAACAAATGCTTTGCCCAGAGGTATTAAGCTATAGAAGCTATAAAAATAAAGTAAAAGCAATGGGTGCAGACATAGCAAGTGCCAACTATCAACAGGAACCTATAGACCTTAAGGGAAGATTATACAGTAGTTTTAAAACTTATACAGAGATACCTAAGGACAACAAAGGCAATCCTTTATTTACACGGATAGGGGCTTATGTAGATACGGCCGATGAAGGCTCAGACTATTTGTGTGTGATTGTATATGGGGTTTATAACAAAGAAGTCTATATAATAGATGTTTATTATACGAAAGACCCTATGGAGATAACGGAACCTCATACAGCTAAGATATTGTACGAGAATGAAGTTAATAAGGCAGATATAGAAAGTAATAATGGCGGTAGAGGATTTGCAAGAGCAGTTGAAAGGATATTAAAAGAGAAATATGGAAGTAATAAAACTAGAGTTAAATGGTTTCATCAAAGCAAGAATAAACAGGCTAGAATATTATCTAATTCTACATGGGTTATGGATCACATATATTATCCAATAAATTGGAGAGATAAATGGCCTGAATATCATAAAGCTATGACAACATATCAAAGAGAAGGCAAAAACAAACATGATGATGCACCAGATGCAACTACAGGAGTAGCTGAAACGTTTGATAAAGGCATTGGATTATCAGTATTGAAATAATATTATTAGTCACAAAAGAGTGATTTGACGACTAAAAAGAAGGTGATAAATTGTTTGGGTTTAAAAACATATTCAATAATCAAGTAAATATAATGACGACAGAAGATATCCTTGTAGAAGAAATACAAGAGTTTAACAATAGCGACAAAAGAGCGTGGATGATAACAGGAGATAAATATTATAGAGTAGAAAATGACATTGATAATAGGAAGATTACTAGAAAGACAGAAGAAGGAGAGATAACGGATTATTCTAAGGCTAATAATAAATTATCTCATGGCTTTATGAAAAATTTAGTTGATGAAAAAATCGCTTATTTACTCACAAAAGACTATTCTCTGGATTGCAATGATAAAAAGTACACAGAAAAGGTCAAAGATGTACTAGGCAAATATTTTCAATATAAACTTGCTCATTTAGGAACAGAATCATCCAATAAGGGAATAGCGTGGCTACAGGTATATATAGATGAACAAGGTAAGTTAGGAACTATGTTAATACCTAGTGAACAATGTGTTCCTTTATGGAGAGATAATACTCATACAGAATTAGATGGACTGATTAGATTTTATTTAATTACTGTATTCGAAGGTAAAGAAAAGAAGAAAGTAACAAAAGTAGAATATTATACAGAGAATGAAGTTAGTTTCTATATATTAAAAGATGATCAGCTTATTAGAGACATAGAAACCAATGAAGGTGGTCCGATACTCCACTATAAAAGTGGTGAGGAATGGAAGTCATGGGGTAAAGTTCCTTTTATAGCCTTTAAAAATAATAGATTGGAATATCCTGATGTAAAATTTATAAAATCTTTAGTGGATGATTATGATAAATCCAGGAGCGATGTATCTAACTTTATCGAAGAAGTTAAGAATCTAATCTATGTATTAAAAGGATATGGAGGGGAGAATTTAGGGGAATTTATGAGAGATTTAAACTACTATGGAGCCATAAAAATAGATGATCCTGAACATGGCGGTGTAGATACCCTTAACCCCACAATGGATATTCAAGCTGCAAAAGAACACTTTGAACAACTGAAGAGAGATATAAACGAATTTGGCGGAGGAGTAACTAAGGATCTAGATAAGTTTGGAAGCTCGCCATCTGGGATAGCACTTAAGTTCCTTTATAGTGGGTTGGATTTAAAATGTAATCATTTAGAGGTAGAATTTAAACAAGCTTTTGAACAATTATTATATTTTATAAATATCTATCTATCAGAAACAGGACAAGGAAATTACCAAAACGAAAAAATAGAAATAATATTCAACAGAGATATAACGATAAATGAAACAGAAGCAATAAATAATATCAATAATTCTCAAGATATACTCTCGTTAGAAACTTTAATAACACAACATCCTTATGTGTCAGACGTAGAGGAAGAATTAAAAAGAGTACAAGCTGAAAGGTTAGAAAAAGCAAAAGAACGAGCTAAGATGTTCGGTAGTGATAGATTTTCCCAAATAGAAGGTGAGGGAAATGAAGAATAATAAATATTGGGTTAAGAGGGCAAAGGATAAAATGAAAGGGTATCACAAAGATAGCGATAAAACTATCCTACTAATTACCAATGCATATGATAAAGCTATTGAGGATATAGAAGAAGACATAAGAAAGATATATGATAAGTTTAAATTCGATAGCGGATTAAGTGATGCAGAAATAAGAAAATTGCTTAATTCTAAAGTGGATAATAAAATTTTAGATGAATTAAGAGAACAAATACTCACCGTTGAAGACCCTGATATAAGAAAAGAGATATTATCAAAACTTAATGCACCTGCATATAAAGCACGTATCACTAGATTAGAAGCATTAAAATTAAACGTCTATACAAAGATTAAGACAGTAGCGGATATCGAATTAAAGCAGAGTAAAAGTCTCTATATTGATACTATAAATAAATCATATTATCAATCTATATTTGATATACAAAAAGGATTAGGAATAGGCTTTGATGTTGCCAGTATACCTACTCATGTTGTTGAAGAAATACTTAAAAACCCTTGGAGCGGCAAAAACTTCTCTCAAAGAATATGGAAGAATACTGATATAGTAGCCGAAAAAGTAACGGATATAATGCTAAGCGGTTTTGTGAGTGGTAGAACTATAAGCCAAATGAGTAGGGAATTAAGGGATTTCGCAGATGTAAGCAAATATGTAGCTTCAAGATTAATAAGAACAGAATTGACCTATATGGCTAATCAAGGAGAGTTACAAAGCTACAAAGAGTGCGGCATAGAAGAATATATGTATTTGGCAACATTAGATGATAGGACATCGGAAATATGCCAAAAACTAGATAACAAAGTATTCAAAGTAAGTGAAGCTAAGGAAGGGAAAAATCTTCCGCCAATGCATGTGTTTTGCAGATCAACAACTAGGGCATGGTTTGGGGTTGATACTCTAGAGGGAATAAAGCGAAGAGCAAGAGACCCTAAGACTGGCAAGACTTATTTAATTGATGCTAATATTGATTATAAAACTTGGCGGGACACTTATGTAAAGGAGGATTAACATGGCTACAGCTACACAAGTAACATTAATTATATGTCTGACATTTATAATATTGACATTGATTAGCAAGAAGATAGAGAAATAAAAAGTAATATAAATATTCAAGACTTAGGAATAAGTCTTTTTTTATCGCTCTTTTTTAGTGTTTGTAGAGCATAAAGAACAAAGAACCCAAAACAGGTACAGACCTGTATAAAAATGTATGGAGGGATATAAATGGATTGGTTAAAAGAACTATTAAAAAATGCGGGGATTGAAGATGCAAAGGTTGATGAAGTTGTAGGAAATATCAATAAAGAAATACCTAAGTATTTAATTCCTAAGGACAAGTATAATGAAGTATCGGAAGCTAAGAAACAACTTGAGTCAGATATAAAAGACAGAGATAAGCAACTTAAAGACTTAGGAGAAAAAGCTAAAGGTAATGAGGATTTAGAAAAGCAGATAAAAGAACTTCAAGAGACTAACGCAAAAGCTAAAGAAGACTATGAATCTAAGATAAACAATATCACTTTAGACAATGCTATTAAGCTAGCCTTAAAAGATAATAAGGCAAAACATGAAGATTTATTGATGGGTAGATTTGATAAAGAAAAACTAAAAATCAAAGAAGATGGAACTATAGAAGGTTTAGAGGACCAGATAAAAGATTTAAAAGAAACCTATAAGGATTTATTTGTCGAACCTCTAGGAGGGTTTACTCCTAAAAATAATGGAGACAGCAATCCTCCTGCAGGGATGGAACAAATAGCAAAAACAATACAAGAAAATTTAGGGTACTAAAAGGAGGATGTAAAATATGGCAATTCCAAATGTATTAGAATATGCAAAATTATTTATGCAACAACTTGATAAGCAAGTAGTAGCTTTAGCAACATCTGGGTGGATGGAAGCTAACGCAGGATTAGTTAAATATAATGGCGGTAATGAATGTAAAATTCCTATGATATCTATGGATGGATTGGGAGACTATGATAGAACTAACGGTTTTGTTGATGGTGCGGTAACATTAGAATATCAAACAAAGACATTAACTCAAGATAGAGGTAGAACGTTCCAATTAGACAGAATGGATGTGGACGAAACTAACTTTGTGGCAACCGCTGCTAATGTAATGGGAGAATTCCAAAGAACGTTAGTAATTCCTGAAATTGATGCTTATAGATATTCTTCCATAGCGACACAAGCTATTGCGAAAAGTGCTGCAACAGGAGGATATGCAGCAGATGCAGCTACAATATTATCTAAAATCAAAGAGGATATATACGCTATTTATGATATAGCAGGAGAAATACCATTAGTAATAACTTTAAGCATGCCAATATGGGCTGTCTTAAGCAACTCTACAGAATTATCAAAACAACTATCAGTAATTGAGTTTAGTCAAGGTGATATTAAAACTGCCGTAAGAGGAATAGACAATAACCCAATTATTCCAGTACCATCCGCAAGAATGATGACTAAATATCAATTCCTAGATGGTAAGACAGCAGGCCAAACAGCAGGAGGATTTAAACCAGATACAGATGCTAAGAATATCAATTGGATCATAACTCCAAGAACTGCACCTATAGCAGTTTCTAAGACAGACAAGATAAGAATATTTGAACCTGATACTAACCAAAAAGCTGATGCATGGAAACTTGATTATAGAAAATATCATGATCTATGGGTTAAAGATAATCAATTTAAGACTATTAGAGTTAATATCAAAGAATCTTTAGCTTAGGAGTGATGATTAATGTTTAAGTTAGAAAAAATGAATGTAGTTAAAATAGTAGCTACAGAGCATGAAAAAGAGAAATTAATCAATAAAGGTTTTACAGAGGTTATAGATAAGACACACAAAGCATTAAAATTAAATGGAGATGGAGAAATTACATTATTATCAGAAGTAACAGAAGAAGAAATGCAAGAAGAAGTTAAAGAAAAGAAGGAAGAAAAGTCAAAAGGGAAGGTTGCCAAATAGGTAGCCTTCTTTTTATTAAGTAGGTGAATACATGGACCAACTAGGTAAATTAAAACTAAAATTAGGAATTAAAGGAACGGAACAAGATGACTTGCTAAATCTTTATTTCGATGATGCTAAAGATACTATATTAGAATTAACTCACCTTACTGAGATACCTAATAGCCTTTTAAGCACTCAAATAGAATTAGCAATAGTTTTATATAACAAAGAGGGAATAGAAGGGCAGACAAGCCATTCAGAGGGTGGGGTTGGTAGAAGTTTTGAAGAAGGCATCCCCGAAAGTATTATGAAGAAAATTAGAAGTGCAAGAAGATTGCCGAGGTGATTATATGAGACTTAGGCAAAGAGATTTAAAATCTTATATGGTAAAGAAACATGGAACATTCAAAGAAATTGATGGAACTAAATACACAGGTTACGAACATACAGGTCAAACTGTTAAAGCTAAAATCCATCCTGCAGGCGGTAAAATGTTAAGTGAAATATATGGAGTTAGACTTGCTAATATGCAGACTATGCTAATGGAGGATGCGGAACTTGCTAGAGAATTAGATGTGGAATTCAACAGTCAAAAACAACAATACGGAGTATGTGTTTATAGAAATAAAGACCAGGAGCCTGATTATAAAATTGTAGCCATCAGACCATGGGATGGGCATATAGTGGCAGATTTGGAGAGGATATAAATGAGTCTTGAAGGTTTTGAAAGCTTAATAAAAAAGTTAAACAGGATAGCAGACCCCAAGGAAGCATTAAAAAAAGGAGTAAGCCTATCTACTAAAAAAGTACAAGGGGATGCTAAAGAACTAGCGGCAGTTAATGAAGGGCAATTACAAAATTCTATTTATGAAAACGTAGAAGAAAAACCAACCGAAATTATAGGTTCAGTATATACCAATGTTCCCCAAGCAGTATACACAGAATTTGGAACAGGACCTAAAGGTATGGCAGCACCTAAAGACCTTCCGCCTGAAATAGCGAATCAATTACATTATAGGAATGATATGTGGTGGATACATGAAAGTCAAATAGATTCGGCTATAGCAGAGAAATACCATTTCATCAAATTTGAGACTGCCGAAGGGGTATTCTATGGCACTTATGGACAAGAACCCCAACCATTTATGTATCCTGCATTAAAGCAGAATCAAGAGATCATAAAAAAACATATAGCAGATGAAATAAGGCTAGATATAAAGAAAAAAGGGTGATTAAATGTATGATATAAAACCCAAAATAAATGAATTATTAGAGGAAATAGTAGGAGAAGATAATGTATCGGATAGTTATCCTGAAAGCTTTGAGAATTTACCCTATATTTCTTTTTATGAATTAACCAATACAGATGCCTACAAAATCAAAGAGGAATTATACACAGAAATAGCAATTCAAATTGATATATGGCACAATAGATCAACTGGTGTACTTGCAAGGCAAGTAAATGATGTTATGAATAGTATTGGCTTAAAGAGAGATTTTGCGAGGGATATACCCGACCCAAGCGGCATAAAGCACAAGACAATGAGATTTAAAGGTAAAGTTAATAATAGAACTAAGATTATGTATCAATAAAGGAGTGAAAATTAATGGATTTAAAGTTAAACTTACAACTACATGCAGGACAAAGTTACAATGAAGCTACCTTATCCTATAAGGAAGGTTCAATGACAGATTATGAAGAAATTGGACTATTAATGGAAATACCGGATGTCGGCGGAGATCCTGAAAAGATAGAAGTAACTACATTAAAAGATAAGAATAAAAAATATATTCCAGGTATTTCAGATTTAGGAGATTTAGATTTTGTATTTTTGTATGACAATAGCACTACCACATCAAATTATAGGATATTGAAAGAGTTACAAGATGGTAATAAAATGGCTAAATTTAAACTAGACTACCCAGATGGAAGCGGACATGAGTTTGAAGCTTTTGTAAGCGTAAAAGTTGGTGGGGGTGGGGTTAATGCTGCTAAAACATTTACAGCTAGTATGTTCTTGCAATCTGATATAGTAGATATTAATCCACAATAAAGGGACTTGAATTCCCCTCCTTTGTATAGTATCCTTAAATTACCATATAATACTAACAGGGGAGGGGTTTTGTGGATAATAAAACGTTAGATAAATATATTTTTAAATTAAGTTGGCTTAGTCTTATTCCTCATATTTTGGCCATAGCATTATTTGTTGGAATGTTTACGACACCTATTAAAATACTTAGGATACTTACTACAAAAATTATTATAGAACCTAATATGGTTTATGGAGAAAAAGGGATACTAAGAAAAGATATACAAAATAGTCCAATGAAACATATTCAAAGCGTAAGAGTGGATAGGTCTTTCTTTGGTAGAATATTTGGATATGGTGATGTTACAATCACTACAGCAGGAGCAGGGTATATCTACAAAGGAATAGGGAGTCCTGAAAAACTAAGAAATATTATAAATAGTTATATGCAAGCAACTTCTTAAATGGAGTTGCTTTTTTAATACTTGAAAATTAGGAGGGAAGCATTATGAGATATACAGAATTCAATGTAGGGGATAAAGAATATAAATTAAGGTTAGCAGCTAATCAAATTGTTAATATAGAGAAAAAAATAGGTGGCAATTTATTAAATATATTTATGGAGGAAGATAAAATACCTTCAATGGAAGAATTGCTAATGGTTGTACATGGAGCTTTACAAAAATTTCATCACGGGATTACCTTATCGGATACTTATGACATTTATGATGACTATGTAGAAAATGGTGGAACTTTCGAGGATTTAATAGAACTTATGTTAGATGTGCTTGAGGTGGCTGGTTTTTTCAAGGCGGAGCAGTTAGAGGAGGGGAAAGCGAAACTCAAGGAAGCCAAAAAGAAATAGAACAAATAAATAATTGTACAGAACTGTTTGAAAAGCTGTATCCAGTAGCCATAGAAAACGAAGTGGATGCAGTTTTTATTGGGATATGACCTATAGGGAGATTATAGCTGCTATAGAAGGATACCAAAAGAGATTTAAGAACGATCTTCAAATTCAAGCTATGTTTATCTACAAGATTGGCGAATTAGTAGGGGTAGCGGTAAATGATCCGAAAAAATATCCTAAGAATGCTAAAGAAGCATTTAAGAAAACAGGTATATTTGATGATACTGAAGAAGCTGAACCTAAAAAACAGGACTGGGAAATTATGAAAGAAAGAGTTAATAGATATGCTTACCTAAAAAAGAAGAGAGGTGAGAGCATTTGACGATAGAAGAATTAAGAGTATTGATAACCGCTAAAACAGAAGGATTACGGGAAGGGATAAACAAAGCTACGAGTAGATTAAAAGGATTTAAAAAGTCTTCCAGCGATGCAAGTTCTGCTGTTAATAAAAATGTTCAAAATATGAAAAATCAATATGATCAACTAATTAAGAAGTTAGATAATGTAAACGCTCAAGCAGAGTTACAGCAAAAGAAACTAGCAGAATTAAGGGGAAAGTATTCTAGATTCAGTGTGTTAGGGCAAGATAGCCCAAAGGCAATGAAGTTACAAGAACAAATATTAAGAACAGAGTCAAGATTGCACAATTTAATATCTACCTCAGATAAAACAGTAGGGAAAATATCGGAACTTGAAAGCAAAATGAATAGTGCTGGCAATTCTACAGAAAAGGCCAACAATAGATTTAAAAGTTTAAAAGATAAACTTGAACAGATAAAGGATAAGTTCCGGCAAACTGGTAGGAGTGCTGAAAAATCAACTGGGAAAATAGCCGGGTTCGCTAATATGTTAAATAAGTCATTTATGAGGATTCTTAAGAGAATCTTCATTTATAACTTAATTTATAAAATGATTAGAGGCTTATTAATTATATGAATGGAGCTTTGAAAACTAATAATCAGTTTGCTAATTCTTTTAACGCCATCAGAACTAACCTTAGAGTAGCATTTCAACCTATATATGATTTTATTCTACCTGCTATCAATGCACTTATGAGAGGACTAGCAACTCTTACAACATATATAGCGAACTTCACATCTGCTTTATTTGGTAAAACATATAAGCAATCATATGATGCTGCTAAAGGCATAGAGACTGCTAAGAAAGCTATGGATGGGTATGGATCATCTGCTAAAAAAACAAAAGGTCAACTCGCAAGCTTCGATGAAATCAATACAGTGAACACCGACAAAGAAGGTAGCGCTGGCGGAGCTAATGATTTTGAGATGGAAATGCCTGACTTAACAGAAATTGACGAAGGGCCTATTGAAAAATTAAAAAAAACATTAGCCGAACTATTCAAACCTTTTAAAGATGCATGGAATACTGAAGGACAAAATACAATCAATAGTATTAAAAGAGCGTTTCAAAACATTAAGGAAGTAGTGGAAAGCGTAGGTAAAAGCTTCAAAGAAGTTTGGACTGGCGGTAGCGGGAAAGATGTACTGGAATCCCTGCTTAGATTACTTCAATTAATATTGAACATAGTTGGAGATGTAGCTGCTGAATTTAAGAAAGCATGGGAAAATAATGATAATGGAACAAGATTAATCCAAAGTGTTTTCAACGCTTTACAAAATGTACTTTTATTAATAGAAAGCATAGGTAATAGTTGGCGAGAAGTATGGAACAATGGTACTGGTCAAAAAATGATAGAATACATCCTAGGAATATTGACACAGATATTTGATTTGGTAGGAAATATAGCTGAAAGTTTTAGAATAGCGTGGGAAACAAATGACACAGGAACAAAGATTCTTCAAGGCATAGCAGATACATTAAATATAATTCTTGGAATATTTGAAAGTATCGGAGAATCGTTAAATAAGGTATGGGGCGAAGTAGGGCAAGATATAGCTAATACTTTTATGAAAATTTTAGAATCTAGTATATCTATATTAAAGAAAGTGGCAGAAGGGTTTAAAGAGATATGGGATAGAGGTGGACAACATCTATTTGAAAGTTTAATTAAATTAGGTGCAAAAATATTTGAGATAGCAGGTTTTATTTATACTGAGTTTGTTGCTCCTTTCGTGATGTGGTTTGTCGAAAAAATTTCTCCGGCTATTGGTGTTGTGCTAGATTGGATAGCAAAGCTAGTTGATGGATTAATTTGGCTACTTGATGAATTCTTGAATCTACTAAAAGGAATAAAAGAAGGTAAATTAGGAGAATTCTTTGTTGCGTTATGGGACGGCATAAAGAAAAAAACAGAAGACACTTGGAATGCAATTAAAACTTTCCTAGTAGATAAAATATGGAATCCTATTAAAAATATAGCTAAAACAATATGGGAAGGCATAAAGAAACACATATTAGATCCAATTCAACAATCATGGACTAATTTAAAACAAATATGGGATAATATCAAGTCTTATATTTTGACGAAGTGGACAGAGATAAAAAATGGTATTTCTAATATAAAAAATAATCTAGTAGAAGCTATTAAGTCACCTTTCATTATTGCTAAGGATTGGATAGATGGATTAATCAAAGATGCTTTTAATTGGGGCAAGAACTTAATTGGCAATATAGTAGATGGGATAACATCTATGGTAGGCAAGGTTAAGGATGCAGTAGGAAATGTCATAGGTGCGATAGCTAATAAATTACAATTTAATTCTCCCGCCAAAGAAGGCCCGGGGAAATATGCCGATAGGTGGATGCCTAATTTAATGAATATGTTAGCTGAAGGTATAGAGGATAATGTCTATAAAGTTAGTGCAGCTGTAGATATTACTGCTAATACATTAAGCGGAGTACAGAAAGCCGATAATACAAGTTCAATAATTAATGCAATTAGTGGGGCATTAGGTAATTCAAATTCAAGTGGAGACACGACAATTATAGTAAAAATAGGAGAAGACACTATAACTGAAAAAGTAGTATCTAATATAAATCGTCAAAACCGTATAAGCGGTAAAACAGTTATAACAGTATAGGAGGGATGCAGATGGCTATGATTAGTATTGATGGTGTAGACTTACCTGCACCTTCTGATTACGATACACCTAATTTTAATTTGCATTCAGATGATTCTCATAGAAACGAATTAGGCGAAGGTATCTTTTATTTAGTAAGAAGTGATATTTATAAATTGGAACTAAAGTGGAAAGGTATAACAAGTCCGGAGGTAGCGTTGATTAAAAGTGCAATTTCACCCCCAGAATTCAAAGTTACTATAATAACTGAAATAGGAAGGATTACTAAAATAATGTATCCAGGTGATAGAAGTCAAAAGATGGTTAAATATAGTGAGGATATTGATAAAATCAGATGGGACTTTAGTGTTAATCTGACAGAGGTATAGTGAGGTGAGAATATGGAAGATATACTAAAAGAGATATTATATGAATTAAAGAAAATTAACCATATATTAGATAAAAATACAGGACTTAAAGAAGTATTGGAGAACATAGCGGATTCTAATAGTTACAAGGTTATAACTGTTACTATAGGTGAAGATGTTATTTGTGAAAATGTTATAGATAATATAAATAAGGAAAATAGGATAAGTGGTAAAACAGTAATAACAATTTAGGAGGAATTCAAATGAAGAATGGTAATAAAAAACAAAAAGAAAAAAGCCTAAATATTGATAGGCTAATTTCTTCTGATGGTAAAAATGTTTTTGATTTAAAAACGGGCGAATTCACTCTTGAAGAGAGAATTCAAGAGCAGCCAAAAAAAATAAGTCAATTAACCGCGGATGTAATTGAATGTGGGTTAATTGTTTCTAAGTGAATCACACCTTAAAAACACAGCTTTACAATTTGTACAGCCATAAACATCTACAGGTAGCCCAGATGTAGCAAGGAATTCTGCTGGTGTCTTAGATGTGTCTACTTGTGTAAGCACATAGGATGTCGCTCCATTGGTGGTATGCACTTTTCCCACGGTGTTATTACCACAAAAATTACATTTAATGTTCATATTATTCACCCCCTTCTAGGTAAATAATACCATAAGGGGGAATTTTCAACAACAAAGGCGGTGAATATATGTATCCAGTATCACAAGACTTTCAAGAGAAAATCAAAAAAAGAAGTGGAACGTTTGAAACTAAAATACAAATACAACATTCGAAAGGTGTCTTGGATATAACTGATAAAGAGTTAGCCCAAGGCACCTTAATTTATACAGAAAGCTCTCAAGCAGGAGAGGAATTTACTATAGGCAGTACAGTAGCTAGTGATATATCCTTTACTATATTAAACAAAGAAGAATATAAAGATATAAATTTCATGAGAGCAACTGTATTCTGCAATATAGGGCTACTTGTAAAAGAGGGAGCGGATGCACATTTTCTGCAACCCTCACAACCTTCCAAGATGCCTAGATTTGATGAAAAATGGGAGTATGTTCCTTTAGGACGTTTCAATATTGACTATGTAAATATTCAGAGAAACTCAATAGAACTCAAAGCTATAGATAATATGATTAATTTAGATAAGCCTTATAGCCTATCTAAACTATCTTATCCTGCAACGCTATATCAAATATACGTAAATGCCTGTAATGTATGCGATGTATTACCAGGAACAACATCATTTTCTAATATGCACTATGTAGTAAAAAATAGACCTGATGGAGATTTGACTTTCCGAGATGTATTAGGATATGTAGCAGAATTAGCAGGGTGCTTTGCTAAAACGAATAGAAATGGAGCTATAACCTTAGAATGGTATAAACCTAGCGGAATAACATTAGGTCCTGCAAACCGTTTCGACTTTAAGGCAAGTGATGATCTAGTACAAATTAAAGGGATTATGGCAACGGTAGAAGATACAACATATCTAGCAGGAAGTGAAGATTATGCAATAGATTTAAGTGAGAATCCACTTCTGCAAGGTGGGTATGAGACTGTATTGCCTAATGTATTTAACAATGTAAAAAATACAGTATTTACCCCTTACACGAGTAACTGGCAAGGTAATCCAGCTATACAAGCAGGAGATATAATAACACAGATAGATAGGGATGGCAAAGAATATAATACTCTTGTAACTAAATCCATCTACAAATACAGAGGTAGAAGCACTCTTGAAGCTAAAGGACTACCTGAAATTTCTAAAGGTTATAAAGGCTCTACTAATAGAAAAATAGCACAGATAAAAAGAGCAGTAGAAAAGGAAGTAGGAGATAAACTTACTAATCTAGAACAAGCACAATTGAATGCAACCGAATTAATGGCAAATATGCTTGGTGGATATAAGACTACTATAAAATATGAAAGTGACCCTGATTATGCAAGGTTTGGCATGGGTGAGTTTATCCATGATAGCCCACAGTTATCCGATTCTACTAAAATATGGAAATGGGGGCCTGGTGGGTTTGGACACTCTAGTGATGGAGGTTTAACATGGCCTACAGCTATTACTGCCGACGGATCTATCGTTGCTATGCTAGTAGCTGCTAATATAGTAACTGCTAATATGGTTCAAACTGGAATATTAACAAGTGAAGATGGAAATTCTTGGTTTAATTTAGACAATGGAATATTAAGAATAAGTCATGGTGGAAATGTTTATTCACAAGCTGATATAAATGGTTTTGGTAAGAATTATGGCAATGGCATGGTTAGTTATTTGAATGATATTTTTGTACATTATGAAAATTCATCTAATGAACTTAAGCCTAGTCCATCAACCACTAGGGTTTATTTACCCACTCGTTTTAGAAATAGAAATATATCTGTATCTTTAGGCGCTGGCAATACTTACTGGAGAGTTGGAAATTTAAGAACAGGTGGCGCTGTATCTAGGCTCGTTAATTGGATAGAAACAATATACGAAGTGAATACAGTAAATACTAATACTACTACACCATATATTGATATAAATTCATATATTCATTATGTTGAATATTATGATGACGGAACTTCACTTGATAGGTATATTTTATCTGGGTTTGTATTAATTGTAATTGGGGAGTGATTTCATGTTAATATATAATAAAATTACTGGCATAATATTTAGGAAAATTACACCTGACGATATGATAGATGCTTACAGAAATCATTATTCTAAAAATTTAGATATAGATATTATTCAAGAACATTTTGATATAGATATAAATAAATACTATATAAAAGACAAACTTCCGATAATGTTTAAAGATTATGAACTTAAAGAGTTGGAGTTGCATGGGAAAATTTTATCAGAAGAAGAAAGAATATTAGAGAGCATGAAACCTTCAATACAAGAAATTGAAGATGCAGAGATGGCCATAAGAGTATTATCTATATTAGAGGGGGTGCTATGATGAATATATTAA
This sequence comes from Tissierella sp. P1, assembly GCF_002266425.1. Taxonomy (GTDB): domain Bacteria; phylum Bacillota; class Clostridia; order Tissierellales; family Tissierellaceae; genus Tissierella; species Tissierella carlieri. Next base: position 33,802 of record NZ_NPMN01000033.1, read on the forward strand.
CTCAAAAACTGATTCAATCTTTTACAGTTCTACACTACTACTATTTAATTGACAACACAAAAGGCAGAAGCTTAGAACAGGTACCAGAACATATAAGAAGTGAAGTTGAGATATTAGCAAATGAAAGATATGTCAATGAGTATTTGGCTAGGGTTGGTGAGTTAGATAATGGCATATAATACAAAATCAATAATCAAGGACGTTAATGGAAAGCCGGTACCCCAATATTGGAATACTGAAACTCAAAGATATGAAGTAATAGAAAGTGAAAATGGTATGTTAAGAGTAATAATGGTAGATAGCCAAGGAAATGAAATACAAAGTCAATCTTTAGTCGACCAAATATCGAATAAACTAGATGAACTTATACAGGTGGTGAGTAAGTAATGGCATATAACACAAAACCAATATTAGTTGATGTAGATGGAAATCCTATTAGTCAATACTTCAATCCTGATACAGATAGTTACGAGGCTGTTCTAGGTGGAAGTGGAGCTAATAGGGTTATTTTGTATAATGCAGATGGTAGTATTAATAATTCACTTTCCCTTGTTCCGATTTTAGACAAGCTTAACCAATTGACTGGAACTGTTATAGATGAAGAAACTAGAAAATCTAACGAAATTACTAGGCAATCCAATGAGGATGTTAGAATATCCAATGAAGATATTAGAAATAATAATGAAATTTCAAGGGTAGAAAATGAAGGTGTTAGAGAAGAAAATGAGTTAAGTCGACAAGAAACTATTAGTGAGTTTAGAGTTTGGGAAGATTATAATAATTCTAAAACTTACAAACCTCTAAATAAAGTATTTTTCCAAGGAAGTTCTTATATTTGTATATTGGAATCTGCTGGAAATGCGCCAACTAATGAAACTTATTGGTTGATGATAGCGAAAAAAGGTCAAGATGGTTCTGGAATTGGAGATATGTTAAAAAGTGTTTATGACACCAATGATAATGGAATTGTTGATAATGCCGAAAAGGTAAATGGTTTTACTGTAGAAAGTAATGTTCCATCAGATGCAAAATTCACAGATACAATAATAGATGTAGCAAATAATCTTGAAGAAACTGAAATAGGAAAGGCACTAGATGCTTCTCAAGGAAAAGCATTAAATGACAATAAATTAAATAAAAGTGGGGATACATTAGAAAATTACAGAGAAAAACTAACTACATTAACAGGATTAACTCCTGATGTAGACTTGTCGCAATCTAATGTATTTAAATTAACTTTAGAAGGTGCTACTACATTATCTATATCTAATCCTAGTATAGATGTATCTCATTCATTTACACTTTATTTAATACAAGGTGCTACAGCATACGCTATGACATTTCCTGCAAATGTTAAATGGATGAATGGAGAAATTCCAGATTTATCTACTCCAAACAAAACATACCGTTTACTGTTTGATACTATAGACGGTGGAGTTACTTGGCATGCTTCTTTTGGAGGTGCATTCTAATGTTAGCTGATAGAATTAGAATGTGTAGTTTTAGATTAAGTAAAAAAGATGATCCTTTAGGCTCTCCTGGTAATCAAGACTTAATATTAGGAGACATGTCGGCAGGATATTTTGGAACTGTAAACAACCTAGTTACTAATACTCAATTAACTAATTTAATGGGAATGACAGCAGGAACTCTATTAGATGCAGAAAACACAGATGTAACATTTCATAAGTTCGCACATAAAGGTAGAATATTATTTATTCCAAGCAGACCTATTAAGCACACAATAAGTTGGGATAACATTCAATCTCAAAATGGAGTTAAAGGAAAAGTAATATCTATAGATGCTAATATGTATTTGTGTAGATTAATGACTGGTAGTAGACATTATTATACTAGTAATAACTCAATGGCTAATGGTGGAGAATGGTATGACACATTCTTTAAATTTCATACTACTAACGGTGGAGCATTAACTGATAGTGATATATATGTAGATGGGAATGGAAGTTATACGTTGTGTCAAGAAGTACATTCGTCAGGTATAGCTAATAGAGTTTTCAGACAAGGTCGTACTTATATGAGTGGTGTCGCCTCTACTTCAGGTGGTAGTTTGGCAGGCTGGCGACCTGTATTGGAGGTGTTATAAATGACATTAAGACCTTTAGGAGTAGGTAGTCAAATCCTCGCTCATGGCGATATAGTAGCGGGCTTTTACGGAGAAGTAACAGGAATAATCACAGCAGATGAATTGCGAGCATTAGCAGGAGTAACACAAGGTACTGCAATGCAAACAGGTGATATTACTTGGTTGAAGTTCTCTAGTAACTATAAAACATTATATATAGCAAAACAACCTATACAACATAGCATATCGTGGGATTATTTACACGAAAGAGATTTAGTATTCGGTAAGATGATTGAGATAGGTAATTATGTGTATTTGTTGAGGTTGATGCAAGGTGCTAATATTTCTCCTGCTAATACAAGCGGTGGATATAATAACGAGTGGGATAATTTAATAGTGAAATCACATACAACTGGTGAGTGGGGATTATATAGTGATGCAGACCTTAATGTTAATCCGATACGAACGATAGTACAAGAGGTTTCATCGCAAAGTACAGAACAGAGGATTATGAGAGGTTATACTATATCTCACTTTGGAAGAGGAGGCTCAAGTGATAGCTTTAATTATGTTGCGTGGCGACCAGTCCTAGAACTCCTATATGAGAAATAAAGAGGTGATTAAATGCAAAGAATGGTACAAGTTAAAGATAATCAAATAATTAAACATAGTCTACCTAAGACAGGGCAACTCAAAGATGGTTCAACTGTAAGTGGTTACGATATATTACCTTTAGAAATATTATTAGATGAGGGTTGGCTACCTCTTGAAGATATAAAACCTACCTATGATAAAGAAACTCAATATTTACTTGATGATGGGTACGAAATACTAACCGATAAGGTAATAAAGAAATATAAGGTAGAGGATATAGTTATAGAAACTATTCCGCAAGAGCCTAGTGAAACAGAAAAATTAAGATTAGAGCAAGCACAGGCAAATGTAGAAATGATTGAACTATTAATGAGTATGACAGGAGGTATGTAATATGCAATTCACAAAAGAAAGTTCAATAGTAAAGAGTTATGTTCTATTGATTCAAAAAGAAATAAAAACTATTGATGATATACCTAATCTCTTTAATCTTAGAGAAGTTGTAGAGCAATGTTTAGAATAATAAAATTTATAAAGGAGTGGTTGATTATGATATTTAAACCTAATTCAGCTATAGTGAGAAGCTATGTTATTTTAATATTAGCTGAGAAAATGACCTATGAAGAAGTACCTAATTTATTTAATTTACGTGAAGCAGTACAAGAAGCATTAGAAATTTAAATCTAAGAAGGGCAATAGACTAGACAATAGTCTTTTTTTATTGCCCTTTAATAACCTTGGGAGGTAGAACATGAGTAATGAGGTTACAGTAGCAATTATGGCACTAATAGGTTCAGCTATAGGAACTATAGGGGGTATAATAGCATCTAGTAAATTAACAAACTTTAGGTTAGAACAGTTGGAAAAAAAGGTAGACAAGCATAATTCAGTAATAGAGAGAACTTTTATATTAGAAGAAAAAATGAAAGTGGCAAATCATAGAATTGAAGATTTAGAGGAAGAATTGAGGTGATACTTTGTTCAGAATAATTACCACTGAAGAATTATTAAAAGAATTAGAGAAATATAAATTTAAACAACTTCATACTCACCACACTTGGAAACCTACTCATAGGAATTTTGACGGAAAGAATCATATAAAATTACAAGAGAGCATGAGAAATCATCACGTCAATGTAAAAAAGTGGTCTGATATAGGACAGCATATTACATTGATGCCCGATGGGACTTGGGTTACTGGTAGACCTTTTGATATTACCCCTGCATCAATAAGCGGATGGAATACAGGAGCCTTGGCAGTAGAAATGCTAGGTAACTTTGATAAGATAGGAGAATTGCCTTTTAATGATTTAGGTTATGACGAGTTAGAAGGTAAGCAAAAGGAGTCAATGTTAATGCTAATGAATTGGTTTGGTGAGAAATTCGGATATGACAATATTAAATTTCATAGAGACAACCCCAGTGCAGGAAAGTCATGTCCTGGTACTAGCTTGAATAAGGTTACTTTGATTAATGAAGCCAAAGCAATTAAAAAGGAAAGTGAAGTTGTGAGCGATAAGAAAGATTTAATTAAAATAAATCTACATGGTAAAGACATTGAAGTAGAAGGAATATTAAAAGACCAAACCTATCATGTACCTATTCGTTTCCTTGAAAGATTAGGATATGAAGTAGGCTGGCAGGATGGGAAAGTTACTATAAATTATAAAGGAGAGGATAAATAATGCTTAATGAATTTATGAGTTTAGAAGTATTAGCAACGTTTGCGGGATTAGTAGCTGCAGTATCTATTATAGTTCAATTTACTAAGTCTATAGTAAAAAAGAAGTTTAGCGATGGAGTAGTAAGGCTATACGCATTTATAATATCCCTAATATTAACTTTTATATTTGCTAAGAGCGGTCAAGGTATAGAAGGAGTAGTATTAACTTTTATAAATGCAATACTAATTACTATAGCAAGTACAGGAACTTATGAAATGATAGTAGATCCTAAAGCAGAGAAAAGTAAATAAAATTGTAGACAGAAAAACAACACCTGTAAAATAGGTGTTGTTTTTCTATGAGAATGTGTCTCTTAATTAAATCTGTTAAAAAGTCATTCCTTTCATAGCTTTTTCGTCTTCTCTTTGTAAGTGTATCCCTCCTTATTAATAACATATTTTTTAGGCAGTTAATAGTTATTTAAAAAAGGGTTCTACAACAAATGACTTTTTCATTTTCCTAGTAACTAAATAATAACACTCGACGTCGAGTAAGTCAATACGCTCTAGACAAATAAATCTAACCGATGTTAGTTGTATAAGATGCGTTGGCTCCACCTATCACGCACATGGGATTTCTATTAAGAATAAAATAGCTCGCCTAATAAGCTATAGAACCGCAATAAAGCACCACCAATGATTTACGTATACAACTAACATATAATGGTTAGACTATGAATAAATGTTATTTACGATCTATTTTCAGAATTAATGTAGTAAATGTAACGCAAAATGTTAAAACTAGGAAAATTGTTGATATTATCTCGTACGTTGTCATTTGTTTGTACCTTTCTACCATGTGTCTTGGGTATGGAAATATTATAACATATGTATATGGAAAATAATTCATTAATTTCCGACATTTTGCAACTAGACTAGGGAGAAATCTCTAGTCTTTTTTTATTTTTGAAGGAATTTAAAATTATTTGTAGAATATATTCCTAGGGGGATGATTCTATGAGAGATAAAATAAATTGGAGGAATGTAGCTATAATATTATCAGTAGGTGTTATAGGTTTTGTTTTGGGGGTTATAGTAACATTTCAGATTGCGGTAAAAAATGGAATAGTTATATAGAATAGAAAAGGACCATTTAAGGTCCTATTTCTTTTGTTCCTCTATATTCTTTTCTTTTTTATTCTTTTCAATTAGTCTTTTGATTACTTTTATTATAACTATATAAGCATCCATGATATATTATATTTATTAAATATTATTAATATTACTACAGTAACAACATACAATAGATAC
>NZ_NPMN01000034.1 GCF_002266425.1 Tissierella sp. P1
TTTTTAACTTTTGGGGTGCACTTCATTTACGGGTAGTTATGATTATTTATATTGCCCTTGCTACTTCCGCAGCTTCAGCTGTAGCATTAAGCGCTCTACGTGCACGTACTGCATCACCAATAGTGTGGTAAGGAATATTATTTTCATCACAGTATATTATAATATCATTAGATGCACGAGATTTTGCTCCTATTGCAATTACAACAGAATTACAAGGGAGTGCTTGAAGTTCTCCATCTTTTTCTATTATTACAGCATCCTCTTTAATTTCGACACATTTGGCAGATGTAAATGTTTTTATATTGTGTGTATGAAGGCTTTCCATTACACATATTTTACGAAGTTGACCAAGATCCTTTGCTACTTGATCTAGCATTTCTACAACTGTAATACTGTTAGCTGATTCAGAAAGATATTCAGCAACTTCCAATCCGACAAGACCTCCACCAATAACTACAACATTTCCATTTGCAGTTGAGTTTCCAGCCAATATATCATGAGAGTTTGTTACATGATCTCCATTGCTGCCTGTAATATTTGGTTTAATTGGCTCAGCACCTATTGCTATTATAACCTCATCTGGATTTATTTCCTTAATAAGTTCAGGAGTGACAGGAGTAGATAGTCTTATTTCAACATTTTCTAATTTTGCCATTTCGCCCATAGATAGTGCTGCTGCTTTTAATTCTTCTTTTCGTGGTGCTTCACCAGCAAGGACAAATTGTCCACCAAGAGAATTATTAGATTCACATAATATAGGGGCATGACCTCTACGTTTTAAGGTAATGGCAGCTTCTAGTCCTGCTACGCCACCACCAGCTATTAAAATTTTCTTAGGATTATCCGTTTTTATGAGCCTATATTCTGCTTCTCTGCCTAATGCTGGATTTCTTAAACATGTAATATATGGTACCTCTGGATTTACAAACCCATCATAGCAACCTTGATTACAGCCTACGCATTTTACAATAGTATTTTCTTTACCTGAAGATGCTTTGTTGCAGAATTCTGGATCAGCTAATTGACCGCGGCCTACTACTACCATATCAGCTTTTCCAATTTTAATTATTTCATCTGCTTGAGAAGGATCATTGATACGGCCAACTGCTATTGTAATCATTCCTGTTTCTTTTTTTATTCTTTCTGCATTATCAACATTAAATCCTCTTGGCAGGTCAACTGGAGGTACTTCATATTTTATTGCTGCTGATGAAAAGTTTCCACGTGATACATTAAGTACATCTATGCCAGCTTTCTTAGCTAATTTACAAAACTCAATTGTTTCTTCGATAGTTATACCATTTTCTAAATTATCATCATGTGCTACGATACGCATAAATAAAGGCATATTCTCTGGTATATTATTACGAATGGATTCTATACATTCGATTAAAAATCTCGCTCTATTTTCAAAGGAGCCACCATATTCGTCAGTTCTTTTATTGAAGAATGGACTTAAAAATGCATGTGGTAAATAATTATGACCGGCATGAAATTCTATACAGTCAAATCCTGCTTCAACTGCACGCCTAGCAGCATAACCAAAGGATTTTATTACTTCTTTTATAGTTTCAATACTTGCGCCGGGTATTACTTTATCAGTTCCATAAATTGGAGTATCGCTAACTAATATTATATCTTCATTTTGATAACTAGCTGTAGCCATGCCTCCTTGCCAAAGCTGTATACCTGCTTTTCCCCCGGCAGAATGTATAGCATCAACAAGTTTTTTCAATTCAGGAACATACTTGTCATCACCAATGGAAAGAAAATTTTTAGGGGTAGATGGATCATGTACTCCACATACTTCGGTAAAGTTCAAGCCATTTCCACCTAATACTCTAGCTACATGGTAGTCTATAATTTGCTGTGTAACATATTTATCTTCACTGGGCATCTTTGTTCCCATTGCTGGAAATACAACTCTATTTTTAAGCTCCATACCTCTAATCTTTATAGGACTAAAAAGATTATCAAATGCCATAAAAAATCCTCCCTTTAATATTATTTAATGTTTAAAAGAATTTAATATATAGTTTATTGTGAACAAACAGCTGTTAATTAGATTATAAATTATTTAACAGACTAAATCAATATGTTTAAAACAAATTGTTTTAATTTAAAACAAAAAAGTGATTTCGATTATTTGATTTATCGAAATCATTTTATTTTAGATGCTTAAATTTAATCATTTGAACATGATTTTAATCTATCTATTATATAAGTAATATATTTTAATCTTTCATCTTTGCTATCTAAAACACTGTTGTCAAAGTTTTTAAAATCATAATTGATAGTTGGATATAATATAGAAGATAGAAATATCATTTTATTATATTGAAACATTATATCATTTTGATTTAAGACATTATCCAATGTTTTATCTAGTTTTTCATTCATAGCATTAGTTACTTCAACTATTTTAGCATCTACTTCACTAATGTCCTTTTTATCCATGGCTTCTTTTAAAATGGTAAGAATTCCAGGATATTTTAGTGTATACTCCATTATTTCATTTGCAGATAAGATAACCTTTTCTTTATCATTATATTCATCACTATCTAGTATAGAGTAAGCTGCAATTGTGTTATCTATATAGAATTCCTTTACATGACGTAACATTTCATCTTTTGTACGAAAATAATAATTTACCGCACTCACATTTACATTAGCTTCTTTAGCTATAGCTCTTATTGGGACGTTGAAGGAACCAATTTTGCCAATAAGATATAAGGCTTTATCCAAAATTTTTTCCTCAACATTTGTCAATTCTCTCATTCTGAACCTCCTACATATAGTAAATTTCAGTACTGTAATTCTCAAAATATGTAACATTTACTAAACATTATATCAAAAAATATAATTAGTTAATACCATATATTTTTTAAGTAATATCATGATAAAATTCATCACTAAAGGGCTAAAGTTAAATCAAATAGATTGTTAGAAATTTGAATTATTATTGATAAAAAAATATAAAATACTACTTTGATCTATTATGAGAGTTGGCAAACTATGGCAAGAGGCTTTATTTAAATAAGAATTTAATATATAATCTTATAATAGAATATAAAATAAGGAGGACAATAATGGTAAGAAAAGCTTATAATGCAAATGGTATATCGGCATCAGGACCATATTCACATGCAGTTGATGCTGGAGAGCTAGTTTTTTTATCAGGACAAACTGTGATGAATGCAGATCCCATGCCAACTGATAAAGGAAATATAACTGAACAAACAAAAGAATGCTTTATCAATTTATTTAAAATATTAGAATCAGCTAATCTTACATCAGATGATGTAGTAAAAGTAAATGTATATCTAACAGATATGAAGAATTTCTCTGCAATGAATGAAGTATATAAAACCCAATTTTCGGAACCTTATCCTGCTAGAACGACTATAGCAGTTTTGGAACTGCCACTTGGTGCAGATGTTGAAATAGAATTAATTGCAAAAAAGCCACAAAATAAATAGTTAATAATAATCCTCCTTGATAAAGTTTAATGATTCTAGGAGGATTTATTCTATATAGAATTAATTACTCTTATAATGAAAAATAAATATCTAAATTGTTAAAAAAGATAATATTATTGTACATGAGATTTAAAGAATTTATTTATATATTAACTTGAATTAAGCATTCAGATAGCAAATCTATTTAAGAAAATATGTAAGATATATTCTATATTATTAATGAAGATTTAAATTTGTCAGTTTATACAATAAGATTCATTTAATGAGGTTATATGTCTTTTTATGTATAGAGTATGAATTTTGTATAAATACCATAGGAATGAGTAAAATAATAATGCTTAATTCTAAAATATATTGATAAAAATCTTAACTTGGTGGTGTTTTATATGGAAATTAAAGAAGGAGTAATGGTTCCATTAGGCTATGGTAAGTTTGCTCGTTCTGATAAAATCATTAGCCTTGAACCTATTGAGGATGATCGGGGACCGGGGAGAAGAACTGTTGTGTATGTTGAGGAAGTAAAATCTCCAATAATAGCATCCAAAACTGAAAATTCTATATTAGCAAGAATGGTGGAAATACCAAGAAATGAACTGGAGGCTTCTGCTGCCCTAGAGCTTTTATACGATATAGGAGATGATATTGGGCAGATTGGACCTATGCTTAGAAAAAGCATAAAGAAAGAAGCAAACTTTGACCTTGATAGAATTGAAAAGCGTATAAATGAGATCATCCAACATGAAATTGAATTTGATGGAATACACTAATGTAAATTTAATTTCATATATTAGTAATTAGGCACTAGGTTGCTAATCTAGTGCCTATGTTATTTTTTAGGCTTTCAATTTCATAGACCAATAGATTTAAGAATAACCCTACGTCAGTGACAATACCTATAGTTTGACTGCTTCCTCTATCGCATAGTTTTGTAACCACGGCAGAGTTAATATCTACACATATCATCTTGATCTTTGCAGGAAGCATATTTCCACTGGCAATCCCGTGAAGCATAGATCCAAGGACTAGAACTATATCTGAAGATTGTAAATATTTGTTATAGGCTTCTTGAGCTTCGATCATATCAGTAATTGTATCTGGTAATGGACCATCATCTCTTAAACTTCCCGCAAGGACAAATGGAGTATGATTTTTTATAGATTCATACATTATACCTGAGCGAAGTATCTTTGCTTCAACGGTTTCTTTTATGGAGCCATATTCCATAACCTGATTTATAGCCCTCATATGATTTCTATAGCCATTGTGGGTTACTTTACCTGATCTTGCACATACTCCCAAGGAAGTACCAAAGAGATTTTTTTCTATATCATGAACTGCAAGGGCATTTCCAGCTAATAAACTGGAAACATAATTTCCTTTAATAAGCTCTGAGAGATAGTAGTCTCCACCTGTATGGACTACAACAGGCCCAGCAACTACAGTTAACTTCTTGTCATTATAGAATAATTCATAGGCTAAATCTTTTATAATAATATTATTTCTTCTTTCGGAAGAGACAGAACTATTCATAAAGTTGAAAGAATCTTCTACCATTGCATTCTTATCTTTTAGAATTTTAACTCCCGAATCACTACATACTACCATATCACCTTTTCTTATATCTCTTAGTTTTTTACATGATGCACCTTGTTCATCTATGACTATAAGTGCATCCATTCTTTGCTTTTTTACCTCTGTCCATTTATTATTATAAAATACCAGAGTTTTATAATTTGTAGTTGAATAAAAGTCATCAGGAACATGTTTATCCTGCTCTACTTTTTTTAACACTATATTTTTATTTATATTCTTATTTTTGAATTTATTTATCTCCATTTTAAATTCTCCTTTCACTAATTGATAATTTAAACGACTTTTTACAGTTTCGAAACTCAAATTCATTTACTCGTTACGCTCATTGTGTTAGGGTATAAAAAAACCTTCATCCCAATACTGGGACGAAGGTAATTCGCGGTACCACCCAAATTGATTAAGCAGTAAATAAAACTTAATCCTCTTGAAGCCTGTAACGTTGGCGAAACGGACAAATTTTTTCATTTGCAGCTTAGAGGGTGGGTTCAAAAGAAGTAATCTTAGAAAATCTTTCAGTCGATGGATCTTCCTTCCTTTTAGAATCTTTCTATTTACTAGTCCTCTTCAAGGCCAAATATTTATTTAGAAAATATTATATTCATTATAAAATTAATTGTCAAGTGTTTTTTAGAAAAAATTAATTATTTTTATAATTATATGATTAATTTTATATATTAAATTGAAAAATTTTAAAATGGGTATAAAATTAAAGATATAGCACTAAATATATTAAATTAATATATTCTTAGGAGGTAGTAAAAATGGGACTAATAAAAGCACTTAGTTCAGCCATAAGAGGCACTCTTGCTGATCAATGGTTGGAGATAATTGAACCAAACGATATGGGTGATAATACTGTATTTACATCTGGTATAACCGTCAGAAAAGATGATAGAAGAGGGGCAAATAAAAAGGGGACAGAAAATACAGTTTCAAATGGATCAATAATTCATGTATATCCAAATCAGTTTATGATACTTGTAGATGGGGGAAAGATTATAGATTATACTGCTGAAGAAGGATATTATAAAGTAGATAATTCATCTTTACCATCTCTTTTTAATGGAAATTTTGAAGAAGCTCTAGATGAATCATTTCAACGTGTGAAATATGGTGGTGTAACACCTACTTCTCAAAAGGTATATTATATAAACCTACAAGAGATAAAGGGAATAAAATTTGGGACTCCAAATCCTTTAAACTACTTTGATAATTTTTATAATTCAGAGCTATTTTTAAGAACCTTTGGAACTTATTCTATAAAAATAACAGATCCACTACTATTTTTTGTGGAAGCAATACCAAGAAATAAGGACAAAGTAGATATTGAGGATATTAATGAGCAATACTTATCTGAGTTTTTAGAAGCTTTGCAATCGGCAATGAATCAAATGTCAGTTGATGGAATCCGTATATCTCATGTTCCTTCAAAGGGCAGGGAATTGAGTCAATATATGGCAAATATCCTAGATGAGGAATGGAAAAGAATGAGAGGAATGGAAATACAATCTGTAGGCATAGCTAATATTTCTTATGATGATGAGTCTAAAGAATTAATTAATATGAGAAATAAAGGAGCCATGTTAGGTGATCCATCAGTACGTGAGGGCTATGTACAGGGTTCTATTGCTAGAGGGTTAGAAGCTGCTGGATCAAATGAAGGAGGAGCTGCATCTGCTTTCATGGGTATGGGAGTAGGAATGCAGGGGGCAGGTAGTTTTATGGGAGCTGCATCAGCATCTAACCAAAATCAAATGGCTAAAGAACAAAATCAACAAAGTCAGGCTCAAGGTATACCTAATAAAGGATATTGGTTCTGTAGTAATTGTGGTACAAAAAATGGAGGTAATTTTTGTTCGGAATGTGGAACAAAAAGAGCGACTCCAGAACAATGTTCTAACTGTGGATATAAACCAAGTGGTGAGATTCCAAAGTTTTGTCCAGAATGTGGAACCAAATTTTAATATAATCTAAGTATTCTTTATTTAGGAAAGAGGTGGGCTATGACTATAAAGAGTTATAAATGTCCAAGTTGCGGTGCAGGAATACATTTTAAACCTGCACTGCAAAAATTCAAATGTGATTTTTGTTTAAGTGAATATACTGAAGAAGAAATAGATGATATATATACTGAAAAAGATGAAAAAGAAGAACTTTATCATAATAATATAGATTCTCGGCAGTTATCATCCTATGAATGCAATAGTTGTGGAGCGAAAATAGTCACTGATGATACTACTACGGCTACTTTTTGTTATTATTGTCATAATCCAGTTATAATATCAGATAGGTTAATAGGTAACTTTCAACCTAATAAGCTAATACCATTTTCCGTTGATAAGAACAAAGCAAAACAAAACTTTCTAGATTGGGCACAAAATAAGAGATTCGTTCCTAATGATTTCTATAGCAATTCACAATTAGAAAAGATAACTGGAATATATTTACCATATTGGTGGGCTGACTGTGAAGTTGATATAGATTATATAGGAGAGGCGAGAAATATTAGAGTATGGCGCAGTGGAGATAGAGAATTTACAGAAACTAAAAAATATCAAATCGTAAGAAAAGGTCAGATTAATATAGAAAACGTAGGGGAAGTAGCTTTTACTAAAATAGATGACACACTTTTAAATGGTATAGCACCGTATAATGAAAATGAGATCATAGACTTTTCTATGGCATATCTCTCAGGTTTTTTTGCTGAACAATATGATATGGAAAAAGAAGATATTATTCCTAAAGTGGAAGATAGAGTTGGTAAATACTCAAAATCTTTAATAGATGAAACTATATCTGGATTTAATTTAGTAAATGATATAAGAAATAATTCTAAGGTAAATTATAATAAATGGAGCTATACTCTTTTACCAACATGGATATTAACTTACCTTTATAAGGGAAAAACCTTTGTATATGCAGTAAATGGTCAAACGGGCAAATCTTTTGGAGAACTGCCTTTTAACAAACAGAAAGCATTTAATGTAGCTATGATAATATTTATAGTTACTTTTATCACTCTTTTAATAGGAGGGATGTTAATATGGTAAGTCTATCTAAAAGATTAATAATTCTAATATTATCTTTTATATTAATTGTACAACCAATTACTGTATCAGCTGAAAAATCCTTAGTATTTGATGATGCTATGTTATTTACTGAAGACGAAATAATTAAATTACAAACTGAGGTAAATAATTTATCCAATGATTATAATATGGATATAGTTATTGTAACTACTAGTGATACCGATGGTAAAACGTCAAGAGAATATGCAGACGATTTCTTTGACTATGGAGGTTTTGGGGTAGGAGATAACTATGATGGTATATTATTCTTAATAGATATGGATAATAGAGAAGCCTATATATCCACCTCCGGAATAGGAATTAGATATCTGACAGATGCAAGGATAGAAAGGATATTAGATATTGTATTTGATAGTGGCTTAGTTGAAGGTGATTACTATGGAGCTGCTATGGGATTTTTAAGGGGGACTAAAGATTATCTAGAGGCTGGAATTCCCTCAAATCAATATAATGAGCCTGAATATATAAAACCTAAAAACATCCTAACATTTACTGATGTAATAATTAGTATAATTGGTGGGATAGTAACTAGTAGTCTGTTTTATTTTACTACTAAATCAAGATATAAAACACCGAGGGTTGTAAATCCCTTTTCCTATAGAAATAATAGTTTGGTAAAATTAACTTCAAATGAAGATAAATTAGTAGATACTTTTGTGACTCATAGGATTATACCTAAGCCTACAAACAATTCTAATTCTTCCAGTGGTAAAAGTACAACTCATAATTCTTCTAGTGGAAGAAGCCATGGTGGAGGAGGAAGAAAGTTTTAGCAAGATGTGTATGGGATTCTGCCATTCTATATTTTATAGATTCAAAAAATTCAATAGTAATATAAGTATTTAAAATATCTAATAACTCTTAGTGAAAAATGAAAAAGCACAAATCTTAAAGGAGGATTTGTGTTTTTTTATCTATCTAATTCAAGTTTCTAATGATTTAAAATCAAACTTAAAATAGTTGGATAATATAAAATTAAAATTGAAACAACAGCAGAAATCCAAAAGATTATTTTAGTTGTTCTGTTAGAATTTCTTTTTTCAATTAAACTATAGGACCAATACATTAAAATAGCAGTGACTATAACGAAAATAGGCTTGTATTTTGTAAGGTTGGATAAATAAGCTGTACCTATTGTCCCTAGACCTAGGGACGCTAATATTAATCCACCGCCTCAGCAAAAAGCTGCACCAAAAGCTGTAAAAACTGATAATATGCTAAGGAATTTTTCTTTCATAAACAAACCTCCATGGGGTATACTTGTTATTTAATAATACCAAATAAAAAATAAAACATCAAGGTTGATAATTTTTAATCTTAGTGAATTTGATTAGCATATTAATTATAATAAGGAAATTTGAAGTTTTTGGATATAATATTCTATAGAATCGTTATTAGGAGGGAAAATTATGCGTGTTTTTTTAGCTATAGAGTTTACAGAAGAAGTAAAGGAATACTTATATAAAATACAGCAGATAGTTAAGAACCATAGTAGTGCAGGTAATTTTACTAGCAAAGAAAATTTTCATTTAACACTTCGATTTATTGGTGAAGTGAAGGAGCATGAGCTAAATAAATTAAAAGAGATTATTAATTATATATCATTAAATCGAGAAATTTTTCAAATAGTTTTTAAAGAACTTGGAGAATTCCCTAGGAAAAATAAAAAAATAATTTGGATAGGATTACAACAGAATAAGGAATTAGATTTATTATATTCTAATTTAGAAGATAGGTTAGAATTTTATGAATATCCAAAGGAAGAAAGAAGGTTTGTTCCACATATAACTTTAGGCAGAGAAATAATCCTTACAGAAGAATTTAATAATATAAAAAATTCGATTGAAATTGATAAAGTAAAAATGACTGTAAATAAGATTTCCATTATGGAGAGTACAAGAAAAAATGGTCAATTAACTTATATTCCAATTTATGTAAAACAATTTAAATCCAAGTGCTAGAAATCATAAGAAATACAAATACTTATGGTGGGAATAAGGTTGAAAATTTAGTCAATTGAAATTTTTTAAAAAATATTTTCAAAAAAGCCATTGACAGCATTACTTTATCGTGCTATATTAGTTTTTAAATACAAAAAAGATTGCAATCTGATATTAAATTTAATCATAAAACTAAGATGAAGAGTGAACTATTAAATAATCAAGTACAGAGAGCTGGAGTAGCTGAGAACCAGTGTTGATATAATAGGAAGCAATCACTTCTGAGTTATATGGCTGAACTAAGTAAGCCATATCGGTAGACTCCGTTAAAAGGTCAGGGTTTAAATTTGAACCTAGTGAGTTAATTATCGTGAGATAATTATAAAGTAGAGTGGTAACGCTTTAACAGCCTCTACATGTATTTAACATACATGTAGAGGCTTTTTTAGAACAATTTTTCATAAAAATAAGGCCTGTTTTTATGGTGATTAATATAAACCAAGAGAAAGATGTAATACTTAAAAATATTATTTCAAAAATTATAATTGGAGGGTGTTTTAAATGAATAAAAAATTATTAGGAGTATTATCACTAGTTCTTATATTAAGTCTTCTTGCAGGATGTACATCTAAACCAGCAAGTAATCAAGCTAATTCAGATACAATAAAAGTCGGAGTAAACTATGAGTTATCAGGTGATGTTGCCACTTATGGTCAAAATTTAAGTGATGGAGTATTGCTAGCTATCGAAGAAATAAATAAAAATGGTGGAGTTCTTGGAAAACAAATACAACCTATTAAAGTTGATAATAAATCAGAAGATACAGAATCAGCAAATGTTTCTACAAGATTAGTTACTAGAGATAAGGTAGTTGCATTACTTGGCCCAGCTACATCTGGAAATACAAAGGCTGCAATACCAGCAGCAACTCAAAATAAGATTCCTCTGATATCAGCTTCAGCAACGGCAGATGATGTTACAGTTGATAGCAATGGAAATGTTAGAGAATATGTATTTAAAACTTGTTTCAGCGATTCTTTCCAAGGGGTTATGATGGCAGAATTTGCTTTAAAGGATTTAGGATTTAAAAATGCAGCAATATTAGCTGACAGTACATCTGATTATGCTAAAGGACTTTCAAAGGCTTTTAAAGAAACTTTTACATCTCAAGGTGGTAAAGTGTTAACTGAAGAAGCTTATCAAGCTAAAGATACAGATTTTAAAGCAGTTTTGACAAATCTTAAGGGATTAAATCCAGAAGTATTATTTGTTCCTGGTTATTACGAAGAAGTTGGTTTAATAGTTAGACAAGCAAGGGAACTAGGATTAAATGTACCAATACTTGGTGCTGATGGATATGAATCACCAAAGCTTACTGAAATTGCAGGAAAAGATGTTTTAAATCAGGTTTATTATTCAAGTCATTATTCTCCAATGGATGAAGCAGAAGAAGTAGTAAAATTTAAAGAAAACTTCAAAGCAAAATATGGTAAAGAGGCTGATGCTTTCAATGCATTAGGATATGATTTAGGATATTTTCTTAAGGATGCTTTAGAGAGAGCTGGAGAAGTAAACTCAGAAAAATTAAAAGATGCTATTGCATCAACTAAGGATTTTAAAGGGGTAACGGGAACTGTCTCAATAGATGAAAAACATAACCCAGTAAAATCTGTGACAATAATAGAAATGAAAGATGGGGTTCCAACATTCTTGAAAAAATTGGATCCAAAATAATTAAAAGTGAACAATGTCTTTTAGATAATTAGCTCTTTTAAGACATTGTTCATATAGACTTATTATAGAAAGGAAGTTAAAAATGGAACAACTATTACAGCAATTAATAAATGGAATATCACTTGGAAGCATATATGCTCTAATAGCATTAGGTTATACCATGGTATATGGAATAATAAATTTAATTAATTTTGCCCATGGTGATATTTATATGATAGGAGCATATGTAGGATTTGCCTTAACAACCTTTCTAGGATTAGGTTTTTTTCCTTCATTGCTAATTTCAATGTTAGTTTGTAGTGTTCTTGGAATCATAATAGAAAAAATAGCATATAAGCCTATAAGAAATTCTACAAGGATTGCTGCTCTTATTACTGCTATATCTGTATCACTATTTTTAGAATATACCATGGTGTATTTTGTAAAACCAGATACAAGAACATTTCCAGAAGTGTTAAAAAGTAAAATACTGACTCTGTTTGACGGAAGAGTTATATTAGATACAAAAAATATTTATATTATTTTAATAACTATTGCATTGATGATTGGACTTCAATATATAGTTCATAGAACTAAAATAGGTAAGGCAATGAGAGCTGTTTCTCTCGATAAAGATGCTGCTGAACTTATGGGAGTAGATGTAAACAAAACCATATCAGCTACATTTGCTCTTGGGTCTGCATTAGCAGGGGCCGCTGGAGTTTTGGTTGGAGTCTATTATAATACTATAAATCCTCTAATGGGAACAGTGCCAGGATTAAAGGCATTTGTTGCGGCAGTATTAGGAGGAATAGGCATTATTCCTGGAGCAGTATTTGGAGGGTTCTTCCTTGGCATGACAGAAACTCTTGTCTCTGCTTATGGAGGGTCAGTATTCAAAGATGCTGTTGCCTTTTCAATACTTATTATAGTCTTATTATTTAAGCCTAATGGACTTCTAGGAAAGACTATAAAGGAAAAGGTATAGGGGGAAGACAAATGAAAAAAATAGACAAAAAAAAGACTATAGGTTTTAGCCTATTGATTATAATTTATTTTCTAGTGAAAATTTTGATGGATGCAGGTATTATAGACTCTTATTTCCAATTAAACATTTTTCTTGTTGGAATTAATATTATATTAGCTACTGGGTTAAATTTAATTACTGGATTTACAGGTCAATTCTCATTGGGTCATGCAGCTTTTATGTCAATAGGAGCATATACATCAGCAGTAATTACTGCTAAATTGGGACAGCCATTTATAGCAGCCATATTGGCATCAGGAGTTATAGCAGCTTTTGCTGGTGTTCTTATTGGAATTCCAACTTTAAGATTAAAAGGTGATTATCTAGCTATAGCTACTCTTGGATTTGGTGAAATTATAAGGATTTTAGCATTAAATATTGATTATATAGGTGGAGCTATTGGATTTAATGACATTCCTCAATATACAAATTGGACTTGGATTTTTATAATGACTGTGGCTACCGTATTTTTAATCAAACATTTTATCAATTCTTATCACGGTAGAGCATGTATAGCCATAAGAGAAGATGAAATAGCAGCAGAGGCTATGGGAATTAATACTACTTTCTATAAAGTTTTAGCCTTTGCTATTGGTGCTTTTTTTGCAGGTATTGCAGGATCACTATATGCTAATTACTTTTATTTTATAAAACCTGACTCTTTTGGTTTTATGAAATCAATTGATATACTAGTAATTGTTGTATTTGGTGGAATGGGTAGCATTACAGGATCAATTATTGGGGCCCTTCTATTATCAATAATTTCATTATTTCTTCAAGGGATACCTGAACTTAGAATGGTAATTTATTCACTGATTTTATTTGTGATAATGGTTTATAGACCGACAGGACTTTTAGGTAAAGAAGAATTTAAAATATTTAAGAAGGGAGGAAGAAAAGATGTCAGTGTTGAAAGTAAGTAATCTATCAAAGAGCTTTGGTGGTATCAAAGCAATTACAGATGTTAGTTTAGATATAAATAGGGGAGAAATTATTGGTCTAATTGGGCCAAATGGTGCTGGAAAAACAACATTTTTTAACTTATTGACTGGTATATATACTCCTACATCAGGAGAAATAATTTATAATTTGGAGAAAGAAGTAACGGCTAAAGACTTAAAACCCCATAAAATTACTCACTATGGAATTTCTAGAACTTTTCAGAATATACGACTTTTCAAAAATATGACAGTACTTGATAATGTACTCATTGGATTTCATAATGGTCTAAAATATGGTGTAGTTTCAGCTTTATTTAAACTGCCTTCATATTATAAATCTGAAAAAAATACTTATGATGAGGCAATGGAACTTCTTAGTAAATTTAATCTATTAGATAAGAAAGATGAGCTTGCAAAAAATCTTCCTTACGGTGATCAAAGAAGACTTGAAATTGCAAGGGCTTTAGCTGCAAAGCCAAAATTATTATTATTAGATGAGCCAGCTGCAGGAATGAATCCTAAAGAGACTAAGGAACTTAACTTTCTAATTAAATGGATAAGAGAGACTTTTGATCTTACAATAATCCTGATAGAGCATGATATGTCATTAGTTATGAATATTTGTGAAAGAATATTTGTATTTGACTACGGATATTTAGTTGCTAGTGGTGTACCCGAGGAGATACAAAAAAATGAAAGGGTAATCAAGGCCTATCTAGGTGAGGAGGCAGCACAATGTTAGAACTTTCAAATGTAAATGTATATTATGGAGGGATTCATGCACTTAAAGATGTAAGCATCAAGATAGAAGAAGGAGAAGTAGTTACTCTTATTGGTGCAAATGGAGCAGGAAAATCTACAGCTTTAAAGGCTATATCTGGAATGGAGAAACCTAAAAGTGGAGAAATAAAATTCAATGGAGAAAAAATCAATTTTTTAAATGCTACAGATACTGTTAAGTTAGGAATATCTCATGTTCCAGAAGGAAGAAGAATTTTTTCTAAGATGAGCGTAATGGAAAACTTGGAGATGGGAGCGTATACAAGAAACGATAGAGGAGAAATTAAGAAGGACTTTGAAAAGATATTTTCTTTATTTCCAAGACTTCTTGAAAGAAAAGAGCAAATGGCTGGAACATTATCAGGAGGAGAGCAACAGATGCTTGCAATAGGTCGTGCTCTAATGTCGAAGCCAAAACTTATCTTATTAGATGAACCTTCTATGGGGCTTGCTCCAATAATAGTAAAGGAAATATTCTCTATTATAAGAAATATAAATGAGGTAGGAACTACGGTTCTTCTAGTAGAACAAAACGCAAATATGGCTCTCAATGCAGCAGATAGAGCTATATAATCCGAAATGGAGAAATAGAAATGGAAGGTAATGCAAAAAAAATGGTAGCAGACGAAAGGGTAAGAAAGGCTTACCTTGAGGGATAATATTATATATAGCCTATAGACTAATTATTTATTTTAAATTATGTCTATAGGTTTTTTTAAATCTATAGAAAAGTTCTTGCAATTATTCTTTTT
This sequence comes from Tissierella sp. P1, assembly GCF_002266425.1. Classification (GTDB taxonomy): domain Bacteria; phylum Bacillota; class Clostridia; order Tissierellales; family Tissierellaceae; genus Tissierella; species Tissierella carlieri. The sequence goes on from NZ_NPMN01000034.1 coordinate 15,315, forward strand.
AAATATTAACTTGGCCTTAATGTATTTCAAGGAAAGATACTTCTAATGCTTTGTGAGAACCTTTTTTATATAACTTCATATAATTTATCAATATAATTGAATACTTTATAGAATTATGCCAATAATATACGGATGTAATCATAATTTTTAAGGAGGTAAAGATGAAAGTAGGAATTCCTAAAGGGTTATTGTATTATACATATCATCCTTTTTTACAAACATTTTTTTCTGAACTAGGAGCTGAAATAATTACTTCATCTGATACTAATAAAAAGATATTAGATGAAGGTATTAAATATTCAGTAGATGAAGCTTGTCTTCCAGTTAAGATATTTCATGGGCATGTTTCTTCATTGAAAGATAAATGTGACATTATTGTAATTCCTAGAATAATGCAGGTTAGAGAAAGAGAATATATATGTCCAAAGTTCTGCGGACTTCCTGAAATGATCTTAAATAGTATACCTGATATTACTGAAACTATTACAGAGCCTATTTATGCTATATCAAAAAGAAGACTTTATAGCTGGGCTGAAGAAGCAGGAAGTAAAATAACAAAAGATAGTTCTAGAATAAGAAAGGCGTTTAGTATGGCATTAGATGAACAGAAAAGTCATAAACAAGGCATAAAAGATGAGAATTACAAATTTAGAGTTGCTTTGGCAGGTCATCCATATAATATTTATGATAATTTTATTAATATGAACATAGTCCAAAAACTTAATGAATTAGGGGTAGGTGTCATAACAGAAGAACATGTGGATGATGAATCGATAGATTTGGAAGTTAAAAAATTATATAAAAGACCTTTCTGGACATTTGCTAGAAATTCCTATGGATTTACAGTATATGGATCTAGAGAAGGACTATTTGATGGAATTATATATATATCTTCCTTTGCATGTGGAATAGATTCTGTAGTAGTTGAACTTATTAAGGATAAAATAGGGGAATTTCCTTTTATGATATTGAAGGTAGATGAGCATACTGGTGAGGCAGGTCTTGATACAAGAGTGGAAGCTTTTGTAGATATGTTGGAAAGGAGTCATTAATATGAAAATAACAGCTCCACATTTAGGAAATGTATATTTAGCTGCAAAAACATTATTTGATGGTCTTGAAGTAGAGTATATAATGCCACCATTTAATAATAAGGAAGCTCTGGAAATTGGTTCTTTACATTCTCCTGAAGAAATGTGCCTACCATTCAAAATAATGATAGGAAATTATATACAGGCTATTGAAAAAGGGGCGAATACAGTAATACTTCCAGGAAGCTGTGGACCATGTAGATTTGGAGAATATGGTGAAATGCAGATAAACTTATTGAATAAGCTTGGATACAATTTAGAGTTTATATTATTAGATTTTCCAAAAGATATAGGGATAAAAGAACTATTTCATAGAATAAACAGGATATCGGGAGGCAGTAATAAACGAAATCATCAAAAGATAAGGGCTTTATTAGATGCCATAAAGGTGATAAATTTAATTGATGAAATAGAAGCAAAGGCACATTATTTAGCTGGATATGAAAAGATAAATGGTCAATGTAAATCTCTGCTAAATAATTGTAAGAGAGATGCTTTAAAATGTAAGAGTCCTAAAGAAATGATTAATTTGCTAGAAGACTATAAAAATAATATAAATAGTATAGAAATAGACAAAAATAAAAATCCAATTAAAATAGCTATAATAGGCGAAATTTATACTGTAATTGAACCATTTTCAAACTTATATGTTGAGGATAAATTGATGGATTATGGAATTACAACATCAAGAGGGTTGACACCTAGTTGGTGGGTCAAAAATACTGCATTAGTTCCTACTAAATTAAATTCACTTGATATAAAAAGAGGAGCGAAAGAATATCTCAACCTTGGAATAGGGGGGCATGCAAGGGAATGTATTGGTGAAGCAGTTTTGGCTTATGAGGGAGGTTTTGATGGGGCTATTCAAATATTTCCAATGGGCTGTATGCCAGAAATCGTTTCGAAGGCAATCTTGCCTACAATATCAAAGGATAAAGATTTCCCTATAATGTCCCTTGTAGTTGATGAAATGACTGGTGAAGCTGGATTTGTTACTAGGATTGAAGCATTTGTAGATTTGCTTGAAAGGAGAAAGAAAGATGCATTATCTTGGAGTTGATGTAGGTTCAGTGAGTACTAATCTTGTGATTTTAGATAACAAGATGAATGTAATAGAAAAGATTTATTTAAGGACTAAGGGAAGTCCAATAAAGGCTGTTCAGGATGGACTAAAGATTTTAAGGGATAAATATGATGGAATCAAAATTGGAGCAGCTGGAACTACTGGAAGCGGCAGACAGATAGCTGCAACATTAATAGGAGCTGATGCAATAAAGAATGAAATAACAACCCATGCAGTTGCTGCCCTTGAGATAGATAAGGATGTAAAAACAATAATTGAAATTGGAGGTCAGGATTCAAAAATTATTATTCTAAGAAATGGAGTAGTCTCTGACTTTGGAATGAATACAGTTTGCGCAGCGGGTACAGGTTCATTTATCGATAGACAGGCAGAAAGACTTGATATTCCAATTGAAGAATTTGGTGATTATGCTTTAAAATCAAATACAGCTGTAAGAATTGCTGGAAGGTGTGCAGTTTTTGCTGAATCAGATATGATACATAAGCAGCAGTTGGGATATAATAAATCTGATATAATAAGAGGTCTTTGTGATGCTTTAGTTAGAAACTACCTTAATAATATTGGAAAAGGTAAAGAGATTATGCCTAAAGTATTTTTTCAAGGAGGAGTTGCAGCTAATAAAGGAATAAAAACAGCCTTTGAAAATGCTTTGAATTTTGAGATATTTGTTCCTGAACATTATAATGTAATGGGTTCAATAGGTGCCGCTATAATAGCGAAGGAAGCTGTTGAAAAAAATGGGAGGACCAATTTCAAAGGTCTAGATCTTGCAGAAAATAAATTCATTTCTAAAAGTTTTGAATGTAATGGATGTGCAAATAGATGTGAAGTTGTTACTATTAATGAGAACAGCAGTGATATTGGCTGCTTTGGAGATAGATGTGGAAAATGGAGCAATAAAATTGCCATATAAGAATAAGCTCAGGCTTAGAAGCCTGAGCTTATTCTTATAGAAAACAGGAAAGTTCTACTTTAATGTTATCGATAGACGCTTTTCCTACGTTTCTAAAAATCATCTTTAAATAATTTTTCGATAGTATTTACATCATGACCAACTTTTAGAGGGCTTACTGATGGACCTTCTAATATTTCTCCTTGATAGGAAAATCTTGAACCATGGCAAGGACAATCCCAGGATCTTTCAGCAGAATTCCAGTTTAATTCACATCCCATATGTGTGCAAGTGGTATTTACTAAGTAAAGCTTACCTTCCTCATCTCTATAGGCTCCAACCCTATTTCCATCTATTTCTAAGACTTTTCCTTCTCCATTCTGGATATCTATATCTTTATCTAATGATGAAAGTTTTCCCTTTACTAGATGTTTTGCAACGTCGGCATTCTGAACAATAAAATTTTTTGTAGATGCAGCAATGGTTTTACGTGATGGATCATATACATCTTGCCATGGACTTTCACCTTTTATAATCAAATCCTTAAGGACTAAGGAGGAGACTGTACTATTTGTCATTCCCCATTTTTGGAATCCAGTGGCTACATATAGGTTAGGCGTATTTGAAGTGAATTTTCCTATATAGGGTATACCGTCTAAAGTCATGCAATCTTGAGTAGACCATCGAAATGGAACATCCTCTATAGTAAATACCTCACTTGCAAAATCTATTAATGCTCCATAATGTCTGTTCATATCTTCACCTTGACCAGTTTTGTGTTCGTCTCCAACCACTAGGATAAGCTCACCTCCTGGTATATTGGCTAGTCTCAGGGAACGGGTGGGTTTTTCTGCGTTTATATACATTCCACCTGGATATTTTTCCTTTGCTCTAATCCCTACAATATAAGTTCTGGAAGTATAAATTCTTGCGAAGTACATTCCATGCTTATTATAAAAGGATAGTGAGATGCAATAATTACCTTTTCAGCAGTGATTTTTTTTCCATGTGAAGTTACAATTACATAATTGTCGCTTTCCTCAATATCTACGATTCTAGTTTGTTCATATATCTGAACACCCTTATTATGAATAATCTCTGCTAAAGAAAATAAATACTTAAGGGGATGAAATTGAGCTTGATTATCAAATCGAACAGCTCCCTTAATGGGAATTGGAAAAGGTATATTTTCTATATAGGAAGCTTTTATACCTAGACTTGAGGCTGCTTTGACTTCATCATGAATTTTTTGTAAGTACTCATCTTGTTGTGTATATACAAATGAGGATTGAGAAATATATTCGCAATCTATATTATTTTCTTCTGCAATTTTTTTAATTTCATGAATGGCAGTTTCGTTTGCAGTAGCATATTGTTTCGCTAGTTCTGATCCCAATTGATTTTGAATTTTATCGTAAATAAGACTATGCTGTGAAGTAATTTTGGCCGTTGTATGTCCTGAAGCACCATGACCTATGTGAGTTGCTTCAAGAACAGCAATTTTAAACCCTTCTTTTTCTAATTGATATGCACATTGAATTCCCGCCAATCCACCTCCAACTATTGCAATGTCTACAGTTATATCTTCTTCTAAAGCAGGATAATTAGTCATAAATGCAGATGCTAACCAATAGGAAATGGGTTGCTTTTCAAAATACCTCTTATTATTTATAATCATATTTTCCTCCATATCATCAATTATTTAATATATATCTTTTGCTTATATAATACTAATTATTCAAATTTTGTTAATTAAGAAGGACCATTGAATAAATCAATAGTCCTTTCTTAATAAGTTATATAAATTTATTTTCTGCCAACGGCAGATGGCTTTTCAGTTCATCTGGAGAAATAACCTTTTTCGTCAGGAACTCAGTAATTTACTTCACCTGTAGTTCTGTTAATAACTATATACTCTTCACCATTTATAAATCTCATTTCCATATCAATCACCTCCTTGTAAATAGTATCTTATTATAGATAAGAATTATACGATATAGATTAAGCATAGATAGAATTTATAACTAATTCTTATAGATTAATATTAAAATTTGTATTGAAAGTATTTACTTAATTCATATTAAAGTTAATATAAATGACTTAAGATTTGTTGATAAATAAATATATCCATGATATAATCAATTAAATATCTTGAAGGGAGAGTTGCAAGTGGGTATTAGTTTTATAAGAATTCGTTTTTTAATTGTTAGATAAAAACAATTAGATATTTTATAAGGTATAATTGCCTAGGAAATAGGTCTGTTTCTTGTACCTTATCTTAATGGATTCTTGTAATGAACATTCATGCAGCTTTATATTTAGTTTATACCTTGTTCAGAAAAACAAGGTATTTTTGTATTTGTTTGATCTATAGATATGGAGATATCAAAAGCTATAAATGAGTAGTTTATTTATAGCTTTTTTGTTTTTTGAAAATTTATTTATAAAAAGAATATACAAGAATCCACATTTGATCATTATTTTAAATTTATGAATGGCGGTGGATGTATGATTAAAATACAGGATACACAGAATTTTCTCTATAACAGAAGATTGGTAGTGGATTTAATAAAGAAAAGCAATATAGATAAAGATGACATAATAATTGAGATTGGACCAGGTAAGGGAATTATTACAAATGAGCTAGCCACAAGAGCCAAAAGAATATATGGAATAGAATATGATGTTCATTTATATGACGAACTTAAAAGTAGATTTTTAAATGTAGAAAATGTTGAAATTATATATGGAGATTTTCTAGAGTTTAACTTGCTGGAAAAATATAAATACAAGGTTTTTTCAAATATTCCATATAATATTACAGCAAAAATCTTGCTTAAGTTAACATCTTTTTCTAATCCTCCTGAAGATATATATATTATTATTCAAGATGAGGCAGCCAGAAAATATGCTGGCAATCCATATAGTAGAGAAAGTATGAGATCTTTACTTCTTAAGCCATATTTTGAATTCAAAATTATCCATAGATTTAGAAATACGGATTTTGTTCCTGTTCCTAAAGTTAATAGTGTTTTTCTTCATATCAAAAAGAGAGAAAATACTTTAATAGATAAAAAGAACTCAGATTTGTATAATGATTTTATTGCATATATTTTTAGCAGCAGTGGCAATAACTTAAAGGAAAAAACTAAGAATATTTTTTCCTATAAGCAGCTTAAACGACTTTCTGAAAATATAGGATTTCAAATTACTGATAGTCCAGTCAATTTAAACTTTGAAAAATGGCTTAAAATTTTTCAATATTTTATAATAGGTGTTTCTACAGATAAACAAAAATTGATTTATAATGAATACGTTCGGCTTCTCAATGAGCAAAGCAAAATAGATAAAAGAAATCGGAATTTTAAATATTAGAAATCGGATAATTTAATTTTTGTAACCTTTTGGGATTTTAGCTAGTATAGTTATATGAAATGATAGCTATCAGTTAGATTATTAAGGAAGATGTGAAAGTGGAAAATTTTATTAATATAACAGATTTGAAAAGTAAGGAGGAATTCTATAGAAAATATAAATATTTAGTATGGTTAATAAACTTAGACTAAAAATATTTAATTTGATAAAAGTGATAAATTATGCCTTAAACTTAGATTGCCAAGGTAATATAGGAATTATATAGCCTTGGCAATAGGCTTTATAATAAGGAACTAATTAGATTAGCAATAAAATTTACATGGGAACTGTTTAATTATTCCATTACTCATTACGTCTGCCATTTCTAAAGCTTGGATTTCAAGCTTATCATATGTTTCTATACTTGCTTCGTAGTCTTTATTAATCATATCAAGGGCTTCGGTTTTTACGAAATCTAAATGTTCAAATAACATTCTTTTCCATTCTTCTTCAGACCAAAAAGGATTAATAGTACCAAGTAAAGTTGCTATTTCCTCTGCATTTTTATACCAGTTTTTTTCAAGTTCTTCTGCTTTTTTATTATCACCAGCTATAACAGCTTTAACAAGATCAGCAGCTAAAGTGAGATGCTTTGTAAGTAATTCAGCAAAATTAGTGGCTATAGTATCTCCATAAAATGGCTTTAATGCTTCACCAAAATCCAAAGGATTTCGAAGAAGGCGGTTGACGGTATATTTTTCATCAGGTAAATTAAAGACAATACTTGTAATTGCCATTCTAGTCCAAGCACTATGCTGTTCCCATAACATACGAAACTCATTCATTAAATTCAATTGGCATCTAGTAATACATTCCATACTTTGACCACCTTTATGATATATTTATTACCATATTATGTTAGATGAATTATAAGGTTCAATAAACAAAAATAATTATTAGTTAATAGATAAGATAATAGAAAAACTCATTTCTAGATAGGCCCTATTTAAAGTTTTATCAGAAATGAGTTTCTGTTAGTTATACTGTAGATATGAAATTTTATAATCCAGACTGTATATCTTCTATCATTGTCATTGTTCCGGTTAATCCGCCAGAAGCCACATACCAAACTTGTGAGCTAAGATATATTATTTTATCATTTTTATAAGCCTGAGTTTGTTTAATAATATCATTATCAAAAATTTGTTCTGCTGATGTACTGCCACCAGTAGTAGCAGCTCTATCAATAATTAGAATATATTGAGGATCTTTTTCTAATATATATTCAAAGGTAACTTTATCACCATGATTATCTGCGGGTATATTTTTATCTATAGGTATAAATCCAAAATCACCATGTATTATACCAAATCGAGAACCTTCACCATAAACGCTTATAGCGCCATCGTTAGCCATAACTATAAGAGCATTTTTTTCATCTTCTGTAACAGCCTTATTTAAAGCTTGAACAGCTTCATTAATGGAGGCAAGTTCTTTTTCCACTAGATCTTCTTTTCCAAAGATTTCACCTAAAAGTTTAACATTATCGGTAAATGACTTCATATAGTTAGCGCCATCAATGTTTAAAAATACAGTAGGAGCTATTTTAGCCAGTTCATCGTATACTTCTGCTTGTCTACCAGATACAAAAATTACATCTGGCTCAAGCTCAAAAATTTTTTCAAAATTGGGTTCAAATAATGTCCCTACATCTTCATATTTTTCATCATTAAATTTTTCAAGAAACGTTGGAATGTTAGACTTTGGAAGTCCTATAATTTCCACTCCAAGTTTATCTAAGGAATCTAAAGTTGCATAGTCAAATACAATTACTTTTTCAGGTTTTTTATTAACAACAGTTTCTCCTAGATGATGGGTAATAGTTATAGTAGAAGGTTCTTCAGCGTTTTCATTTGGAGTTTGTACATTTTCTTCATTCTGAGAATCGACTACAATGTCTTCAGGAGTTTTTTTAGAGTTGCAAGCAGTAAGAGTTAAAGCAGCAACAATTACTAAGACTAAAATAAGTAAACTTTTTGTTTTTTTCATATTTTCCACCTCATAATATTTTTTATTCTAGTAATAAACACATATCCTATAGTTTTCTATATCTTGGATACTAAATTTCATATCATATATTTCTTCTAATACATCTTTAGATATAATATCATTAACCACCCCCTCTTTAGCTATTTTGCCATCATTTAAAGCTATAATATAGTCTGAATAGCAAGAGGCAAAATTAATATCATGTATAACTATAACAACTGTTTTCCCCAAATCATCTACCAGCTGTCTTAGTATTTTCATAATATCTACAGAATGCTTCATGTCTAGGTTGTTAAGAGGCTCATCTAGTAGAATATATTCTGTATTTTGAGCTATAACCATAGCAATATAAGCCCTTTGCCTTTGACCTCCACTAAGCTCATCTAGATATTTATCTTGAATATCATTAAGAGCCATGTAAGCCAAAGCGTCATCTACATATTTCCAATCTTCAGCAGTTAGTTTTCCCTTAGAATATGGGAAGCGACCAAAGCTGACTAATTCTCTAATAGTAAGTCTTATATTAATATGATTAGTTTGTTTTAATATAGAGATTTTTTTAGAAAGTTCATCATTGCTCCACTGACTAATTTCTTTACCGTCAATAAATACTTCGCCTTCATTTTTACTTATAATTCTACTAGCTATGGATAACAAAGTACTTTTACCAGCTCCATTTGGTCCGATAAATGAAGTAATTTTACCTCTTTCTATCTTAACACTTACATTATCCACAACACTTTTACTGCCATATTGCTTAACTACATTTTTTATTTCTATCATATCTTACTCTCCTTTAATAATAAAAATATAAAGTAAGTACCACCAACAAAGTTAATAATTACTGATATGGGAGTACTGAAATTTGTTACCCTTTCAGCAAGAAGTTGTCCTCCTACAAGAGCAATTGAACTAATTAACATAGAACCTATAATTAAATATTTGTGTTTATAAGTCTTAAAAAATTCTCTAGTAATATTTACAACTAATAATCCTAGAAAAGTTATAGGTCCAACCAAAGCTGTAGATACAGACACTAATATAGAAATAACTATCAGCATTTTTTTTACAGTTCCATCATAATCTACTCCAAGATTAATGGCATTATCTCTACCTAAAGACAAAACATCTAAAGAGTTCAAATTCTTATATGTATAAACTATTGCTAAAAATATTCCTACTAAAGCTAACCATAAGATATTTGTATTTACATTATTAAAACTGGCAAACATTTTATTTTGAACAATTGAAAACTCGTTTGGATCAATTAATACTTGCATGAATGAAGATAAACTTTGAAAAAATGTCCCACATACTAATCCAAGTAATAGTAGAAAAAATATATCAGTGCCTTCTTTTTTAAAAAGGATTTTGAATAATATAATGGAAAAAATCACCATAAAAACAACAGATAATATAAAATTAAAATTATTTCCTATTTTGGCTAGATTATTAGATCCAAAGACAAATACAATAAAGGTTTGAAAGAACATATATAGAGAATCTAATCCTAATACACTGGGAGTTAATATATTGTTGTTTGCTATAGTTTGAAATATCATAGAGGAAAATGCTATAGAACTCCCAGTTAATATAATAGCGATTATCTTTGGTATACGTCGTGAAAGAGCATACTGCCAATTTTTACTATTCAACCCTATGATAAGGAATAATGTAATCAAAATTAAAAGTAGTATTGAAAGAAAATATATTTTCTTTTTAGAATTCATTATGCATTCCTCCTAATAAGCAGATAGATAAAAATTAGACTACCTAAAACTCCAGCAGTAAGACCTATAGAAATTTCATAAGGGTAAATTATTATGCGGCCTAATATATCACAGAAAAGAAGAAATACCGCTCCAAATAAAGCTGTTGGAACAAGGTTATTCTTTAAATTATCTCCCTGATACATGGTAACTATATTAGGTATTATAAGACCTAAAAATGGAATTTTTCCTACAGTGATTACTACTACAGAAGTTATTAAGGCTACAATACTAATACCTAAGTTAACAACCTTATTATAATTTAGACCTAGATTAATTGAAAAATCTTCACCCATTCCTGCTAAAGTAAATTTATTTGCATATAGAAAAGCAATAAAAATGAGGGGAATGCTTATGTATAAAAGTTCATATCTGCCCTTAATAACCATAGAAAAATCTCCCTGTAACCAAGAGGAAACATTCTGTACAAGATCATATTTATATGCTAGAAAAGTTGCCATAGAGTCAATTATACTCCCAAGCATAATACCTAATAATGGCACGATAACAGCATTTTTATATTTTATTTTCTTTAAAATTACCATAAATAAAAAACTTCCACCTAATGCAAAGATGAAAGAAATTAACATCTTAGTAAATACACTGACAGTAGAAAATAATATAAGAGAAACTAAAATTCCGAGTTTAGCAGAGTCTATAGTAGCAGCTGTAGTTGGAGATACGAATTTATTTTGAGTTGTTTGCTGCATTATAAGACCACTTATACTCATTCCTATCCCAGCTACAATAATACTAATAAGTCGGGGGAATCTACTTAAAAATAATATTTGGATTTTATCATTTCTTAAATAGAAGATATCTGAAAGAGATATTTCTTTAACTCCAATAAATATAGAGACTACAGATAAAATAATTAGTACGAACAATAAATATCTTTTTTTCATAATGCCTCCTTAGTAATTCTATAAATTGACATAGAGCAATAAATTTTGATATAATAATTAACACAAATGAAAGTGATAATCATTATCAATTAAAAGTATTTTAGCAGTTAGTAAATTATAAATCTTAACTATATTTACTTTTTTATAACTATATTTAGATAATTTAAATAAAAGGAAGGGATATATTATGAATATAAATAATATTAACAATAATAAAATTTATAGTTTTCATATAAGGAGAGCTATGGATTTCACTAAAAGCAATTATGAGGAGTCTCTAAGCTTAGATATAATATCAGAATTCTTGGGTTTAAATAAATGTTATTTCTGCAATTTATTTAAAAAAGAAACTGGTATAACATACTCAAATTATGTTAATAAAATTAGAATAGAAAAGAGTAAAAAATTATTACATCATACAAATTTATCTATATTAGAAGTTGCACTTGCTGTAGGATATAATAATCAAAATTATTACAATATGGCCTTTAAGCGGCTTATTGGAACTACACCATTGAAATATAGAAATAAATTGCGGCATGTACAATAAAAACAAATTTAAGCTAGAAAGGCGATACATAAAGTTCCATTTATATCAAATTTATAGTTTCATAATTAATAGAAATGACCATATTTTTGATATAATATAAATCTTTAATTTAATAAGGGAAAGAGGTATTTGATATAATGACCTGTGACAAATGCCTCTTTCCTTTATTATTATTTGTTTTACTTATATTAGACCTACTAATCTTACTGTACTTGCAACTAAGAAACAAACTACAATTCCAATAATGGTTGGTACTAGAAAAGAAATAGCAGTCCATTTAAGACTTTGAGTTTCCTTCCTGATAGTCAAACACGTAGTAGCACATGGCCAATGCATTAATGAAAATAGCATTACACATACAGCGGTTAGCCAAGTCCATCCATTAGAAATAAGAAGATCTTTCAAATGCACTAGACTATCTAATTCAAGAAGAGAACCCGTAGCCATATAACTCATGATTATTATTGGGATAACTATTTCATTTGCAGGAAAGCCTAAAATAAATGCCATTAAGATATAACCATCTAATCCAATTAATTTTGCAAATGGGTCAAGAAAATTTGCGGAATGAGTTAAAATGCTTGAATTTCCAATATAAATATTTGCCATTATCCATATAATCAGTCCCGCAGGTGCAGCCACTGCTACTGCCCGACCTAATACAAATAATGTTCTGTCAAAAATTGAGCGGACTATTATTTTGCCTATTTGTGGCTTTCTATAAGGTGGTAATTCTAAAGTGAAATTAGAAGGAATACCTTTAAGTATTGTATTGGACAGTAATTTTGATACTATTAATGTCATTATAACTCCAAGAACTATAACTCCCGTTAGGATTAATGCTAATATTATAGATTTAAGAGGTCCATCTAAAAATCCTGCGAAGAACATAGAAATAATTGCTATTAATATGGGAAATCTTCCATTACAAGGTACAAAATTATTAGTGACTATGGCTATAAGTCGTTCTCGCGGCGAATCAATTATTCTGCAGCCAATTATGCCAGCAGCATTGCAACCGAAACCCATACACATGGTCAGGGCCTGTTTTCCACAAGCACAAGATTTTTTGAAGAAATTATCTAGATTAAAAGCAACTCTAGGTAAGTACCCTAAGTCTTCAAGCAATGTAAATAATGGGAAAAATATAGCCATTGGTGGAAGCATAACAGAGACCACCCAAGCCAATGTTCGATAAATTCCCATAATTAATACTCCATGTACCCATGCAGGGGTATCTAACCAAATGAAAAAGTCTGTAAATCTATCTTGAAGCCAAAATAATCCCTTAGCAAGCATCTCAGAAGGATAATTAGCGCCGGTAATAGTAAGCCAGAAAACTATAGCTAGGAGAAATATCATAATTGGAATTCCAAATTTTTAGATGTAAGATATTTATCTATTTTTCTATCAAAATTATTATGGTTCTTGTTCTCAAAAGAAACAACCTTATTACTGACACTCTCTGCCATATTTACTAAATGACTAACGATTTTATCACGTAGGATATTGTGACTAATCCCCTCTGTATCTAGAAAATTTCTTGAATTATGAACTTCATTTATTATTTCATTTTGCTCATTTAAATTAAAGCCAAGATATTTATTTATAGAGTTTAATAATGTAATATCTCCATCTATAAGTTTTAATGCAACCCACCTAGTATTTAGTTTATCTTGAATTATTGGCTTAAGTACTAATTCAACTTTTGATATAGCTTTTTCAATTAATTCTTCATATTGGATATTTAAAGGATTTAATGAAAACTCATTAAAAGCAACATCATAAACTGAATCCATTAAATTCTGTAACCCTCTCCCTTTAACAGCACTAGTTCCGACTACAGGAACTCCTAATTGTTTTGATAATTCTTCTAAGTCTATAAATATATTCTTTCTCTTTGCTTCATCCATAAGATTAACACATACTACTACTTTAGAAGTAATTTCTAGAGTTTGTAAGACGAGGTTTAGATTTCTTTCCAAGCAAGTAGCATCTACTACAATCACTGTTGCATCTGGATTTCCAAAACATATAAAATCTCTAGCAACTTCTTCTTCTATAGAATTTGCCATTAAAGAGTAGGTACCCGGGATATCTACTAGAATGAAATTATTATCTTTATGATAATAATTTCCATGAGCATTAGTAACAGTTTTTCCTGGCCAGTTGCCAGTATGCTGATTTAGTCCTGTTAAGTTATTAAAAACCGTAGATTTTCCTACATTAGGGTTGCCAGCTAATGCAATGATTTTATCTGTGGAAGTGGTTTTCTCAATTTTAAGCTCTTGTTCAAGAACTTCTAACCCTGTAGATGTGTTCGTTAAACCCATAATCTTTCCCCCTAATTCAAATTTTTTCTACTAAGATCATAGAGGCTGCTTCAGAACGAAGGGCTATTACAGCTCCTCTAATGAGATAGGCAACAGGATCACCAGAAGGACTTTGATGTAGAGACTCTACTACTGTATTGCAGATTAACCCTAAGTCTAACATTCGTCTTCTTGTTAGACCATCGGATATTAATTCCTTGACTTTACACTTTTCACCAATTGATAATGAACTAAGTGGAATATAAATATTATTCATATAAAAAACCTCCTAATAAATAATGAAATTTAGTCTTGGGAAAAAAACTTTCTCTACACCAAAATATGTCAAATACTTTTGAAGTGTTACTCGTATATATATAAAAGATATAAATTATTAGATAAAAATTTGGCGGTGATAATATTGAATAGTAAATTTCATACAGTAAGAGGATATGAGCTAAAAGAATATGGCAAAGGCTCACTTACTCCTGCTTTAGAAGACTATCTTGAAATGATATATAGAAATAGCCTAGAGGAAGCATATATTCGGGTAAATACATTAGCTAGTCTATTAAATGTAAAAGATTCCTCAGCTTCAAAAATGGTTAAGAAACTTGGAGAGCTAGGATTAGTTAACTATGAGAAATATGGGATTATAACTTTAACAGAAAAGGGTAAAAGAGAAGGTGAATTTCTATTAATTAGACATAATATTATAGAAAATTTTTTATCCTTTATTGGATGTAAAGAAAATACTTTAGTGCAAACGGAGTTGATAGAGCATTATATTTCACCTAGTACTGTTGAAAACATTGAAATCTTATATAATTTTTTTTATGATAACAAAGATTTATTGGAAAGATATATTAATTATAGAGAGGTAAATTCAAAATAGGGCATATTCTTGATTTTATCTAATTGATAAGTAATTTAATTATTTATTTTTCGTTTTTGAGATATTTGACTTAAAAAGAAGGGATTTGGAAAAAAATATAGAATAATATTATCATTGAAGTCCAGAAAAAAGATTAATAGTGTTGGGAGGATAGATATATGATTACAGCTGAAGAGATAATGAAAGATAATTTAGACCCTATACCTAAATATCGTTTAATGCGTGATGTAATAAATTTAAACAAGGTTAATGTAAAATTGGCAAATGCTAAAAAAGAAGTTTTAGAAACTAAATGGGTTAATGATATTGTAAACTTACAGTGGGAAGATGGTTCATGGGGTCAATTTCATAGCATGAGCCAATTTTCTCAGTCAATAATGACAACAGAACAAGCACTTCGTAGATTACTAATATTAGGACTAGACAAAGAGGACCAACCAATACAAAAAGCTTTTAGTTATATGGAGAGATATTTACTTAGGGAAGTAGATTTGAGAGATTACAAAGAAAAAAAGCATGATTGGGACTTATTAACAAGATTATTTGTAGCAACATGGATGTTAATTATTGATCCATCAAATGAACTAGCTGTAGAAATAGCTAAGAACTGGTCAAAAATTATAACTTATGCATTTTCAAAAGATAACTATAGTCATGAATGCTACAAGGAAGCCTATTACGAAATTCATAAGTCATCTAAGGGAAAACATATGTGGGGATTCCAAAATTTTTATGTAATAGCTCTGCTAGCTGGATACCTGCCTAGTGATATTGAATCAAAATTTTTAGATTATATTATGAATTCAGAGAATGGGATATATTATATCTATGATAGTTGTCTCAAGACAGTTCCAGATAAATTCTGTTCCAAATTAGCAAGTAAATATATAACGGCATGTGAACTTTTAAGTTCCTACTCCTTATTTCCAAGTAAGTGTAAATATTTTGTTGATTGGATTAATGAGAATATATCTGAAGATGGTTTTTGGGATATGGGACAAGCAGTTAAAGATAAAGTCCATTTTCCATTGTCAAATTCATGGAGAAAAACTATAGATAGAAAAATTGATTGTACTGTGAGAATACAGGCTTTGTTGTCAAAATTATAGAATATGAATATCTGAGAAAATAATAAGCTATTGAAAATATTAAAGGCTTGTGAAAATCATAGATAAGGGCTTTGCAATATAGAGAAAAGGATGGTCAATATGAAAAAACAATTTTAAAAGATTGCTATTGAAATATGTCCTATGAACTATGGGCAAAGAGATAATATTATTGAATATATATCATTTACAGAAGAAGAAACTAATATGTTATTAGAAAGTAGGCATATAGACTCTTTTTGAGAGGAATTTAAAACAAAAATATATACTTGGAATTGATGAATGGTATAAAGCAATTCCAAGAAATTTGAATACTCTATTTGAATTATAAAATTGAGTGAGTGGCATCAATAAGAGATATGAGGCGTTATATAATACAACAATAGAAAAACTCAATTCCAGATAAATATTATTTATAGTTTATCAGAAATGAAAAGGTATTAGATACGATAGTTCATATCTAATACTTTTTTATTTGTTGAGTTATTATCTATCTTGAAGACAAAAATGTATTATAGATATGTCTTGATTATTAATCATCCTCCTTGTACTCTAATATATCTCCTGGCTGACATTGTAACTCACGACAAATAGCTTCTAATGTAGAAAATCGAATAGCTTTTGCCTTATTAGTTTTAAGAATTGATAAATTTGAATTTGTGATTCCAACTCTTTCTGCCAATTCAGAAAGAGAAATCTTTCTCTTAGCCATCATTACATCTAGATTTACAATAATCAAAATAATCACCCCTATATTGTTAAGTCATTTTCTTCTTTGATGTCTATAGCCATTTTAAAAACATCAGCTAATATAAAGGCTAAAAGACTAAGGCTGATATATAGAAATATTATGGGCTTTAAAGAGCCATGAGAAGTAAGAAGTATATTAAAACCAATATTATTTAGTTTTGGATAATTGACGATGGCATCTATTAGTCCAATAGAAAGTATATAATACCCAATTTTTCTAAGGCAAATAATATTTTCAGGAATAAAAGGATTTTTTTCCAATATTGAGTTAAGGATTTTTCTTAAAGTGAATATAGTCATAAAATATCCGCCAAAAAATATCAGAGAAAATATTATAGATAGTATAGTGTTTTTTGCTCCTTTATCATGAAAGAACACAATACAATTTAAAATTGAAAGCATGAGAAACAATAAAATAAAGCCACCTATGATATTTAGTAATCCTTTTAGAAAATTCACTCTTTTTGTATGTTTCATAATTAATAACAACTCCTTTCAATATATTATACCAATATCATACTATACTATTTATTGTTTATCAATGAATAATATGTGAAAAATAATATAAAATTATTCAATAACAATAACATAGAAAAGATAAGTTGCTTATACCTATCTAATATAATCTCTCTTAATACTATATATAAACTAACTACAAAGCAGTATATATTCCTTGAAAAGTTAATATATAAGGAAATAATAGCTATAAATCATATAGTAAGAAATAAATATGGAAAACTATATGATTTATTTTAGATAAAAGGTGAATTTGTTTATAGGATGCTACCCTACGGTGATATTTTTTAAATATCCTAATATAAATGAGATAGTCGTTGACTTTATTAAAAAAATAAGTAAATAAATTACTTGTCTTTTTAGCTTTGGAAATATTTAATTTAAAAAGAAGGAGTTTGAAAGAAAATATAGAATAGTATTTAATGTAGAGTGACATTATGGGAGAAGGTGGAAGTCTGATGGAAGACTTAAAAAAGGAGTTTAAATAGCTATGATTAAAAGAACTAATATACAAGCATTTATTTTTAGTAAGAATCCATCTTTTAAGATTTTAATTTTAAAACGAATCCCGGAAAGAGGCGGTTATTGGCAGCCAGTGTGTGGTGGGGTTGAAAGCAGAGAAAATTTAATAGAAACGGTTATTCGAGAGGTATTTGAGGAAACAGGTATAAGTAACATTAAGTCTATTTTAGATTTAGATTATACATTTACATATAGGGAGATAAAAGAGGGTGAATTAATGGAGATGCAAGATTATTGTTTCACTGTTGAAATTAACAACATAACTAATATAAAACTATCTGATGAACATGAAGAATATAAATGGTGTTCATATAATCAGGCAAAAGAAATTCTAAAATGGGAACATAATTTGATCGCTTTAGAAAAATTAATATGCAGGATTTAATTATCTATCATAAGCCACCATCGTTCACTGTATGTTTATATTAAGGTTTTTCTTAGCAGTATGAAATTGTATGTCCTGTGCAGATTGAAATAAGAAGTGATTTGGAGGTATGATTATGGCAGATTATATTGGGGATTTAAGAAAATTAATAGGAACAAGACCAATAATTATGTGTGGAGCAAACGTTATTTTGTTAAATGATCAAGACCAAATTTTGTTGCATCATCGTATTGACAGGGATTGGTGGGGATTGCCAGGTGGGGCAATGGAATTAGGTGAAAGTTTTGAACAAACAGCAAGTCGTGAAGTTTTAGAAGAGGTAGGACTAGTATGTGAAGAACTAAAGCTTTTTAATGTTTATTCGGGTGAGAACCTATATTACAAATACCCAGACGGGAATGAAGTTTACAATGTCACTATTACATATTTATGTAAGGATTATTCCGGAGAAATTGTTGTCGATCCAAGTGAAGGGAGAGATGCATGCTTTTTCCCATTGGATATGATACCATCAAATTTGAGTTCCACAATTAAAGAAATTGTGGAAGAATTTCTTCTGAAATATCATGATCTAAAAGCACAACGAGTGATATAAGGCTATTAAAATGTTGAATTAATTCAGCAATCTAAATTTTATTGAAACTAGATATAATTTATATTAGATCAAATAAGAGAAAGGTTATGAGAATTAATATGAGTAAAGAATTCAATGCAGTTTTACAAAAACTTGAGGGTAAAATGGAGTGGATAGTATTTTATATCCCGTTTTCTATAGAAGAAGAGTATAGAACTAGAAGTAGATTCAATGTACAAGCTATAATTGATGGGCATCCCTTTTCGGGTACATTGTTACCTAGTAAAAATGGACATTATATGGTTTATAATAAGAAAATAAAATCAATATGTAAAAAAGAAATAGGGGATAGCATCCATGTAGTTTTAAAGCCTGATGTTCAGGAGAGAGTTTTGGATATACCTAACTATATCTTAGAGAAGATTAGAAGTAATCCAATTGCAAATTCAAGATTTAATGAGTTGCCATACTACATTAAAAGAGAAGAGATCAATAAGATCGAAGAATCAAAGAAAGAGGAGACTAAGATAAGAAGATTAGAAAAATTAATACAAAGATTAACTAACAATATTTAGAGTACCTAAAGAGATGGAGATTGTATGTATTTAATCTAGGAGGTGAACATATGTTAAAGGATATTAACTCATTTAAGGATATTGATAGTTTTATTGAACATCTGAAAAAGAAAGATGACATTGTAGGAATTGTTGAGTACGGTGGTAGGGCACATAGTGATATGAGTATTGGTGGAGATTACGATTTAACTGTTATATTTAACAAACCTATATCTCATAATTTTACAGGGTTACATTTCCATATAGGTGGAATACCCATAGATTGTATGCTTTTATCTGTGGATGATTTTTTAGCAGATTCTCCTTTAAATGAGTTTCTATTGGTCCATCTAAATTGTAAAATACTTTTTGATAGAAATAATATAACCAAAGATGTTTTAGATAAAATAAAAAAGACTTGGAAAGCTCCAGAATATTTATCAGACTATGAGATAAATACTTTTAGGTTCACATTTCAGCATATCATAGACAAATTAGAACATAGATTATATGAAAATGAATTATATTCTAAGTATTTCATATTTTCCTCTTTTGATTGGTTTTTGCAATGTTATGCAAGAATAAAAAAATTAGAAATAGGAAAACCCAAAGTACATTTGAACTATATTGAAAATAATGATCCAGAATTATTTAATATTATTAATCAAATGTATAGCGCAGATGATTTAAATATGCAATTTGAAATGCTAAAAAGATGTGCATATTATATGTTACGACCAATTGGCGGATTGTGGCAAAGGGATGAAATTTTATTTCATGTGATACCTAGTGGAAAGATTATAGATGCAGAACAAAGGTCAGTTATTAGGTTATTGTTTGAATAAAATCTTGGAGAACTTTTTAAAATTGCATAGCCTGCACGATTTGGTAGATTTATAACATTAGTATGGGTTTAATAATGAATATGAATTAAAATAATAAAGCAAATTTTTCAATAGTAAATATAGTATTTTGATTTTAATATATAAAAGCTTATTTTATATCAACACTTATATATTAAGATCAATAACTATTTATGTAAGTGGAGGAAGTATTATGGAATATAACATAGAATTTTGGAATGCATTAGATTGCCTTATGCAGAAATCTGAGGTTATTATTGATAGACCAAAAGGAACAGTACATCCAAAATATCCAGATTTTCTTTATGAAGTAGATTATGGTTATTTAAGGGATACTGTATCAATGGATGGGAATGGAATTGATGTCTGGATGGGAACCCATAAGGAACAAAGAATAGATGCCATAATCTGTACCATAGATTTAATGAAAAAAGATTCAGAAATTAAGATGCTAATTGGATGTACAGAAGAAGAAAAAGAAAAGATTTATCATACTCATAATAATTCAGCTTATATGAAAGGTATCTTAATTCGAAGGTTATAGGTGGAATATTAACTAAGACAAATATGATTAATTTATTTTTTTATGCCACTATATCGAAATACTGTGATTCACATAAAAAATACTATCCATTTTTCATGTAAAAATATCTATATTACACCTATTATAAACTCCATTCATATTATATATTTGAAGGGAGGAATAAGTAATGTGTCATGAAAATAGAACAAAGGCATATGCAAGAATAAAGGGTGGAAATTTGTATCCGAATTTACACGGCATAATATTTTTTGATGATGTAGAAGGTGGTACAGAGGTGAGTGTAGAAGTCTGGGGATTACCATTATATAAACCTGCTGAAGGTAATAACCAACCTATAGGACCACATGGATTCCATATACATGAGAAGGGAATATGTGAGGTTACGAATCCGGAAAATCCATTTGAATCAGCAGGAGAACACTACAATCCAACAAATCAACCTCATGGAAACCATATTGGAGATTTTCCCGTTTTATTTTCAAATAACGCTATGCCAGAATGAGCTTTTTTACAGATAAGTTTAAACCTGAGGATATTATAGGTAGATCGGTTATAATCCATCAGAACCCCGATGATTATAGAACACAGCCAGCTGGTAATTCAGGAAAAAGAATAGCTTGCGGAGTAATTCGTCCATCTTAAAAAATTGAACAATGAAAAAACAAAAGCCCAAATTATTGGGCTTTTGTTTTTACAATTATATTAGTTAGAAGTATTTATATACAAACAGTAAAACATCTTCTCGGTATACATATTACTTGACCAATTTGCAATCTATTTGGATCAATTCCTGGATTCGCGTTTATAATTGCCTGAACAGTTACATTAAACCTTTGGGCAATTGAAAACAAAGTATCCCCAGCAACTACTGTATAGAGGAATCCATTAGGGCATGGAGGTGTAGGTGGTATCGATCTTGGTATACATATTACTTGACCAATTTGCAATCTATTTGGATCGATTCCAGGATTAGCATTGATGA